>CAMCRF010000001.1 GCA_945877235.1 Bordetella parapertussis
TCTCGGTAATTGAATATCGACGCCGGCGCTGCACCTCAGTCACTACAGAAATCGCTTCCATCTCACTCCTTAGACATAGTCATAAGCCTAGTCGTATGCCTAGGCGTTATCGAAAAGCACTATGTCCGGTTGAAATGGGGGCTGCTCCAGTCCTCTCGTCCGAAGCTAAACCCGAAGGTTTTTAGGCCCATAGACTCGTAGGCCACATTGCCGGCCAGGATGATGAGATCTGCCCAAGAGAGCTTGTTGCCATATTTTTTCTTGATGGGCCAGAGCAGACGGCGCGCCTTGTCGAGGTTGGCATTGTCTGGCCATGAGTTCAGGGGCGCGAAGCGCTGCGCTCCAGTGCCGCCCCCGCCACGACCATCGGCGACACGGTAGGTGCCGGCTGCGTGCCATGCCATTCGTACCATCAGTCCCCCGTAGTGGCCCCAGTCTGCAGGCCACCAATCCTGGCTGTCTGTCATGAGAGTCGTGATGTCTTGCTTCAGTGCGTTGACATCGAGGGCTTTCACGGCTTCACGATAGTTAAAGCCGGTGAGGGGGTTGGTCTTCTGGTCATGCTGGTGAAGGATGTCCAGGTTCAGATTGGTCGGCCACCATTCCATGTTGGTGGTGCTTCCAGAGGTGTTGGCCCCGTGCATCACGGGGCAGGTTCCGGCTGTAGACATGTCGTTGTCCTTTCAAGACTGGTTGATCGGGATCTGCACAAATAGGTTGCGACAATCGCCTTAAATAATCCAATCGTTGTTTTTAATGATGGTCATAGTGCAGACCCATCATGAGATCCTCCATCTATTGATAGACATCAATACCCCTGACAAGCGCTGTCGATTTACTGAAGACTCTGCCGGTGATTTGAACTTACTCAGGAGGCACGCCATGTTTAAACACATTCTGGTTCCAACCGACGGTTCTGAGCTCTCGATGCGGGCTGCTCATCAGGCCATAGCACTCGCCAAGGCGCTCAATGCGAAGATCACTGCCTTTCACTCCGCGCCTGATTACGAAAGTGGTGTCTACGCAGGCTATGCCATGGAGGGCTTTTACCTGCCGGAGGATATCGGTAAGCGGGTTGAAGAAAACGCGCGGGGATATGTTGGCGACATCGAAAAGGCCTGCGAGGCCGCCGGCGTTCCGTGTGCTGCGGTCTACGTATTGAGCGTTCGGGTAAGTGAGAGCATTCTGAAAGCGTGCGAGCAGTATGGCTGCGACTTAATCACTATGGCTTCTCATGGCCACACAGGCGTAATGGGCGTTTTGTTGGGAAGCGAGACGCAGAAAGTGCTGGCCCATGCAAAGGTTCCGGTCCTGGTGGTACGCTAACGCGCATGTCCACCCGAGCGGCCCCTCCAGACCTCGCGTCATTCCCCATTCGGTCTCAAGACAAGCTTCGATACGGCGACACCGACCGCCAGGGTCATGTGAATAATGCGGTCTTCTCGACCTTTCTTGAGACCGGTCGGGTGGAAATGCTTCAGACTCAGACTGAGCCTATCCTCGATCCGGGCTGCTCTTTTGTCATCGCTAGCCTACAGCTCGATTATCTGAATGAAGTGACTTGGCCGGGCACTGTCGAAATCGGAACGGGCGTTGAACGCGTTGGATCAGCGTCCGTCACCCTGCTCCAAGCGGTATTCCAACATGGCCTGTGTGTGGCAAACGGAAAGACAGTTGTCGTCCAGGTCAATAATGAGACGCGCCGATCACAGCCCCTCTCGCCAGGGGCCGTGAGCCGGCTAAAAGCGCTTATTGCCCCAGTTTGAGCAGGTCGGTTCCTTCGCCGAGCGATAGCAGACCAGACTTGCTGTAGAGCCCTAGCTTTCCGCGCGTGTCGGTGATGTCGAGATTGCGCATCGTGAGCTGACCGATACGGTCAGCCGGAGAGAATGGAGCGTCTTCAACCTTCTCCATGCTCAGTCGCTCGGCTGCATAGGTCAGGTTCGGGCTCTCGGTGTTCAAAATGCTGTAGTCGTTGCCCCGACGAAGTTCGATGGTGACCTCGCCGGTGACAGCGCGGGCCACCCAACGTTGGGCGGTCTCACGCAACATAATGGCCTGAGGGTCAAACCAACGGCCCTGGTAGAGCAGTCGGCCCAGCTTGAGCCCATTGATGCGGTATTGCTCAATGGTGTCTTCATTGTGAATGCCCGAGACAAGCCGCTCGTAAGCGATATGCAGGAGAGCCATTCCAGGCGCCTCATAAATGCCCCTGCTCTTGGCTTCGATGATGCGGTTCTCGATCTGATCGCACATGCCTAAGCCATGGCGTCCACCAATCTCATTGGCCTTCAGAAAGAGCTCGACAGCATGCTCAAAGGTCTTCCCGTTGAGTGCGACGGGCTGGCCTTCCTCAAATCGCACGGTGACCTCTTCGGCCTTGACCGGGCAGTCTTCTTGCCAAAATGGGACCCCCATGATGGGGTTCACAATGCGCACACTTGCGGAGAGTTCTTCTAGGTCTTTAGCCTCGTGGGTGGCCCCCAGCATGTTGCTATCCGTGCTGTAGGCCTTCTCCACGCTCATCTTGTAGTCAAAGCCGTTTGCAATCAAGAATTCGCTCATTTCCTTACGGCCACCCAGCTCGTCAATAAACTGCTGATCAAGCCACGGCTTGTAGATTTTGAGACTCGGATTCGTGAGCAGACCGTAGCGGTAGAAGCGCTCGATGTCGTTTCCTTTGAAGGTGGAGCCATCGCCCCAGATATTGACGTCGTCTTCCTTCATGGCAGCGACCAGCATGGTGCCTGTCACGGCGCGTCCAAGGGGTGTGGTGTTGAAGTAGGTGGCGCCGCCCGTGCGAATATGAAACGCACCGGTTTGAATTGCAGCGATGCCTTCATGCGCCAGTTGCATGCGGCAGTCGATGAGCCGAGCGAGTTCAGCACCATAGGCCTTCGCCTTGCGCGGAATCTCGTTGTAATCACTCTCGTCAGGTTGGCCCAGGTTGGCCGTGTAAGCAAAGGGAATTGCCCCCTTTTGGCGCATCCAGAGCAGCGCCGCGCTGGTGTCTAGGCCACCTGAGAAGGCAATGCCTACGCGCTGCCCGGACGGCAGGCTTTGAAGAATGGTCGCCATGGCTTATCCGAAGTGACAGATGTAATGAAAGGCCTCAGCCACGCGAATATCGAAACCACCATTCGCAGGGATGGAAAAAGATTGCCCTGGAGTGCAGGTGTTCCAGGCTTCTTGGCCGTGCACGCGGTATTCACACGCTCCGCCCGTGCACTCCATGATCTCAGGGGCGCCAATATTGAACGTGAGGGTAGAGGGCAGTATGACGCCAACCGACTTGCGGCTGCCGTCAGCGAAATGAACGGTATGGCTCACACACTTGCCGTCAAAAAACACATTGGCTCGGGTGGAGACGCTGGAGGGGTGTAGGGTTTCGGTTGTCATGGCGTAATAGTAGCGGCACTCGGTTGAGTTCACTCAAGGCGCTTGATACCCCCGGGGGTTTAGGATTAGATTGTCGTCATGACAAAGTCTCTGCTGTGGTTCCGACATCCCGACGATGAAACCCCGTGGATCAACGAGACCGCGGTCCGGATTCGTGCGGGCTTGATGCTTGCGGTGCCTATTTATATGGCCTTTACCCTCTGGGACATCGTCATGGGCAGCAAATGGGTCGTCACCGGAAATGTGGTGAACGACACCTTCGATATGGACTTCGATGGGCGCATTCTTTACATGGTCGAGGCCGTGCGCCGCACCTATGACTACAGCATCCAGACATGGCTGCTCTTTTATGCGCTCTTCGAAATGCTCGCAGGCATGGCTGTGCGCACGGCTTATTTGTCCCCAACCGTTTGGCTCTCAACCTTTCTTGCTCGCAAAGCGAAGCCCTATTGGAAGCCGCTCGCGCCGAAGCGATTTGCATGGAGCATCGGGGCGACGATGGTTTGCATTTGTCTGGTCTTTTTTCACCCCGAGGTATTCGCGGGGTGGGTCAACACAATCTTTCAGAGCCAGGTACTGCCCACGACCGAGCAGTACATGCCGCGCTGGCTGCCGCTGGTCATGGTCTGGCTGTGCCTAGGTTTTATGTGGCTCGAGGCGATTCTGGGCTTTTGCGTGGGCTGCCAGATCCACGCCGGCCTTGTGAAGCTCGGCATCTTCAAGGAAGAGTGCGAGGCCTGTAATAACCTCGAGCGTTAAATTTCCTCGTATCGCATGCGCTTGACGGTGAGCATGTCGACGCCTTCAATGCGGATTAACCGGGTAGCTGCCTTGCGCTCTGGAGCGTGCAAGTCTCCTTCGTTGTAGAGGTGAGCATCGCCAGGTTGCAAGCTGTAACGGCGCAGGGCGCGTACTCGGCCAGCGACAGAGTCGGTCGCAGGTGAGACGAGCGCATAGTCGGTCATAAAGGTCTCTCCTTGGGCTTGTCCGTAAATAGCCCAGGAGTGTCCATGATCGTGTGGGCCGCTGGATTTGGGCCCATCGTAGGTATGAATAAGCACGCAAAACCCCAAGTCTGGGTCTTCGTAGACTTTATTGCGTTCCAACGTGTTCGCCTCCACCGCGCTTTCGATAAAGGACTCGTTGCTAAGCAAGGCTTCTAGGGCGCGACAGACGACCTGTCTGCCCTCAGGGCCAGGATGGTCACGCAAGGCTTGCTGGGTGGTTTGAATGAAGGTGCTGAGTGCGTCGTGCATGTTGGCTCTCCTGCCTCTCTTAAATGCTGGCTGCGAGTTCAGCCGCTTCGCGAATGGCCCGCTTGGCATCGAGCCCTGAGGCGTCTCGAGCGCCTCCAATGACATGAGCGGTTTTGCCTCTCTCATGCAAAGCAGCTTGAAGCGGGTTGAATGGGGTCTGGCCCGCGCAGAGTATCAGGGTATCGAAGGGGAGCACCTCTCGCCCGCCTTTTGCGTCTGAAATCTCAAGTCCCGCAGGGCTGATCGCCTGATACTGCACGCCGCTGCGCATCGCCACGCCGTGCAGCTTGAGGGTGCTGCGATGAATCCATCCGGTGGTCTTGCCGAGGCCTTCACCGGGCTTGCCAGGCTTGCGCTGGAGCAATGTGATCTGCCGTGCGGCCCGAGCCATGTGGGGCCCGCGAGGGCTCAGCCCGCCTCGCTCACGGGCAGGGTCAGTCACCCCCCACTCAGAGAGCCACTCATCGAGGGATTGAGCCGAGGGGGTAGAAGAGGCGGCGGCTGGGTCGCGGCAGAGAAATTCGGCCACATCGAATCCAATGCCGCCGGCTCCCACAATGACCACGCGCTCGCCCACTGCGGCCTGACCGCGAAGCACATCGGTGTAGAAGACGACGCGCGGGTCGTCCTGCCCGGGGATGTGCGGGTTCCTGGGGGAGACGCCGGTGGCAAGGATCACCTCATCAAAATCCTTGAGTACATCGACCTGAACTGATGCTCCCAGGTGTTGATGGACTCCGGTCAATTCAAGGCGTCTGCGCATGTAGCGCAACATTTCATGGAATTCCTCTTTGCCAGGAATGCGCTTGGCCATGTTGAGTTGGCCGCCAAGGTCTGGGCTCGATTCAAAGAGGTGGACTTCGTGGCCACGTTCTGCAGTGTAGGCAGCCGCGGTCAAACCTGCTGGCCCTGCGCCCACAACGGCAATGCGTTTGCGCTGAATTGCGGGACGGAATACCAAGGTGGATTCCGCACAGGCGCGTGGGTTTACGAGGCAGGAGGCAATCTTGCTTTCGAAGACGTGATCCAGGCAGGCTTGATTGCAGGCGATGCAGGTATTGATCTCGTCGGCACGGCCCTGGGCAGCCTTCACAACAAATTCCGGATCAGCCAGAAAAGGCCTAGCCATTGAGACCATGTCCGCCTGACCGCTGCTCAGAATCTGCTCTGCAATCTCGGGGGTGTTGATGCGGTTGGTCGTAATGAGCGGGGTACGGATACCTTCAGCCTGAAGCGCTGAGCGCATGCGCTGCGTCACCCAAGTAAATGCGGCTCTTGGAACGCTGGTGGCAATGGTGGGTATTCTTGCCTCATGCCAACCGATTCCGGTGTTGATGAGGGTAATGCCTGCAGCACTGATGGCGCGGGCGAGTGCAAGAGTCTCCTCGAACGTGCTTCCACCGGGGATGAGGTCAAGCATCGAGAGTCGATAGATGAGGATGAAGTCTTCCCCAAGTGCCTCTCGTGTGCGCTGCACGATCTCAATGGGGAGTCGGATTCGGTTCTCGTAGGAGCCTCCCCATGCGTCGTGTCGTTTGTTGGTGGCGCTTACGATGAATTGATTAATGAAGTAGCCCTCGGACCCCATGATCTCGACGCCGTCGTATCCGGCTTCTCGGGCCAACTCAGCACTGCGCACAAAGGCTTTGATCTGTCGCTCGACGCCCGCACTCGAGAGCGCCCATGGCGTGATGGGCGTGATCGGCGACTTGATGCGGCTGGGCGCTACGATGAAGGGGTGGTAGCCATACCGACCGGTATGCAGAATCTGCATGGCAATTTTGCCGCCCTCCGCATGAACTGCCTCTGTGAGCACCCGGTGTCGACGGCTGTCTGCCCTCGTGCGCATGCTCCCAGCGAAGGGTTTGCTCCATCCCGCAATGTTGGGCGCAAAACCACCCGTTACAATGAGTCCGACCCCACCCGCGGCCCGTTCGCGAAAATACGCTGCAAGGGGACTGAGGTCGCTGCGATCCTCCAGCCCCGTGTGCATAGAGCCCATGAGCACACGATTGCGCAGGGTGGTGAATCCGAGGTTAAGGGGAGAGAGAAGATGCGAATAGGGCATTGGCGACCTTAAGGACTGAGGTAGCGGCGGCAGGACCAAACCTGGTCCGCTGAGCGTAATTGGTTTGATGCGACATTAAAACGCAGGGTCTCCCCTGACTCATGTTGGTAGAGACGATCGACCCCTGTCTCTTCCTTGAACTGATAGGCCCGTCCTGCCAGACGCATCTGAGTCGGGCTCATCTCGAGATCAATTTCTTGTCGGCTGCCGTCTTTGAGAGTTGCGTTGCAATGGAACTCTTGCGTTCTCACGACACAGCCAGAACCAAGGCAAATGACCAGGAGCATCGGCAGCACGCTGGAGGGGATATTTCTCTTGAAATGGGCGGCGAATGCCCCCAACCTACGGACCATGGAAAAAAACCTCATCACTGTTTCAGTCAATACCCAGTTCCTGCCCCACGAGTCGAACCCCCGTGAGCAGATGTTCACCTTTGCGTACACGGTCACGCTGACTAATCGTGGCCTCTTGCCGGCACAGGTTATTGCGAGGCGCTGGGTCATTGAGGACGCAGCTGGGCATCGACAAGAGGTGAGGGGCCTGGGCGTTGTGGGGCAACAGCCCTTTCTGCAGCCGGGTGAGTCTTTCGAGTACACCAGCGGGACGCGCATTCAGAGTGCCTTGGGGAGTATGCACGGCAGTTATACCTGCATTGCAGACGATGCCGAGGTCTTTCAGGCCGAGATTCCCGCGTTTACGCTGCGCGCGCCTGACGACATCACCGGCGCTGCCGCCGCTGCCGTGGTTCTGCATTAGGGCCGAGCTCGCTTCACACTGCTTTGCGAATTTCACGGGTCACGCTGGCAAGGCAGGCCGCGATGATGAATAGGCACACCACAACCGAAATGCCCAGTGCCTCCCATGGCATGGCCTCCCCGCGAAGGACGCGTCCCATGATTTGAAACTGTGCGAGGGCGGGTACCCATGCATGCCATGCCTCATCCGCACTCGGATTCAAAAAACTGATTGCAGGAATAAACGAGGCCCCAAGCACCACAAAGGTGCTTGTAGACTGCGCCTCTCGGAAGGTCTTGCTGCGAATGGCCACTGCCATCAGCATGGAGGCGAGTGCGCCCCCGAGTGGGATCAAGATCGCCACGAATGCAATAGCCTCGCGCGGACCGAATTGAAAGAGGGCCGACAGGGTCTCGCTGGCGATGAGCCATTGGCTCGGAATGAAGCTTAGCGAACTCAGGACTGTGATCATCATGGCAACGCTCGTAATGGCTCCCCACTTGCCCAGCACCAGTGCCCAAGAGGACGCCGGGGTCATGAGCAAGGGCTCGAGGCTGCGGCGCTCTCGTTCGCCTGCCGTGGTGTCGAGTGCTGCCGTGAGTGCCCCATAGACCACAGCCATCAAAATGAAGTAGGGCACCATGGAGGTGAACTGTGCCCCCATGGGGGAAGTTTTGGCCAGATCGATACCACTGACCTCCATGGGCTGGAGCAGCTCCCGCGAGAGCCCCAGGGAGGCCAACGTCAAGAGTCCGGTCTCTCTCTGGAAACCTCTGAGCAGGCCTTCCGCGCGCCGAGCTCCGACGGCAGCGGTTTTGTGATCGCTGTTGGTCAGTACGGTTGCTCTGGGCTGCAGGCCCTGGGCGAACAGATCATCGAATCGGGCCTCAAGTTCGACAACAGGCTTATCGAGTTCACCACTCCGGATCAGGGCCTCGAAGTTTGCTGGGGCCTCTTCAACCGTGAGGTTTTGACGTTGAAGAAAATTGACAAGACGAGGCGACGCCTCGAGGCTCGAGACCATAATCGTGCGCGACTCCACCTGCCGCTCCATGCTGCTGATGAGGCTTGAGAGCATGAGCAGAATGAAAGGCCCCATGGCCACACTGCTGATCAGAATGGCGGTCAGCGTGCGGCGGTCGCGAAGTGCGTCGATGACTTCCTTCTGGAGGACTGCGAGTACGCTTCGCATCATGCCGATTCACTCCTATCGGGGAAGGCCAGTCGCACAAAGGCCTCCTCGAAGTCGTCTGTGCCTGCTTGCGATTTGAGCGCCTCGATTGTTCCCTCTGCAACACATCGACCTTGGGCCACCACCACCACGTGGTCACAGAGTCTCTCGACCTCTTGCATGACATGGGTGGAAAAGATGATGGACTTTCCCGTTTCGTCTCTCAAGGTTCGTAGGCTCTCTCTCAGGGCTCGCGTTGAGAGCACGTCGAGGCCATTGGTGGGCTCGTCCAGGATCAGGTTTGCTGGGTTGTGAATCATGGCGCGAGCAAGGGCGACCTTCATGCGCTCTCCTTGGCTAAAGCCTTCGGTGCGTCGATCCAGCAGGGTTGCCATCTCGAGCATGTCGGCCATGCGGTCTATGGCCTGGTGTGATTGGGCCTTGCTCAGCCCGTAGAGTGAACCGTAGTAAGCAATGTTCTCGCGCGCGGTAAGGCGCCCATACAGGCCGCGCGCATCTGAGAGCACGCCGAGCCTTTTCATGGCCTTGGAGCGATCCGTTGCAATTGAAATACCATCGACGAGCGCGGTTCCTGAGTCTGGCTGGATGAGTCCAGCCACCATACGAAGCGTCGTCGTTTTTCCAGCTCCATTGGGTCCCAGTAATCCCGTGATGCGTCCCTCTTGGGCCGTAAAACTGACGGCGCGAACCGCATGCACCTCGGTTGCCTTTTTTCCGCGGCCTGATCGAAATGTCTTGGAGAGGCTGTCAATTTGAATCATGGCTTTGCGCCCATTGGAATGAACGGCATTGGCGCCGGAAGATTGCGCGCACAGTCAAGGCGCACAGACTGTGCCTTGGCATCGGTGTCCGCATTGATGAATTCAAAGAGCGCGTCGCGCATGCAATTGAGGCCCATCACACCGTGGCCAGCGTTGAGCACCACCTCGTGCCGCGCAAGCGCTCCCAGTCGCTGGGCCACGCGCGCCCCATGGTGTGGTGGCGTGACGGGGTCCGCACCGCCAGAGAGCAGCACGACAGGGGCAGGAGAGGGCTTGATCTCGTAGAACCCAGGATCCACCTTGCCACGTGGCCACATGCGACAAGCCTGACGATAACGCTCGAGGGCAGACTCTGCGGCCTTTAATGCATCGCCCGTAAAACGAGGTGAAGCCACGCCCGAGACCAACCCCTCCACGATGGGCATGTCCTCCGAGCAAATGACTGCAAAGTGCATTGCGCCAGCCATTGGCTTGCGCGGATGGGTGCTCATCAGGGAGAGCACCCCCAGGAATGGGCTCCAGTTCCCTACCGCAGCTTGGGAGATGGCGTGCGGAAGCGTGGATGCCACCTCGGGGGCGTAGAGTGCGATACGGCCGAACTCCCACAGCCAGCCCGATGGCATGGAGAAGCGTTCGCTTTTGCCCGTGACTGGATGGCGTCCGCTGATGGTGAGTTGTGGGCGGCTCAGGAGCTCGGTCCATTGCTCGCGAAGCCGGGGATAGTGTGCGCGGCAATAGGGGTCTGACTCGCAGCGGTCGAATTGATTGAGCAAGGCTGAACGCGCATCTGCCCCCATTGAGAGGGGCAATGCACCGTCTGGTGGGGCGACACCATCAAGCACCAGGCGCCTGACACGATTGGGGTAGAGCCGCAAGTACTCCAGACCAGCGCGTGTGCCGTAGGAGCCGCCAATGAGATTGATTTGCTCGGCGCCAAGTGCCGACCGCACCGCATCGAGGTCCTGCATGGCATGCGTGGTCGTGAAAGCGGTGAGGTCACCATACGCAAGGGCCTGTGCTGCCTTGAGACACTGGTCGATGTCTTTTTGAATTTCCTGCGGGTCTACAGCCTGAGAGAGCGGACGCGTGGGCGAAACCGTCGGACACTGCAGCGGGGCACTCTGACCCGTGCCACGCTGGTCGACCAGCACCAGGTCTCTTCGATTCAGCAGTCGGCCAAAGCGTCCTTCGAGTAAGGACGCGAGTTCGATTGCGCTTTGACCAGGGCCACCGGCCAGAAAAAAGACCGGGTCTGGCTTTGAAATCCGTGCTCTCGCGGGGATCACCACCACGCGGATTCGGATTTCGGCGTCATTATTGTTGGCCCCGTCAGGGTTGAGTGGCCGCGCAAGCCAGCCACACTGAGCCTCTCGGCCAAGTCCGTCAACTCGGCAGGGTTTTAAATCGAGGGGCGCGGGCGTCTGGCTTTGACCCCAACCCGGGACCAGCAGGGCGAGTCCGAGCAGAGACGCCCTTGCAAGCGTTACTGGCCTGCGCGCACGCCCAGCTTGCGAAGGATGGTCTCCATGAGGCACCAACGCGTCAGAGCGCTTTGCAGCAGGTTGGCCCCCACAAACGCGGTAAAGGCCAGCCACCACTCGCTCACGAAAAGTGGGCTTGAGGGAATGGCCATGGCCAGTGAAAGCAGAATGAAGGTTCCAGCGATGAGTCGAACGATTTGCCATGAGGTCATGATAAGTGCTCCTTTTTGCGGGTCGAGTAATAGAGGGTAGGGATAACCACCAAGGTCAAAATGGTTGAGACAAAGATGCCAAAAATCAAGGAAATAGCCAGCCCGTTGAAGATGGGGTCATCGAGGATGAAAAAGGCACCGAGCATGGCAGCAAAGCCCGTCAGCAGAATGGGCTGCGCACGGGTAATTGCAGAGCGCACAATGGCCTCTTTGAGCGCGACACCCTGCGCTAGCTGCAAGTGAATGAAGTCCACGAGCAGAATGGAGTTGCGAACAATAATGCCCGCCAAGGCGATCATGCCGATCATGCTGGTAGCCGTGTATTGGGCGCCGAATAGCGCATGCCCTGGCATGACCCCAATAATGGTGAGAGGAATCGGGGCCATGATGATCAGAGGGGTTAGGTAGGACCCAAACTGCGCGACCACCAGCAGGTAAATGAGGATGAGGCCCACCGCATAAGCCGCACCCATGTCTCGGAAGGTCTCATAGGTGACCTGCCACTCGCCATCCCACTTCAGGGCGTAGCCCCTCCAGGGATCTGTCGGCTGACTGATGAAATACTCCTCGAGCGGCCCGCCATTGGGCGCTGTGATCTGGCTGATCTCGCCCCGCATGGAGAACAGGCCATAGAGCGGGCTGTCAATTCGCCCCGCCATATCTGCCACGACATAGTTCACAGGCAAGAGGTCTTTCCGGTAGATCGGCTGCTCCTGGGTGGTGTCTTTCACAGTCACCAGCTCCCGAATGGGAATAGTCTGGCCAGTCGCGGACCGCACGCGCAGCGCAAGCAGGCTGTCGAGGTCACCTTGGCGGTGAGCCGGGAGTTGAACCAAAGCAGGGGCGGGATACTTACTGCCATCGTGTAAGTAAGTTGCACTCTCGCCAGAGAGGCCCGCTCGCAGGGTGGCGACTACATCGCCCGCCGAGACCCCGAGGGTTGCCGCGCGGCTGCGGTTCACTGCCAAAAGGAATCGGGGCGCGCTTGCAATGCTGCTGTCGTCTACATCGACCACGCTGTCTGTCTGTTCGAACACTGCTCGCACTTGCTTTGCAAGCTGCCTGCGACCCTCCTCTTCAGGACCGTAGATCTCCGCCACGATGGGCGCGAGCACTGGCGGACCTGGGGGCACCTCAACCACTTTTACGTTGGCATTGAAGGGCTTTGCGATGGCCTGGAGTTGCGGGCGAAGCCGCGTGGCAATGGCATGACTCTGTTCCTTGCGCTCTGCCTTGGGCAGCAGATTGACTTGAATGTCACCCACGTCGGGACCGCTGCGCAGGTAGTACTGCCGCACCAGGCCATTGAAGTTGATGGGTGATGCGCCACCAACATAGGCTTGGTAGTGCGCCACATCTGGAACCGTTGAGAGATGTGCCGTGAGTGCGCGCATGACGGCGGCCGTCTCCTCGAGTGGGGTGCCGGCAGGCATATCGACCACCACCTGGAGTTCGGATTTATTGTCAAAGGGCAGCATCTTGAGCTGCACGAGGCCGAGCACCGGGAGCAACACCGAGAGACCAATCAGCCCCAGAACCGCCAGACCCAACTTCATGCGTGCTTTGGCGCCCGTAACATCGTCGAGCAGCGGCTTGAAGATCCGTTCAAACCATGGGGCCATGGCGGCGGTGAGCCGGCTCGTCTGCTCCTGACCCTCCAGCGCGTGGCTTGTGCCGTGGGGTTTCATCCAGAGATTTGCAAGCCATGGCGTGACCACAAAGGCAATGGCCAGAGACAAGAGCATGCCCATACTGGCGTTGATGGGAATGGGGCTCATGTAAGGACCCATCAAGCCTGAGACGAAAGCCATGGGCAGCAGTGCGGCAATGACTGTGAAGGTGGCGAGAATGGTGGGGCCACCAACCTCATCGACCGCCCCAGGAATAATTTGCAGCAGCGTTTTCTGTGGGTAGAGCGCTTGGTGCCGATGAATGTTTTCGACCACCACGATGGCGTCGTCCACAAGGATGCCGATTGAAAAAATGAGGGCGAACAACGAGACCCGGTTCAACGTAAAGCCCCAAGCCCAAGACGCGAACAACGTGGCTGCAAGCGTGAGCACCACAGCCGCTCCGACAATCGCGGCCTCTCGGCGACCCAGGGCGAGGTAGACCAAGGCGACGACCGAGAGGGTGGCAAAGAGCAGCTTCTGAATGAGCTTTTGGGCCTTGTCGTTGGCGGTCTCGCCGTAGTTGCGCGTCTCGACGAGCACGACATCGTCGGGAATGATGGTGCCCTTGAGGCCTGTAACCCGATCCATGACGGCTTGCGCCACGTCGATTGCATTCTCACCAGGCTTCTTGGTTACCGATAAGGTCACAGCGGTCTGCTCGGGCCCAGGTGTTTTGGGCCCGTAACCGTGCCAGACAGACTGGCTTGCAACGGGGGGGCCCTCTCGAACCTGAGCAATATCGCGCAGGTAAATGGGACGTCCCTCGCGAGTGCCAATCACGAGCTCAGCAACTTCTTGGGCACTGGCCAAATAGGGGCCTGCATCAACCTGAACAGAGCGGTTCGCGCTGGTGAGGCGCCCAACGGGAATGCCTTGATTCGCTGATTGAAGCGCACCTCGGAGATCGGCGATGGTCAGGCCAGCCGTGGCCATGCGCTCTGGATCTATTTCAATCAGTACCGCTCGCCCAGGACCGCCAAGTGTTTCGACCTCTCGGGTTCCCGGCACGCGTTTGAGTTCGGACTCAATGCTGTGTGCGACCCGCTGCAGGTCGTATGCGCCCGTCTCTGGGTTCTGAGCATAGAGCGTGAGAGACAGAATGGGTACGTCATCAATACCTTGTGGCTTGACCAGGGGCTCGCCAACACCCAAACCCTTGGGAAGCCAGTCGGCATTGTCCCGAATGGTGTCATGGAGGCGAACGAGGGCCTCCGTTCGCGGGACACCGACCTCAAATTGCACCGTGAGCACCGCCATGCCCGGACGAGAGACGGACATGACATGTTCAACGCCAGCAATCTGAGAGAGCACCTGCTCCCCAGGGATAGCGACCATCTGCTCGACCTCTCGAACTGCGGCACCTGGGAATGGAACAATGACGTTGGCCATCGTGACATTGATCTGCGGCTCCTCTTCGCGCGGTGTTACGAAGACTGCAAAGAGCCCGAGCAGCAGGCTGAGCAATGCCAGCAGGGGGGTGATCTGCGCAGACTGAAAGGCGCGCGCAATGCGACCGGAGATTCCAAGAGATGGGCTCATGGTGCGCTCCTATCGCAGCCGGGCCGCGGCCTGGGGGTCCTGCGCAATCGTCTCTCCCACGCGAAGTCCGGCAAGCACCTCGACGCGCCCATCGCGGCTTCGACCCAGGCGAATCTGTCGCAGTTGCGGCCGTCCGTTGGCGTCAATAACGTAAACGGCGGTGAGCTCTCCGCGCAGCAGCACTGCGGAGCTGGGAATTTCAGGGGAACCAAGGGTGGTAGCGGAGTCCCCTTGAGCCGGAATCCAGACGCGTGCGAATGACCCGGGCAGAACGGTGCTTGGAACTGCGCCGAGGCCCAGCCGAAGCTCTGCTGTCTGGCTCTGGTCCAGCTGCGGAAGCAGTTCGGCCCGTGTGGGGGCGCGCAGTGCGCCGCCCAGCCCGGGGAGTTCAATGCGCAAGGCTGAGAGGCGTCCTGCGACGGACCCAAGCAGGCTCTCCGGGACCGAGGAGGTCACGCGCAGGGCACTGGGGTCGAAGATTTCCATGAGGGGCCGACCGGGCATGGCCATGTCACCGGGCAGCGCGGTGACCGCTGAAATGACGCCTGCGTAAGGAGCCTCAACAACATAGAAATTGGCTTGGGTGTTCGCAGCGCGGGCTTGAGCCTGAAGGGACTGCGCTTGAGCTTGGGCAGAGTCAAAGGATGCCTGTGCGCGATCCAGTGCGCCTTGGCTGATGTACTGCTTTTTAAAGAGTGCCTGCTGGCGCTCGAGCTCTTTTTTTGCAATGGAGAGGTTGACCTCTGCTGCTTGTCGCTGGGCTTCAACGCCCGCTGCGCTCAGTTGTGCAGCCCTTGCATCGATGCGCACGAGGGGTTGGCCTGCCTGAACACGGTCTCCCGCGCGAACCAACACCTCCAGGATGGAACCAGGCACTTGGCTCGAGAGGGTGGCTTGGCGTATGGCTTCGACCCGCCCATCGAGACTTTTGGTCAGTGCGCCTCCGGCTGTCGCCTCGACCTTGAGGGTTGCCAGGGGGGTGGCAGCCGTGGCTGCTTTGGGCGTTGTTTGCGCATGCGCAGAGATCATGCTCTCGGCTACGAGGGACGCGCCAATCGTGAGCAGAAGCAGGGAGAGCGTCAGGCGGGGGCGGTGAAGTGGGGGCATGACAGAGCGACCGAGTTAAAGTTGACTGAAAGATAATATATAAATTAATAAAATAAAAGGGCTGATGTAAAAGAAATCGCAGAAAACAGGGATTCGCTGCGAGAAAGGCCACGGCTGAAATAGTCATGTAAACATGACATTTGAAACTGTCACCCCAATAAGAAAAGCATGGGGGGAAATACAAATGGCATATCCTGTTCCACTCGATGAGAGTGCGAGGCTGCGGCGGCTGCATGCGCTCGGGCTTCTTGACTCGGATCCCACAGAAACCTACGGGCGAGTTGTCAGACTGGCGGCACGGATCCTAAGAACGCCGGTTGCGGCCATTTCTCTGGTCGATGACGACCGTCAATGGTTTCTGGCGAAGACCGGGCTCGAGCTCGCACAGACTCCCCGAGAGGATGCCTTCTGTGCGCATACCATTTGCCAAGAGCAGGCCTTGGTCGTTCCCGATGCCACCCAAGATGCGCGCTTCAAGGCGAATCCGCTGGTTTTGCAGGACGGGGGCATTCGGTTTTACGCCGGCATTCCGTTGCGCCTAGAAGATGGGCATGGCCTTGGCGCGCTCTGCGTCATTGACCATGAGCCCAGATCGCTCACTGAAGCGGATCAGCTAGCGCTTGAAGAGCTGGCCGAGGTGGTTCTCGATGCATTTCGACTGCGTCAGAGTCTCTTCGATGTACAAGCGCTTGCACAGGCCAAGTCAAACTTTCTGGCCAACATGAGTCACGAGATTCGTACACCCATGAATGGGGTGATGGGCATGGCGGAATTGCTTCTTCACAGCCCACTCTCGCCCGATCAGGGCCAGTGTGTGCAGACCATTCTCAAGTCTGCGGAGAGTCTCCTCGGGGTGCTCAACGATGTGCTTGATTTCTCAAAACTCGAGGCGGGCGCTGTACGGATCGAACTCGGGCCGGTGGTGGTGACCCAGCTCATTGAGGAGCTTTGCGAACTGCACGCCGCTCGGCTTTGCGCGCCGGTTGAGGGGCAGCGTCTGGTCACTGAGATCGTGCAGGATGTGGACCTTCCTGAGCCTTGTCTGATGATTGACGGGCTGCGCGTACGTCAGGTGATTAACAACCTGTTGAGCAACGCCGTGAAGTTTACCGAGCGGGGTGCGGTGCAGGTTCAGGTGCAGTGGTCCGATGCGCCGCTGAGTGGGGGGCTCACTGCCCAGGAGCAGGCCAGCGGGTGGGTGGCCCGAGAGTTGGTGGCTGCTCCAACAGGTGAGCAGCAGGGCTGGCTCTGTGTCCGTGTGAGCGACTCGGGTATTGGCATGAGCGAGGTCGAGCTCTCGCGGTTGTCCTCTGCTTACGCCCAGGCAGACGACTCCATCACCCGGAGGTTTGGTGGGACTGGCCTTGGGCTGAGCATCTGCTCAGGGCTTCTCAAGGCCATGGGTGCCGCACTCTACGTGCGCAGCGCCCCAGGCAAGGGGAGCGTTTTTGAGGTGTGCATTCCTGCTGCGCCGGCGCCAGAAGCACTTGGCGGTTCACCATCGCCTTGGCTGCAGCCTGCTGCGCATCCGTTAAGTGGCAAGACCATTCTGTTGGTCGATGACCTGCCGGTGAACACAACCATGTTGTCTCGCATCCTCGCACGCGTCGGTGTACGAACGCTGTCCGTACACAGTGCAGAGCAGGCCCTGGACAGGCTTGAGGAGAGTGGTTCGGGACTGTCCATCTTTGATTTGGTCTTGACTGACTACATGATGCCCGGCCTCAGTGGGGTCGAGCTCCTGAAGCGCTGGCGGGCCAGGCACCCCGAGAGCACATTGCCCTTTGTACTCTGCAGCTCCGCGGGGCAGCTTGCTAAGATTGACACCACGGGAGAGGGTTTTGCGGCACAGATTCAAAAGCCGGTTCGAGGTGAACGCCTGATTCAGCTGCTTTCGGCATCTCTAAACCTGCCGGTTATGGGAGGGAATGCGCCAACGCCGGAAAATAGTGGGCCAGCGGAATCAAAGAACCTCTCGCCGCTGCGCATTCTGCTTGCGGAAGACAACGAGGTAAATGCAAAGGTCGCCGAATCCCTGCTCACCCAGTTGGGGCATGTTGTTGTTCACGTTACCGATGGACTCGCTGTGCTTGAGCAGGTGGGCTCAGGGGCCGAGCCCTTTGACCTGGCGCTTGTCGACATGCAAATGCCGCGCATGGGAGGCCTCGAGGCGGCATCTCAACTCCGAGCACGGGGAGGGCGGGGGGCTCGACTGCCCTTGGTTGCGCTAACCGCAAATGCGCTGAGCGGCGATCGAGAGCGCTGCATGGAGGCAGGCATGAATGCTTACCTCGCCAAGCCCTTTCGGCGACACGACCTGATAGAGGTGCTCGAGCAGACAAGCCGCCTGGTCATCGATGAGGGCTATTGGGATGAGAACTTTGCCAGGCTCGACGTCGCAGACCGCATGTTGGCTGCGTCTCTTGAGCTGGTTGAGTCCGCGATTCGAGAGGTCCATGCAATTGGTGTGGCTGTACCAGTCGAACTCTTGGCTGGTTGGGTGCATCGCCTATCTGGGGCGCTCGGCATGATTGGCTATGTTCGATTCTCCGAATGGTGTAAGTCCGTCGAGGCTGAATTGCGCGAGCAAGCGGGGGCTGAGCGTCTTGAACGGATGAGAATGAACTTGGTGCGCTCGCTTGAGGGCCTGCGCACGCTCATCCGCGCGCGGGTGACCTCCCCGGGACTCAGTCGGGAGGCCGCGTAATGCTCGTGCCAGACCCCGTTCTCGCAATTTTTACTGAAAACTTTGGCGACCTCTCAGCGCAGGAGCGCGCGTCATTCTTGGTGGATGTCTGCGCGCAGATGCGAACTGACCTGGATGCCCTCTGGGCTACGGAGCGAGAGGTTCGCGCTGCAGCGCTGCATCGGATTGCGGGCAGTGCACCGTCTCTTGGCTGCGAGCAATTTGGTCAGCTCGCCCGGGCGGCCATGCAAGACCCGAGCGGCTCGCTGGACGAGACGAGGCGCGCAGGGGCGCAGGCGCTGGCTTGGCTCGATGCCCTTACAAATTCTGAAACACCTTCCTGTGAGGAGAGTCGGTCATGAACGAAATAGCAACAGAGGCCACAACGCCTGTGCAATCCGTGCCGCTGCGATGCCTCGTAGTGGACGACGACCGTGTCTCCCGCCAGCTCATGGTGTCGGCGGGGAGGCTGTTGAGTCTTGAGGCGCGAGAGACCGGTTGCGCAAACGAGGCCATGAATTGGCTCCAGCAAGAGCGATTTGATCTGGTGCTACTCGATCACCAGCTTGACGGGCTAACCGGCGTGTCTGTGCTGGCCTACCTGGCAGACTGGGCCAGGCAACGGGGCACTGTCATTCCGCCTGTCTTGGTCTGCTCGGGCGCGATCGGCCTTCTTGATATGAAGCAATACCAGACGCTTCAGGTTCATGACGTGCTCAAAAAGCCCTTAAGTATTGACCGCCTTGCCTTTGCAATGCGAAAGCTGCTTCAAATTTAGGGGCGCTAGGCATTCATGAGCAACACCGTTGTGTAGCAGCCGTAGGCGAGCAAAAAGAACGCACCTTCCGTCCTGCTGATGTCGCGGCCTCGCAAAAATGTGGGCACGCAGATGACAAAGGCGGCCACCATGACCCACACGTCAAAGCTCAACACGGACGGAGCCACGGTAATTCCACTCGGAGCGACGACCGCGGCAAGCCCGAGACAGCCGAGAATATTAAAAATGTTGCTGCCGATGATGTTGCCTACGGCAATGTCGCGCTGACCTCGCAATGCAGCGGCAGCGGATGCGGCCAGTTCGGGCAGCGATGTACCTGCTGCCATGATCGTGAGCCCAATGACCAGGTCGCTCATGCCCAGAGCTTTGGCAATATCGACACAGGCTTGCACGAGCCAATCCGCCCCCAACACGAGCCCAAGAAGGCCGAGCGCGACCAACAGGAGGCTCTTCGGAAGGCTGGGCTGGCTCGCTGCCTCAGCGGCCTCGTTGGGAGCGAGGTCCTCAGTCTCAGTGTATGGGGCGCCGCGCGCTTGAATCACAAGAAAGCTCGTGTAGGCCACGAGCCCGAGTGCGAGTAAGAGTCCTTCACCTCGACTCACAACCCCGTCAAAGGCAAACAAGACAATGAGCGCCGCCGTGCCAATCATAATTGGCAACTCCTGCCGGATGATTTGGGAATGCACGCTCAGCGGGATGATGACGGCTGACAGACCAAGGATGACCAGCACATTAAAGGTATTACTGCCGACAACATTTCCCATGACGAGGTTCGGCTGTCCTTGGAGTGCGCTCCCAATGGAAACGGCTGCCTCGGGGGCACTGGTGCCAAACGCAACCACCGTGAGTCCAACAACCAGGGGCGAGAGGCCAACCGAGCGGGCAATGCTGCCCGCACCCCGGATGAGCACTTCCGCACCAACCACCAATGCAACCAGCCCAGCAGCAAAGAGAAGAAAGGTGAGCATGAGAACCCTCAATGAAGTGGGGCATACTTTAATGCACTTATGAAACCACACACCAAATCTCAAAGGCCTGCCTCGGCCACTCCGCGTCGCACCCCAGATTTGTGCGATACCCACGAGTCGCTCATTGCAGACGGTCGACTTCGGGTTCTGCCGCCCGTCTTTCAAAACTACGGGGGCGCAGAGTCCATGTCGGGCCCGGTCGTAACCCTGAAGTGTTTTGAGGACAACGGTCTGGTTCGTCAGGCACTCTCGCAACCAGGCGCTGGGCGCATTCTTGTGGTGGATGGCGGTGGCAGCGACCGCTGTGCCTTGGTGGGTGGTGAACTCGCGCTCACAGCTGAGCGGCAGGGCTGGGCGGGCCTTGTCATTCACGGCTGCGTGCGCGATTTATCTGAGCTCATCGAGGCTCAGGTCGGTGTGTGGGCGATTTCGAATCATCCTCGTCGTCCCGCCACCGCTGGGCTTGGGGCCAAGGACATTCCGGTCGACCTTGCGGGGGTCATCGTGCGCCCTGGAGAGTTCATTGTTGCGGATGCTGACGGCATTCTGGTGAGCGAGAAAATTTTGTAGGGTGCTGTCAAGTTCGGTTGGAATGAGGTGGTCAATATTTGAGCACCCCAGTCCACCGCTGATGCCCTCGGCCTTCGGGGTGGTTCACCTCGGTTTTTTCCACATGGGCTGGGGATAACTTTTGAGAAGAATTTATTTTTTGTGAGTAAAAACAACTACAACGAATCTTCTATCAGGGTTCTGAAGGGGCTCGAACCCGTTCGGCAGCGGCCCGGTATGTACACCCGTACCGAGAATCCGCTGCATATCATTCAAGAGGTCATTGACAACGCGGCCGATGAGGCGCTTGCAGGGCATGCGCGCACCATTTTGGTTACGCAGCATCTCGATGGCAGCGTGAGCGTGGCTGACGACGGTCGGGGTATTCCGGTTGGGCCGCACCCAGAGGAGCGCATCCCCGTCGTCGAGATTGTCTATACCCGGCTGCATGCCGGCGGAAAGTTCGACAAGGGTTCAGGCGGGGCATATGCATTCTCAGGCGGCCTCCACGGAGTCGGCGTCTCTGTGACCAACGCCCTCTCGACGCGGCTCGATGTCACGGTGTGGCGCGATGGGTTTGAGTGGACGATCGGGTTCGAAGGTGGAGAGCTGGTTCGCCCCCTGCAGAAAGGCGCTGCGGTCAAAGGGCGCTCTGGAACCATGGTTCGCGCCTGGCCAGACCCGCAGTATTTCGATGACTCACTGATCCCGCAGGTGGAACTCGCGCGTAGTCTGAAGGCTCGCGCTGTCCTGCTGCCGGGCGTAACGACGCAGCTCCTCATCGAGAAAACCCAACAGACACAGACCTGGCGTTACGAGGGTGGTTTGGCGGCCTACCTCATGGAGTCTCTGGCCGATGCGGAACTCATTGCGCCGGCATGGTCGCATGAGGGTTATGCGCCAGCGGGTGATGACACCTTCGCCGAGGGTGAGGGTGGGCAATGGGTGCTTGCGTTTAGCGCTGAAGGGTCGGTGATTCGGGAGTCTTTTGTGAACCTCATTCCAACCCCTGCAGGAGGCACCCACGAGGCGGGCTTGCGAGAGGGGGTTTTTCAGGCGGTCAAGGGATTTGTCGACCAACACAGTCTTTTGCCCAAAGGGGTCAAGCTGCTGCCCGAAGATGTCTTCTCACGGGCCAGTTTTGTGCTGTCCTCGAAGGTGCTCGACCCCCAATTTCAGGGGCAGACCAAAGAGAAGCTCACCAGCCGCGACGCGCTGCGACTCATGGCCACTCAGTGCAAAGGGCCGATGGAGCTCTGGCTCCACCGGGACCTCGATGCAGGCCGTCGCATTGCAGAGCTCGCCATTCGGGCCGCGCAGACGCGTCAACGCTCCGCACAGAAGGTCGAGAAAAAGAAAGGCTCTGGAGTGGCCGTATTGCCAGGCAAGCTCACCGACTGCGAGTCGACTGACCTTGCGCGCAATGAGCTCTTTCTTGTGGAGGGTGACAGTGCGGGTGGCTCTGCAAAAATGGGGCGCGACAAAGAATGCCAGGCTATTTTGCCGTTGCGGGGCAAGGTGCTCAACACTTGGGAGGCTGAGCGCGATCGGTTGTTTGCCAATGCAGAGGTACATGATATTTCCGTCGCGCTGGGGCTTGATCCCCACGGCGTCGACGATACCGTTGACTTCAGCAGCTTGCGCTACGGAAAAGTCTGCGTGCTCTCGGATGCCGACGTCGACGGCTCTCATATTCAGGTGTTGTTGCTCACCCTGTTCTTTCGTCATTTTCCCCAGCTCATCTCACGAGGCCATGTCTATGTGGCGCGGCCACCGCTCTTTCGCGTCGATGTGGAGGCCAGGGCCAAAAAGCCTGCGCGTAAGATTTACGCGCTAGACGAAGGAGAGTTGCAGCATGTGCTCGATAAGCTGCGACAAGAGGGGCTCAAGGAGACGGCTTGGTCGATCTCACGGTTTAAGGGCTTGGGCGAAATGAGTGCCGAGCAGCTCTGGGAAACCACCCTCAACCCCGATACCCGGCGCCTCATGCCGGTCACGCTGGGGCAGCACTCTGCGCAAGAGACATCTACCCGATTCAATTTGCTCATGGGCCGCGGTGAGGCATCGGCCCGCCGAGCTTGGCTTGAGGCACGAGGCCACGAGGCCCAGGTCGATCTATAAGAACTCCCCATGTCCAATCAAGACACCACGCTCGATTTGTTTGCCCAGCCGGATTCGGCCCCTGACACCCAGAGTCTTGCCGACTTCGCTGAACGGGCCTACCTCGACTACGCGATCTCGGTCGTAAAAGGACGTGCGCTGCCCGATTTGTGCGACGGCATGAAGCCGGTGCAGCGGCGCATTCTTTTTGCCATGGAGCGCATGGGCCTGGGCAACAGCGCCAAGCCGGTGAAGTCTGCGCGCGTCGTTGGCGATGTGCTGGGTAAGTTCCATCCCCACGGAGACCAGTCTGCCTACGATGCACTCGTACGATTGGCCCAAGATTTCTCGGTTCGATATCCACTCATCGACGGACAAGGCAATTTTGGCTCCCGTGACGGAGACGGCGCCGCGGCCATGCGCTATACCGAGGCTCGACTCACGCCGTTCGCCTCGCTGCTGCTCTCTGAGCTAGACGAGGGTACGGTGGAGTTCGGTCCGAACTACGATGGGTCATTCGAGGAGCCTTTAAGGCTGCCCGCGCGATTGCCCATTTGCCTGCTAAATGGCGCCTCGGGTATTGCGGTGGGCATGGCCACCGAAATTCCTCCGCACAACTTGCGCGAAGTGGCTCAGGCTGCTGTGGCACTCATGGAGAGGCCTTCCCTCTCACTATCGGAGTTGCTGCAGGTCTTGCCTGGCCCAGATTTCCCGGGCGGTGGGCAGCTTATCTCCAGCGCGCAAGAGATTGAGGCGGCCTACGCGTCCGGCCGAGGTTCTCTCAAAATGAGGGCTCGCTGGACCATTGAGGAACTTGCGCGAGGGCAGTGGCAGCTCGTGGTGTTTGAGCTTCCCCATGGCGTTTCTAGCCAGAGGGTGCTCGAGGAAATTGAAGAGCTCACCAACCCCAAGATCAAGGCCGGCAAGAAGTCGCTGTCTCCGGATCAGCAGCAGGTCAAACAGCTGGTCCTGGGTCAGTTGGAGTCTGTGCGCGACGAGTCGGGTAAGGACGCTGCGGTCAGGCTCGTCTTTGAGCCCAGGAGCTCACGGCTGGATCGCGATGAGTTTGCTCGGTTGCTGCTTGCACATACCTCGCTTGAGAGCTCCGTCTCACTGAATTTGGTTGCGGTGGATGGAAGCGGCCGCCCCCGCTCGCTCTCGCTACTTGAGATGCTGCAGGGATGGGTTGACTTTCGCGTGGAGACGGTTCGCAAGCGAAGTCAGTTCAGGCTTGGGCAGGCCGAGCGGCGAATTCATATTTTGGAAGGCCGCAGCATTGCGCTGCTGCGCATCGATGAGGTGATTGCGGTGATCCGCGAGAGCGAAGAGCCCAAGCCTGCGCTCATGCAGGAATTCGGGCTGTCCGACCTGCAAGCGGAGGACATCCTCGAAATTCGGCTGCGTCAGCTTGCCCGGCTCGAGGCCATCAAGATCGAAAGGGAGCTTAGCGAGCTTCGCGATAAGGCTGACAAGCTCCGCCATTTGCTCGACAACGAGCGCGCTCTGCGTAAGGCTGTCAGCAAAGAGATTGCGGACGACGCGAAGACCTACGGAGACGACCGGCGCACGCTCATGAAGGAGGAGAGCCGGACCACCCTCGAGATCCCTGTTGTAGACGAGCCCGTTACAGTGGTCGTATCCACCAACGGTTGGGTGCGCGCACGCCAGGGGCATGGCCATGAGTCGTCAAGCTTCACGTTCAAGACCGGTGACGCGCTCTACGCCACCTTCGAATGCCGCACCACAGACGCGTTGGTCGCGTTGTCGAGCTCAGGCCGCGCCTATTCCGTGGCTGTCAGTCAGCTGCCTGGCGGGCGAGGCGATGGCGCGCCCCTCTCGAGCATGATTGAGCTGGAGACCGGCAGCCAACTGGTTCACTTTGTGGCGGGACCACCCACACAGTCGCTACTCATTGCAACCCGGGCCGGTCTTGGCTTCGTGACACGCCTTGACGGTATGGTTGGCCGCAACCGAAGTGGCAAGCAGTTTGTGGGCTTGGAGCCAGGCGATTCGATTGCCCTATTGCGTGCCATTCCCCAGGATCGAGCGTCACTGGCCATTCTCAGTCGGAAGGGACGACTGTTGGTGTGTGGGCTCGATGAGGTCAAAGTGCTCGGCAACGGAGGGCGTGGGGTTGCACTCATGGAGCTTGAGGGCTCCGATGATGTGTTGGTTGATGCCGTCATGGTCGGCTCCCTTGGGCTCTGCGTCAGCGGCGAGGGCCGTGGAGGAAAAGAGGCTCGTGCCACCCTGCGGCCCCAAGAGATTTCTGACTACGTTAGTAAGCGCGCCCGCAAGGGAAAGCTGCTGGATCTGCGTTTGAAGCCACGGGCCATTGAAGCACTTGAAAAGCCGCTTTAGCGTCCCCACGTAAAGGCTGATCCTGTTCACACCTTGCATGGAGTTTTCTGATGTCCAAAGAGACGCTTGCCTTTCAGACCGAAGTGAAGCAACTGCTTCACCTCATGATTCACTCGCTCTACAGCAACCGCGATATTTTCCTTCGCGAGCTGGTCTCCAACGCCTCCGATGCCTGCGACAAGCTGCGGCTCGAAGCCTTGGCCAATGATCAACTCTTTGAAGGCCAGCCCGAGCTCAAAATTCAGATCGGCTTCGATTCAAAGGCCCGCACCATTACTCTTACAGACAATGGCATTGGCATGAGCCGGGACGAGGTGGTCTCGAATCTGGGCACCATTGCGCGATCGGGCACCAAGGAATTCTTCAGCAAACTCTCGGGCGATAAAGCCAAAGACTCAGCGCTCATTGGCCAGTTTGGGGTCGGCTTTTATTCATCCTTTATCGTCGCGGATCGGGTCACTGTTCTGACACGTCGCGCGGGGCTTGCGCCCTCTCAGGGGGTGCGCTGGGAGAGCGAGGGAACTGGGGAGTTCTCGCTCGAGACTGTTGATAAGCCTGAACGCGGAACCGTCGTTACCCTTCACCTGCGAGCCGCTCAGGGGGAGGGTGATGACAGCAAGAGCCACGATGACCTCCTCTCGCACTGGACGCTCAAGGAAATTCTCAAGCGCTATTCGGACCATATTGGCTTCCCCATTGAGATGAAGAAGCGGGATTGGAATGACGAGGCCAAGGAATACGTAGAGTCTGAGGAGTGGGAGGTTGTCAATCAGGCCTCTGCACTCTGGACGCGGTCCAAGTCAGAAATCACCGACGAGGAGTACAAGGCTTTCTACAAGAGCTTCTCGCATGGCATGGACGACCCACTCGCTTATACCCACAATCGGGTTGAGGGGCGCTCTGAGTACACCCAGTTGCTCTACATACCGGGCAAGGCACCCTTCGATCTTTATGACCGTCAGCAGCGGCATGGGCTCAAGCTATACATCAAGCGTGTCTTCATCATGGAGGACGCCGAGCAGTTGTTGCCAAACTACCTTCGATTCGTGCGCGGTGTGGTGGACTCAGCCGATCTCCCCCTCAACGTATCGCGTGAGATTCTTCAGGAGAGCCGGGACGTGCGTGCCATTCGCGAGGGCTGTGCCAAGCGAGTGCTCAGTCTCCTTGAGGAAATGGCTGAGCAGCGGCCCGACGATTACAAGACCCTCTGGAAGGAGTTCGGTCAGTGCTTGAAGGAAGGCTTTGGCGAGGATTTCTCGAACAAAGACCGGTTGGCCGCACTGAGCCGTTTCGTCTCCACGGAGAGCGCAGGTGACAGCCCGGACGTCACGCTTAAGGACTATTTGAGTCGCATGAAAGCTGGGCAGGAGAAGATCTATTTCCTCACTGCCGACAGCCTCACCGCTGCGCGCAGCAGCCCCCACCTAGAGGTGTTTAGAAAGAAGGGCGTAGAGGTGCTCCTGCTCACCGATCGCATCGATGAGTGGGTCTTGAATTACCTGCATGAGTTCGACGGAAAGGCGCTCCAGTCAGTGGCCAAGGGCAGCCTGGATCTGGGCGACATCTCAGATGCTGATGGCTCGAATGCTGAGGATGAAAAGAAGGCCTTGGAGGCCGCAGAGCAGGAGAGCAAGCCAGCCCTTGAGCGAGCAAAGGCTGTTCTTGGAGACAAGGTCAAGGATGTCCGGCTCACGCAGCGGCTCACCGATTCAGCCTGCTGTCTGGTCTCTGACGAGCAGGATGTCAGTGGCCATTTGGAGCGTCTGTTGAAGTCCGCTGGGCAGGCAGCCCCTGAGCGAAAGCCGATTCTCGAGCTCAACCCTCAGCATCCCCTGGTGAAGGCACTGGTTCGAGAGGCAACTGCTTCCGATACTTCAGAGACTGTGGGCGACCTGGTTTGGCTTCTGCATGATCAGGCGCTCTTGGCCGAGGGGGGGCAGCCCGAGGACCCGGCCCAGTTCGTGCGGCGGCTTAACGGCTTTCTGCTAAAGGGTTTGGGCGCATAAGTTTTGCCACAAATGCTAGAATCCGCATGTTTGAAACCAAGGGAGAAAACATGCGGATTTCGCATCTTCGCGCCGCTCGCACTGCGGCCGTTTCGGTCTTCATCAGTGCTGGTCTGACGGTTCCTGCCCTCGCGCAGGCCCCCGCAGCAGAGGTCAAAGGCGATCCTGCCCGCGGTGCCATGAAGAATTCCATGTGTATTGGGTGCCACGGCATTCCCGAGTACAAGACGGCCTTCCCCGTTCTATATCGAGTCCCCAAAATCGCTTACCAGAATGAGGCTTACCTTGTGTCTGCTCTGAAGGCATACAAGGCCGGAGAGCGGAATCATCCCTCCATGGTTGCGGTTTCCACATCGCTCACAGAGCAAGACATGGCCGACCTCGCTGCGTTTTATGCGCGCGGCGGAAAGTAAGGAGTCAGAACATGAACAAATGGATGTCACTCGTTATGGTCGCTGGTGCCGCGTTCACGCTTCACTCTGCAGCCGTTGCCGGAAACGTGGCCCTGGGCAAGGCAAAATCGGAAGAGGCAGCTTGCATTTCCTGCCACGGTGCCGATGGCGTTAAAGGCCTCGACGCAAGCTACCCGATCTTGGCAGGGCAGTACGAAGATTTTATTTCGCGTGCACTGACCGACTACAAGAGCGGGCGTCGCAAGAACGCGGTGATGTCAGGCATGGCCGCTGCACTCTCAAAGCAAGACATTGAGAACCTTGCCGCTTACTACGCCTCGCTGCCCGGTCCACTGGGCATTATTAAGCGCTAACCCCCGATATAACTCATTTCCACCTTGGGCCGACTCTGGCCCGAGGCATGGAGTTCCGCCCGGAGCTCTGAATACCGGTCCGTTCTCTGGTTCCAGCGCTCGGCCAGTACTGTTCTGATCTCGTCGTCAGACGCGCCCGACCGCAGTATGGGACGAAGGTCCACCCCTGAGTTTGCAAACAGGCAGGTGTATAGCCCGCCTTCTGCTGAAAGCCGTGCTCTTGAGCAGTTGCCGCAGAATGGGGCCGTGACCGAGGAAATCACGCCCACCTCACCTGCGCCATCGACATAGCGCCAACGCTCAGAAACTTCGCTGGCGACCTCCCTCCCGAATCGCTCTATGGGCCACTCGGCATGAATGCGTTGAAGGACCTCGTCCGAGGGAAGTACATGCTCCATGGACCAACCGTTGGAGCTTCCGACATCCATGAATTCAATAAATCGCAGGCTGACTCCGAGTTCACGGAAGGCGTGTGCCATGGGAATGATCTCTCCATCGTTTACGCCCCGCTGGACCACCATGTTCGCCTTCATGCGCAGCCCAAGTGACTTTGCATAGGCAATGCCCTCAAGGACTTGGGTTGGACTCGCACCCGCGTGATCTGCCATGCGTTGAAACTGCTCTGGATTGATGGCATCGAGGCTTACGGTAACCCGATGCAGCCCTGAGGCTTTGAGGGCCCGCGCTTTCTGCTTGAGCAGTAGGCCATTGGTGGTGAGGGCCAGCTCAATGGGCTGACCATCGAGGGTTCGAAGCTGAGCCAGTTGGGCAATCAGCGACTCAAGGTCCTTTCGAAGCAGGGGTTCTCCCCCTGTAAGGCGAATCTTCTGAACACCGAGTTCAACAAAGCGAGCGGCCAGTCGGGTGATCTCGTCAAAGCTGAGCATCTGCTGGCGCGAGAGGTAGACGTAATCGTCATTAAAAACCTCTCTGGGCATGCAGTATCGACATCGAAGGTTGCACTGATCAATAACCGAGATGCGCAAATCACGCAGCCAGCGCCCCCGAGCGTCTCGAATGGCCGACGGTGGGCACAGCTGACCGGTAGCCGTCCCCACCGGGCGGAGAGGGCTCTCCAGACCCGGCTGTATGGGAATGATGCGCTGGCGTTCGGTCATAAGCTCGCTAGGTTACGAGCTTGCGGGGGGCTCCGCGTCTCGGGTTTCCACCATGACCAGAGGCTCGGCAACCGCATTGGCCGACTGCCGGCGCGGCTTGCGACCCAAAACTGGGGGGGGCTCCACGGCAGCCTCGAGCGGCTGCTGGCCGGGTGCGGTCTGCACCCATTCGAGCCCGGCTTGTTTGAGGTCCTCTGCAATGACAGCTGGGTCGAGTGCAATGGGAGCAACAGGAGCAGGGGTGACCGGAACCTCCGCAGGGGCAGACATTGCAGCGGGGGCTATGGGGGCGGGAGTTACCGGAGCTGGTGCTACCGGAGCTGGTGCGACCGGGGGTGATGCAACCGGAGCTGAATCGACTGGATCGGGATCAGCCGGAGCGGCCAGAGCGGGCTCCATTTGGGGCTGAGCAGCGGTCTGCAGGTCTGGTTGGGTCTCAGGCGCGTTGGCGGTGGTTTCGACTGCGGATGCATCGACTGCGGATGCATCGCTGCCCTCACCATCACCGCGCTTGCTCGAGCGACGCCGCCTGCGGCGACGCCCCGTGCCCTCTCCATTGGCGCTCTCGTCAGCGCCATCGGCTGGGGCAACCTGCACGAGTTCCGATTCAGCCTCTTGGGGAAGAAGCTCGCCCTGACCCTCTCGCTGGTTACGACCGCGACCACCGCGCGAACGCCCGCCCTCGCGGCCACCTTCGCGGCCACCCTCGCGGCCATTCTGCGGGGCCCGATTGTCTTCGCTCGCCTTGCTTTGGCCTTCCTTGGGCTCTCGGGCGGGACGTCCATCACGGACTTCCTTCGTCTCTCGGGGCTCAGATCGCTCGCGATTCTCGGAGCGGTCTCGATTTTCAGACCTGTCGCGGTTCTCGGAACGATCCCCGCCACGACCATTACGTCCATTGCGACGACCATCTCCCTGTCGACCACCGCGTCCAGAGTTCGAGCCTGAACGGCCCTCGGACTGCGGTTTGGTGGCGGGGGCAGGCTGGCTCTGGGATGCGTCTGGCCCTTTGAAGAACGCCACAATGCTGGCCCAAAGTCCTGTAGCTGGTTGTACTGACTGAGCGGCAGGTGCAGTGCGCGCTGGTCGAGGCGCTGCAACGGGCGCTGGGCCAGAGGGCGTAATGCCCTTGACCACAGCCTCTTGTCGGGGCTTTGCCGGTTCTTCTTTGGCTTCGAGGTAAGGGGAGTCCGTTGTGGGCTGGTCGACGAGATCGTAACTGGCCTTGACGTCCTCAAGCCTGGGGTCGTCATGACGAAGCCGCTCGATTTTGTAGTTCGGTGTTTCGAGGTGTTTGTTCGGGATGAGCACAATCGTCACCTTCAGACGTGCCTCGAGCTTTGCAATGTCGGTGCGCTTCTCGTTGAGCAGATAACTCGCAACCTCAACAGGAACCTGGGCATACACGGCTGCGGTGTTGTCCTTCATGGATTCTTCTTGAAGGATGCGCAGGATGTGGAGAGCGCTCGAATCGGTATCGCGAATGACGCCCGTTCCGTTGCAGCGCGGGCAGGCCATGTGCGAGCCCTCATTGAGAGCAGGCCGCAACCGTTGGCGAGAGAGTTCCATGAGGCCGAAGCGCGAAATCTTGCCCATTTGAACGCGGGCTCGGTCGTGGTGAAGGGCATCGCGCAGTCGCTGCTCGACCTCTCGCTGGGCTTTTGTCGACTCCATGTCGATGAAGTCAATAACGATGAGTCCGCCCAAGTCACGCAGACGGAGCTGGCGCCCCACCTCGTCGGCTGCCTCGAGGTTAGTGCGAAGCGCTGTCTCCTCGATGTCGGAGCCACGCGTTGAACGGGCCGAGTTCACATCGACTGCAACCAAGGCTTCGGTGTGGTCGATCACGAGGGCGCCGCCCGACGGCAACTGTACCGTTCGGGAGTAGGCGGTTTCGATCTGGTGCTCGATCTGAAAGCGCGAAAAGAGCGGCACGTCGTCGCGGTAGCGTTTCACGCGGGAGGACATGTCGGGCATGACGTGCAGCATGAACTGCCGCGCCTGCTCGTAGACGTCGTCGGTGTCGATGAGGATCTCGCCAATGTCCGGGTGGAAGTAATCCCGAATGGCGCGAATCACCAAGCTGGATTCTTGGTAAATGAGGTAGGCACCCGACTGCAGGCCCTTGGCGTCGTCGACTGCCTTCCAGAGTTGCAGGAGGTAGTTGAGGTCCCACTGAAGCTCGTCAACCGTTCGCCCGATGCCAGCTGTACGGGCAATAAGGCTCATGCCGCCGGGCACCTCGAGCTGGTCCATGGCCTCCTTAAGTTCTTGGCGATCCTCACCTTCAATGCGGCGCGAAACACCGCCCCCTCGAGGGTTGTTTGGCATGAGCACCAAGTAACGACCGGCAAGTGACACGAATGTCGTGAGGGCTGCGCCCTTATTCCCGCGCTCTTCTTTTTCGACCTGGACCAGGAGCTCAGTGCCTTCGGCAATTGCCTCCTTGATGGTGGCACGGCCCACGTCCACGCCGGGCCGGAAATATTCGCGTGCAATTTCTTTGAAGGGCAAAAAGCCATGACGCTCTTCGCCGTAGTTGACAAAGCAGGCCTCGAGACTGGGCTCGACGCGGGTCACGACACCCTTGTAGATATTGCTCTTGCGTTGCTCACGGCCGGCGGTTTCGATGTCGAGGTCGACGAGTCTTTGCCCATCGACGATGGCCACGCGCAGCTCCTCAGAGTGCGTGGCATTAAACAGCATACGTTTCATACAAACTCCCAAAAAAGGCGCGCCTTCACGCGCCGAAACACCGCCCTAGTGGCGGAAGGGGAGCGAGCTGAGCGATAGGGGCCGGGCGAGCGCAGGCAACGGCCAGTGGGGCTGGTCGCTAGATATGAACAAGGGGAGGGTGATCGGTTCAACGCAGCGGCCGGGCTGTGCGCCGCCGCTGAGGGGATTCGTCACGGGAACATCCACGCGATTCATTGATTCTGCTGTTTTCTCTCGATGGGCCCGGTCACGCTCAAGTTGCGCTCCGTGGTCACTTACAATGGGCCCGAAGACACATCGCGACGAGGATTTGAACCATCGATCGCGGAAGTCATCGAACCTGTTCACTAGGAACGTCAGCAGTTTACCCCATCTCTTCATGAAATCACTGGAAAATGCTTTTCATCAGGTTCAGAACCTGATCATCGACGAGGGGGGCGACGGCCAGCGTGTGGATAACTTTCTGCTCCGCGTCCTCAAGGGCGTACCCAAAACTCGCGTGTACCGCATGATCCGGTCGGGTGAAGTCCGCGTCGACAAGGGACGCGTTCAGGCCGACACCCGCCTGTCGATTGGACAAACCCTCCGAATCCCGCCAGTCCGCGTGGCGACTCCCCAAGAAGAAGCCCAGGGCGTGGTCATGGCCCGGCAGGCCAAGGCCGACCGCATGGTGGGTCAATTGGCTCCCATCTACGACCACGAGGGCCTTCTCGTCGTCGACAAGCCTTCAGGCCTTGCGGTGCACGGAGGCAGTGGTGTCGACTTGGGGGTTGTGGAGGCCTTGAGGGCGGTTCGCCAAGATCCATACCTGGAGCTCGCGCACCGACTCGATCGAGAGACCTCAGGGCTGCTCATGCTCGCCACCCAGAGGAAGGTCTTGCTGCGCCTGCACCGCCTCTTGCGCGAAGGGGGCATGCGAAAGCGATACCTCGCTTTGGTGGTTGGGGCTTGGCGGGATGCGGGTAGCCAGATCATCAAGACGCCCCTGCTCAAGACCCTCGCCCCGAATGGAGAGCGTTGGGTTCGACCCGACCCAGAGGGCCAGGCCAGCGCAACGCGAGTGCGCCTGTTGGGGCTCGGCAAGGCAGGCTCCGAGACGGTCTCCCTGTTGCAGTGCGAGCCGCTCACGGGAAGAACCCATCAGATTCGGGTGCACCTGCAGTCCCGAGGACACGCGATTCTTGGCGACCCGAAGTACACAGATCCCCGCGCTGAGGCCGCGGCCAAGGCACTCGGCCTGGGGCGGCTTTTCCTGCATGCCTGGCGGCTTGAGCTCAGTGCGGACGCCTGGGGTGAGCCGCTCAGCCTGACAGCCGCGCTGCCAACCACATTGACCCAGACCCTCGAGAGGGCGGGTATTCAGGAGCCAAAGCGTGAACATTGAACTCGTGGTTTTCGACTGGGACGGCACTGTGGTCGACTCCACGCTCACCATTGCCGAGGCCATCCGGCAGTCCTGCGCGGATCTGGAGTTGCCCGTACCGAGTCTTCAGGAGGCTTCATATGTGATCGGGCTCGGGCTTCACGATGCGCTCGCTCATGTTGCACCAGGGTTGAGCCGAGACCAGGTCGCGGCGCTCACCGATCGCTACCGTCATCACTACCTGGCCCGTGATCGCTACCTGACTCCCTTCGATGGCATCACCAATTTGTTCGATGATCTGCAAGCGCGTCAGCTCCCAATGGCGGTCGCAACCGGCAAGTCTCGCGTGGGTCTCGAGCGCGCCTTCGATGCAACTGCAACTCGGCATTACTTCGCGGATTCCCGGTGTGCAGATGAGTCTGTGCCCAAGCCCTCTCCGGACATGCTGCTTGAGCTCTGCGAGGCCTTTGCGGTGCCCCCATCGAATGTGCTCATGATCGGTGACACCACACACGACATTGAGATGGCCCATGCAGCCGGGGCCCACGCGGCGGCGGTGACCTACGGCGCACACCCGCGCGATCGTCTAGAGGCCGCAAGACCCTTGGTTATCATGAACGATGTGCCTAGCCTCTCGCGCTGGGTGCTCCGAACTGTTTCTGCCTGAAAGGCCCGCACATGTCTGAACCCACTGAAAAAACAACCACCGATGTTCAAGCGAATCAGCCCTCTGGCTGGGAGCGCTCGGTCATTGAGAAGCTGGTTGCGGGACAGCTCAAGGAGGCGCGGGATGCCCGTCGCTGGGCCATGGCGCGTCGAGTCATTACGCTGTTGTTTTTCGTCTGGCTGCTGGTTTTCTTGACCGAGGAACCCTGGCGTGGCCATAGTGGTGCCGAAACCCTGGCCGAGCACACGGCTGTGGTGAGCGTGCTCGGAGTCATAGAACCCGACGGCGATGTGGACGCCTTTACCGTAAACGACGCGCTGCGCGAGGCGTTCGAGACACGAGAAGCCAAGGGCATTATTCTGCGCATCAATAGCCCCGGCGGAAGCCCGGTTCAGTCCGCGCTGATTTTTGATGAGATCCGGCGTCTCAAGGCGCTCAATCCAGAGAAGCAGGTGATTGCAGTCATTGAAGACGTCGGGGCTTCGGGCGCCTATTACGTTGCTGCAGCAGCGGACTCGATTTATGTCAGCCAGGCAAGTCTGGTGGGCTCTATCGGGGTTCGCATGGACAGCTTTGGGTTCACAGAGCTCCTCAAGAAGGTCGGGGTTGAGCGGCGTCTCATGACCGCCGGAGAGAACAAAGCATTGAACGACCCCTTTCTGCCCGAGGATCCCAAGGCCAAAAAAATTGTGCAGGACATGCTCAATGAGGTCCATCAGCAGTTCATCTCGGCCGTCAAGGCCGGTCGCGGCGAGCGGCTCAAGGGCGGAGACGAGGTCTTCTCGGGCATGGTCTTTTCTGGCGCTCGAGGTATCGAGCTCGGTCTGGCCGATGGGCTTGGCTCACTTGAGGGCGTTGCCCGAGACGTAATTAAGGCGAGCAAGCTGGTGGACTACAGCTACGAGCCGAGTTGGCCAGAGCGACTGGCCCGAGAATTTGGTGCAGGCGCTGGTGCCTCTGCAATCAAATTGTTGCGGGATGAGGCAGCAATTCCCAGCCTAAGGCGGTAAGGGCATTACTCACCCGAATCATAGGTAGCCCAATCAGTGCCGTGGGGTCGGAGCTCTCTACTCTATCAAGCAGCACAATGCCCAGTCCCTCGGACTTCGCAGCGCCCGCGCAGTCGAGCGGCTGCTCAAGCTCGACATAACGCTGCAAGCGTTTGTCGGTGAGTTCTGACTCGGATTTCCATTGAACGCATGTTGTCACCACCTCTTCAATGAGGCGGCTCCCTCTCAGCACGGCGAAGGCTGTATGGAACTCAGTCACGCTGCCACGTTGCCACTGAAGCTGCTCCAGCGCACGCTGGGGTGAGCCGGGCTTACCGAGCACGCGCCCTTTGCAGAGTGCAACCTGATCGGACCCAATCACAGTCGCGTCAGGAAAGCGGGCCAGGACGGCCGTCGCCTTTTCCCGCGCGAGTCGCTGCGCCAGCGCTACAGGGGGCTCACCTGGGGCTGCGGTCTCTTCAACACCCGGAGGCTGGCATTCAAAGGGCAGCCCCAAACGGCTGAGCAGTTCGCGCCGATACGGGCTTGTTGAGGCAAGAATGAGCATGCGCCTCATTGTAGGGGCAGTATGATCAGTGCCATGAAAAGTGCAGGCATTGAACTAACCCCGATCGATCGTCGACTCCTTTCGGAGCAGTTTCCCAGCGGGGCTGCCTGGAGCGGCTCGCTCTCGATCGAGACGGAGCGGCTGCGTGCGGCTGGCATGCGTATCCTCGGGCTCATGCAGTGGGGAGCTGACTTTCACGACAACAGCATCGCGCTGAAGGTTATGGGACCGGTTGGCCTTACCTGCACGCGCTGCCTGTCTGACCTGACCGCCGATTTTTCTGCGGAGCGGCGGTTCCGACTCTTCGATACGGCAGCGGAAGCGGATGCCGAGCTCTCCCTCGAAGACAACCTGGAGGAGACCCTCTCGACCGAGGATCAAGCCACGCTTACAAGTCTTGTTGAAGATGAATTGCTGCTCGCGCTTGAGGACCTCATGGAGCATTCGGGCTGTGAGCTGCCCGAGCAGCCCGAGGCCAGCGATCTTCAGCGTCCGTTCTCTGGGCTCGCCTCACTTTTGCACCAGAAGATCAAAGAGTAGGCTACAATCGCCTGTTTTTACGCGAGTTTTTCTCGAGACATCTGGAGCATTGACATGGCTGTCCAACAGAACAAGAAGTCGCCCTCCAAGCGTGGTATGCACCGGGCACATGATTTTCTCAGCAACCCCCCCACTGCGGTTGAGCCCACCACAGGTGAGGTCCATCGTCGTCACCATATCAGCCCCACGGGCTACTACCGTGGCAAGCGGGTCGTGAAGACCGGCGCTGGCGAGGCGTAGTTTTGTCGCTGAGCCAAGGCGTGTGTCGTCCTTGGCCCTAAAAAATCAGATCCGTGCTTCACGTGCGCGTCGCGATTGACTGCATGGGGGGTGACCACGGTCCATCCGTGACCCTCCCGGCCGCAATCGATTTTCTCCAGCGACACCCAGCCCACAGCGCATTGCTCGTTGGCGATGAGCCCTTGCTGCGTGGTTGGCTCGACCGTCACCATCCGCAATGGGCCTCTTCCTTCGCGAACCGGGTGGCCTTTCAGCACACCGACGAGGTGGTCGCCATGGACGACCCCCCAGCCGTTGCTCTCAAGAACAAACGTCGTTCGTCCATGCGCCTCGCCATAGAGGCCGTAAACGACGGACATGCCCATGCTGCGGTCAGTGCTGGCAACACAGGCGCTCTCATGGCCATTGCCCGCTACGTGCTCAAGATGCTGGAAGGGATCGACCGCCCCGCCATTGCAACAGCCTTGCCGAATCGCACCGGCGGCTCCACCCTCATGCTCGACCTGGGCGCGAATGTTGACTGCACCGCTGAGCACCTTCTGCAGTTCGCCCTCATGGGCTGCGCATTGGTTTCGGCCTTGAATGACGCGCAGGGCGACACGTCCGCGCAGTCGCCTAGCGTGGGGCTTCTGAACGTCGGCGAAGAGGTCATCAAAGGCAATGAGACCGTTAAAGCGGCCGGTGAACTGCTGCGCCAGAGCAGCCTGCGCTTCTACGGGAACGTCGAAGGGAACGATATTTTCAAAGGGACCACCGACGTCATCGTGTGCGATGGGTTCGTGGGTAATGTCGCGCTCAAGACCTCCGAGGGGCTGGCTCAAATGATGGGTAGCTTCCTTAAGGAAGAGTTCATGCGGTCTTGGAGCACAAAGCTGGCTGCCCTTATTGCCCAAGCCGTCTTGAGGCGCTTTGCCAAGCGGGTCGACCATCGACGCTACAACGGAGCGGCGCTTCTGGGCTTGCGGGGCATTGTGGTCAAGAGCCATGGCTCGGCCGATGCCTATGCCTTTCGTCACGCGCTCTCGCGTGCGGCCGATGCCGCATCGAAAGACCTAAATGACCGAATCGCCCGCGCTCTCGGCGCAGAGGCAGGAGTACTGCGTGACCGAGCGGTTTAGTCAGATTGTTGGTACTGGCAGTTTTCTGCCCGGTCAGCCCGTCGGAAATCAAGCGCTCGCTGAACGGCTGGCTGCCGACGGTATTGAGACGTCCGACGCCTGGATCCAAGAGCGCACGGGCATTGCACAGCGCCACATTGCCTCGCCAGACTTGTTCACCAGCGACCTTGCAGCCGAGGCCGCGCGCCGGGCGCTATCAGATGCAGGGGTCGAGGCCTCCCAGATAGACCTCATCATTCTGGCAACCTCCACGCCCGACATGATTTTTCCCTCAACGGCATGCTTGGTGCAAAAGAAGCTCGGCATCTCAAATGGGGCAGCATTCGACGTGCAGGCGGTCTGTAGCGGGTTTGTCTATGCGCTGGCCACTGCAGATCTGTTCATCAAGGCTGGAAAAGCAACGACAGCGCTGGTCATTGGCGCCGAGGTTTTCACGCGCATCCTCGATTGGAAAGACCGCGGCACCTGCGTGCTCTTTGGCGATGGCGCTGGTGCATTCGTGCTCCGCGCCGGCGATACACCGGGCATCCTCGCGCACCGACTCCATGCTCGGGGCGAATACGAACACATCCTGCGCACACCGGGTCAGGTGGCTCATGGCCAGGCTCAAGGGCATCCCTTCCTCACCATGGATGGCCAGGCCGTGTTCAAACTGGCGGTTGAAGTTTTGGAGTCGTCGGCCCGCGAGGTCTTGGCCGATGCCGTCATGCAACCTGACCAGATCGATTGGCTCGTCCCCCACCAGGCGAATATTCGGATCTTGCAGTTCACGGCACGTCGTCTTGGTCTGCCGTTTGAGCGCGTGGTCACCACTGTCGATCGTCACGGCAACACCTCAGCGGCCTCGGTCCCCTTGGCTTTTGATGTCGCGAGGCGAGAGGGGCGAATCAAGGCAGGTCAGACCGTTCTGCTCCAGGGTGTCGGCGGAGGGTTTACCTGGGGAGCCGTCCTATTGAAAACCACCCAGCAGTCAGAGGGAGTGAAGGCGTGAAGTGTGCATTCGTTTTTCCGGGGCAAGGCTCTCAGTCTGTGGGCATGCTTTCCGGCTTTCAGGGTAACGCTGCAGTAGAAGAGGCCATTGCCATGGCCTCAGAGGCGCTTGGTGAGGATCTTGGTACTCTGATCGCACAGGGGCCTGCTGAGGATTTGAACCTCACGGTCAACACCCAGCCTGTCATGGTTGCGAGCGCGGTGGCCTGCTACCAAGCCTTTATTGCTGCCGGTGGTTTTGCACCCAGCCTCATGGCAGGACATAGCCTCGGCGAGTATGCCGCGCTCTGTTCCGCACGGGCAATCACCCTGCCAGATGCGGTTCGGGCGGTTCGCTTTCGAGCCCAGCAAATGCAGTCCGCCGTGCCCGTAGGGGTGGGGGGTATGGCGGCCATTCTCGGCCTCGCCTCTGATGTGATTGAGGCCTATTGTCAAGCCAACACTCGCTCTGATGCGATCGTCGAGGCGGTGAACCTGAACTCGCCCGATCAAACGGTCATTGCGGGGCACTTGGGTGCCGTTGAGTCTGCGTGTGAGGCACTCAAGGCCCTGGGCGCAAAGCGGGCGCTCATGCTGCCCGTATCGGCCCCATTTCACAGCAGCCTGCTCGAGCCAGCTGCCCGCGCACTTGCAGACTACCTCCCGTCGGTGTCGTGGTCGAGTCCATTGGTGCCTGTGCTCCATAACGTCGATATACAGCTTCACGCAACTCCCGAGGCCATTGTGGGGGCGCTCTCTGCGCAGGCCATGCGTCCCGTGCAGTGGGTCAGGACCATTCAAGCCATGGCAGAGCAGGGGATTACGCACGTGGTCGAGTGTGGTCCAGGCAAGGTCCTCACCGGACTGGTCAAGCGCATTGACCCTTCCTTCACGACACTCAATATCTACGATCAGGCCAGTCTTGATGCCTGTTTAGAGGCCCTGAAATGACCACATCCATCTTTTCCTCGCCGCTGCAAGGGCGGGTTGCTGTTGTTACGGGAGCCACCCGTGGCATTGGGCAGGCCATTGCGCTTCAATTGGGCCAAGCCGGTGCCACGGTCATCGGCACGGCCACAACCCAAGAGGGGGCCGCAAGGATTGGCGCTGCGCTCTCCGCAGCAGGCGCGACTGGCATGGGCTTGGTCATGGATGTCACCCAGCCGGAGGCAGCGGCTGCCCTGGTCGAACGCGTTTTAACTGACCACGGTCGGTTCGATATTTTGGTGAATAACGCGGGCATCACTCGCGACAATCTGGCATTGCGGATGAAGGATTCCGAGTGGGACGAGGTCATCGAGGCCAACCTCACCGGGGTGTTCCGACTCTCACGGGCGGTGCTCAAGCCCATGATGAAGGCACGATGGGGACGCATCATCAACATCACCTCTGTGGTGGGTCTCTCCGGAAATCCAGGTCAGATGAACTATGCGGCCTCAAAGGCAGGCGTCGCGGGCATGACGCGGGCGTTGGCTCGGGAAATCGCGAGTCGTGGCATTACCGTGAACTGCGTTGCGCCAGGCTTCATTGAGACCGACATGACACGCGCCCTGAGCGAGGACCAGATTCATGCGTTGCAGCAGCAAATTCCTGCACAACGTCTCGGAACGGTTGACGATGTGGCTGCTTCTGTAGTCTTCTTGTCAACAGAGGCCGCCGGCTACATCACCGGAGAGACGCTCAGCGTCAACGGTGGAATGGTGATGTGCTGATACAATCGCGGCGCCAAAGCTTGTTTGGTTAACAAAGGGAAGGAAACCATGGAAGACATCGAAAAGCGCGTCAAGGCAATCGTTTCAGAGCAACTTGGCGTCAAGCTTGAGGACATCAAGACCGAGTCCAAGTTTGTTGACGATCTTGGTGCGGACTCGCTCGATACCGTAGAACTGGTCATGGCACTCGAGGATGCATTTGAGTGCGAAATCCCTGATGAAGAGGCAGAGAAGATCACCACGGTCCAGCAAGCCATCGACTTCATCAACAACAACCTGAAGAAGTAATTCTCCAGACAGAAATATCTGACCCGATGAGTGCAAACGGCCTCTCGGGCGCCGTGGGGCGCCGTCGTGTCGTGGTGACTGGCCTTGGCTGTGTTTCCCCCGTCGGAAACACAGTCCAGGACACATGGTCTTCCATCGTCGCTGGGAAGAATGGCATCGCGCCCATAACCCGTTTCGATCACTCTGGCATGCCTGTTCATTTCGCGGGCGAGGTCAAGGGCTTTCAGGTCGAGCAGTACATCTCAGCGAAAGAGGCGCGCCACATGGATGTCTTCATCCATTACGGCATTGCAGCTGGGCTACAGGCACTCGACGACTCGGGTTTGGTGGTGACCGAATCCAACACAGAACGGGTTGGGGTCATGGTGGGGTCCGGTATTGGCGGCCTGCCTATGATTGAAGACACGCATGGCGAGTACACGAATCGCGGTGCGCGTCGCATCAGTCCCTTCTTTGTCCCGGGCTCCATCATCAATATGATTTCCGGGCACATCAGCATTCTGCGTAACCTCCAGGGCCCCAATCTGGCGGCTGTTACAGCCTGTACGACCGGCCTTCACAGCATTGGTCTCGCCGCCCGACTCATTCAGGCGGGCGATGCAGATGTCATGGTCGCGGGCGGGGCAGAGTCCACCATCTCACCGCTGGGTGTTGGCGGCTTTGCAGCGGCCCGGGCGCTCTCGACCCGTAACGACGATCCGTACACGGCCTCCCGCCCATGGGACAAAGACCGCGATGGATTCGTGCTCGGTGAGGGCTCGGGCGTGATGGTGCTCGAATCCTATGAGCACGCGCGCGCTCGTGGCGCTCGCATCTATGCTGAGCTCGCAGGCGTTGGGTTTTCAGGCGACGCCCACCACATGACTGCACCGAATATGGATGGTCCCCGTCGTTGCATGGTCTCGGCTTTGCGCGATGCGGGTGTATCGCCCGACGCGGTGGGGTACGTGAATGCGCACGGTACATCCACTCCGCTGGGGGACAAGAACGAAACAGAGGCCATCAAGGCTGCCTTCGGTTCGCATGCCAGTCGCCTGATCGTGAGCTCGACGAAGTCCATGACGGGTCATTTGCTGGGTGGGGCGGGAGGTCTAGAAGCCGTACTCACTGTTTTGGCGCTTCACCACCAGGTCTGTCCGCCCACCATCAACCTCCTGAATCAAGACCCCGAATGCGACCTAGATTATTGTGCGAATGAGGCACGTGAATGGTCCGGGTCTGTGGCCCTCAAGAATAACTTTGGGTTTGGTGGCACCAACGGCACCCTCGCTTTCCGTCGCATCTAGGACCTCCCAATGAACCCGAGAGAGGCCGACCAGGTTCTCGTAGATCGGGTCAAGGCAGGCGATCAGCAGGCCTTCGCTCTGCTCGTCTCTAAGTATCAGCGCAAGGTTATCCGCTTGATCTCTCGGCTCATAAGAGACCCGGCAGAGGTCGAAGACGTTGCCCAGGAGGCTTTTCTTAAAGCATATCGGGCCATTCCGCAGTTCCGGGGTGAGAGCGCCTTCTACACCTGGATCTATCGCATCGCTGTCAACACGGCGAAAAACCACCTCGTTGCCCAGGGGCGCAGGCCAATTCCCCTATCAAGCCTCTCGAATGACGATGAGGATGGGGAACCATTCGGTGCCGATGAGGCCATAGCAGACATTCAGACGCCAGACGCTGTGCTCATGACGCGGCAGATTGCGGAAACCGTGAACCGCGCCATCGAGGCGCTGCCTGCGGAACTTCGGACAGCGGTGACGCTCCGAGAAATAGAGGGTTTGAGTTACGAAGAAATTGCAGACGCCATGAACTGTCCAATTGGCACTGTCCGTTCCCGTATTTTCCGTGCCCGAGAGGCCATCGCTGAGCAGATTCGCCCGCTCATCGATGATCCTGGGCATAAACGTTGGTAGGCATCAAGGAGTCCGCATGCACCAAGATCACAGCCAAATGCCATCAGAGGCCGAATGGGCAAGTGCGTTGTTTGATGACGAGTGTGACTTAACAGACGAGCAGCTCAAGTCCCTCACGCGAGACCCCTCGGTCGCAGCGCGTTATGCCGAGTTCGCAATGATTTCCGACGCACTGCACCCCGGGGGCAGTCAACAGGTTTCCTCAGGATTTCAGCTGCGGGTCATGGATGCCATCGCTCGGGAGCCCATTCATTTTCTGCCGGCTCATCAGCGAGAAGTGCGCCAGCGGCGTCGGCTGGTGTCTGCGCTGGCAGCGGGTGTGGGCGCCGTTGGGTTCGTCTCTGCCGCATATTTTGTTGCCTTGCCGGGGCTTGAGTCCTTTGATGCTCCGGTCGCTATGCAAAGCCCCGTACAAAACCCATCGCAGGCAGGCGTTCAGACCGTGCGGGTTCAATCGCCCTGGCAGGATCCTCAAGCGAGAAAGTTCATCGACGCCCACGGGCCTACGGTCGTCAAGATGCGCTTGGAGTCGGAGCAACCGTGATGCGCTCGAGCCTGTACCGGCATTGCATGCTCTTGATCGGGCTTGTTATGCCCCTCTGCGGGTTTGCTCAAGACCGCCCCGGTACAGATGATCTCAGCTTGCTTAGAGCAGTAAATCAGGCGGCCAGCAGCACCAGCTTTGTTGGGGTTTTCTCGCATCAGCAGACCCAGGGCGTCTACACCGCCCGCCTCTACCACGCAGTTGCGGCCGACGGCCCCACCGTGCGCCTGGAATCGCTCGATGGTCCTGCCCGCGAGATCATCCGCTCCTCCGAGGGGGTGCGAGCCTACCTCCCGGATCGCCGGGAGATTCGCGTCACCCCCCATCGGCCCCTGCGGCCCGATTTTCCAATGCTGTTCCTGGGTGATGGGCGTGAGCTCTTGCGCCACTATCGGGTGAAGGTCAAGGGGGGGTATCGCGTCGCAGGGCTTGAGACCGATCTTATCGAGTTGGTCCCCAACGATGCGCTGCGCTGGAGAGTCCGGTGCTGGGTTGAGCGCAACCGCAAGCTTCTGCTCAAGCAGCAGCTGCTGGACGCCGACGGCAGCATCCGCGAAGAATACGTCTTCTCAGAAATCCGGCTCGGGCCGGTGTCGGAGCGTTTGGTTCGCTCTCGTTTTGAGGGTCAGACGGGTTGGACGCAGTCTCTCAGTCCGATGCGCAAGGTCACGCCCCCAGCCGCCTCCGCCGACCTTACGGGGGGGTTTGTGCTCACGGCAGCGCTCGCCAATGCCGACGGCAGCTTGCGCCAATGGGTGCTGAGCGATGGCCTTGCAACGGTCTCGCTCTTTGCGGAGCGACGCCCACCGGCCATGGCTGACGGGGGCTTCAGTCAGCATGGCAGCCTCAGCATGGTCACGCGCCAGAGGGGCGATTTTGCGGTGACCGCGCTGGGTGAAGTGCCGCTTCAGGCAGCCACTGCACTCGCCGAAACATTCCCAGCGGCCTGGCTTCAGCAGTCTCCTTAGGGTTACACAACCGTGCTTACACAAAAGAGGTTTTACATGATGCATCGTATGGGTCGCATGCTGTCTGCCGGGGCCATGGGTGTTGCCCTTGCATTTTCGGTCTCCCTTGCAACGCCGGCGCTTGCGCAGTCTGTTTCAAGCCCGATTGTGCGGGGGCTTCCCGACTTTACCGTCTTGGTCGAAAAAGCCGGCCCTGCAGTGGTCAACATTCGCACCACAGAGCGAGCGGCTCGTGGGCCACGCGGCATGCCTCCACTCGACGAGAACGATCCCTTCTATGAGTTCTTTCGCCGGTTTATGCCGCCGGGTCATCCCGGACCAGGGGGAGGGAGGCAGGGCCCGCCAGAGTCAGAGGGTGAAGCTCGGCCCGAGCCCCGTCAGCGGGGCGTTGGAAGTGGGTTCATCATCAGTGCCGATGGCTTCCTACTCTCGAATCACCACGTCATTGATGGCGCAGATGAGGTTGTGGTCACGCTTACCGACAAGCGCGAGTTCAAGGCTACCGTCGTGGGCTCCGACGCTCGCACCGACGTTGCCCTGCTCAAGATCGAGGCGCAAGGGCTCCCCTTCCTGAAGGTCGGAAACCCTGACCAACTGCGGGTGGGTGAGTGGGTTCTGGCCATCGGCTCCCCCTTCGGTCTCGACAACACAGTCACCGCAGGCATTGTGAGCGCCAAGAGCCGTGACACAGGCGACTACCTTCCTTTCATTCAGACTGATGTGGCTGTTAATCCAGGTAATTCCGGCGGCCCCTTGCTGAACCTGTCTGGTGAGGTCGTGGGCATCAACAGCCAAATTTATAGCCGTACGGGCGGTTTTATGGGCATCTCGTTTGCGATTCCCATCGATGAGGCCACGCGTGTCGCCGACCAGCTGCGCAAGTCGGGCCGCGTCGTGCGCGGTCGCATTGGCGTGGCCATCGACGAGGTCACCCGCGAGGTTGCAGAGGCGCTGGGCATGAAGACTGCGAGTGGGGCCTTGGTGCGAAACGTTGAGCCTAAAGGCCCTGCGGAACAGGCAGGTGTGGAGGCAGGCGATATTGTTCTGAAGTTCAACGGCAAGGCCATTGAGAAGGTTTCTGACCTTCCGCGCTTGGTTGGGAACACCCCTCCTGGGTCTCAGGCGACGCTCGAGGTGTGGCGACGTGGAGAGGTCAAAACCTTAAAGGTTAAGGTTGGTCAGGTTGAGCCCGAAAAAACAGTAACCGCTGCCAAACCCACCCCAAAAGCCGATAAACCGACCTCAATTGACTGGCTGGGCCTCTCGCTGTCAGAGCTCCCTGTGGCCTCAGGTGAGTCCAAATCGTCCGCAGGGGTTCAGATTGCGGCGGTAAAGGGCGCAGCCGAGCGGGTCGGACTGCGCCAGGGTGACATAATCCTGTCTTTGAACAATGTTCAGGTTCGGTCTGTCGCGCAGTTTGTGGCTGCCGCCGAGAAGCTTGACCGCAAGCGAACCGTTGTGCTGTTGGTTCGCCGAGGCGAAGGCGTGCAGTTCGTGCCGCTCAAGCCCTAGTCGGGAGACCGTCGGGGTTTAACCCAGCGGCCTGGCGAGTTCCAGGCCGTATTTTTTTGGATGTCGCACTTGCAGCATATTCGCAATTTTTCGATCATTGCCCATATCGACCACGGCAAGAGCACCCTGGCTGACCGAATCATTCAGCTCTGCGGCGGCCTCTCCGATCGCGAGATGGAGGCCCAGGTGCTCGACTCCATGGACCTTGAGCGCGAGCGGGGTATCACCATCAAGGCCCAAACCGCTGCTCTCCAGTACACGGCGCTCGATGGTCAGAGGTATCTGTTTAACCTCATCGACACCCCGGGACACGTCGACTTCTCCTACGAGGTGAGTCGATCTTTGTCCGCCTGCGAGGGCGCCTTGCTGGTGGTCGATGCATCGCAAGGGGTCGAGGCGCAAACCGTCGCAAACTGTTACACGGCACTCGACCTTGGCGTTGAGGTCTGTCCGGTGCTCAACAAAATCGATCTCCCCGCGGCCAACCCCGAGCAGGCCATTCAAGAGATCGAGGACGTCATCGGTATTGATGCGCACGATGCCATTCGGGCCAGCGCCAAAACCGGCGAGGGCGTTCGAGACATCCTTGAAATGATCATTGCGCGTGTGCCCCCTCCGAAGGGCGACCCCGATGCGCCCCTGCAAGCCCTCATCATCGATTCTTGGTTCGACAACTATGTCGGCGTGGTGATGCTGGTGCGCGTTGTTAACGGCAGACTCGCACAGCGCGACCGGGTGTTGCTCATGGCCACTGGCACGGTTCACCCCGTTGAACAGCTCGGCGTGTTCACCCCAAAGTCGCTGCAGAAGGACACCCTCTGTGCCGGGGAGGTGGGATTCATCATTACGGGCATCAAAGAACTGAAGGCTGCGAAGGTTGGTGATACGGTTACGCTGGCAGGCAAGCCCGCCTCCGGTCCGCTGCCGGGATTCAAAGAGATTCAGCCCCAGGTTTTTGCTGGCCTGTATCCAGTCGAGAGCTCGGAGTACGACCTCATGCGAGATGCCCTCGAGAAGCTTCAGCTCAACGATGCTGCCTTGCAGTTCGAGCCGGAAGTGTCACAGGCGCTGGGCTTCGGGTTTCGGTGTGGCTTCTTGGGCCTGCTGCACATGGACATTGTGCAAGAGCGTCTTGAGCGTGAGTACGACATCGACCTCATCACCACCGCTCCGACGGTGGTCTACCAGGTCCTGATGAAGGACGGCAGCATCATCGACGTCGACAATCCCTCCAAAATGCCCGACCCCACCAAGATCGAGGAAATCCGTGAACCGATTGTCACCGTGAACCTCTTTATGCCCTCGGACTATGTGGGGGTGGTGATGACGCTTGCCAATAACAAGCGTGGCATGCAGACCAACATGAGCTATCACGGCCGTCAGGTGAACCTCACTTACGAGATTCCCATGAACGAGATCGTGCTCGACTTCTTCGACAAGCTGAAGTCGGTCTCTCGTGGATATGCATCGATGGACTATGCGTTCAAAGAGCACCGGGCCTCGGATGTGGTCAAGATGGACATCCTCATCAACGGAGAGCGGGTCGACACATTATCCGTCATCGTGCACCGCGCGAACGCTCAGTCTCGCGGCAGAGAGCTGGTCGCCAAGCTTCGCGAGCTCATTCCAAGGCAAATGTTCGATGTGGCCATTCAGGCCGCGATTGGCGTCAATATTTTGGCCCGCGAGAACGTAAAAGCACTTCGGAAGAACGTGTTGGCCAAGTGCTATGGAGGCGACATCTCACGCAAGCGAAAGCTGCTTGAGAAGCAGAAGGCTGGTAAGAAACGCATGAAGCAGGTCGGTACTGTTGAGATTCCTCAAGAGGCCTTCCTAGCCATCCTCAAGGTTGAAGACTAATTCATGAACTACTCCCTGATTCTTTTCTCGGTCTGCGTCTTTACGGGTTTGCTCTGGGCCCTTGATCGCATGGTTTGGCGAAAGCAGCGTCCCGCTGGCGCCCCTCGGCCGGGGTGGCTCGAGTACACCGCAGGGTTCTTCCCGCTGCTGCTGGTGATTTTTCTGCTGAGGTCATTCGCGTTCGAGCCCTTCAACATTCCCTCGGGCTCCATGATTCCGACCCTGCGCATCGGCGACATGATTCTGGTGCAGAAGTACAGCTATGGCATTCGTCTGCCCATCGTGCATACCAAGATCATCGACCTCGGAAGCCCAGAGCGAGGGGACGTGGTGGTTTTTCGTTACCCGAAGGACTCCTCGCAGGATTACATCAAGCGCATTGTTGGCCTGCCGGGAGACGAGGTGCGCTACGAGAACAAGGTACTCAGCATCAATGGGGTCGAGGTCCCACGGACACCAGCAGGTGCCTTTATGGACGCCACCATGGTCCGCCCTATTGACCGATTTGAAGAACAACTCGGTGACAAGCGCTATCACACGCTTGTGGACCCCGACATGGGGAACGGTTTTCTTTTGGCCGAGGCTTTTCCGTTCCGAGATCAGTGTCAACGTACCCTCACCGGTATGGTTTGTCGTGTCCCTCAAGGCCACTTTTTTGGGGTTGGCGACAACCGAGACAACTCTGCGGACAGTCGGGTTTGGGGCTTCATACCAGAGCGCAATCTTGCGGGTCGTGCCATTTTGGTCTGGTTCAATGCCTCTGAGGTCTTCGACGGAAACTTCAGTCGCCTGGGATGGATCGAGTGAGAACCCCCGCGCCCGCGGCGATGCTCGAGCAGCGCATTGGCTATCGGTTCCGCAGGCCTGAACTTCTTGAGCTAGCCCTCACGCATCGCAGCTACGGGGCAAACCACAACGAGCGCCTCGAGTTCCTGGGCGACAGCGTGCTCAACCTTGTGGTTGCGCGGCTGCTCTACGACGAGCTCGAGGGCTTTACAGAGGGCGACTTGAGTCGGGTGCGCTCTAGCCTCGTTCGCCAGCAGGCCCTGCACGACATTGCGCAGTCGCTCTCCCTTCATCAGCACCTGCACCTGGGTGACGGCGAGCTCAAGAGCGGTGGTCTGCGCCGTCCGTCCATCCTGGCTGATGCGCTCGAGGCACTCTTCGGTGCCATCTTGCTTGACGGGGGCTTTGATGCAGCCTCGGAAGTCGTCAATGGTCTCTACCGCCCCATTCTTCGGCAGGTCGATGCCCGAACCCTCGGCAAGGACGCCAAGACCCTGCTGCAAGAGTTTCTTCAGGGGCATGCCCTTCCGCTACCCGTTTATTCGGTGGTGGCCACACACGGGGCCGCCCATAGTCAGGTGTTCGAGGTCGAGTGCGCCATTGCGAAGCTCAGCATCTCTGTGCTGGGCCAGGGCGCGAGTCGGCGGGCAGCTGAACAGATGGCTGCGACCGCAGCGTTTACGGCGGCTCAGGCTGCGCTCACAGCGGTGCCCAAGCGCGCCCGTAAAAAGCGCACCTTGGAGGAGCCGCCTCAGGCCAAGCTCGAATTTAAGCCCAAAGAGTCTCCGCTGAAATGAGCGCGTATCGCTGCGGGACGGTCGCAATCGTGGGTCGTCCCAATGTGGGCAAGTCGAGCCTGCTCAATGCCATCGTGGGCGCTGAGATCAGCATCACCTCCCGCAAGGCCCAAACCACGCGCCATCGCATCATGGGTGTGCACACCGACAGCGAGCGTCAGCTCGTCTTCGTTGATACACCGGGTATTCAGAGCACTTATACGGCGGCTCTTAATCGTCAGCTCAATCGCGCTGCCTTGGGCACGTTCGAGGAGGTCGATGTGTTGTTGTGGGTCATGGAGGCTGGGCGATGGACAGACGAGGATGAGGCTGTTTTGCAACGGCTCCCCAAGGGCTGTCCGACGGTTGTCGCACTCAATAAGTCCGACCTCATCAAAGACGACCGAGCAAAGGCCCGTGTCTACGAGCAGGCTGCCCGATTGGGCACGCTTGCTCAGTTCACCGAGATCGTGCCCGTCTCAGCCGCCAAGCGCAGTCAGCTCGACGATCTCTTGCAGGCGCTTGGCAGGGCGGTTCCCGAGGGGCCAGCCGTTTACGACGAGGACACCCTCACGGACCGCAGCCTTCGGTTCATGGCAGCCGAGCGCATTCGTGAGAAGTTATTTCGGCTTCTGGGCGATGAGCTCCCATACGAGTCAACCGTGGTCATTGACCGATTCCAAGAGCATGAAGGCGGTCGTGTCGAGATCGACGCGACCATCGTTGTGGGGCGTCCACAGCATAAGCCCATGGTGATTGGCGCCGGTGGGGAGCGAATCAAACGCATCGGCACCGAGGCGCGGCAGTCGATTGCCCAGCTTCTGGAGCAGCGGGTCACGCTCTCGCTCTGGGTGAAGGTCAAAGACAGCTGGGCCGATGATGAGGCCGCTGTCCGCAGCTTCGGAGTGGAATGACGAGCATGATCCCGGGCTATGTCCTGCATGGTCTGGCCTGGCGGGAGACCAGTCTGGTGCTTGAGGTGTTCTCGCGAGAGGAGGGCCGATTGGGCGTCGTGGCTCGAGGAGCGAGGCGCCCGCGTTCAGCACTCAGGGGCCTTCTGCAGCCCTTTCAGCCGGTGCTCCTGCGCTATTCCGCCAAAGGCGACCTGCGCACTTTATTGTCGGCCGAGTGGCGTGCCGGCCTGCCGGCTTTCAGGGGCGAGGCGCTGCTTGCGGGTTTTTATTTGAATGAACTGGTCATTCGGCTGCTACCCCGGCACGATCCGCACCCCAGCCTCTATGACGCGTATGAGCAAGCCTTGCAGGCACTCAGCACAGACCAAGGGGGTGCGCGGCTGGCGTTGACGGAGGCTGTCCTGCGTCAGTTTGAATGCCGCCTTTTGCGAGAGATGGGTGTGGCTCCAGACTTCTCCCCTTCGAATGTTCGCGATGAGCCCAATGCACTGTATTGGGTGAGTCCCCACGAGGGGGTGCATCGAGCGGGAGCGGGCGTTCAGTCTGCTGAGGCCGTCGAGGTCAGCGGGCAGACCCTCATAGCGCTCTCACGCTACGATCAGGATCTGGCTGCTTTTTCAGAGGGTTTTGTCACGTCTGAATGGGCTGGCCAGGCGAAGCGATTGTTGCGCGGATTGATTCGCCATCAGTTGGGTGGAGAAGACCTAGCCTCTCGTGAGGCCGTCCGCGCCTTAGCCCAGATTCAGAGAGGAAGTCATGATTGAGCTTGGTGTAAACATTGACCACGTGGCCACCCTAAGACAGGCCAGACGCAGTTATGACCCAGACCCAATATGGGCTGCGGTGGAGGCTCACCTCGGCGGCGCCGATGGCATCACCGTGCACCTGCGAGAGGACCGGCGTCACATTCAGGATGATGACGTCCGCCGGCTTCGCACCCACACCCAGATCAAGCTGAACCTCGAGATGGCTGCCACCGCCGAGATGGTGGACTTCGCTCTGGAGGTTAAGCCAGAGATGGCTATGCTGGTGCCCGAGGGGCGTCAGGAGATCACGACCGAGGGGGGCCTCGATCTGGTGGGGCAGGCAAACGCATTGAGGCCCATGATTGAGCGGCTGCGTGCTTCGGGCATTACTGTGAGTGCCTTTATTGACCCCGACCTTGCTCAGGTTCGGGTGGCCCATGCCCTGGGCATTGAGGTCTGTGAGGTGCATACAGGGCCCTACGCCGAGGTTTTTTATGCCCAAGGGCGTGACCCCGCACAGCCCGAGGTAAAGGCTCAATTAGCGGCCATTGCCCGGGCCGGTGACGCGATTCAGGCCGCAGGCATGCGGTTTAATGCGGGGCATGCCCTGAACTACTTTAACGTGCAGCCAGTGGCCGCTCTCACAGGCATCAAAGAGCTCCATATCGGCCACGCCATCGTCTCGCGCGCCATGCTGGTCGGCATGCGAGAGGCCGTGCGAGAAATGAAGCGCCTTATGCGTGAGGCACAGGGCGGGAGGCTCTCATGATCATCGGCGTGGGCACAGACCTGGTTGAGACCAAGCGCCTCGAGTCGCTCTGGGTGCGCTGGGGTGAACGTATTGCACGGCGGCTGCTTGGACCTGAGGAGCAGAAGGTGTTTTTTCAGCGGCTCGGCCAAGGCGCTCACGCGCAATCGGTCGCAATCAACTACCTTGCCAAGCGCTTTGCTGCCAAAGAGGCCGTTGGCAAGGCACTCGGGTGCGGGCTTTCCAACCCCATGGGTCTGCAGAATCTTGAAGTCCTTAATGACGAAAAGGGGGCTCCGCAGGCCGTTGCGCGGGGTCCGCTTGCAGAGCTGCTGCATGCTAACGGATGGGTCATCCATCTCTCACTCAGTGATGAACGCAGCCATGCGCAGGCCTTTGCCCTGGTGGAGGCTCGCTGATGCTCGGACCCCTAATCATTGATGTCCAAGGCCTAGAACTTGAGTCACACGAGCGCGATATGCTCGCCCACCCGTGGGTTGGCGGGCTCATTCTGTTCACCCGAAATTTCGCATCCAAGCAGCAGCTGCGAGCCCTGACGTCGGAGATTGCGCGCGCTCGGCCCGGCATCGTGATCTCGGTCGATCACGAGGGTGGACGCGTGCAACGCTTTCGAGAGGGTTTCACTGCGCTGCCCAGTTTCCTTGAGCTCGGCAGCGGCCTGCTCGATACACAGGGTCGCGTCTGCCCGCAGGCCTTGGCCATCGCCATCAGCAAAGCGCGTGAGGCGGGCACGGTGCTTGCGCGCGAGCTCATAGACGTCGGAGTCGGATTCAGCTACACCCCGGTGCTGGATCTCGAGTTGGGTCGCAGTGCCGTCATGTATCAGCGGGCTTTCAGCCCAGACCCTGGTCTGGTCTCTGTTCTGTCGGGCGCAGTGATGCAAGGCCTGGCCCAGATGGGCTTTCAGAACTGCGGGAAGCATTTTCCTGGGCACGGCTACGCCAGTGCGGACTCCCATGAGGCACTCCCCGTCGATGACCGAAGCCTTGATGAACTGCTGGCGCAGGACCTGATTCCTTATGTCAGACTCGGCGCAGGGCCTTGGGGGTCCGTCCCGCTGTCCGCGGTCATGCCTGCCCATGTTCTCTATCCTCAGGTCGACCCGCATAGGCCTGCTGGCTTTTCGCCCATCTGGATTCAAAAGGTCTTGCGTGAGCGACTCAGCTTTGATGGCGTGGTGATCTCAGATGACCTCTCTATGGCGGGCGCTGCTGTGGTTGAAGATGTCGTGGATCGGGCGCAGGCGGCTTTTGAGGCGGGTTGTGACGCCACCCTGATCTGCAATCGACCAGACCTTGCTCAGCAGGTCCTCGATGGGCTGCCAAGCCGCATGCCTGGGCTTCTCAAGGCGCCTACGCGCCGAGGACTCGAGCGACTGGCGCCTGCCATTCGCAATGGCTAAGGTCGAGGCAGCGTCACTCTACGACGCCGACTGCCGTCGGTGTGCACGCCTGAGTGATTTTCTCGATGAGACGGCTCAGGCCCACCCGGACTATTTCTGTCGGCCGGTTCCGGCTTTTGGTGACGACCGACCCCGACTGCTCGTGGTCGGCCTTGCACCCGGGCTGCATGGTGCCAATCGCACGGGGAGACCGTTTACGGGAGATGCCTGTAGCGACCTGCTCTATGGCACCTTGCATCGACTCGGCCTGGCCTCAGCGAAGCGGTCCGTTACGCGCGATGACGGCCTATTACTTTACGGATGCCGCATCACGAACGCAGTAAAGTGCCTGCCGCCCGCCAACAAGCCCACAGGGGCTGAGGTAAGGCAGTGCGGCGCTTTCCTGCATGCGGAAATTGAAGCGTTAAAGCCGACAGTGATCGTCTGTCTTGGTGCCGTCTCGCACGATGCAGTGCTGCGAAGCCTCGATCTAAAGGAGCGGGGTGCGTCCAGCGCTGAGTTCAAGTTCGCCCACGGCGCGGAGCACGCGATGGGTGATGTCCTAGGCGCTCCACAATGGCTGGTCGACAGCTATCACCCGAGTCGCTACAACGTGAACACCGGCCGGCTGACCGAGGAGATGTTTTTCGAGGCGCTCTCGAGGGCGGCGCGGCTTGCAGGGGTGGGGCATGTTTGACGCAAAGGCCTTTCTCTCAACGGTGCCAGGGCTGCCGGGTGTCTATCGGTTCTACGGCGCTGATGACGCGCTCCTCTACGTGGGCAAGGCCAAAGACCTTAAAAAGCGGGTCTCATCGTATTTTCAGAAGACGGGCCATGGGCCCCGAATCGCGCGCATGGTGGCGCAGATTGTTCGTGCTGAGGTCACTCCCGTGCGCAGTGAGGCCGAGGCCCTGTTGCTTGAAAATAATCTCATCAAGACTCAGTCCCCCAAGTACAACATTCTGTTTCGGGACGATAAGTCTTATCCCTTTTTGCGCATCAGCAGGCACACCTATCCTCGCATTTCGTCCTACCGCGGCAGCGTTGATCGTGCGGCGGATTACTTTGGGCCCTTTCCAAATGGATGGGCTGTGAAGGAGTCACTGCATATTCTTCAAAAGGTGTTTCGGTTGCGCAGTTGCACCGACAATGTCATGGCTAACCGATCCCGGCCCTGCCTGCTGTTTCAGATCCATCGCTGTAGTGGTCCCTGTGTGAAGGCCATTCGAGACGAGGACTACGCTCGAGATGTGCAGCGTGCCTTGCGATTTCTGAAGGGCGGTCACGATGACCTTCTGCAGGGCCTTCAAGATGACATGATGCGCGCCTCCGAAGCACTCGACTTCGAGTCCGCGGCTGTCTTTAGAGATCAAATCTCCGCACTCTCGAAGGTGCTTGCGCAGCACTCGATGGAGACTGATGGCAGCCTCGACTGCGATGTGCTGGCTGTGGCCACCGATGGGGCGCGCCTGGTGGTCAATCTCGCCATGGTGCGAGGCGGGCGTCATCTGGGCGACCGACCCCATTTCTCACTGCAGACGGGTGGGCAGGGGCTTGTCGACGAGGAGCTGGATGAGGCTTTGCTGGCTTTTGTCTGTCAGCACTATGCCGATCAGACACCGGTGGGGGTGTTGGTCGTGAATCGAGACTCAGCAGCGAGTGCGATTGCGGATTGGCTCTCGAGTCGATCGGACCAACCGGCGGTGAAGGTACTGGTCGCGCCTCAGGGTAAGCGACGCGACTGGTTGCGCATGGCCGAGGACAACGCGCGGCTTGCGTTGGTTCGTCGCGCGCAGGAGCAAGGCGGGGCAGAGATGCGAACTCAGTTGCTGGTCGATGCGCTGGGTCTTAGCCTCCAGGAGGACGACCTCGCTGCGCTTCGCATCGAGTGCTTCGACGTGAGTCACACTGCCGGAGAGGCCACGCAGGCCTCCTGCGTGGTGTACCACCATCATGCGATGCAAGCCTCGGAATACCGTCGGTTCAATATTCAGGGCATTACAGGGGGAGATGATTACGCGGCCATGCGTCAGGCGCTTATGCGTCGATACGAGGCACTTGAGGAAATGCCTGACCTGGTGCTGATTGACGGCGGCAAGGGCCAACTTGGGGTGGCCGTCGAGGTGTTTGAGCAGCTTGGGCACGACACCAACCTGTTGGTGGGGGTGGTCAAGGGCGAGGGGCGTAAGGTGGGACTCGAGCGCCTAGTCCTGCCCGATGGACGGATCATTGCTCTGGACCGCGACCACGGGGCTCTTATGCTGATTGCACAGATTCGCGATGAAGCCCACAGATTCGCGATCACTGGCATGCGACGCCAGCGCGCCAAGGCGCGCACTGGCTCGATCTTGGATGATGTTGAAGGCATTGGGCCAAAGAAACGCGCGCGCCTCTTGGCGCGTTTCGGCGGGCTGCATGGGCTCAAGGCAGCCTCGGCGGAGGAGCTTGCAACCGTCGAGGGTATTTCACTGCCGCTTGCTCAGCAGATCTTTAGACAGCTTCGGGGGTGAGTATGATCGCGGCATGCCTCTGAATATTCCGAACTTGCTCACCTGGGCCCGCATTCTGGCCATTCCGCTCTTCATGGCGGTGGTCTATCTGCCCATGGGGCTCACCGAGGTTGAGCAGAACTTGCTGATGACCGTCATCTTTGTCGCTGCCGCGGTGACGGATTGGGTCGACGGGTGGCTGGCACGCAAGTGGAATCAGACTTCTGCCTTTGGTGCTTTTCTGGATCCGGTAGCTGACAAGCTCATGGTCTGCGCAGCCTTGGTGGCACTGATCGATCTTCAGCGGGTTGGGCCCATTGTGGGCCTGATCATTATTGGGCGAGAAATCACGATCTCGGCCTTGCGTGAATGGATGGCTTCGGTGGGGGCGCGCAACAGTGTGGCCGTGAACTGGCTGGGTAAGGCCAAAACAATTGCTCAGATGGTTGCCATTCCGTTCTTGCTCTACCAGGCACCAGCCTTTGGGGGGCTGGTACAGACTGCTGCCTGGGGCGATTGGCTCATTTTAGTTGCAGCCGCTTTGACCTTTGTGTCCATGGTCTATTACTTGATGCAGGCTTGGCCCGAGTTGCGCGACCGCTCATGAATTGCTATAGTCCTCGACTTGCTGCGGGAGTAGCTCAGTTGGTAGAGCGCAACCTTGCCAAGGTTGAGGTCGCGAGTTCGAGACTCGTCTCCCGCTCCATTTTGCCTTTGGTGTTTTCTGCTCGGCGGGATGGCAGAGTGGTTATGCAGCGGCCTGCAAAGCCGTGTACCTCGGTTCGATTCCGGGTCCCGCCTCCAAACCTTTTGTGACAGTCCTCTCTCCATTGCCTGCACGCGAGCGTGCGTTGCTGTGGCTGCTCGCAGGCATTCAATTCAGTCACATCGTCGACTTCATGATCATGATGCCTCTCGGGCCGCAGATCATGCGCGAGTTCTCAGTCGGTCCTACCGCCTTTTCTACGCTGGTAGCGGCTTACAGCGTAAGCGCTGCACTCAGTGGTCTCATTGCGGCGGGGCTCGTCGATCGCATAGAGCACAAGCGGCTCTTGCTCATGCTCTTTGGCCTATTCACGCTCGCTACACTGGCCTGCGCGCTTGCGCCGAGCTACACGACGCTCATGGTCGCTCGCAGTCTGGCTGGCGTGTTCGGTGGCGTGCTCTCGGGATTGGTGCATGCCATTTCAGGAGATTTGGTACCGGAGCATCACCGCGGACGTGCAGCTGGGATCATCATGACTGGCTTTTCAATCTCGACTGTTGCCGGCGTTCCCATCTCTCTGGCCCTTGCTGCGGCCCATGGCTGGCGCGCACCCTTCCTGGCCTTAACCCTCCTCTCGCTTTTGCTCTGGTGGGTTGCCTCTCGGTTTCTACCCTCTGCCGACGGGCATCTCGTGGGTCACCCGAGGCAGGAGCAGGGTCTCATGCCGCTTGTGCGTAATCCCAATGCCTGGCGTTGCCTGCTGTTTGGTTTTCTGATGCCCTTTGCGGGCTTCATGCTGATTCCGTTTTTTGCGATTCACCTCACCGGTGCTGTGGGCCTTGCAGAGGCGGATCTGCCCTGGGTATACCTCAGCGGTGGGTTTGCCACTTTCTTCTCTGCCCGCATCATTGGCTGGCTCTCAGACCGATATGGCAAGCCGCTCATGTACCGCGTGATGGCGGTGCTGGCCATGATTCCTATGATCTGGTTTCCCTTGTTGGGGCCTGTGGGGCTGGGCTTGGCCCTGGTCTGCACCACGAGCTTCTTTATTCTTGTCTCGGGTCGGGCTGTGCCGGCCATGGCATTGCTGACCTCCGCCATGCCAGCGCATCTTCGGGGGCGGTTCATGTCCGTCAACAATTCTGGCCTGCAGATGGGGATGGGGCTCGGGTCCGCCGTGGCCGGGCTGGTCGTCTCTATTGGCCCACAGGGGCAGCTCGAGGGATTCTGGGTGAGCAGTCTGATGGCGGTTAGCATCAGCCTCTTTTCGATCTGGTGGGTCGGACGCCTGCCGAGGCCAGGCGTCTCGACCACCAAGGACGACTAAGCGCGCTTAGAAGCGGCTGGAGTACTGCAGGCCTGCGGAGTTTTGCTTCATCCGAATCGTGTCCGTTCCTGCAGGGAAGCCAAACCCTTCGAACAACGACGGCGCTGTGACTTTCACCTCTGGAGCAATCATGAGGCTCCAGCTCAGCTCTGAGGTCTTGCTGAGCTGGTAGGTTGCGCCTAGCGTGTAGTGCTTGGTCATGACGCCAGGGGCCAGAATATTCACGGTTACGTCTTCACCGCGGATGGGGTTCTGTCCCTTGTTAAAGCCTGCACGCAGGGTGGTTTTTGCGCTCATCTGCCATTGGACGCCGAGCTTGATGACGCTGATGTCCTTCCAGCCAAAGCCGCCGCCCTCCGCTCCACCCATTTGAAGGGCGCTCACATTGGTTGCGCCTTGCATGAGTGCCATCAGGGGTGCAGCGACGCGGCCGCTGGCATTTGCAATGGATGGCACACCGCCATACTCAATGCGCTGGTAGTCGAGCGCCACCAGGACATCCGGCGTGGCTTGGAGCGCGAGGCCGATCGATGCGTTGGCAGGAATATCGAAGTCACCCTTTCCGGCGAAAAGGCCAGCGTAGGAGTCGAATTCAGTCATGTTGATCTTGGGTGCATAGCTCAGACCGACCGTGAGGTTCTGGGTGGGCTTGCCCATGAACCCGAGGCGCACGCCGAAGCCGGTACTCGAATCGTAGCCGCGATCGGTCATGTTCATGGGGTCGCTGGAAATATTCACCGGCGGGGCCATTGGGTTGAGGTCGGCGAATGTGCCCTGGAAGGCCTGCAGGCCCTTCGCCTCGAAGCGCTGGTAAACAAACAACGGTGAAATGCCAATGGAGTGGGCAGAATCCAGCTTATAGGCAAGCGTCGGCGCAACGATCAACTGCATGAGGTCTACACCGAGGTGACCTGGGTTACCGCAGAGCAGGTTCATCTGACCGTACGTGGGGTGAACGCAGCCCCCGGGCGTTTTGTAGGTGGTATTCATGCCACCATTGCCATAGACGGTGAGGCCAAGACCCATCCGGTCAGAGAGGGCCAGGTTGTAGCCAAACTCAGGCACGACAAAGTGCTTTTCTTTGCTGGTCGCACTGCCCGCGAAGTAAGGTCCCATCGGGCCGGCCCCGCCGGTGCGAGATGCAGCGCGGTCGGGCGAGAAGAGATCTGCGCCGGCGTCCCACCGATTGCCTGCAAAGGCAGCAGCTGCGGGGTTGTTTGCACCCGCGAACCCATCCTGAGCAAGGGCGGTCGAAGCACCGCCCATACCCCGGGCTTTGGTGCCATAGCCGTGGGCGAAGTAGCCATTGGTGGCAAATGCAGAGCCTGCGGTCATAGAGAAAAGGGCTGCGGCAAGGCCGATCTGAAGCGTGGTCTTACGAGGATTAGAAACCTGCATGGTGTGACTCCTTGGAATAAGGGGGCTCAAGGCCCCCGGTTGTTATTTTTAGCGTGGCGCTTAGAACTCACCCTTCGATGCGCGCTCCATCATGATGTACATGGTTTCGCGAACGCTCCATGCCTCCTCCTTCAACGGGGAGGGCAGCTTGCGGCCCATCTTGACCATCATGTCCATGTTGAGCGTGTATAGCCAGAGACCGTCGTCCTTCTCGACCAGGGTGATCCGGCAGGGCATGTAGGCTGCCATGTGGGGGCTGAAGTCTGCCATGCGGCGGGCAATGAGCGGGCTGCAGTAGTTGTAGATGGTGAGGAGTTTTTCCTTCTTGCCCGTGCGTGCCTCAATTTCTTTTGAGAGCGGGAGAATGCCCACTTCACGCATGTTTCGCTCGGTGGCCACAATCGAGAGGATCTGGGCTACGTCGGCCTCCGTCAGGCCAGGCTTGACCTTTCGCTCCCAAGTGGTTGCAACGGCAATATCGCCCTCGGCCTCGATCCAACGGTCCCACATCTTCATGGCCTCCGCACCGGCACCGTCCTCGAGTTTCGAGATGGTGGCTAAGGTTCCGCAGCCGCTGAGGCTCAGCGCTGCAGTGGCCGCGAGTGCGTATTTGAGTAACTGCTTCATAGAATCTCCTCCGGATGTTCTGATTTTTAAATACCCCTAGGGGTATTTAGACAATGCGCTCATTTTTGATTTCAATCAAATTGCGGTGCATCATGTTTCTAAAAGGAGACACGTCGTGAAGGCAATGTCAGACCGTGAAGCAGAGCAGCGCGCAGCCATGGTGAATCGACTGCGACGGGTAGAGGGACAGATTCGGGCGATCTCTGAAATGGTCGCCGATGGCAAGCCCTGCGAGGAGGTGGCTCAGCAGATGTCTGCTTCTCGCCGAGCGCTCGAGCGAGCCTACTTTCACATGATGACCTGCTCCATGATTGAGGCCGTGGCTGAACACGCGCCCGATGACGTTGCACAAAAGGACATTCAGCGGGTCGCAGACATTCTCCAGAAGTACGCGTAAGCCCCGGTACACTCGCGGCATGAAAATTGTTCGCCTGCGCGAGGGAAAAGACCGTTCGTTGTTTCGTCACCATCCTTGGATATTTCAAGGCAGTGTTGAAAAGGGCAAGGCCGATCCCGGAGAGACGGTTCGGGTGGAGTCCTCCTCTGGCCAGTTTCTCTGCTGGGCGGCCTATAGCCCAAGTTCACAGATTCGTTTGCGTGCCTGGAGCTTTCATGAGGCCGATCGAATCGATGCGACATTTTTTCGGCAAAGACTTGCAGACGCCATTGCCCTGCGGAGTCGTCTGCCCATCCAGAGCGATGGCGTTCGGCTCGTTCACGGCGAGGCCGACGGGCTGCCGGGACTCATTGTGGATCGCTACGCCGACTTGCTGAGCGTGCAGTTTCTCTCGGCGGGTACTGAGCGATGGAAGGCTGCGATCGTCGCCGCGTTGCTTGACCTCACCGGGCTCTCCCGCGTGTTTGAGCGGTCCGATTCCGGTGTGCGTCAGCTCGAGGGCCTGCCGTTAGTGAAGGGCTGGATTCAGGGAGAGGGCTCTACCGAGGTCGAGATTCAGGAGCATGACTGGCGGCTTTCCCTTGATGTTGCTGAAGGCCACAAGACGGGCTTTTATCTCGATCAGCGCGACAACCGTCTGGCGTTTTCCCAGTGGGTGCGCGCACTGGGCGTGGAGCGCGTTCTCAACTGTTACTGCTACACGGGTGGTTTCAGTGTGGCCGCCCTTCAAGGGGGCGCAAAACAGGTGATCAGCGTGGACTCGTCAGCGCCTGCCCTCGTGCGTGCGCAGGCCCATGTGTCTCTAAATGCATTTGATCTCAATCGCCATGAGGCACGTGATGCGGATGTGAACCAGACGCTCCGCGATGCATTGAAGCGCGGTGAGCAGTTTGATGCGATTGTCCTTGACCCGCCCAAGTTCGCACCCAGCGCAGCCCATGCCGATCGTGCGTCACGCGCCTACAAGGACATCAATCGGCTTGCACTGCGACTGTTGGCGCCGGGGGGATTATTGCTAACATTTTCATGTTCTGGCGGTGTGGGGCCAGAGCTCTTTCACAAGATTGTCGCAGGTGCTGGGCATGACGCGGGGGTCGATGGCTTTGTGATGGCCCGCATGGCCGCTGCACCAGACCACCCGCAAACCCTCTGCTTCCCTGAGGGCGAGTATCTAAAGGGCCTTGCTGTCCTCACCAGAAAATCGGCTTGAAGCCCTCTTCTTGCAGTCGCATAAGCGCTGCCGCACCGACAAGCGCGTATTCGGAAAAGGGCTGCATGTCTGACTCTGCATAGCCAACAGTGTTCATGGTGTTACCACACGCAATGAATCGCACGCCGTAGTTCTTTGCGAAATTCTCCACGCGATCGGTGATCTCTTTGTGTGTCTCGCGCTTTGGGGTGCGCGCGAGCGCGTGAATCCCCGGTCCGATGGCTACGACCGCAATCGAGACATCGTCGCCGTAGGTCTTGATCATGGCCTGAATGGAGTTCATGACCGAGGTCTGGTAGGCCAGATCGGCCTGGTTAAACATGTAGACCACCTTGTGGCTTGCGGGGTCCCCCGGGAAGCGCTCTGGCCTTTTTTGGCTCGCAATCTCGGGCATGGGCTTGAGCGCGAGCGCGGTGGGTGAGAAACACAGCAAGGCAAAAGACAAGAGGAGGGCGCGGGGCAGGGTAGGCTTCATGCGTTCATTATGGACGAACGGCCATGCCCTCGAGCGGCATGCCGCGCGCGCGGTGCGCGAGGTAGGCCACGAGGGCGCGCATCTCATGGCTTGCGGGATCGAGCGGTTCGGCACGCACGCCAATATTGCAGTTCCGAATGCGTCTCTCGAGACTGCCAATCGCCTGCCATTCGAGGCGATAAATCGGGTAGCCGTTCGGGTGTCCTTGGGGAATGATGGCGCCACCCAGGCGCTGGCCTGCGAGGTCGTTGTGGCATTGCGCACAAGATAAATTCAATTGACCCATGCGCGCTTCGAATAGGCGCTGCCCTTGGGCGAGATGCGCACTGGCGATGGGCCCGTCGGCCGGTGACACGGGCGTCCACTCGAGACCATTGGCAGACTGCTGAAGGACCAGTGAGAGTGCAAGCATCTCGGGGTCATGCACGCCGATTGCGCTTTTGCGAAGTCGTGTGACGCGACACGCATTGATCTGATCTGAGAGACGTTGAATCTGTTCGTTGTGGAGCCTCGGAAACCGACGAACGATCGCTCCCATAGAGGGGAGTCCACCGTGGCAAGCCATACACTGATCCGCCCAAACTCGCTCCCCGTGCAAGCGCTCGAGCAAGGCCGGGGACTGCTCCGGATTGCGCTGCAGAGCCTGGTTCTCGGGGCTCATATCCAGAAAACTGGAGCGAGGGGTGCTGGGCGCTGTCTGCGAAAACACCGGCAGCGCGAGGACCGCCAAAAAGGTCGCCACAGTTCGCACGGCCCATCGACTCATGGGGCGAGATCTGCCTCTGCAATGGCCTCGAAGCCGTTGTCTCCTCTCCAGACTGCGCGCAATCGTCCCGCAGATCGCACTTTTAATGGAAAGCTCACCAAGGGATTCGCAGAGAGACCTGCGTCGAGGGCAGCGGAGAATATCCGTTGACCATTGAGCGTGACCTCGAGGCTGCGAAGCAGATTCGCCGGGATGAGGCCGCCGGTCTCTGTGCGTCTAAAGCCACTCTCCATGGGGTGCTTCACGATGGCCGTGACTGAGATGACGCTACCCAGTGGGATGACCTTGGGCAGCACAATGGCCCCCTGAACCATGCTCATATGAGCCCCTCCAGGCAGGCGCTCAGCGTGACAAGGCTCTGTCTGCGGGCAATACGCCAGGTGTTGTCGGCGTCTTGAACCAAGGCGATAACCTGCTGACTGTCGGCCATGCGCATGCGCGTTCTGATACGCGCTGCGCCGTTATCGGGGGTGAGTTGCACGCTCAGGACCTGCGCACCCGGGTTGGTACCCGAGACCAGGTGCATGGCCTTCACATGCTGGGCTGCTGTCATGGGACTCTCTGCCTGCACCGTCACCTCGACCAGGTTGCCATTCTCCACCAAGGGCGGGACCTCGAGGGTCACCCCGAGTTCACGCAGGGGCGCGCCCTTGGTTAGGGATTGGATCAGGGCCGTGGCCTGGGGACTCAGGGGAATTTCTGGATTCATGGTCTTGGCTCCTGAAGGGTCATGAGGAAGGCGACGACATCGTCGAGTTCCTGGTCGCTCAGTATGGGTTGGTTTCGCCAGCGCTGTCCTACCCGCGGATCGTTACGAGGGACACCATAGGCGGGCATGACGCTCTCTGGGGAATAAGCCTGAGGGTTCGCGATTCTGGCCTTGAGTTCAGCTGCGGATCGGCCCTGCACCAGCACCCTCAGATCTGGCGCAATGTTGCCTGGGAACGGCTCTTCCGCGAAGGTGCCTGCATGGCAGAGCAGACAGAGACCATGACGCCGATCTGTGACGATCTTGCGCCCATTCGCCTCGGACTCAGACCGCGTTTGGGCCTGGGCGCTGAGCGCCAGGCTGGCCATGATCGAGATGAAAAGTGGCCAAGCCCAGCGCATTCACCCTACACCCACTGCAGGCCATGGTCTTTGAGCGGCACCGTTCTGTAGCGTTTTCCGGTCGCTTTCGCGAGTGCGTTGAGGACCGCGGGGGCCGCCACCGCGATGGTCGGCTCGCCTACGCCGCCCCATTCTTCGCCACCGCTTTGCAGAATGATGGTTTCGACCTCGGGCATTTGGGCGATTCGCATGGATCCGAAGGTATCGAAGTTTGTCTGCTCCATTTGGCCATTCTTCACCGTACAGCTCTGCAGGAAGAGGGCCGACAGACCGTAAACGAATGACCCAGAGACCTGACGTTCAATCTGGGCGGGGTTGACCGCGTAGATCGGATCGGTTGCGGCCACAATCCGATGGATCTTGACCTGGTTTCCGTTTCGTACCGAGAGCTCGCAGGCAGCAGCGGTGTAGGCGCCAAAGCCCTTCATCTGACAGATGCCGCGGAACACGCCTTGGGCGGGCGCCTTCTCCCAGCCAATGCGTTCGGCTACTGCGTTGAGCACGGCTAGATTTTTGGGGTGCTTGCCCAGGTACTGTCGACGAAACGCGAGCGGGTCCATGCCTGCCGCATCGGCGAGTTCGTCCATGAAACACTCAAAGAAGATGGCATTTTGGTTGATGTTGACGCCGCGCCAGAAGCCCGGGGGCACATGCGTGTTCCGCATAGCATGGTCAATCTTGAGCGCGGGGAGCGTGTACCCGAAGCCATGCTCGCCATCTTTTGCCACGCCTTGGAAGACCAGCGGATCCATGCCCTTGGCCTTCTCAACAATGGCCGGCCGCACGGCAGCCAGAATGGACTGCCCAGACAAGCGCATGTCGACGCCCGTAAACTTGCCTTGTGCGTCGAAATGGCCCTTCATCTTGGCCATCATGATGGGGTGGTAGTGGCCGTGCAGCATATCCTCCTCTCGGGTCCAGATGAGCTTCACGGGCTTGCCCGGCAGTTGCTTAGCAATGAGCACCGCTTGGGTGACGTAGTCTTGGAAGGCACCGCGCCGCCCAAAGCCGCCTCCAAGCAGCACCTTATGGACATCGCATTTTTCTGCCGGAAGGCCTGACGCGGCCATGACTGCTGCAAAAGAAGCCTCTCCATCTTGGGTGGGCACCCAGGCCTCACAGCGCTCCGGCGTGTAAAGCGCGGTGGCGTTCATGGGCTCCATGGGCGCATGGTTCAAGAACGGGTAGAGGTAGGTAGCCTCAATGGTCTTCGTAGCACCCTTGGCTGCGGACGCAATATCGCCCTGGGTGTTGCCCACAAAGGCCTGCGGAGCAGTGAGCCCCTCTTCAAGCGCTTTGAGGATGTCGGCCTGCTGAACGTTGGCGTTGGGGCCCTTGTTCCACTCGATCTTGACCTTCTCCATGGCCGTCTTGGCCTGCCAGAAGGTCTTGGCCACGACCGCAACCGCGTTATCACCCACGGTGACTACACGCACGACACCTGGCATTTTCTCAGCCTCGCTTGCATCAAAAGACTTGAGCTTGCCGCCAAATACTGGGCACTGTGTGATGGTGGCAGTCAGCATGTCCTTCATTTGAAGGTCAATGCCGTAGACCTGAGCGCCAGTGACTTTGTCGAGTGTGTCGAGTCTTGGGACCGATTTGCCAATGATGGTCCAGGTCTTGGGGTCCTTCAGGACAATCGACTTCTCATTGGGCACCGGGAGCTTGGCGGCCTCTGCCGCCAGCTCGCCGAAGCGAAAACTGCGCCCCGAGGGCATGTGGGTGACGAGGCTTTTTCGCGCTGCACACTCGGCTGCCGGCACCTTCCAGCGGTTGGCGGCTGCTTGAACCAGCATGATGCGCGCAGCGGCTCCGCCCTTTCGGACATAGTCGTGTGAGGTGCGAATGCCACGGCTACCGCCCGTGGAGAAGGCTCCCCAGACGCGATTGCGCTTGAGGCTCTCTCCGGGGGTGGGGTACTCCACCTTGACGCGAGACCAGTCGCACTCGAGCTCCTCTGCGACCAGTTGTGCAAGGCCGGTGATGGTGCCTTGGCCCATCTCGGAGCGGACCACTCGAATCGAGACGGTGTCATTGGGCTGTACGACGACCCAGGCACCGATTTCGGGGGCACTCATGGCTTGGGTTGCGGCAGATGGCTTGGCTTGCGCTGAGCCTGCGAAGCTCAATCCAAGCGCCAGGCCAGGTCCGATGCTGGCCGTTCCAATGACGAAGGTTCTGCGTGATGCGCTTTGGAGTGTCATGGTCTGCTCCTTAGGCCTTTGCGGCCGAGTGAATGGCCCTGCGCACCTCTTGAAAGGTACCGCAGCGGCAGATATTGGTCATCGCGGCATCAATGTCCGCATCGCTTGGATTGGGATTTTTGTTGAGCAGCGCTGTGGCCGCCATGATCATGCCGCTCTGGCAGAAGCCGCATTGGGGGACATCGAGGTCTACCCAGGCCTTTTGGACCTTGGTGAGCTGCCCGCCTTTGGCCAGCCCCTCAATGGTCGTCACTTTTTTGCCGGCGGCTGCAGACAGGGGAAGCGAACAGCTGCGAACCGGTTCACCATTGATAAGCACGGTGCATGCGCCACACTGGGCAATGCCGCAGCCGTACTTCGTTCCCGTGAGCGCAAGGTGGTCGCGAAGGGCCCAAAGCAGCGGGGTGTTGGGGTCGGCATTGACCTTTCGGGTCTTTCCATTCACGGTGAGCGTAATCACGGGCGAGCCTCCTTTAACGGTTTGATTCCGATTGAATCGGGAGTCTGTCCCGAGGGGCATTGGGTCTACCCCCGATATCAAATCCTAAGGTTCGATAAAATCAAAGTATTCCCACCTCTCGACCAAGCGAGTACTTATGCAAACCTCCCGCGTGCAGTGCCATCGTTTACACGTTGCACAAGACCTTCATCGTTTTATTGAGACCGAGGCACTCCCAGGCACTGGGCTCTCCGCAGAGCAGTTCTGGTCTGGATTCGATGCGCTGGTCGCGGATCTTGCTCCCAAGAACAAGGCGCTGCTGGCCAAGCGAGATTCCCTACAAACGCAGCTAGACGAATGGCATCGCGCCCACCCCGGGCCCGTGCAAGACCCTGCGGCCTATAAGACCTTCCTTGAGCAGATCGGGTACCTAGTGCCCATGCCCGCAAAGGTGCAGGCTACCACCACGCATGTTGATGCAGAGCTTGCACAGCAGGCAGGGCCTCAGTTGGTGGTTCCTATTCTCAACGCGCGCTATGCACTAAATGCTGCGAATGCCCGATGGGGAAGCCTCTATGACGCCCTGTACGGAACCGATGCCATTGCAGAATCAGATGGCTGTGAGCGCGGGGGCAGCTACAACCCGGCCCGCGGCCAGCGCGTCATTGCGTTCGTTCGGAAATTTCTAGACGAGTCCACCCCGCTTGCGAACGGCTCTCATGCGGACTCAACCCAGTACATGGTGGTGAATGGGGCGCTTGGAGTCACGCTAGCCAACGGGGACACCGTGGGTCTGAAGGACCCGGCTCAATTCGCAGGTTTCACCGGCCCTGCGGCTGCACCATCGGGCATCTTGTTTGCGCATCACGGCATTCACTTTGAGCTGGTGATCAACCGTGAGACGCCCATCGGCAAGCGCGATGCAGCCGGCGTGTCCGACCTCATCATGGAGTCTGCCCTCTCCACCATTCTTGACTTAGAAGATTCCGTCGCGGTTGTCGATGCGCAGGACAAAGTGCTCGCTTATCGCAACTGGCTGGGCATTCTGAAAGGCACCCTCACCGAGGCTGTCACGAAGGCCGGAAAAACCTTTACCCGCGGGCTCAATCCCGACCGGATTTACACAGCGGCGAACGGGGGCGAACTGCGTCTTCATGGGCGGTCGCTCATGTTCGTGCGCAATGTGGGTCACCTCATGACCAATCCCGCCATCCTCGTTGCGAACGCATCGGGTGAGACTCACGAAATACCCGAGGGCATTCTGGATGCCGTGGTGACGACGCTCATTGCCATGCACGACCTTCAGGGCCATGGGCGGCTGCCGTCTGGCGAGGCGGTGCGCAATAGTCGTGCGGGCAGCGTGTATATCGTCAAGCCCAAAATGCATGGGCCCGAGGAAGTGGCCTTTGCGGCGGAACTCTTTGATCGGGTTGAGCAGCTGCTGGGCCTTCCCAACAGCACAGTAAAGCTGGGCATCATGGACGAGGAGCGCCGCACAAGCGTGAACCTCAAGGCCTGCATTGCAGCGGCCAGCAGCCGCGTTGCATTTATTAACACTGGCTTTCTTGACCGCACAGGCGACGAAATGCACACCGCCATGTTGGCTGGTCCCATGCTGCGCAAAGGCGACATGAAGTCGAGCGCCTGGATTCAGGCCTATGAGCGCAACAACGTGCTGGTGGGCCTCTCATGCGGGCTGCGCGGCCGAGCTCAGATTGGCAAGGGCATGTGGGCCATGCCCGATCTGATGGCTGCCATGCTCTCTCAGAAATCAGCGCATCCGAAGGCCGGTGCCAATACAGCCTGGGTACCAAGCCCAACGGCGGCAACGCTGCATGCACTGCATTACCACCAGGTCAATGTGGCCGAGGTGCAAAAAGAAATGGAGGCTATCGATGCGGACGCCGAGCGAGAGAGCCTGTTGGCTGGCCTGCTCACGGTTCCGGTTGCAGCCAATCCAAACTGGACGCCCCAGGAGAAGCAGCAAGAGCTCGAGAACAATGCCCAGGGTATTTTGGGATATGTCGTGCGTTGGATCGATCAGGGCGTTGGTTGCTCTAAGGTGCCCGATATTCACAACGTTGGACTCATGGAGGATCGGGCAACCCTACGCATTTCCTCTCAGCATATGGCTAACTGGCTGCACCATGGTGTGGTGACCGAGCAGGAGGTGCGGGACACGTTCGAGCGCATGGCTGCGGTGGTCGATGCCCAGAACGCGGGCGATCCACTCTACGAGAAGATGGCAGGCCGCTTCGCGCAGAGCATGGCCTATCAGGCCGCGACGGACCTCGTCTTTAAAGGGAAATCACAGCCCAGCGGTTACACCGAGCCCCTGCTGCATGCGTGGCGCTTAAAAAAGAAGGCCGCTTAACGACGATTGCGTCCCACCACCCAGCCTGCCACAAAGCCAAGGGCGAAGATCAGAATCCAGCCGATAACCATAGTTGCGTCCTTCATCCTGTGTGATGGTCTGGTCATTATCACCCCAGACCATCACCCCAGAAATTCTGGCGGCCGTTTTTTGACCCACTGAATAAACTTGTCAATTTCGGGGTGACCCCGCAGCGCCTCCCACGTGTTGTAGGTTCGTGCAAGTTCCCTGGGCTTGAGGGCTTGATGAATTTTCTGGTGGCAGACCTTGTGGACGAGCACCTTCTCCTTACCTCCCTGCGATCTGGGTACGAGATGATGCTCATCGATGGTTGGTCCTTGCACGAGCTCTCGCCCGCAGAGCGGACAGTCGTTGGCCTCCTCGGGTAGGATGACTTCGCCCGTTGAGGTCTGTCCCTCTTTCCATCGCAGTGATCGTTTCGAAACCATGGACACATAATGCAGAACATTTCGATTGAAATCATCTCGGACGTCGTCTGCCCCTGGTGCTATGTTGGTTTGGGTAACCTGCGCGCCGCGATTGCCATGGCCGAGCAGCGTCAAGCGGGGTTTAGCGACACCGTCGAGGTGCGCTGGAGTCCCTACATGCTCAACCCCGACCTACCCGCAGAGGGCATTGCCCGCTCGGACTATCTGCAGCACAAGTTCGGTACCACCAGCCTCGAGCGATTCAGCCGCGTTCAGGCGGCTGCTGCAGCGGCTGGATTGCCCCTTAGGCTTGACCTCATTCAGACCCAGCCCAATTCACTGCCCGCGCATGCACTCGTGGCAGCGGCAGGGGGGCAGGGCCATGCGCTCACCGACCTTATTTTCGAGGCCTTTTTTGTGGAAGGTCGGAACATCGCAGATCCACGCGTACTGATTGCATTGGCCGAGTCTGCAGGAATGGAGCGGTCTCGTGCTGAGGCTGCGCTCGCAGATACCCTTTTGCTCAAGCGTATTCGTCACATTGCAGATGAGTGGCGTGAGCATGGCGTCTCCGGTGTGCCGACGTTCATTCTGAAGGTCGAAGATCGTCAGCAGGTCTTACACGGTGCCGTCTCGCATGCAGTCATGCTCGAGGCATTCTATGCGCTAGGAGCGCTCTGAGTGGGGGCGCTCTAGACCGTGATCACGGCGCTCGAGTGGGCCGCCGCTGGCTTGGGATTGCTCGGGGTGATCTTGGGTTTTCAACAGAGACGCCTCACCTGGCTTGCCTGGCTGCTATCCAGTCTCCTGTATTTGGGCCTGACATGGCACTGGTCGCTCTTTGGGCAGTCGCTCGTCATGGCGGCCTTTGTGGCGGTCTGTGTTTGGGGGTACGCCCGGTGGGGCAGAAGCGCAGCGATTGGCGTCGTAGCCCCGACACGGGGCATTGTGATGCTGTCCATCGGCTTGTCGCTGCTGCTGGCTGTAGGCTTGGCGGTGTGGCTTGAGGCGGCTGGCTCGGTCAGTCCAGTGCTCGATGCGTCCATTGCCGCACTGAGCCTCTGGGCCATGGTCTGGACCGCGCGAAAGCACGAGGCATGCTGGCTGATCTGGCTGCTCGTGAATCTCCTCTCAATGGGGCTCTATGCCGCTCAGGCACTCTGGCCCACCGTCGGCTTGTATGGGGTACAGGCCATCCTCTCGGGAGTCGGTCTCATGCGCTGGAGGGCCATGCATCATGTGCCGGCGCCTCCCTCGCAGATGACGACTTGAGTCCTCACGCAACTCCATGCGAAGCCGTCCACTGCTGATCTCTGTATTGGGTGGGGAGTGCACAGGCAAGACCGCGCTATGCAGGTCACTGGCTGAGCGTTACCAGGGCCTGACCTTTACGGAGATCCTGCGCGCTTGGGTGGAGCAGGCTGGCCGCTCCCCGAGGCAGCATGAGCAACGCCAGATCTTTCAGGCCCAATGCGACCAAGAGGCCAGGCAGATTGAGCAGGCAAGCCGGGCCGGGCTGCGTGCCGTGTTTGTAGACTCTGGGCCGGTCATGACAGCGGTCTACAGTCAGGTGTATTTCTCAGACGACAGCCTTTTGCAGGAGTCTTTGCGTTGGCAGTTGCGCTACGACCTCACCCTCATCTGCGCAGACGACCTGCCTTGGGTACCTGATCCCGGCCAGCGTGACGGAGTGGACTACCGTGCAAGGGCTCAGGCAACACTGCAGGACGCGCTCGGCAAAGGCTTTTCCGGCGCCGTTGCGCGCATCGATGGCCTTGATGCACAGCGGGTCATGTTTGCCTCTCGTTACGTAGAGCGGCTATTATCGAGCCCACGCTAGGGGTCCCGAAAAGCCGCGCAAGCGGTCCTCAAAAGAGGCGGGTGAGACATACCCTTTGAACCTGATCGAGTTAAGACTTGCGCAGGGAAGCGGAGACCGCTCCCACTTTGAATCCGGCCTCTGCTTCTCTGCTGAACTGGAGAGCACCCATGGTCCGCCCCTTTGTTTGTGTATTGCGTGCGTTCAAGACAGTCACCCTCATGACGAGCGTCCTTGTGACGGGAGCGCTGCATGCCGCGCAGGGTGTACACGAGGTCGAGATTGTCGGAGAGCGTGGCAGGGGGCTGGCGAGGGTCGCCGACCTCCTTGCTCCAATTACGGGCGCTGACTGGCTGAGCCAGCCCAGCAGCCTCTCGGTGATCTCCGTCTCGGAAGGCCGAGCATTGGGCGCGCAGCGCATGGTTGACTTGATGCAGCGGGACCCCTCAGTTGAACTCAACTATGCACCCGTTGGGTACTATGAGAATCTTCAGGTTCGGGGCTTCGCTGTGGATCCTGTGCTGGGATTTAGGATCAACGGACTGCCGGTGGTGGGCGAGATGCCATTCTGGATGCGGCCCTACGAGGCTCTCGAGTTTGTTCGTGGGCCTGTGGGTGCCTGGCTCGGCAGTGGGGCTGGGGGCGGGTTGATCAACCTGGTGACGCTGCGTCCGGGCGCATCTCGCGTGGCAGAGGTTCAGATGCAGAGCCATGGTGGTGCATTGGGGGCACTAGATGCCAGTTGGCCTGTTGGCGGTCAGACGGCTTTGCGCTTGGTGGTGGAGCAGGAGCAACTTCGCCCCGCCGCCAAGGCCGCCAAGGGAACGGCGCAAGGCGCTGCAATCACGCTCGACACCACCTTTCACGGCTGGCAGCTTGAGGCCGACATGCAGCATCGCATCCAGTCTCAGATCACCCAGCCGGGCTCACAGCTGCTTGGAGGAATCGATATTCCACCCTTGAATCCGACCATGGTCCTGGGTCATGCGGACTGGTCGCAGCCGACGCGCTTTGAGTCAGACCTTGTTCAACTCAGGCTATCTCGGCCCCTCAATGCGCTTGCGCAGGGGTGGCATGTACAGGTGGGTCTCTCTGGGCATCTGGTGCAAACCGATGATCGCAGCAGTTTTCCATGGGGATGCTCAAACGGATCAGACCCCTATTACCTGTTCTGCAGCAATGGCGACTTTACGCTTTGGGATTACGCAAGCGTAAACGAGCGTCGTGCGATGCATGCACTCCAAGGCATGGCCTATGGGCCCCTCTCCCTCTTGGGGTGGCAGGGGCAGGCCAGTGTGGGGCTCTCGACTTTGCGCCGAACCACACACATGCCCGAGTACAGCTGGCAGCCCACCGATGCAGGCTATGTGGACACCGGAAATGTCTTCGCAGCGCAGTGGAGCGGCCGTCCATTGCCCGCAGTGCCTTACGATGCGTTTCGCTCTGCGCTTGCGCAGCGTGCGATATGGGTATCTTGGACAGGGCGCACGACCGAACCTTGGGTCCCTATGCCGAGCCTTACGCTGCGTTCTGTCCATCTGAAGCAGGGCTATGAGAGCGCATTCTGGACTCTGCGACCGTGGAGCACGGCCACCACATCCCGTTTGCTTGGTGCGCTGGGTGTGAGCCTTGCCACCACCGCCAATCAACGCTGGAGTGTGGGTTGGCGGGAAGATATAGAGGCTGGCCAGCGCGCCCCTGTGACAGCTGCGAATGATGGTGAGGTGCTGCCATCGAGGGTGCTCAGTGCCGTCGAGTTGGGATACAAGTGGAGCGGCTCCCGAGCCGATCGAGTCGCGCTGACCCTCTTTCACAGTCAACGGCCCTATGACCTTAGGTTGGATGACGGTCCCATTGCGGCCTGGCCAGGCCCCTATGTTCGACAGGGTCGCGAGGAGCGGTTTGGATTGGAGTGGGTTGTTCAGCAGACCCTCACGATGGGATGGGCGCTCGAGTGGACCGGGAGCTGGATGCGCTCTCGGGTTCGAGGCACAGGATTGGACTGGCTCGATGGCACCGAGGCGCCAAACCTACCAGGGCTGCGCAGCCGATTGCAGATCAGTCGGCCGCAGACGGAGCACTCCCTCGGGCTGGTGCTCGCTGCGACGGCTGTCTCCGATCGCTGGGCCAGTCGGGCAGAAGGTGTCAGGCTGGGGGGGCATCATCGCCTGGACGCGGGCATTGCACTGCCCAATGGCTGGACGAGTCATGGTGTCCGTATCCAGGTCGCGGTACAGAACCTGCTGAATACCCGGTATTGGGCTGACGCTTCAGAGTTCTTGGGTGATGCCTATCTCACCCCGGGACAGGCCCGAACCGTCACGCTGAATCTCTCCGTTCCGTTCTAAAAATGCTAGCCTTTTGCTTTCATGCAGAGGGGATTTAAACGTGCCAACGCAGGTCTCGGAGAACGCAGTCCGCGTCCTCAAGCAGTTTCGTGTGATTTTTCGCTCCGTCAAAGAGCACTATCGAAAGGTCGAGCGGGTGACGGGGCTCTCCGGTTCACATGTGTGGGCACTGGCCCTGATTCAAGAGTTTAAAGGCATTCGACCGGGTGAGCTTACCGAGCGCCTTGCCATGCATCAGTCGACGGCCAGTAACATTGTTCGGCACTTGGTCTCGCAGGGCTATGTGGTGAGAGAGCGGAACTTGGACGATGCGCGGGCATTTGAGCTGAGTTGCACAGAAAAAGGCAAGGAGCTGCTCTCTCGGGTGCCCGAGCCCAAGGCGGGGGTGCTGGTGAACGCACTCACCGAAATGCCACAGGCCTCAATTCTTCAGCTCGAGGGGCATCTCGACCACGTGATTGCTCGCATGGGCGGATCTGCCTCAGAAGGAGATGGCCTCAAGCCCGTGGGTCTTTGATGTCCCCGGGGTCGCTTGGGGTGGTGTCTTGTCCCTTTCGGGGCTTGACCTTGAAGTGCGCGTGACGACGCAGCAAGAACTCGAGCAACATTTTCATCCAGATCGTTGAGCCTGCAACGGCGGTCCAGCTGTCAAAAGGCATGCCGGCAAAAATGATTCCAAAAATGACCCAGCCGAGGATGCCTGCTCCGACGAAATTAACCACAGCCGCGAATGGCGCGAACTTCGCCTGATTCTCAGGGGGCTCGCCATGCTTGAGGGCTACGTCAGATACATCGCGCTTGATGAGAATCTTGTATGCGGCCCTGGACCAGAAATAGGTAATGGGAAAAAGGGCAATGAACAAGATCCAGTTCAAGGCCACGCTCATATCAAACATCATTGGACGCTTCTCCCAATAAAAAAGCCCCACCAGTGTAACCGGTGGGGCTCATGCTCAGATGGAGCAGATTGACGGTTTAGTGTGCCCCGTCAACCGCCTTGGAGCCGCGCGGAATCCGCACATTCTCAACCATGTGCTGGATATGCTCAGGGGGCTCAGGCGTGAACTTATCGACAACAAAGGCCACGATGAAGTTGGCCAGTGCACCGATTGCACCGAAGGCCTCAGGCGTGATGCCGAAGAAGCTGTTGGCACCGCCGATGACGTCGAGGTACTCCGTTCCCTTGATGAAGAAGATGCCCTTGTGCGCGAACACATAGAACAGGGTAACGAGCAGGCCAACGATCATGCCGGCCATAGCGCCCTCTTTGTTCATCTTCTTAGAGAAGATACCCATCATGATGGCGGGGAACAGCGTTGAAGCGGCAATACCGAAGGCAAGTGCAACCGTACCAGCTGCGAACCCTGGAGGGTTCAAGCCCAGATAGCCAGCCACTACAATTGCAACGGCCATCGAGATCTTTCCAGCCAAGACCTCGCCCTTTTCACTGATGTTCGGAGCAAAGATGCCCTTCACCAGGTCGTGGGAGATTGCCGAGGAAATCGCCATCAGAAGACCAGCAGCCGTCGAGAGCGCAGCAGCCAGGCCACCGGCAGCTACCAGGGCGATCACCCAGTTGGGCAGCAGTGCAATTTCGGGGTTGGCCAGCACGATGATGTCGTTGTTCACCGTGAGCTCGTTGCCCTTCCAGCCTGCGGCCTCAGCCTTGGCCAGAAATTCGGTGTTCTTGGACTTATCGTTGTAGTACTGAATACGACCATCGCCGTTCTTGTCAGTGAACTTCAGAAGGCCAGTGGCTTCCCAGCGCTTCATCCAGTCAGGGCGCTCCTCAGCCTTGATGGAGGACTCAGCTGCGAACACATCACCGCCGGTTTTCACCACGGGGGTGATGGTGGCGTGCAGGTTCATACGAGCCATAGCGGCCACGGCAGGTGCGGTGGTGTAGAGGATGGCGATGAAGACAAGTGCCCAGCCAGCGGACGAGCGAGCTGCTGCAACGTTTGGCACCGTAAAGAAACGCATGATCACGTGGGGCAGGCCCGCAGTACCGATCATGAGCGATACGGTGTAGACAAACATGTTGAGCGTGCTGCCGGGAACCGACGTGGTGTAAGCACCAAATCCAAGGTCGTTCACGATCTGGTTGAGCGTGAGCAGCAGGGATTTGTCGGTGCCGGTCATGTCAGAGCCCAAGCCCAGTTGAGGGATGGGGTTACCTGTCAGCGTGATCGAAATAAATATGGCAGGAATCACATAGGCGAAGATCAGCACGATGTACTGAGCAACCTGGGTGTAGGTAATGCCCTTCATGCCGCCAAACACCGCATAAGCAAACACGATGGCCATGCCGACGTAAATCCCGGTATCACTTGAAACGCCCAAGAAGCGGGAGAACGCCACGCCCACACCGGTCATTTGACCAATGATGTACGTAATGGACGCTACCAGCAGGCAGACGACAGCAACGGTCGCAGCGCCTTGGGAGTAGAAGCGGTCGCCAATGAACTGGGGCACGGTGAACTTACCGAACTTGCGAAGGTAAGGTGCAAGCAAGCATGCCAACAGCACGTAGCCACCGGTCCAGCCCATCAGGAAGAGACCGCCGCCGTACCCCATATAGGCGATAAGGCCGGCCATGGAAATAAACGATGCTGCAGACATCCAGTCTGCCGCAGTCGCCATGCCGTTCATGACGGGGTTGACCTGACCGCCCGCTGCGTAGAACTCGCTCGCAGAGCCAGCCCGCGCCCAAATGGCAATACCGATGTAGAGCGCAAACGTTGCGCCTACAACCAGGTAAATGGTGGTTTGAAGATCCATTGATCGACTCCTTATTCTTCGTGAACGTCAAATTCGCGGTCGATCCGATTCATCTCTTTGGCGTACCAAAAGATGAGGGCCACGAAGATATAAATTGAACCCTGGTGGGCGAACCAAAAGCCCAAGGGGTATCCGCCTAACTGCACGCCATTGAGTGCTTGGGCAAAAATAATGCCGGCACCAAAGGAGCACAGAAACCAGATCACAAGTACTTTCGTGATCAGGTTCAGGGTTGCCTTCCAGTAACCCTGTGCACTGGTCTGATCCATGAGATCTCCTCTCCTAGTTATTGAATTAATACTGACAACGGATGCATTGATAACATGGGATTTATGAGTTGTCATTGGGGGGGAACGTCAACATGTCTTCTGCGCTGCAACAGGATTTGCGTGAACTGGATCTCAACCTGCCCGTCGGAAGGTTGATTCGCCGCGGAATTGTGACAACTAGACCTGACGCTGCATTGAGTCAAGTTTTTGTGCAAATGCACAAGGCCGGAGTCGGATCCATCGTTGTCACGGAGGAGGGTAAACCCCAGGGCATTCTCACGCGATACGACCTGATCAGTCGTGTGTTGGTCCCGCAGCTCGATCTGGCGAGCCCAATCTCAGCCATTATGAGTCGCGGAGTGCATTGTGTTGACGCGCACGCCTTGGTCATTGACGCCATGCTCATGATGGCCAAGCTCGGTGTAAGGCATCTGCCCGTGTTGGAAGCGGGGCAGCTTGTGGGCATGGTTTCCGAGCGCGACCTGGTCGCCTTCCACCGCACAAGCCTGCCCAGTCTGTCGGGCGCCATTGAGCGCGCTCAGAGTCTGGAAGATTTAAGAACGGTATCCGGCAAGGTGAGAGAGTTGGCGGGACGGCTACTCGGCCAGGGGCTCTCGGCAACCTCGCTTGCTCGGTTGGTGAGCCACCTGAACGATGCCATGACCCGTCGTGTGATTGATCTAGAGCTTGCGAAGGGAATGGGCCACGCAGAGCCACTCCCCCCCTGGGCGTGGCTTGCACTCGGGTCCGAGGGGCGCGAGGAGCAGACGATTGCCACAGATCAAGACAATGCAATTGTATTTGTGGGGGACGGAGCGCTTTACCGTGAGCGGTTCATGGATTTCGCGGGGCGTATCAATGATGCGCTTGGGTTCATCGGATTTCCGTTGTGTAAGGGTGGCGTGATGGCCCGGAACGAGAAATGGTGTCGCAGCGTGGATGAGTGGAAGGCCGTGATGGAGTCCTGGATGCGCAAACCTGAACCTGAGGCCGTCTTGGATTCCCATACATTTCTCGATTTCCGCGCGCTCTACGGCGATGCAGGGCTGTCTGATCAGCTTCGAAGATGGTTCCTTGAGCAGGTGCCCCATCAAGGACGATTCCTTCGTATTCTGGCGGAGGACTCCCTGCGTTCAAGCGTGAGTCCTTTGCCCTCCATTCTGGTGCTGACCGGGCTCGCACGGTGGCTGAGGCGGCGCGGATTGAAGGTGGAGTGGATGTCTCCAAGAATGATTGACATCAAGCGGATTGGGACGGCGCCCGTCGTTGCGTGGTCGCGTGCGCTGGCCTTCCTTGCTGGGGTAGAGGAGGTCTCCACCGATGGCCGACTCGCGGGCTTACATCAGAGGGGGCGCATGCAGATCAGCGAGGTTCAGGTCGTTCGGGAGGCGTTCGACCGGGTCCAACGCTTTCGAATTAAGGCGCAGCTCGACCCCGTTGGAGCCGATAACGTGATCGATCTCGATGCGCTAAGTTTCCATGAAGTGACGCAGCTCACCGAGGCGCTGGCTCACCTCTCGAACCTGCGTCACTCGGTGCAGCTCGCCTTCAGAATCTAGCCGTCAAAGATCCCCGAGCAGCTGGAAGGCCAGGATGGTCACGACCGTAGGGCCCAGTGCTGCGAGGAACAAGGCACCTGGGCTGATGGTCTCTCCGTCGAAGTAACGCTTCAGGATGGATGCCCCAGCCGGGTTCGGCGCGTTCGCGATCAGCGTGAGACCGCCGCCTGTGACAGCCCCCGCGACCACCGCGTACTTGAATTCAGGCGAGAGGCCGTCAACCAGTGAGGCCAGGTAGGTGAGGGCAGCGTTGTCGGTAATGGCTGTGAGTGCTGTTGCGCCGTAGTAGACCGAGGTGGGGCTCATTTGCGTGAGCAAGGGCTGCAGCCACCACGCCTGCAAGCCTCCCAAGAACACCAGTCCAGCAAGGAAGAAAGCGACAAGCAGACCCTCGCGCAGGATGAGTCGGTCTTGGTGCTCGTTGTAGGCTGTGGCAATGCCCATAAATACGAGGAATAGACCCAGGAAGACGGGGGGGTGATGGGCGAACACAACCACGCCAGCAATTAGCCCGAGGTGGACAAGCGTGAGCCCAAACGGGACTTTGGGGGTTTCGGCAACCGACTGGGCTCCCGTGCGAATGGCCTCCCCAACGCCCTTAAGGTAGCCACGGAACATGTAGGTGACGATAGCTGCGTTGATGAGTACCGCAACCAATGCCTTCCAGCCGAAGTGGGTGAACATGAAGGGTGTGTCCCAGCCCCATTTGGCAGCAACCATGAGCACTGGGGGCGCGGCGAAGTGGGTGAAGGTGCCTCCAATGGAGATGTTGACGAATAACACGCCGATGGTCCCGTACTTGAATGCGTTGGGGGCCTCTGAGCGGAAGTACTTCTGCGCCAGCAAGAGGGCCGCGAGCGTCATTGCAGCGGGCTCTGTAATGAACGACCCAAGCACGGGCACCAGGGTGAGCAAGAGGAAGTAGTTCACCATGGCGTAGTTGCCTGGTATGGCCTTCGTCACCGTTTCGGTGATCTGCTGCGCAAAGACCATGACCGGGCGGCTTGCCGCAATCACCATAATGGCGAAGACAAATAGCGGCTCCGTGTAGTTGCGAGAGTCTGCGTAGCCTGTGGCCTGTCCGAAGCCCTCTGAGAACATGATCCAAGTGAAGAGCACAATCGACCAGAACCCAAACACCGCTTCAACCTCGGCGAGCAGGTGAAACAGACCATGGTGGCTGGGGAACTTGTGGCTGAGCTTCTCAAAATATTTGGTTGAGAAGGTGTGCAATACCGCGATTGCAAACAAAACAGCCGCGACCACTTCGGTGGTGTGACTGAGCGCTACAGTGGTTGTTGCACCGGCCATAATGGGATGTGCTCCTTTGGGGATCGTAGACTGGATTGTAAACTCGAACCATGCGAATACATGTGGCGTCCGATCTGCATCTGGAGTTTCTGCACCGGCAGTTCCCGAGTTACCTGCGTATCGACCGTCTCTACGCACCGTGGGCCGACGTGTTGGTGCTTGCTGGGGACATTCACAACGGCACCGAGACCATTACGCTGTTCAAAGATTGGCCGCTGCCCGTGCTTTATGTGTTGGGCAATCACGAGTTCTTCGACCAGGCCGTCGAGCCCGCCGTTGATGCCCTGCGCGCCCGTGCAGAGGGCACAGCTGTGAGGGTGTTGTCGAGAGATGTGTGGGTTCAAGATGGGGTGCGGTTTCTTGGCTGTACCTTGTGGACCGACTACGAGCTCATGGGTTCCCGTGCCGGAAAGGCGCGCGCCATGATGGCCTGTGAGGCGGGCCTCGCGGATCATCGCAAGATCAAGGGCGTACACAAGATCGGCGAGCGTTTTTCCGCTGAACGCGCACTCTCGCTCCATGAGCGAGATCGGGCGTGGCTCTCCGAGCAATTGGCGTTGCCATTTGAGGGTTCCACGGTGGTGGTTACACACCATGGCCCACATCCCGGTAGCATCCACGAACGCTTCGAGGGAAACCCATGTAATCCCGGCTTTATCTCGAATCTCACCCCATTGGTGGAGCAGGCCGATGTGTGGATTCACGGGCACGTGCATGACAGTTTCGATTATCGTGTCGGGAAATGTCGAGTGGTGGCGAACCCCGGGAGCTATGCAGGGGGGCTCAAGCGAGCAAGGGACCCCTCAGAGCTCGTTTGGGAGAACCCACTTTTCGACCCACAGAAGTTGGTTGAGGTGTAACTGGCATCCTGCCCGGATGACGAAATAGGTAGACGTACGGGACTTAAAATCCCGAGCCGCAAGGCGTGCGGGTTCGATTCCCGCTCCGGGCACCAAACACTTCGGACGAAGGCCTCAGGCTAAACCGGCCTTCTCGAACGCCTCTTGATTAGAGAGAAAAATCTTCCATTCATGGGTCGCGTCCACGCGCATGAGTTTGTCCTGCACGGGGCCTTTGAGTTCGGAGAACGCAAGATGAATACCGCGGGCTGAGAGCTGCGTACGCATGCGGCGCAGTCCATCGAGCGCTGTGGCGTCGATGTCATTCACGCTGGCCATGCAAAGCACGATATGCTGAGGGCGAGTCTGGACTGAATTCACAAGCTCCATGACAGCATCGTGGAGTCGATCCCAGTTGCCAAAGAACAGGTTTGCGTCAATCCTTACCATCAACAGTCCAGGGCGCGTCTCTACAGCGTGACGACTGAGGTTTCGGAAATGCTCGGTGCCAGGGATGCGCCCGAGAATGGCGATGTGAGGTCGACTCTGGCGCCACAGTAGCCCAAGCACAGAGACGGCAATGCCCGCCAAAATCCCCGACTCGACGCCCAGCATGAGGACGCCCAAGAGTGTGAGCATCCAGCTGAGGGCGTCTACTCGGTCGTACCGCATGAGCTCCGGCAGTGCACGCAAGTCAACGAGGGTAGTAACCGCAACGATAACTAAGGCAGCTAAGGCGGTGAGGGGGAGTGCACTCAGTGCTTCGCCGACGCCCAAAAGCACCAGCAACATGAGGACAGCCGAGTACACACCAGCCATCGGCGTTTGTGCCCCTCCTTCTAGGTTCACCACGGAGCGAGAAAGCCCACCCGTAACTGGGAATGCTCCGCTCAAGCCAGAGGCGATATTGGCTGCACCAAGACCACGCAGCTCCGCGTTCGGATCAACCTTCGTGGTTCGGCGCTGTGCGATGGCGCGGGCCATGGAGACGCTCTCGATGAATCCGATCAGGCCAATGAGTAAAGCGGAGGGCAGGAGGTTCACGATGTGGCCGGGCCACTCAACCCACTGGTCTGTGGAGAGGCCGAGCTGACTGAATCCTGTTGGGATTCTGCCCACCACCCGGATGGATTGGCCGGGGTCAAGCCAGGGTGCGATCCATGCCGCCAGTGCGAGCAGGCTCAGCGGCGCGGTCTTCGTAAGGACATCGAGCAATAGTCCGTTGGCCCCAAGTGAGCGGAACATGCAGCCCGCATAGCGTCGGATCAGCACCAGACCAAAGAGGACCAAAAGACCTAGTTCAAGGGTTGGTATATGGGTGAGGTGAGACTGATGCCACAGCTGATCAAGCAGCTCAACGGCATTGTCTCCATGCACTCTGATTCCACTGAGACTGCCGAGTTGGCCCAGCACGATGAGGATGGCCGCGCCCGAAATGAATCCACTCATGACAGGATGGCTCAGAAGGCTTGCGATGAATCCGAGTCGAAGCGCACCCATAAGAAAAAGCATGAGTCCGGACATGCAAGCAAGCAGCGCAGCCATTGCGACCCAGGTGGGGCTCTCCGGTTGGGCCAATGGCATGAGGGCGCTCATGGTCATGGCCGATGCAATAGCCACTGGGCCTACCGCGAGGGCAGGGCTTCGGCCGAATGCCGCATAGGCAATGAGTGGAAAGATGCTCGCTGCGAGCCCAATGTGGGCGGGTACCCCGGCGAGCACTGCATAGGCCAGGCTCTGCGGAATAAGCATCAGGGTGACAAGCACAGCGGCCGGTAGGTCTCCTGCCAGTGATGTCTGCCAGGACCGCTCCTGTCGCCAGGGCGCGAACCAGGCGGGCATGAATGTGGGGCTTCTCGGCGGCCTTATTCGGGTACGTCTTGGCCCAGGGACTTGGCAAGTGAGATCAGACCAATACAGCGATTGCCCGACCGGCAATAGGCGAGCATGGGTGTGGGCAGCTCTTTCATGAGACGGCCCATCTCAAGCGCCTGGTCGTCTGTATGGCCTCCCGATGTGACCGGATGGTAGGCGAATCGAATGCCCTTCGCGGAGAGCGCGGCAGCGATCTCTTGCTGGGTGGGCTGGCCGGCGCCAGGGCCATCTTCGTGATCAGGACGGTTACAAATGACAGATTGGAAGCCCGCTGCCTTGATTGCGCTGACATCATCAATCGTGAGTTGTGGTGCAACAGCGAGTTTCGGGGTCAGCCAACGGTGTGCAAATGTCATATCAATTCCTCAGCATGGGGTGGGTGGCAGGCTTGTCCACAGTAAAGACCATAGAGGGTCTCCAGCACTGTGGCAGCGGCAGAGTGGTGAAGGGAATAATAAATCTGTTTCCCCTCGCGGCGGGTAGACACCACGCCTTCTCGACGCAAGACCCCAAGTTGTTGAGACAGAGTGGGCTGGCGGATCCCTGTAAGGGATTCCAAGTGGCCCACATTGGCCTCTCCCTGCGATAACTGGCACAGCAGCATGAGTCGGTCCTCATTGGCCAGAAGCCTCAGGAGGGAACAGGCTTGCCCAGCAGATTCGCGGAGTTGATTGAAGTCAAGGTCTTGTTCCATGGTTGAGTTATTCTATTTTCAAATATTCTATAAGTAAATAAACCGATGGGTCCGCTATGCCTTCCGCACCAACAGCCTTGATTCAGAGCTTCTTTGATCCGCAGACCAGCACCTTTAGCTATGTCCTTGCGGACCTTCAAACCAAGCGCGCTGCTGTGATTGACGCGGTGCTCGACTTTGACCCGCGCTCAGGCAGAACCGCCAGGCATAGCGTGGACAAAGTGATTCGATTCCTGCAGCAGCAGTCCCTGTCACTCGATTGGATTCTGGAAACGCATGCCCACGCCGACCATCTCTCTGCAGCGGCCCTTCTCAAGCAGGAGATGGGAGGGCAGATTGCAATCAGTGCTGCGATCTGTGAGGTTCAAGAGGCCTTTCAGCGGATCTACAACTTTGATGCCAGCTTCTCCACTGATGGGTCCGATTTTGACCGACTGCTGCATGATGGGGACGTCCTCTCGTTGGGCCTGCAGACGATCACGTTCTGGCATATCCCTGGGCACACCCCCGCGGATGGCGCGTTCTTGTTTCACGAGAGTGCTTTCGTGGGCGACAGCTTGTTTATGCCGGATGTGGGAACGGCGCGCTGCGACTTTCCCGGCGGGGACGCTCAGGTGCTCTGGAACTCGATTCAGCGGATTCTGAACCTACCGCCAGAGACAAGGCTTTACTTCTGTCACGACTATCCGCCAGCTGACGATCGCCCCATCAGTGATAGCGCGACCGTGGAGGAACAGCTGCACTCCAACATCCACGTCCGCGCTGGGACCACCGCAGAGGCCTTTGTCAAGATGCGCACGGAGAGAGACGCAACCCTCGCAATGCCCACCCTTATCCTGCCCGCCATTCAAGTCAACCTGCGGGCGGGACGTCTGCCTACTCCAGAGTCTAACGGCCAGCGTTACCTCAAAATTCCCCTCAACCAGCTCTAGAGGGTGCTGCCTCGCGCACTTGCTGTTGGGATTTCGGGCGTGCCGTGCCCCCAATCAGGACTCATCTGTTTAAGCTGCGGGAACATGACATCAAGGAGCGCTTTCCCCTGCTCAAGCACGAAGTAGCGAAAGGCCTCCGCAGCGAGTGACATGGTTTTGCCACTTCGATTGACCACATGCCATATGCGAACCACGGGCGTGTCGGTAACGCGAAGTACCGAGAGCTCCCCATGGGTGGTCTCTAGTCCAACGGTGTGGAGAGAAACGAAGGAAATACCAAGCCCAGCCATGACGGCTTGCTTGATGGTCTCGTTCGAGGACATCTCAATGGTTGAGAGGGGTCGAAATCGATGCGCCTCAAAAAAGGACTCCATGACTGCGCGCGTGCCAGAGCCGGGCTCACGGACCATGATTTCCTCTTGGTCCAACATCTGGATGGGCGTGGGCCCCTGGCCAACAAGCCGGTGTGTGGGCGCTGCAATGAATCCGTGCGGATGGTCTGCAAAAGGTTCGGCCCTGACATCCAGATCTCGGGGGGGCTTGCCCATAATTGCGACATCAATATCGCCCGCGCGCAGCAGCTTGATGAGTTCCTCGCGATTGCGCACCTGGATGACAACCTGAATCCCGGGGTGTTCCTCTCGGAACGCGGCGAGTAGTCGCGGCAGGATGTACTTGGCGGTGCTCACGAGGCCAATGACGAGGTTACCCGTCTGAACGCCCTGCAGCTTGCTCATCATGTCTTCAGCCTCCTTGAGGGCGCCCAAGACACGTCGTGCGTAGACCAGAAAATATTCGCCTGCACTGGTTAGCGCGACGCCCCGGCCTTGCTTCATAAAAAGCGAGATACCCAGGTCCTCTTCCAGATCGCGCATCTGCATCGAGACTGCAGGCGCCGTGAGATGCATCTCGTCAGCCGCTCGCGCAAAGCTGCTGTGGCGCGCTGCGGACACAAAGATGCGCAACTGCCGCAAAGACAAATTCCTCATGAAGTCTCCTCCTGCTTGCTGCATAAGTGCAGCTTATGGTTTTGGTCAGCAAAAGTGACTTTACCTTACTGGTCCTGTTTTCTACAGTCCCTATCAGTATTTCGCTGACAAAAAGGAGACCAGCATGGCAGCAGAAGGACGCGTTACAGATATCAAAGAGCGCTACAAGGGAGGCGTGCTGAAGTACAAGCAAATGGGCTACTGGCGCCCGGACTATGAGCCAAGTGCCACAGACACCATTTGCCTCTTCCGCATCACGCCACAAGAGGGAGTGGATCCCGAAGAGGCCGCAGCAGCAGTCGCAGGCGAATCCTCCACAGCAACCTGGACGGTGGTCTGGACGGACCTGCTGACTGCCCACGAGAGCTATCAGGCCAAAGCCTACCGGGTGGACAAAGTGCCCAATACAGGCCCAGGGACCAACACGGAGCAGCAATATTTTGCTTACGTGGCCTATGACCTGATTCTGTTTGAAGATGGCTCTATTGCCAACATGACGGCATCGCTCATCGGCAACGTCTTTTCGTTCAAGCCCCTCAAGGCGGCTCGACTCGAGGACATCCAAATTCCCGTAGCCTATGTCAAAACCTTCCGTGGACCTCCCACGGGCATCATCGTAGAGCGTGAGCGCCTCGATAAGTTTGGTCGCCCTCTGCTGGGTGCAACCATGAAGCCCAAGCTGGGACTGTCAGGCCGCAATTACGGACGGGTGGTTTACGAGGGACTTACCGGTGGTCTCGATTTCACCAAAGACGACGAGAACATCAATAGCCAAGCCTTCATGCACTGGCGTGATCGATTCCTCTATTGCATGGATGCAGTCAACAAGGCGCAGGCCAACACGGGAGAGGTCAAGGGGCATTACCTCAACGTGACTGCGGCAGACATGGAAGAGATGTACACGCGGGCAGAGTTTGCGCGCGATCTGGGGTCGAACATCATCATGATCGACCTGGTCATTGGCTGGACCGCAATGCAGTCGATGAGCAAATGGTGCCGTGCCAACGACATGATTCTGCACTTGCACCGCGCAGGCCACGGCACCTATACCCGCCAGCGCAATCATGGAGTCTCATTCAAGGTGATTGCCAAGTGGTCAAGGCTCGCTGGTGTGGATCACATCCACGCAGGCACTGCTGTGGGCAAACTCGAGGGCGATCCCAAGACGGTTCAGGGCTACTACAACATCTGCCGCGATTCATACACCAAGCAAGATCTCTCCCGTGGTCTGTTCTTTGACCAAGATTGGGCGGATCTGCGCAAGGTGATGCCAGTCGCCTCAGGTGGCATCCACGTGGGCCAGATGCACCAATTGGTGGACCTGTTTGGTGATGACGTGGTGCTTCAGTTTGGTGGTGGAACCATTGGTCACCCAGAGGGCATTCAGGCAGGCGCCATCGCGAACCGCGTTGGGCTTGAGTGCATGATCAAGGCCCGCAACGAGGGCAGAGACATCGTTGCAGAGGGTCCGGACATTCTGAAGGCTGCGGCGAAGACTTGTAAGCCATTGGAGACCGCGCTTGAGACATGGAAAGGCGTGGAGTTCAACTACACATCGACCGATGCGCCCGACTTTGCGGTCACGCCCACTGCGTCCTAAGCCAACGAATCAGGAGAAGCACTATGAGAATTACACAAGGTCAGTTTTCTTTTTTGCCCGATCTCACCGACGAGGAGATTCGTCTTCAGGTGGATTACGCCATCAGCAAGGGCTGGGCATTGTCTGTTGAATGGACAGACGACCCACATCCGCGCAACACCTACTGGCATATGTGGGGCATTCCCATGTTCCAGATCAAGGACGGTGCTGCGGTGCTGTTCGAGGTCAACGCCTGCCGGAAGGACCATGGCCAAAACTACATCCGGGTCAATGCATTTGATAACACCCGCGGCGTGGAATCGATCGTGATGTCGTTCATTGTTAATCGTCCCGCTGAGGAGCCTGGCTTTGGTCTGGTGCGTCAGGAGGCACAGGGCCGCATGATTCGCTACACCACGCACTCATACGCGACTGACAAGCCTGTCGGGCAGCGGTACTAAGGAGCGGCCGTCATGAGCGAGCAGCCAAATCAGGTGGATCTCCAGGCCATCCTGGAGGAGGCGCAAGTCATGACGGTTCTCGACGAGCTCGATCGAGAGCTCGTCGGGCTCAAGCCCGTCAAACAGCGCATTCGTGAGACTGCGGCATTTCTGGTGGTGTCACGTGCTCGCGAGAAGCTTGGCCTTGAAGCGGCCACGCCCTCTCTGCACATGTGCTTTACCGGAAACCCGGGCACAGGGAAGACAACAGTGGCCATGAAGATGGCCACGATTCTTCATCGCCTCGGATACGTGCGCAAGGGACATGTTGTCAGTGTCACCCGCGACGACCTGGTGGGCCAGTATATTGGTCACACTGCGCCCAAAACCAAGGACATGCTGAAGAAGGCAATGGGTGGAGTGCTCTTCATTGATGAGGCTTACTACCTGTATCGCCCCGAGAATGAGCGTGACTACGGACAAGAGGCAATCGAGATCTTGCTCCAGGTCATGGAGAACAATCGAGATGATTTGGTCGTCATCCTTGCCGGCTATAAAGACCGGATGGATACCTTCTTCAAATCCAATCCTGGTATGAGCTCACGCATTGCGCACCACATCGACTTTCCCGACTATCAGGACGACGAGTTGTTGCAGATCGCAGACACCATGGTGGAGGGTATGCATTACACCCTCGATGCGGGCGCGAGAGTCGCCATGGCGGAATACATTGGACTTCGAAAGGCTCAGCCGCATTTTGCAAATGCACGCTCGGTGCGCAATGCCCTAGATCGCGCCCGATTGCGTCAGGCCAACCGTGTTTTCCAGCTCGCGGCGGGTGGCCATGCGAAGGCCGATGCCACGCTGCTAAGCACAATTACAGAGGCCGATATCCGCGCCTCAAGGGTCTTTCAACAATAGGGAGAAGAGGCTATGCACCTCGGACGGACAACACTATCGAAGTTTCTGATTCAGCAGACCAAGGACAAGTCTCATCATCCAGACCTGTCAGCCTTGTTGGTTGATATTGCAGCTGCAGTCAAGGCCATTTCCGCCATGACAGCGAAGGGGGCTCTCGGCGGCGTGCTCGGCAGCCTCGAGACGCAGAACGTACAAGGCGAGACTCAAAAGAAGCTCGACGTCATGAGCGACCAAGCCTTCATCAATACCTTCTCGCTCGGGGGGCTCGTTGCGGGTTTGGCCTCGGAGGAGAACGACGATCCGATCTTTTATGCCGACCGTGCAGGAGAGGCTCAGTACTTGGCGGTGTTCGACCCACTCGATGGATCGAGCAATATCGACGTCAATGTCTCTGTGGGCTCCATATTTTCAATTCTGCGTGCGCCCATTGGAACGGAATTGAACACCTCAAGCTTTCTAAGGCCCGGAATAGAGCAGGTCGCGGCGGGGTACGCCATCTACGGTCCCTCCACCATGCTCGTGCTCACCGTCGGCAAGGGCACGCACGGCTTCACCCTCGATCGCGAGGTTGGCAACTTTGTGCTGACGCATCCCAACATTCAAATCCCTGAGGACACCAGTGAATTCGCGATCAACGCCAGTAACGAGCGCTTCTGGGAGCCCCCGGTTGCGCGCTACGTGGGCGAGTGCAAGCAAGGTAAGTCCGGTGAAAGGGGGCGCGACTTTAATATGCGCTGGATTGCCAGCATGGTTGCTGATGTGCACCGCATTCTGATGCGAGGGGGCGTGTTCATGTACCCCAAGGACACCAAAGACCCAAGCAAGCCTGGTCGTCTGCGCCTCATGTACGAGGCCAATCCGATGAGCTTCATCATTGAGCAGGCGGGCGGCGCTGCCTCGACCGGTCGCGGCCGGATTCTGGAGGTTCAGCCCGAGCATGTCCACCAGCGTATTCCGGTGGTCGTGGGCTCACGCAATGAAGTAGAGCGTATTCAGCGGTATCACGCAGAGCACGATCGTGGAGACGACCAGAAGTACAGCTCCCCGCTCTTCAAGGAGCGCTCGCTCTACAACACCTAAATTAAACAAGCAAAACATAACAAAGGGAGACCTCAACCATGTCCATCAAGCACCCCATTGTCGCGATCACGGGTTCCTCTGGTGCAGGCACCACCACGGTGATGAGCAGCTTTAAGCATATTTTTCGCAGAGAGGGAATCAACGCACAGATTGTCGAGGGCGACTCCATGCACCGCTATAACCGACTCGAAATGCGCGCCAAGATGAAAGAGATGGAGGCGGCAGGAAATCGCCATTTCAGTCATTTTGGACCGGAGGCAAATCTGCTCAACGAGCTAGAGTCGATGTTCGAAACCTATGGCACGAGCGGCACGGGTCAAGTCCGCCGCTATCTTCACGATGCGGAGGAGGCCACCCCATATGGCCAGGACCCCGGTACCTTCACACCCTGGAAGCAAATCGAGTCCGGGACTGATCTCATGTTTTACGAGGGACTGCATGCTGGATGGGCTTCGGGAGACGTCGACGTCTCCAAGCATGTCGACCTGCTCGTCGGCGTGGTGCCGATTGTCAACCTTGAGTGGATTCAGAAGCTGCAGCGAGACCAAAAGCTTCGCGGCTACTCACAGGAGGCCGTGGTGGACACGATCCTGCGACGCATGCCCGACTACATCAACCACATCATGCCGCAGTTCTCACGGACTCACGTGAACTTTCAGCGCGTCCCTACGGTAGATACGTCCAATCCGTTCATCGCAAAGGACATTCCATCGCCAGATGAGAGCATGGTGGTCATTCGGTTTGCCAATCCGAAGGGTATTGATTTTCCCTACCTGCTCTCCATGCTGCATGACTCCATGATGACTCGCCCAAACACCCTGGTAATTCCCGGAGGCAAGATGGGTTTGGCTATGCAACTGATTTTTACGCCCATGATCCTTCGGCTCATGGACCTCAAGCGACGCGCCTGACTGGCAAAGGAGAGGCCATGAGCCTAGTCATTTTTGATCTAGATGGAACCCTCATCGAGACGGCGGGGGAGATTGGTCTTGCTGTGAACCGCACCCTGGCGGAGTTTGATGCCGGCACGGTCCCCGATGCAGAGATCCGCCGCTGGATAGGTCATGGCACCGGCTGGCTGATGAAGCAGGCATGGTCGGACAAGGTGGGTGATCCGGACCAAACAAATTGGGAAGCCGTGATGTCCAGATTCATCCATCACTATTTCGAGACTGCAGGCACCCAGAGTCATCCCTATCCGCATGTCATGGAGACCCTGAGGAAACTCAATGCATTGGAGGTCCAATGTGCCATTCTGACCAATAAGGAAGGGCGCTTTACCGAGCGAGTGATCAGTGCGCATGGTCTTGATCAGGGGCAGTTCTCGCGCGTGATCTCAGGGGACACGTTGCCCACCAAGAAGCCCCACCCAGGAGGCATTCATCACCTTATGGCTGAGCTTGGCGAGACTGCGGGGACCACGCTCTTCGTGGGTGATTCCGAGATTGACGTGGCCACGGCAAAAGCTGCCGGGGTGATGTGTTGGGCGGTGCCGTATGGCTACAACCATGGCCGACCCATTTCTCAGGCAGACCCCGATCGCATCGTGGACGACATTCGACCGGTGGCGACCTATTTCACTGCACTTCATTAAACCGTTAACAACAACTAAAACCAACAGGAGGAGACCACCATGGCCCTGATTTCATTGCGCCAACTTTTAGATCACGCAGCAGAGCATGCCTATGGCTTGCCCGCTTTCAACGTCAACAACATGGAGCAGATCCACGCCATCATGCAGGCCGCGCACGAGGTCGACAGCCCTGTCATTCTGCAAGCGTCAGCCGGAGCCCGAAAGTATGCGGGCGAGCCGTTTTTACGCCACCTCGTCGATGCCGCGATTGAGCAATATCCCCACATTCCCGTATGCATGCACCAAGACCACGGGAGTTCTCCAGCGGTTTGTCAGGCGTCGATTCGCAGTGGGTTCTCGAGCGTCATGATGGACGGCTCGCTCAAGGAGGACATGAAGACGCCCTCGGACTACGCTTATAACGTGGACGTCACGCGCCGGGTTGTTGAAATGGCGCACGCTGTGGGCGTCTCTGTTGAGGGTGAGCTGGGCTGCCTGGGCTCCCTGGAGACGGGAACCGCAGGCGAGGAGGATGGCGTTGGGGCCGAGGGGGTGCTCGACCACTCGCAGCTCCTCACGGATCCCGATGAGGCTGCGGACTTTGTCGCGAAGACCCAGGTCGATGCCTTAGCAATTGCGATTGGTACAAGCCATGGCGCCTACAAGTTCAGCCGTCCTCCTACGGGCGATACGCTCGCGATTGCGCGCATCAAGGAAATCCATGCACGCATTCCCACCACACACCTCGTCATGCACGGCTCGTCGAGTGTTCCCCAGGAATGGCTCGAGATCATCCGAAAATACGGGGGCGACATCAAAGAGACGTACGGTGTCCCCGTGGAGGAGATTGTGGAAGGCATTAAACATGGGGTTCGGAAGGTCAATATCGATACCGACATCCGGCTCGCAATGACTGGGGCCATGCGGCAACTGATGGCGCAAAAACCAGAGGAATTCGATCCACGTGCTTTCTTCAAGGTGGCCACCGCGGCTGCAAAGGGCATCTGTAAGGCACGATTCGAAGCCTTTGGCTGTGCAGGCCGCGCCTCGCAGATTCGCGTCACACCCATGGACGCTATGGCTGCCCGCTATGCGAGGGGCGAGCTCTCGGCTGTGGTGCAGTGATCATGCAGGAGGGCTGGCGCTCCCACTTTCCCCCAGGGCTCAAAGCCGTGCTGTTCGATGTGGACGGAACGCTCGCAGAGACCGAGCAAGAGGGGCATTTGCCAGCCTTCAATGCAGCCTTTCGTGCGCTCGAGATTCCGTGGGCATGGTCCGACAACGACTACGCCTGGCTCTTGAAGACAACGGGGGGGCTCGAGCGCATGCGCGTATACGCCGAGCATCTCGGCCAGAGGGAATGGCTTGACGGAGACGGCGGCACCAAGCTCAAGGCGGCACACCAGCTCAAGAACTTGCTCTATGCACAGCGCGTCTCAGGTGGCTATGTGTTACCAAAGCCTGGTGTTGTGGAATGCATAGGCGGGCTCGTGGAGCTCGGCATTCAATGGGCGGTTGTCACCACCACAAGTCGTGCGAACTTTGATGCCTTGTTTACACATGCGCTGGCGCCGCGTAGGGTGCCAAGCCCTGCAGTAATTGTCTGCGGGGAGGACGTCGCAAATAAAAAGCCACACCCCGAGGCCTACACCAAAGCCCTTGCGCAGCTTGGCTTGTCCGCTGACCAGTGCCTCGCTGTAGAAGACGCCCCCAATGGCCTCGCGGCTGCTCGGGGTGCAGGACTGAGGTGTCTTGTCGTGCGCTCCGTCTACTTCAGGGACGCCGACTTTACGGGCGCTTGGGCTGATCGGGAGCGACTTCTCCCGTAAGTTTTTTGCGCGCACGGCGTATGCCCAGTGCGAGCGCCCCAGCAATGATGGGTATTGACATAGCCGACACAACATCTGGGGACATGGGCAACCCAACGTCCTTGAGACCTTTGGCAAGTGCAGTGACGAGGCCAACCCCGTAGTAGGTCAGCACCACGAGCGATAGCCCTTCAACGGTCTGCTGGAGGCGAAGCTGGAGCTTCGCACGGCGATCCATGCTGGCGAGTAGGGATTGGGTCTGACGCTCGTTTATGAACTCGATGCGGGTACGAAGAATTTGGGTTGTCCGAGAAATGCGATCGGACAGTTCACTCAGGCGGCGTCGCGTCCATTGGCAGGTACGCATCGCGGGCTCAAACCGTCGGTCCATAAACTCGGTGAGCGTTTGGACGCCAGGTATGGTTTGTTCTCTGAGCTCCTGGATCGCCCGTCGCGAGAGTTCGCTGTAGGCCTCACTGGCGGTAAATCGCAGACCAAGGGCGCTGACCCATTGCTCCACGCGCGCTGCAAGGCTTGAGACCCCCTTAAGCAGGCGCTCGTCCGTTGAGATGTCTGCTTGGCCTGTCCGTTCGGCCTGCAGGGTCTCGGCCATGTCCGCGGAGATCTGCGCGAGCTCCCGCTCTGCCTGTCTCAAGGACTCGCCGAGCGCCTTGGCTTTGGGGAAGGAGAGCATGGCCATCATGCGATAGGTGTCCATATCGATGATGCGTTGAGCAACACGCCCTGCTTGACGCGAGCCCATACCCTGGTGCGTGACCAAAAATCGAATGAAACCCTCGTCGTCGGTTTGAAAGTCTGTCCAGACCTGAGCCCGCTGAGAGGCAAGGATGGTCGACCCGATGAGGGTGTTGCCGTCGAAACGAGCGGCAACCCTGGCGGCGTCGTCTGTCGAGGCGGCGGACTGAATAACCAGGTCGATCGCACTCATGCGCTGTCCGGCCTGTGCGCTCCAGGGCCGCACCCCGATCTCGTGCAGCCGGTCAGTCAGTCGAATCCAGCAGGCTGCGCGGCTGTCTGCAAAGGTCTCATGCAGCCCAAAACCCTGCTGAAAATAAAGCGTGATGGCGCAGAACTCACCGTGCAGCTCCCACTTAAGCAGGATGCGAGCGGGGGCAGGGCTTAGCTCGACTACCCGCACGGATTGTCCGTGTTGCGGATGCGGAATGATGCGAAGCGCCCTGCAGATTGCGTCGATCCACTCGCGTTGGCTCTCTCGCTCGCCGGGGCGGCTCAAGAGCAGCGACTGGCTAATTACACGTTCGTCGGGCCAGAGTGCGATGGGTGGCCTTGCGTGCACCTCTTGGTGGAGATGATCGCGGTCTGGGTGATCGGGGTTAAAGCTCATGGATTCTGGCGCCAGGCCGCCTGCGCAGCCACGATGAGGTCCTCGAGATAGGCACTGTAAAAGTCAGGAGAACTATAGCCCAGAAGCGGCTCACCGATTGGCTTGAGGCTGGCGTTGACAGCAACGACGGTGGGGGCGAGCCGAAAACGGTGCTCCCGAGCCCAGAGCATGGGGGTGACTTTTGAGAGTGGGCCGCGTGCCTCGATGGGGGTTGTGTCGGACAGATCAAACTCCAACACGCGGAGCGCTGGGCGCCCCTCTTTGATTCTTGGAACGATCTGTTCGCGAATCACAAGCTTGCAATAAGGGCAGTGCTCAAGCGTGACCAGCACCAAAGGCACCATTGCCCCCCGCGACGCGAGCGCCTGCCCATGGAGTTTGGGCCATTCGGTCGGAGCTAGGAGGAGTGGGTGGGTGGGCATGGGTCGGACAATAGGCTTGTGCGTCGCGTCACATCTCGTTCTTGACTATATGCCTCTATAGGAATATTTTCACGCCCTATGTCCAAACTTTCTGCAATCCAGCAGTCAGACGAAGCTCAAATCGAGGCGAATGCCCCCGGCATTGTCGACCTTGACGCCCACGATCGAGACGAGCTCGCGTTCATCTTCGACCGTGCGGCCCAGTACTTTGCGCTTCTGTCAGAGCCAGCCCGCCTTCGCATTATTCAGGCGGTCTGCAACGAGGAGCGCAGCGTACAGGACGTGGTGGCGCTCACCGAGCTGCCGCAACCGAATGTCTCTCGCCACCTCAGCCTGTTGTACCGGGCTGGTGTGCTGTCTCGGCGTCGCGAGGGCACCTTCGTGTTTTATCGGATTTCAGATCCGCTATTAACAGATTTGTGTCGCTCGGTCTGCGTGCGACTTGCAGGAGAGCGGTCCTAAGCCACCCTCAGAGGCGGCGTGGTCTAGGTTTGTGTGTGTGGGTTTCCAAGTGCGGTTAGATTGGGGAGATTAATAGTGACTCGTTTGCAAAAGACCCTCGGGCGTCTCGTGAAGGCGCCTGAGAATTTCCTTTCCAAGGAAGATGCCAAGGCGCCGGCTGAGATGCGTCGTAAGTTTTTGGCGGCGTCTGCCGCCACAGCGGGTGCAGCGCTCGCCACCGCGGCTTCGGCCGCGTCCAACCCAGTGACAGGGCAGGGGGATCCAAACATCCTGACGATGCCTGACCACACAAAGGGTCTGGGCATGCCCGTTGCTGCAAATGGCTACGGTGTTCCCTCGCAGTATGAAAAAGGCCTTCAGCGCCGCGAGAGTCCCGGTTTGACCCGCGTGTCCGCCGCCTCCGTTGCATTCACCCCGCTGCAGGGCACCTTCGGCATGATCACCCCCAGTGGTCTGCATTTCGAACGCCATCACCAGGGTTGGTGGGATATCGACCCCTCCAAGCACCGCCTCATGATCAACGGCTTGGTGAAGAATCCCAAGGTCTACACCATGGACGATCTCATGCGTCTGCCCAGCGTGTCACGCATTCACTTTATTGAGTGCGGTGCCAATACGGCCATGGAATGGGGCAACGTGGCTGTGCCGACAGTCCAATACACCCACGGCATGGTGTCTTGCTCCGAGTTCACGGGCGTGCCGCTCTCGGTGCTGCTCGAAGATGCTGGTTACGACAAGAAAAACGGCAAGTACGTGCTCGGAGAGGGCGCAGATGGCTCGTCGATGACCCGCACAATTGCGATCGACCGGGCCCTAGATGACGTCATCGTGGCCTACGGCATGAACGGAGAAATGCTTCGTCCCGAAAATGGGTACCCCCTGCGCCTCGTAGTGCCAGGCATTCAGGGTGTCTCATGGGTGAAGTGGCTGCGTCGAATCGAGGTGGGTGATCAGAAGTGGGCGACCAAAGATGAGGCCGTGCACTACATTGACCTCATGCCCGACGGTTCGCATCGCCAGTACAGTGGAATGCAGGAGGCCAAGTCGGTCATCACCAGCCCATCTGGCGGACAACTGTTGCTGGACAAAGGCTTCTACAACATCACTGGGCTTGCTTGGTCAGGCCGCGGGCGTATCAAGCGCGTCGACGTATCAGTCGATGGCGGCAGGAACTGGCGCACGGCTCGCATCGAGGGCCCTGTTTTGACCAAGGCCTTTACCCGGTTCAATATTGACTGGGTGTGGGACGGAGCACCCGCCATTTTGCAGTCGCGTTGTATCGATGAAACGGGCTATGTACAGCCCACCATTCAGCAATTGCGAGCTGTTCGCGGCACACGTTCGATCTATCACAACAACATGATCCAGTCCTGGAAAGTGGCTGAGACCGGGGAGGTGAGCAATGTTCAAGTTAGCTAAGTCTTTTGTCGTCGTGGCCAGCCTCCTGGCCATCAGTGCTGTTCAGGCTGCTCCGGTGTCGAAGTACTCCGGCATCGGCCGCACTGCCACCACTGCCGAGGTCAAGGCGTGGGACATCGATGTTCGTCCCGACTTCAAAGGGCTTCCTGCTGGCTCGGGCTCAGTGGCCAAGGGTCAGGATGTCTGGGAGGCTCAGTGCGCGTCTTGTCACGGGGTTTTCGGTGAGAGCGGTGAGGTCTTTACGCCTATCGTCGGCGGCACAACCGCTGAGGACATGAAGAGCGGCAAAGTTGCCAACCTCAAACGTCTAGACTATCCCCAGCGCACCACGCTGATGAAGGTCGCGACCGTCTCGACCCTCTGGGATTACATCAACCGCGCCATGCCTTGGACGAGCCCGAAGTCGCTGAGCACCGAAGAGGTTTACTCGGTCGTTGCTTACATTTTGCACATGGGCGACATTCTTCCTGCTAATTTTGTGTTGTCAGACAAAAACATTGCAGAGGTGCAGGCAAAGATGCCCAACCGCAATGGCATGAACACCAATCACGGTCTGTGGGACTTGAAGGGCAAGCCCGATGTCAAGAATGTGGCTTGTATGAAGGATTGCAAGAAGGAAGTGAACATTACCTCCTTCTTGCCCGGCTCGGCCGTAGATAGCCATGGCAATCTCATCGAGCAAAACCGCCCGATTGGGCCAACCCGGGGTTTGGACACCAGCAAGCCCAAGAGCAATTAACCTTGCATTCAACCAGTAAAGAGGAGCACAAGATGAGCATCAATCGTCGTGACGTACTGAAGGCAGGTGGTGGCGCAGCGGTCTATTCCGCATTGGCCTCCATGGGATTCTTCGCTGCCAACCCCGCTTTGGCAAACACCTACAAAAAAGAGTGGTTTGAGACCCGCTCCATCGCCGACACATTGAAGGCCATGGGAGTCCCCGCTGCTGCGAATTCTGCAGACGTGACCATCACTTCGCCTGACATCGCCGAGAACGGCGCAGTTGTGCCCGTGGGCGTAGCATCGAAGATCGCTAAGACCGAAATGATTGCGGTCATGGTCGAAAAGAATCCCGCCATGATGGCTGGCTTCTATGAGTTCACCCCCAACGCAGACGCCGATATCTCCATGCGCGTCAAGATGGGCCAAAGCTCAGACGTATATGCCCTCGTCAAGGCCGACGGCAAGTTCTTTATGGCCAAGAAAGAAGTCAAGGTCACCCTCGGTGGCTGCGGCGGCTAATCATTGGTTCACACACGAACACATTCAACGAATTAAGGAGTTAGAAAAATGGCAAGTCCAATGCGTATTCGTGCGAAAGCACAGGGTGATGTGGCCGACGTTCGCGTTCTGATGGCTCACGAGATGGAGAGTGGTCAGCGCAAGGGCTCTGATGGCAAGCTGGTTCCGGCTTGGTTCATCATGACCGTTGAGGCACAGCACAACGGCAAAACCGTCATGACTGCCCAATGGGGCCCCGCAGTCTCCAAGAACCCTTACCTTCAGTTCAAGGTGAAGGGCGCCAAGGCCGGTGACAAGATCGCGGTCACTTGGAAGGACAACAAGGGAGAGAGTCGAACAGACGAGGCCGCCATCGCCTAAAGATGGGTGAAAACACGGAGCCCCAGTGGCTCCGTAGTTTTTTATACTGGTCCATGTGCATAAATGCATATCCAGCGCGACATCCAAGGAGAGAAAAAATGAAACAGGCAAAGTGGGGGCGCCTCGCAATCGCGAGCATTGCAGCTCTGGGTCTTATGGCATCAGCCCAGGCGCAAGAGAAATCTGAAACAGAGAAAGGCATTGATCGTTACCGCGAACTGATTGCCGACGGCAATCCGGCCGAGCTCTGGGAAATGGAGGGCGAGGAACTCTGGAAGAAGAAAGCTGGCCCAAAGAACGCGTCATTTGAGACCTGTGACCTGGGACAAGGCCCAGGTGTTGTGAAGGGCGCGTATGTGGCGCTACCTCGCTACTTCGCAGATGCAGGCAAGGTCATGGACCTGGAAATGCGCTTGGCGCATTGTATGAAGACCATTCAGGGCATTGAGCCCAAGGTGGCCGCATACAACAAGGACGATCACAAAAAGATCATCGCGCTCGTGACCTATGTGGCCACGCAGTCAAAGGGCATGCCGGTCAACCTTCCTCAGGCACACCCCGAGGAGCAGCGCATGTACGAGACGGGCAAGCGCGCATTTTTCTACCGCTCCGGCCCCTATGACTTCGCCTGTGCAACCTGCCATGCTTCAGACAACACACGCATTCGCCTGCAAGGGTTGCCCAACCTGACCAAGAACGAGCCGGCTGGCTCCGCCTTCACTTCCTGGCCTGCGTACCGCGTAAGCAACTCGCAGCTCTGGCCCATGCAAAAGCGTCTTGAGGATTGCTTCCGCCAGCAGCGCTTCCCGTATGTTGAGTTTGGTTCCGAAGTCACTGTTGCCCTCTCGACATACATGGGCGTAAACGGCAAGGGCGTGAAGTCTTTGGCCCCCACCATCAAGCGCTAATCGAGGAGAGATCCATGAAAATGAAAACCACTGTACTGGCGATCTCTGCGGTCCTGGGCCTCTCGGGCTGTGCGGCTCTTTTTGGTACCGATTTCGATCAAATGACCACCGAGATGATTAAAGCCTCGTTCTCAGACAAGGGTATTGCCAAGAAAGAGCGCGTTATCCAGGACGAGACGAATATTGCATGCTCTGCGGCCGACGTTGCTGGCAAGGATGTCGACGCCGCTGTGCGCAAGCGCCTCGAGGGTGTCAACATGCAGACCATCAAGTTCCCTGCTGATGGGAAGTTTCTCGGCGACTGGAAACAAGGCGAGAAAGAAGCTCAGAGCGGGCGCGGCATGACCTACTCTGATAAGGCTGGCTCGCCCAACGGTGGCAACTGCTACAACTGTCACCAGATCACCAAAGCAGAGATTTCGTACGGCACGCTCGGGCCCTCTTTGTATCAATACGGCAAACTGCGCGGCACGTCTGACGATATCGTGAAGTACACATGGGGCAAGATTTACAATGCAAAGGCTTATAACCTCTGCACCAACATGCCTCGCTTTGGCCATGAGAAGCTGCTCACTGAAAAGCAGATGAAGGACATCATGGCTTTGCTGCTCGACCCCAATTCGCCAGTCAACAAGGATTAGTCTGCGTTGATCATCGAATGATGTTGTCCCCAGAAAGCCTCTTTCCAAGGAAGAGGCTTTTTTGGTTTCTACTATATTCATCAATAGGTATAAACAAATGGAACTGAATCGTCGCGAATTTATGGGCGTAATGGCTGCAGGCGCAGCTGCCGGTTTGTTTGGCAGCTGGGGAGACGCCGCGATGGCTGCCGCCAAAGGATCCAAGCTCTATGAAGTCCCGAAGTTTGGCAATGTGAGCTTTCTGCACTTCACGGACTGTCATGCGCAGCTCATGCCCGTCTATTTCCGTGAGCCCAACGTCAACCTCGGTATTGGCAGCATGCAAGGGCAGGTGCCTCACATTGTGGGCGAGCAGTTGCTCAAGATGTACGGCATCTCCAAGAATTCGCCGCTCGCTCACGCCTACACCTACTTAAATTTTGAGAAGGCGGCCCAGACATACGGCAAGGTCGGCGGGTTTGCTCACATGGCTACGCTCGTCAAGATGATGCGGGCTGCCCGTCCCCATGCCTTCTTGGTAGACGGCGGAGACACTTGGCAGGGTTCGGCCACTGCGCTGTGGACGAAAGGCCAAGACATGGTCGACGCGACCAAGCTGTTGGGTGTCGACATGATGTGTCCGCACTGGGAGTTCACCTACGGTGCCGACCGCGTCATGGAAATCGTTCAGAAGGAACTGGCCGGCAAGATCGAGTTCCTGGCCCAGAACGTCAAGACCACAGACTTCGGTGATCCCGTTTTCAAGCCTTATGTCATTCGTCAGCAGAATGGCATCCCTGTTGCTGTCATTGGCCAGGCCTTCCCCTACACTCCGATTGCAAACCCACGCTACTTTGTGCCGGACTGGAGCTTTGGTATTCAGGACGACAACATGCAGAAGATGGTTGATGAATGTCGCGCGAAGGGGGCCCAGGTGGTCGTTGTCATTTCCCACAATGGCATGGACGTCGACCTCAAAATGGCCTCTCGTGTTCGCGGGATCGACGCCATTATGGGCGGTCACACCCACGATGGCGTCATTCAGCCCATCAAGGTCAAGAACGCGGGCGGCATCACGCTGGTGACCAACGCAGGTTCGAACACCAAGTTTCTGGGTGTGCTCGATTTCGACGTCAAGAATGGCAAGGTCTCCGATTATCGCTACAAGCTTCTGCCCGTCTTTGCGAACATGCTCCCGGCCGACGCCGAGATGCAGGCATTCATTGACAAGGTCCGTGCGCCCTTCAAGGACAAGCTCGAGGAGAAGCTCGCGATCACGGATGGCATGCTCTATCGCCGTGGTAACTTCAACGGCACGTTCGACCAGCTCATTGTCGATGCACTCATGGATGTAAAAGGCGCCGATCTGGCCTTCTCCCCAGGCTTTCGCTGGGGCACCTCGCTGCTTCCGGGGCAGGCCATTACACGGGAGCATGTCATGGACCAGACGGCAACCACCTACTCCTACAGCACGCTCACCGAGATGACAGGCGAAATGATCAAGACCGTGCTTGAAGACGTCTGTGACAACCTATTTAACCCGGATCCCTATTACCAACAGGGCGGCGATATGGTGCGCGTTGGTGGCCTAGAGTACGCCTGTGCTCCCGGTGAAAAGATGGGCAGTCGAATCCAGGACATGCGTCTTAAAGGCAAGCCTATTGAGGCCAGCAAGAAATACAAGGTTGCTGGCTGGGCACCCGTGGCTGAGGGTGCAACAGGTGAGCCCGTATGGGATGTCGTGGAGACCTGGCTAAAGGACAAGAAGCGGGTCACGCCACGCAAACTGAACACGCCCCGCCTGATTGGCGTGAAGGGAAATGCTGGAATTGCATAACGCTTAACGTTGTTTGGGTTAGCATCAGGGCGCTGGGGGAAGAGATCCCCGGCGCCTTTTTTTATGGAGACTTGGCATGCGATTCAAGCGTCATATGGTGAGACCTCTTTTGGCCATCGTGCTGCTCGCCCCCGCCGTCGGGGCGTTAGCCAATCCTTTTGCAAAGGGCAATCTGCAGCAAGGAAAGGCCTTACACGAGGCGAAATGTGTCTCGTGCCACAACTCCATGATGCCGGGGAACAAGGGCGAGGAGCTCTACGACGAGTTCAATCGCAAAATGAAAACCACCGCTCAGCTCAAGAGCATGGTGGAGTTCTGTGCGAATCGCACCAAGAGTGGCTGGTTCGACGAGGAGATTGTGAGCGTGTCGCGTTACCTCAACGACACGTACTACAAGCTGAAGTAGTTTAAGGTTTCGGCCGAGCCCGCTACGGGGCTGACGGGCGATTGAGAATGAAATGGCCCGCAAACCGCCCCGCGAAAATGAGTCGCATCAACGCGCCGTCGGGGTGTGATTCCACCACGACGCCTGCTCGCTTCTGCGGACTAGAGTCCTTCAGCTTTAAGAGCCCTGAAGGCCAGAAAATGCGCAGATCGGCCTGCATGGGCAGGTACCCGTCGAGGTAGCGCCGCATCAGCGGGCCTGCGTAGAGCTTCCACTCTTGTTCTTGGGTGACATCAAGTGCCTTTGACTCCAGGTTGATGCAGATCTCGGCCCCGCGCTCGACCCCCTCGAGCGTAATGTGCTGACCGTCGTTCTGGACAGAGGCCATTCCTTTGTACGACACCACCGAGAGCGAAATGAGTCGGTTGCGATTGAAGGCAATGACCACCTTGCGTATGGGATCAAGCTGGAAGTGACACGTGGACAGGCTCACAATGCCCGTGCGAAGGCTGCTCTCGTCAATAAAGACGTTGGACTCGTAGCGATATCCATTGGGGTCTGGGCGTTCGGTGAAGTACTTCATCTCACCCTCTCGGGCAATGTGCTCAAAATCAAGGCCGCTCTGAGACTGCGCCTGAACACCGGGGCCGAGCAGGAGCCCTGCAATAAGGCTCAGGAGGATCCGAGCAGGGGGCGCAGCGTGGGCCATAGGTTCTCCAAAATGAGGGGTTGAGCATTTGCGTTGGGGTGAATACGATCGGCCTGGAAAAATGATTCATTGGTCTCAAAGCCAGCCAGTAACAGGGGCACGAGCGCTGTGTTGTGTTTGAGCGCAAGCGACCTGTAGAGCCGCTCGAAATCCTTGGCGCTCTGGGGGCCGTAATTCGGTGGAAGGCGAATGCCCATGAGCACCACCTTGGATCCAGATTGCTTGAGCTGCAAAATAATCTGGTTGAGGTTCTTTTCTGTCTGCGCCATGGAGAGGCCACGCAGCCCATCGTTCGCCCCAAGAGCCAGAAGGGTAATTGCAGGTTTTTGACGTTTGAGCGCAGCAGGCAGGCGCTGCAGCCCCCCAAAGCTCGTCTCACCCGAGAGACTTCGATTGACGACCTGGTGGGGGAACTTCTCTTGCTCGAGGCGCTTCTGAAGGAGCGTGGCCCAGCCCAAAGCCGTGGGCAGTCCATATGCAGCCGACAGGCTATCACCGTAGACCATGATGACGGGGCGCGTGGAAGATGCCAAGGCGGTGGTTTGTGCAGCTGCGTCGGCACTTAGCAAGCATGCTAGGGTGCCTAGCATGATGCGCCGTCTGATCAACAAGGAGTGTGAATGTGAGTTGTGCAATTGAGGCTGTTGACTTGGTGAAGCAGGTTTCGGATGGTGCGGAGGCCCTGACCATTCTGGATCAGGTGAGTCTGTGTCTGCCAGAGGGAGAATCTTTGGCCATCTGGGGGCCGTCCGGATGCGGAAAGTCTACCCTGCTTGGCCTGCTCGCTGGCCTGGATGTCCCTACCTCAGGTACGGTTCGGTGGTCCGGCGAGGACATCTCATCGCTCTCCGAGGAGGCCCGCGCAAAGAAGCGCAACGGGACGCTTGGCTTTGTATTTCAGTCTTTTCAGCTCATGCCACAGCTCACGGCGCTCGAGAACGTCATGTTGCCCCTCGAGCTTGCGGGTCGAGACGCACCAGAGGTTGCTGCCACATCCATGCTCGAGGCGGTCGGATTGGGCAGTCGCCTGCGTCACTTTCCGTCGACGTTGTCGGGTGGGGAGCAACAGCGGGTGGCGGTCGCGCGCGCGTTTGCGCTTGCTCCTAAGGTGCTCTTTGCGGATGAACCCACGGGAAGTTTGGACTCTGCAAGCGGCTCGCGCGTGATGGAGCTCATCTTTGAGCTTCAGGCAAAACTGGGCACGACCGTCATCATCGTGACACACGATGCCGAGCTTGCGCGTCGTTGCAACCATCGGATCGAGCTGAGGGCAGGTCGGCTCGTATAATAGGCGGATGCGCCATATTCGTTGCCTGCCGGGTCTGCAGGCGCTCTCCGATTTTCGCAAGGCCCGCCTCCTCTCTCAGTTCCATGCTCGCGCTCCGGGTCTTCGGCTCAACGCCCAATCTCTGACTGCGCACTGGGCCTACCTGCTCTCCGGATCTGCCGAGTGGCTCGCCAGCGGCTCGCCGCCACGCGAGCTCACAGAGCTGCTCGACCTCACGGCTGCTCAGTGGCCACCGACGGCGCAAGGTTTAACGCGGGTCTGGGTTTTCCCACGGCAGGGTACGCGAAGCCCCTGGTCTTCAAAGGCGTCCGACATCCTCCAGTCTTGCGGTGTGGCTGGGCTTTCTCGCCTGGAGCGTGGCATCTGTTTTGAGATTCCCGTCGCGACGGATCGTCTTGAGCCGCTGTTGGGGTTGCTCTTTGATCGCATGGTCGAGCAGGTATTCGTTGGCGAAGCGCCCTTGAACCTCTTCGATGCGCGCGCTGCTCAGCCGCTTGCACAGATTGACCGTGCGCAGCTGGCCGCTGCCAACAGCAGTCTGGGACTTGCGCTCTCAGCCGACGAACTGGACTACCTCAAGCAGGCCTACGACCGTCTGGGTCGTGACCCCACCGATGTTGAGCTGCTGATGTTCGCTCAGGCCAACTCCGAGCATTGCCGCCACAAGATCTTCAATGCCAGTTTTGCGATCAACGGCGAGGCTCAGCCCCAGTCCCTGTTCGACATGATTCGACACACCCATGGTGTCACGCCGCAACACACGCTCTCGGCTTACTCCGACAATGCAGCGGTCCTGCAGGGTGCTCTGGCCTCACGGCTCTCGCCCCCAGCGGGGCTGCCGGGGCCCTACGCCCTGAGGCAGACCGAGCTGCACACGGTGCTGAAGGCAGAAACGCACAATCACCCAACCGCGATCTCACCTTTTCCAGGTGCTGCCACAGGGGCGGGCGGGGAAATTCGTGATGAAGGCGCGACGGGTCGTGGCGCAGAGCCCAGGGCGGGTCTCACTGGATTCTCCGTCTCCGCGCTCGACTTTTCCGGCCGGCCTCAGGCTCCGAGTCGCATCGCTTCGGCCCTGAACATCATGACCGAGGGCCCATTGGGTGCTGCTGCATTCAACAATGAGTTCGGTCGGCCCGGGTTATTGGGCTACTTCCGCTCGTTCGAGCTGACCCATGCGAATCAACGGTGGGGGTATCACAAGCCCATCATGTTAGCTGGGGGCGTCGGTGCGATTGAGGGGGCCATGGTCCAAAAGGACGCCATTCCTGCCGAGGCCTTGCTGATTCAGTTGGGTGGTCCCGGCATGCGCATTGGCATGGGCGGTGGGGCGGCCTCTTCGCTCCAGACCGGACACAACCATGAAGCGCTCGATTTCGATTCGGTTCAACGTGGCAACCCCGAAATGCAGCGCCGCGCTCAGGAGGTGATTGATGCCTGTGTTGCGCTCGGCCCAGACAATCCCATCATCTCTATCCACGATGTTGGTGCGGGTGGTCTCTCGAATGCCTTCCCAGAGTTGGTGCACGGTGCAGATCTCGGGGGGCGTTTCGCGCTGCGCGACATTCTGCTCGACGAGGACGGACTGTCGCCGGCAGAGATCTGGTGCAACGAGTCGCAGGAACGCTATGTGCTGGCCATTCGGGCAGAAGATCTTGGCCGATTCGAAGCCCTCTGCCAGCGGGAGCGTTGCCCTTTTTCGGTGGTGGGGCATGCGGTAAATGAGGATCGCCTGGTGGTGGCCGACAGCCAGCTTGCGCAGGGGCAACAGCCAGTCGACATGCCCATCAGTGTGCTGCTGGGTAAGCCTCCCAAAATGCATCGCGATGTGACCCGTGTCCCGATCGATGCAGGGGAGATCGATCTCACGGCCATCGACCTCGAGCAGGTGGTCATCGATGTGCTGAAGCACCCGACTGTAGGCAGCAAAGAGTTCCTGATCACCATCGGCGACCGCACGGTTGGCGGGTTGTCAGCCCGCGATCAAATGGTGGGCCCCTGGCAGACTCCGGTCTCAGATGTTGCGGTCACGCTCTGGGACTATTGCGGTGTGGGTGGGCAGGCTATGGCGCTTGGGGAGCGGCCTCCCGTTGCGATTGTCAGCCCAGCCGCATCTGTTCGATTGGCCCTTGGCGAGGCGCTCACAAACCTGTTCGCGGTGAAGCTTCCCGAGCTCGAGCACATCAAGCTCTGCGCCAACTGGATGGCCGCCTGTGGCGAGCCGGGCCAAGATGCTGCGCTTTATGAGGCCGTCGAGGCCCTGGCCCTGCATGCATGCCCTGCATTGGGCTTGTCTATTCCCGTCGGGAAAGACTCCCTGAGCATGCGCACCCGGTGGGAAGACAGCGCTGGCGAGCAATCTGTCATTTCACCTGTTAGCTTGAACCTCACCGCGGTCGCACCAGTTGCAAATGTGCACAAGACCTGGACACCCCAGCTCAATCGAGAGCAGGCCGATGGCATCTTGGTGCTGATCGACCTCGGCGCAGGGAGAAACCGACTGGGTGGCTCGGTACTCGCCCAGCTTCAGGGGGTGTTTGGCGGAGCACCTGCGGATCTCGACAACCCCTCGGTGCTGCGCCAATTGCATGCGGCCCTGAGCGAGCTCCACGACATTCCCGACCTGATTCAGGCTTATCACGACCGGTCCGATGGTGGGCTATGGGCCTGTTTGTGCGAGATGGCCTTTGCTGGACGTTGTGGCCTTACGGTCAATCTCGACCTGCTGACCATTGACCCGGTTGCAGCTGACTGGGGGGACTTCAAGATCCGCCCCGAGCAGGTCTCGGTGCAGCGTCAAGAGCTCACGCTTAAGGCGCTCTTTGCCGAGGAGTTGGGGGTGGTGGTTCAGGTCTCCAAGGCCCGCAGGACCGAACTCATGGACGTTCTGCGACGGCATGGTCTCTACGCCTGTGCGCATGAAATCGCGACCTTAAATCCGCGTGATGTCGTTGAGCTCTATCGCGACGCTAAGTGTGTGCTCAGCCTGTCGCGTGCAGATCTTCAACAGGCCTGGACTGCTGCTTCGCGTCAGATTGCCGCGGGCCGCGACCACCCAGACTGTGTCGAGGAGGCCTTCAGTGCGCTTCGGTCGAGTGCGCATCCCATGCCCACCGCGTTGCCCACGACTCTGGTCACGGCGCTCTCGGCCCCGCAGGTTTTGAAGTCCGTCAAGCCGAAGGTGGCCATCCTGCGGGAGCAGGGGGTAAATGGCCAAGTCGAAATGGCTGCAGCCTTCCAGGCGGCTGGTTTTGAGCCCTGGGATGTCCACATGTCTGATCTGGCAGACGGTCGCGTCGACCTTCGCGCATTTGCTGGGCTGGCCGCGTGCGGAGGCTTCTCGTATGGGGATGTCCTCGGTGCAGGTCGTGGATGGGCCCGGTCTATTCTTTTTCAGCCCCGTCTTCGTGAGGCGTTCTCAGCGTTCTTCGAGGACCCCTCGCGGTTCGCGCTGGGGGTGTGCAATGGGTGCCAAATGATGAGTGCGCTCGCACCGATCATTCCCGGAGCGCAAGACTGGCCCCGGTTTGAGCGCAATCGATCCGAGCAATTTGAGGCCCGGCTGAGCTTTGTTGAGATCCAATCCTCTCCCTCACTCTTTTTCAAGGGTATGCAGGGTGCACGCTTGCCCGTGGTGGTCTCTCATGGAGAGGGGCGAGCAGACTTTGGCGCGGGCCCTGAGGGTCTGCAAAGGCTCGCAAAGGCGCAGGTTGCGATGCGGTTTATTGCGCCCGATGGGGAGGCTGCCGAGCAATATCCTCAGAACCCGAACGGGTCGCCGGCCGGTATCACCGGCCTTACGAACGCCGACGGCCGCATCACCATACTCATGCCACATCCGGAGCGTACCTTTCGCAGGGTGCAGCTCTCATGGGCTCCCAAGGACTGGTCTGACCACGGCGACGCCTCGCCTTGGCTTCAGATGTTCCGCAACGCTTACGACTGGGTTCAATAACAATGCTGTCGACCGCAAATATCACCATGCAGTTTGGGGCCAAGCCCCTTTTTGAGAATGTCTCCGTCAAGTTCACCGACGGCAATCGTTACGGCCTCATTGGCGCGAACGGCTGTGGCAAGTCCACCTTCATGAAGATTCTGGGCGCAGACCTCGAGCAGACCAATGGCGTGGTCATGAAGGAGCCTGGGGTTCGGCTTGGCAAGCTGCGTCAAGATCAGTTCGCCTACGAAGATGTTCGCGTGCTCGATGTGGTCATGATGGGGCACGAGGAGATGTGGGCTGCCATGACAGAACGCGACGCGATATATGCCAACCCAGACGCCACCGAAGAGGACTACATGAAGGCGGCTGATCTTGAGGCCAAATTCGCGGAGTACGATGGCTACACCGCAGAGTCGCGGGCAGGAGAGCTTTTGCTGGGCGCGGGCATTCCGCTGGAGCAGCACAACGGTCCCATGAGCGAGATTGCGCCGGGCTGGAAGCTTCGCGTACTGCTGGCCCAGGCCATGTTCTCCAACCCAGATGTGCTGCTCTTAGACGAGCCCACGAACAACCTCGACATTGACACCATTCGGTGGCTGGAAGATCTGCTCAATGAGCGCGACAGCACCATGATCATTATTTCGCACGATCGCCACTTCTTGAATTCGGTCTGCACCCACATGGCCGATGTGGACTACGGTGAGATTCGGATCTACCCGGGCAACTATGACGACTACATGCTGGCGGCTACAGAGTCGCGGGCCCGGCTCATGGCCGCGAATGCCAAGGGTAAAGAACGGGTCGCTGAGCTGCAGGACTTCGTACGACGGTTTTCAGCCAACAAGTCAAAGGCCAAGCAGGCCACCTCGCGGCGAAAGCTCATCGAGAAGATTCAGGCCGATGCCGTAGAGGTGCGCCCCTCGTCGCGTCAAAACCCCTACATTCGGTTTGAGCAGGCCAAACAGCTCTACCGGCAAGCCGTGCACCTGCAGAGCGTCGAGAAGGCCTTTGAGGGACAGCGGGTGCTCGACAAGGTCTCGCTTATGATCGAGGCGGGAGAGAAGATCGCCATTGTCGGCGCAAACGGCGCCGGCAAGTCCACCCTCGTCAAGACCATGGTCGGTGCTGCACTGGGTGGCTACGATGCGGACGGCGGGCTGGTGAAGTGGGCCGAGAATGCGCAGATTGGCTATATGGCCCAAGACGTCTACCCAGACTTTGAGCAGGAGAGCAGCCTGACCACTTGGCTGCAGCGCTACGCGCAAGACGGCGATGACGATCAGGCCCTGCGATCGATTCTGGGCCGGCTTTTGTTCTCAGGTGATGAGGTGCACAAGCCGGTGCGCGTGTTGTCGGGAGGCGAGAAGCATCGAATGACCTTCGGGCGCCTCATGCTTGAGCGATCTAACGTGCTCATCATGGACGAGCCGACCAACCATCTGGATATGGAGTCTATTGAATCCCTGCAGATGGCCTTGGAGAAATATCAGGGAACGCTGCTGGTGGTCTCTCACGACCGTGAGTTTGTGAATGCCGTCGCAAACCGTATTTTTTACATGAAGGGTGACGGAAAAGTCATTGATTTTAAAGGAACATATGACGAGTTCTTGACCAGTCAAGGCCTGGAGGTTTAGTCATGGCAAACCCACAAGAGCCCATTGCCGGCGTCAAGGCTGTTGTCGCAATTGCCTCGGGCAAGGGCGGCGTAGGAAAGTCAACTACCACCATCAATCTGGCTCTCGCGCTCGCACAGATGGGCCTCAGGGTTGGGGTGGCCGATGCAGATATATACGGCCCGAGTCTGCCAACCCTTCTTGATTTGCACGACAAGCCCGAGATCACAGAAGACAAGCGCATGCTGCCCCTGCGCAAGCTCGGTCTTCAGGTGAACTCGATTGGCTTTCTGATTCCTCCCGAGCAGGCCGTTGCATGGCGTGGACCTATGGCCTCCGGGGCGCTTCAGCAGATCGTGAAGCAGACGGCCTGGGATGCCCTCGACATTCTGCTGATCGATATGCCCCCCGGAACGGGCGATGTTCACCTCACCCTGGCGCAACAGATCCCATTGCAGGGTGCTGTCATTGTGACCACGCCCCAACGGATGGCCCTGGCCGATGCCCTCAAGGGGCTGCGCATGTTCGAGCGCGTCTCCGTGCCTGTCCTGGGTGTGGTCGAGAACATGGCGGTATTCGCCTGTCCTTGCTGCAAAGGCGTGTCGCACCTATTTGGTAAAGGAGGCGGACAGCAGCTAGCCGACCAGACCGGAGTGCCTTTGTTGGGCAGTCTGCCTCTGGTGGCAAGCATCATGGAGCAGTCCGATAAGGGGGTCCCAACAGTTGCGGCATACCCCGAGAGCCCAGAGGCGAAGCTCTATTCGGAGATTGCCCAAAGACTCTGGTCCGACCTGACCGAGCGCCTCGAGAAAGCCTCGAAGCGGCCCACCATCAAGATTGTCTCGGCCTAGTTACGCCGTCTTCCATCCCATCAGGAGGCTGTCGAGCCGGCTGTGCTCAATGGCACGCATGGCCTTGGTTCGCACGGCAGGCTTGGCTTTGTGGGCTACGCTCAGACCGGCCAAGGCCATCATGGGCAGGTCGTTGGCGCCATCCCCAATGGCAATGGCCTTGCTTGTGGGTACGCCGCGCTCGCTGCAGACGCGCGCTAGGGTGGCCGCTTTGACCGAGCCGTCCACGATGTCGCCGATCAGCCTGCCCGTGAGCAGTCCGTCGCTGACGTCAAGCACATTCGACCGCACCTCCTGAAAGCCCAGCATTTCGCTCACCGGCGCGGTGAAGACGGTGAATCCGCCGGATACGAGGAGGGTTTTGAGGCCGGCAGCATTGGCGGCAGCAACCAACTGCCGAGCGCCTGGCGTCAGGCGCATGGCCTGATCAATGACCTCCTGTGCTGCCTCTACGGGTACCCCTCGGAGCAGCGCCACTCTCTGGCGAAGGCTTTCTGCGTAGTCAGCAATTTCGCCTCGCATGGCCGCCTCTGTGATCGCGGCCACCTCGGCCTTTTTGCCTGCAAAGGCAGCGAGTTCGTCTATGCACTCGATCGTGATGACCGTTGAATCCATGTCCATGGCCAAGACTGAGAAGTCGGCAAGGGATTCGCCTGCGGGCACCAGGGCAAGGTCAAAGTGTCGATGCGCGCAGGTCTCGCGAAGGGCCGTGCAGGTCTGGGCCGCAAGATCCCCCGGCATGGGTCCCCAGATCAGGGTTCCTGCATGGCCGAGCGCCTCTGCTGGGGTGAGCGGCATGCTGCGCAGTCGTTGCGATGCCTCTGGTGGGGCCGCAAATCCAGCAGTCGCCAAAACCTGGGTAATCAGGGCCTCCAGTTCGGCGCGAGCGACATCGGGGCGGCTGACCACCATGCCCTGGGCATCGACGCCAGGACTAATGACCAGATGGTGGGGCAGTCGAAGGTTCATGGGTTAGGCCTTGTTGGGAAACAGGTGAGAAAGCGCCTCGCGGATCTGCATCAGCCGCTGCGCGAGATCAGTCGACTCGCAGAGAAACCGAATGCGATCCTGGCCGGCGAGTTTAAAGCGCTTGTCTTTTTGAATCAGGATGATCACTCGGCTGGGATCGATGGGGGCATCTGCCCGGAGCTGAAGGCTAATGCCCTCTTGCGTGGCGTCAAGCTTCTGGACGCCCAGCGGCTTGGCCTTAAGCCGCAGCCGATGGGTTTCGATGAGCGCTCTTGCGGGGTCGGGCAGCTGCCCGAATCGGTCGATCAGTTCCTCTTGAAGGCTTTGCAGGGTTTCAAAGTCCTCTGCGCTGGCCAGCCGCTTGTAGAGCATGAGTCGCTCATGAATGTCGCCGCAGTAGTCTGCGGGCAGCAGGGCAGGCAGGTGAAGATTGATCTCAACGGTTGCGCGCAGGGGTGCGTCCATGTCGGGTTCACGTCCGACCTTGAGCGCAGAGACCGCCTCCGAGAGCATGTCGTTGTAGAGCTGGAACCCCACCTCTGTCATGTTTCCGGACTGGTTGTCTCCGAGTACCTCCCCGGCACCACGGATCTCCAGGTCGTGCATGGCGAGGAAGAAGCCACTGCCGAGTTCCTCCATGGCTTGAATCGCCTCCAGTCGCTTGGCAGCGTCTTTGGAGAGGGCCTGCTCATCGGGGACCAGTAAGTAGGCGTAGGCCTGGTGGTGAGAGCGACCCACACGCCCGCGGAGCTGATGCAGCTGGGCCAGCCCGAACTTATCGGCCCGATAGATCACGATCGTGTTGGCGGTGGGCACATTAATACCCGTTTCAATAATGGTGCTGCAGAGGAGCACATTGATGCGCTGCTGATTGAAGTCGCGCATGACGCGTTCAAGGTCGCGCTCCCCCAGTTGACCGTGGGCTACACCAATGCGAGCCTCGGGCACGAGCTCGGCCAGGTGCTCAAGCCGATTCTGAATCGTCTCCACCTCGTTGTGCAGCACGTAGGCCTGCCCGCCGCGCTTGAGCTCTCGCAGCAAGGCCTCTCGGACTGAGTCGTTGGTTTCCCGCCGAACAAAAGTCTTGATGGCCAGTCGTTTCTGAGGCGCAGTTGCAATGACCGAGAAGTCGCGAATGCCCTCCATGCTCATGGCTAGGGTTCGCGGGATGGGAGTGGCCGTAAGGGTAAGCACGTCCACCTCCGCGCGAAGTGCCTTGAGGGCCTCCTTCTGGCGCACGCCAAATCGATGCTCCTCGTCAATGATGACCAATCCCAGGCGCGAGAACTGGGTATCGCGCGAGAGCAGCTTGTGAGTGCCGATGACAATGTCGATCTCGCCCGCAGCAATACCTTTTAGGGCGGCAGCACTCTCTTTTGCGGTTCGAAAGCGTGAGAGCTCGGCGAGTTTCACGGGCCAGTTTGAAAAACGATCTTGGAAGGTCTGGAAATGCTGCTCGGCCAGCAGCGTCGTGGGGCAGAGGACTGCGACCTGTTTTCCGTCCATGACTGCAATAAAGGCAGCCCTCAAGGCAACCTCCGTTTTACCAAATCCAACATCCCCGCAGACCAGTCGGTCCATGGGCTTGTCTCGGACCATGTCTTGAACCACGGCATGGATCGCCGCGAGCTGATCGGGAGTTTCTTCAAACCCGAACCCTTCGGCGAATCGCTCATAGTCACCCGCTTGGAAGCCAAAGCCGTGGCCGGTTCTGCTGGCTCTTCTGGCATACAGGTTCAAGAGTTCAGCGGCAGTGTCTCGAGCCATTTTCGCGGCCTTGGCCTTTGACTTCTCCCACTGTCCGCTGCCCAGGTTGTGGAGCGGGGCCTGCTCGGGATTTGCGCCGGTGTAGCGACTGATGAGGTGCAGCTGAGAGACGGGCACGTAGAGCGTGCTGGCCCCGGCATAGGTCAGGTGCAGGAACTCGCTCAGTCCTTCGCCGAGATCCATATGTTTCAAGCCTTCGTATCGTCCAATCCCGTGCTGAAGGTGCACCACGGGGTCGCCGAGCTTGAGCTCAGAGAGGTCACGAATGAGGGTGTCGACATTGGTCGCTTGCTGTCGCGCAGCGCTGGAGCCGCGTCGTCCTGTGTCGGCAAAGAGCTCGGACTCCGTTAGCAGCATGATCTGCCACCAAGGCGCTGCGAACCCCCGCTGAAGTGCAAGCGTGACGAGTAAGACGGTTGGGGTGGGCGGCTGAGGGCCTTGAATGCGCGCCTGAAGACTCAGCCAGTCATCGAGCGGTTCCACCGCGAGGGACTGGTCTTGGAGGAGCTGCAACAACGTCTCTCGACGACCATGGGATTCGACTGCAAGCACAATCCAACGATCAGCTGCATGGGCAGACTGCACCGTTTCAATGAGTCGCCCAAAAGGGTGCGCGGCTCTGCGGTCGGCGCGCACGTCGGGCAGGCCTGCCGTGGGACTGGGATCTTTGCGCGAGAGGCTGGTCCTGGCAAAGGGTCGCAATGCGTCGTGAACCGCCTCGGGCGTGAGCCAGAGTGCCTCGGGAGGTAGGACCGGTCGCTCCAGGTCGTGCTTGAGAAACTGGTAGCGGGCGCGAATGGAGCCGAGCGTCTCTTGTAGCGGCTCATCGAGCTGGCCGAGCACCAGCACTTGCCCTTGGGGATGCAGGTAATCGGTCAGGTCGGCAAGGTTGCCCTCAAAGAGCAGCGGCAGGTAGTACTCAATGCCAGCGCCGAAAACGGCGTTCGCCGCATCTTTGTAAAGGCTACAGCGCGAGGGGTCGCCTTCAAATTGCTCACGCCAACGGCTGCGAAACCGAGAGGCAGCCTCCTCGCCACGAGGGTACTCGCGGCCTGGCAGCAGCCGGATTTCCTTGACTGGATGAATGCTGCGCTGGGTGTCGGGGTCAAAGACCCGAATGGCCTCAATGTCTTCGTCAAAGAGCTCCACGCGCACCGGCAGGTCGGCACCCATGGGGTAGAGGTCCAAGATGCCGCCACGTACCGCGTACTCCCCCGGGCTCACGACCTGGCTCACGGCGTTGTAGCCAGCGCGGCGAAGTTGCTCGCGCAGACGGTCCATGGACAGTGTTTGACCCGTGCGAAAAAAGAAAGTGTTGGCGGCCAGGAACTCCGGCGGGGGCAGCCGCTGCAGGAGTGTGGGGGCGGCCACAATCACGGCGTCGAGCTGACCGGTCAGCGCCTCATAGAGTGTGAGTAGGCGGTCGGAGATGAGGTCTTGATGGGGTGAAAACGCCTCGTACGCCAGCGTCTCCCAGTCGGGCAGGTAGCGCACGCGAACGTCTGGCTCAAATACCCGCATCTCGTGCTCGAGCCGCTGACCTTGGGCCGCATCGTGCGCAATGATCAGACCGCTTGCGCCCGATTCGCTTGCCGCTTTGGTCTGGAGCGCTAGAACCCACTGCGCAGCCATCCATGCATCTGCTGAGCCTGTCGGGCTGGCCAGAGCAATCGATTGGCCCGGCTGGGGGGCGCGTGCCTCATGCAGCAGGTAGAGGTCAACGGGTGAAGTGCGCGGGCGCGTTGGGTCGTTCATCTGGTAATTTTAGAGGGTGAATGCATCGACCCTGTTTCTGCCGCAGTCCCAAGCGCTGCGCGTCCGTCTTGAATCGCTTCGTGGCCCAGCCCCGGTGCGTCGGCTCTGGGCGTTGGTGCCCGCCGCTGGAGAGGGCCGCAGGGCGGGTGCGGGCGGCCCCAAGCAGTATCGCCATGTGGGGGGAGAGGTCATGCTCGTGAGAACCCTCCTGAGTCTTCGCGCCATGTTGAGCGCCCCCGAGGCCGTGGGGATCTTGGTGGTTGTGTCTCCGCAGGACAGGGGATGGTTCGACCTTCAACTCGACGCACGGCTTCATGATGCCTGGGGTCCCAATCCCCCAATCGTGGCTGCTCCTATTGGAGGCGAATCCCGTGCGGACTCCGTTCGGGCTGGGTTGGCACTGCTCTGCGATCTGCCAAATGCCGAGCATGACTGGGTCGCGGTGCATGATGCAGCCAGACCGGGGCTCCCAGCAGAGGCGGTTCAGCGGCTCCTGTCCGAAAGCTTGGGCTATGACGACGGAGGGCTGCTTGCCCTTCCGGTCCCAGACACACTCAAGCGCGCGTCCATGTCTGATCGGACCCCGCACAGCCTCGATACCGTCGATCGCTCCGGCCTTTGGGCTGCGCAGACACCCCAGATGTTTCCTTTGCATCGGCTCGCCCATGCGCTTGAAAGTGCACGAGATGTCACAGATGAGGCGAGCGCCATGGAGCAGGCGGGCGCAAGGCCCCGCCTCGTGATGGGCGACTGGGCCAATCGAAAATACACCTTTCCCGAAGATTTTCAGGAGCCCTTGTCCTTGAACGCCAATATCACCTCACCCCCACCTTGCCCATGGCCTCGAGTCGGCACGGGCTTCGATGTGCATGCACTGGTTGAGGGGCGACCGCTCATCATGGGAGGCGTGCAGATCGACTATGAGAGGGGGCTCCTGGGCCACTCCGATGCAGATGTCCTGTTGCATGCCATCTGCGATGCCATTCTTGGGGCTGCAGGCCTCGGCGACATCGGGCGTCACTTCCCTGACACCGATCTTCAGTACAAGGGCGCTGAGAGTCGCGTCTTGCTGCGTACGGTTGTGGAGCGGGTCAAGGCAGAGGGGTTTTCGGTGTTCCAGATTGACGCGACGGTCATTGCTCAGGCGCCCAAAATGTCCCCTTATATCCCTCAGATGGTTAGCAACATTCAGGCCGATACCGAGACGCTCGCCGTCAACGTAAAAGCCACCACCACGGAGCAGCTTGGCTTCACAGGGCGTGGGGAGGGCATCGCTGCGCAGGCCAGCGCGGTGCTCATTCCCCGCGCTTGAGATGCAGAGTGCTTCGGTGGGGCGACTTGTGAACGGTCGACTCCCCGCGCTCTCCTTTGATTGTTCAGGCGCCCAGGCCAGCGTGGCGCTCACGGTCGATGGCCTTGGCTTTCAAGCCGCGCGGGGCGAATCGGGTCGCTCACAGGCCTCGGATCTGTTGCCCATGGCAGAGGCGCTGCTCCAAGCAGAGGGCGTGCAGTGGTCTGACCTCGGCGGATTGGTTTTGGTCAACGGTCCCGGTTCATTCACGGGGCTGCGGGTTGCAGCGGGGCTGGTTCAGGGCTTGGCCCGAGCCAGAAACCTGCCCGTTGCCCTGATTTCCGGCTTTGAGGTGCTTGCCTTCGCACAGCCCCTCGTGCCAAATCACCGCCCCTTGGCAGTCTGTCTGGACGCGCGGCTCGGCGAGTGGTTTGAGGGACCGATCGAGTGGTCGTCCGCGGGTCTTCCCCGGCTCGGGGTCGGCTCCTCTGTGGTCGCCCATCCTAGTGTTGGGGCGCTGATCGATCCGGCTCTGGACGCGCTGGGCTCAATGGCCGAATCCGCGTTACGCTTGGTCTGTCAGCGGCTCTCGGTCGGGGAGGCTCAGCATTGGGTTGAAGCCTGCGACGCGCAGCCTTTATATGTTCGAGATCGCGTCGCTCAGACCACAGAGGAGCGCCGCTTGCAGGCTGCCCTGAGGCTCGAGCCTATGCGCAGAGAGGACCTGGCGAGCGTCATGGTCATCGAGAACCAGGCCTACCCGTTTCCGTGGACCTCTGGCAACTTCCTCGACTCGATCGAGGCCGGCTACGAGATGCGACGGCTGGTCGATCAGGACGCGGTGGTTGGACACTGCGTCTGGATGGTGGTTGCGGACGAGGCACATCTGCTGAACTTTACGGTCTCCCCTGCGCGGCAGCGCCGTGGGCTTGGACAGTGGATGCTGCGCAAGCTCTTTTCGCATTGGGAGGCCCAGGGTCTGGTGCGTTGTTTGTTGGAGGTTCGCCCAACTAACCTTCCGGCTTTGGGGTTGTACAAACGCAATGGCTTCGATCAGATTGGGCTTCGCAAGGGCTACTACCCAAATGGTCCAGAGGGTCGGGAGGACGCGTGGGTGTTTGCACGCTCGCTGGGTGACAGCAGGTCCAAGACACTATGAGACAAGAGGCCATGTCGGTGCTTGGAATTGAGACCCGCTGGCGCAAACGGTCGGCACCTGCTCGCCCCTTTGTTGTGGTGGGGCCATGGCGCTCGGAGTCTGACGTGCCCGGGCTTGTGCGCTCTATCGTTGAGTCACTCAGCCTTGCACCAGAGGTGAGGGTGGAATGGCGATCGGGGTCCTCTGAGCGCGCTGCAAGAGAGGCAGACCTTACCTTCGGGCTTGTGTCTGAGCCCTCCGATACACCGCAAGGCGCCATGCTCCCAACGCCGGATCAGCTGGCCGGGGCAGCAGCACGCAGGGCCGCCTGGACGGTCTTGGCGCAACTCAGGCGAACACTCAGACAACAGGGGCGCATGAGAAACGCCTAGTGGTGTCCCGAAGATTTTTCTTCGCCGATGAGCTGGTCGATGGGATAGTGCGTCTTGTTGAAGCGATAACGCACCATGACCAGTCCCATCGTCACGGCCACGAAGCCACCGAACATGATGATGACGGCATTGACGTGCACATCGAGGTGAATGAGCAAGGCGTAGAGGCCCAACATCATCAAGACGTTGAGGTTCTCGTTGAAGTTCTGGACCGCAATGGAGTGCCCAGCAGACAGCAGTACGTGGCCACGGTGCTGCAGCAGCGCATTCATGGGGACGACAAAGAATCCCGCTAAACCGCCAATCAATACCAACAAGGGAAGCGCAGCGTCGAGGGTATGCACGAGCGTCATGAGCGGAACGAATAGGCCCATGAGCACACCGAGGATCAGCACTCGGCAGGACCCCTTTAAGCTGACAAAGCGTGCAGCAGCCACCGCTCCTATGGCAATGCCGACCGCAACGACGCCCTGGAGAATGGCAGCTTTGTCGAGCGACATGCCCAGCTGCACCTCGGCCCACTTGAGCACGATGAACTGCAGCGTGGCTCCAGCGCCCCAAAAGAGCGTCGTGACGGCAAGCGATATCTGTCCAAGCTTGTCTTTCCAAAGCGCCACGTTGCAACGCCAGAACCCTTGAATGAGCTTGATGGGATGTATGTGCTGCCGTCCATACCTCGCACCTGTGTCTGGAATGAAGACGTTAAACAGGGCTGCGAGTCCATACAGGACTGCGACCACCAGAATGGCAGCCTCAGCGGGGGTGTCTACACCGGTCTCAAGGTGCGGAAAATCGAGGGCGAGGAGGAAGGCGGAAATAGAGGGTGAGATCAGCGCGCCTCCAAGCATGGTCCCGAGGATGATTGATCCGACTGTGGTGCCCTCGATCCAGCCATTCGCCGCGACGAGCTTTTCTGGGGGCAACAGCTCGGTGAGAATGCCGTACTTCGCAGGGGAGTATGCGGCCGCACCGAGGCCCACGACCGCATAGGCAGCCAGTGGGTGCACGTGCCAGAACATTAGCGCACACCCCACCACCTTGATGCCATTGGTCACGAGCATGACGCGGCCTTTTCGCATAGAGTCGGCAAAGGCGCCAACAAACGGTGCGAGCAGCACATACGAGATCGTGAAAAAGAGTTTGAGCATGGGGCGCATCCACTCGGGTGCGGCCATTTCAATCAGCAGCGCAATGGCGGCAATGAGCAACGCGTTATCGGCGAGCGATGAGAAGAACTGCGCCGCCATGATGGTGTAGAAGCCGCGTTTCATTGATCTCTTTTCTGAGTGCCTGCGGGATTAGAACACGAAGCCCTACAATTCGAGCATGAGCTCCATTCACTCGCGTCCGCTGTTGTTGACCACCTATGAGGAGGCCCTGGCGGATAACCTTCGAGTTGTTCAGCAACAGGCCTCAGGCGCGCGGGTTTGGGCAGTCGCAAAGGCCAGGGCCTACGGGCATGGGCTCGGTGCGGCAGTGCGTGGATTTTCACGGGCGGACGGCTTGGCTGTGCTCGAGCTCCAAGAGGCCGCAACCTGCAGGGACCTCGGCTGGAGCGGTCCTATTCTCTTGCTCGAGGGCTGTTTTCACCCCTCCGATGTGCAAGTGGCCGCAGACCTCAAGCTGGATCTGGTGGTCCACCATGCTGACCAGCTCGACTGGCTGGAGACCCGACTCGGCAGAATCGAGCGTGCGCAGCTCCGACTCTGGATCAAGCTCAACACCGGTATGAATCGGTTGGGTTTCCCTGCCGCGAGTTGGCCTGACCTCGGTCCCCGCATAGAGAAGCTTCGACAGCGTCTGGGGTCTGCGCGGCTCGGCTGGCTAACCCACCTTGCAAAGGCAGAGGAGCCGAGCGCTGCTGAATTGCCGCTTCGGCGCCTAGATACGGCCCTCGCCACCCTGGGCGTACCGCCCGCCGAGGCTGTGAGTGTGTGTAACTCCGCAGCAGTTTTCACGCTGCCTAAGGCACATCGAGATTGGGTGCGGCCCGGCCTTGCCCTGTACGGAGCAAGTCCGCTTGCCAATCCTTTGGCTCCCGGACAGTCCGCCCAGAGCCTGGGCCTTCGTGCCGCCTCTCGCTTGAGCAGTCGCGTGATTTCAGTTCAGCGTCTGGTAGCCGGCGACACCGTGGGTTACGGCGAGCGATACCGGGCAGAGCGCCCAATGCGAATTGGGGTGATTGCCGGCGGATACGCCGATGGCATTATGCGCGGCGCTCCAGATGGCATGCCGATCTGGGTTGCAGGTCGGTGCTGCCCAATGGTGGGGCGTGTGTCCATGGACATGGTCACCGTCGACCTGACGGAGCATCCGTCGGCAGGGATTGGAAGTGAGGTGGAGTTCTGGGGGGATTCCCTTCCCATCGATGTCGTGGCGCAGGCCTGCGCCACCCTCGCCTACGAACTCATGACCGGGGTCACCGAGCGCGTTCACAGGCGATCGATCGCTGCGCTGCCAGCAGATGATCACGCCCACGTGCACGGGGGTGAAGATGGCGAAGGATAAGCTCGTCTACCTCTGTTCTGCCTGTGCTACGAGTCACGCCAAATGGCAGGGTCAGTGTGATGGATGCGGCGCTTGGAACACCCTTGATGGCCCCATACAGCAACGCCAGACCCCGCCGCTCGGATCAAGAGGGAGGGCAGCTGGTTTTTCGACGCCCAGCGGGCTTCAGCCACTCTCCGAAGTCGCTGCTCAAGACCTTCCCCGCTGGAGCATGGGGCTCGATGAGTTCGATCGCGTGCTCGGCGGTGGCATGGTTCCGGGCGGTGTGGTGCTGCTGGGTGGGGATCCGGGCATTGGAAAGTCCACGCTCCTGCTGCAGGCGCTTGCGAGCCTTGCGCAACAGCGCGAGGGCGACACCCTGTTGTACATATCGGGCGAGGAGTCAGCCGATCAGATTGCCCTTCGCGCGAGGCGGCTTGGTCTGTCTGAGCAGAGCCTCTCGCGCATACAGGTGCTCGCTGAGACCCAGCTTGAGCCCATGCTCGATCTGCTCCAATCACGCGCGCCGCGACTCGTGGTCATCGATTCCATTCAAACGCTTTTCAGCGAAGCCTTGGGCTCTGCTCCGGGCTCCGTGCCCCAAGTCCGCGAGTGTGCAGCTCAGCTCACACGATGGGCAAAGGCCACGGGAAATGCACTCTTCATCATTGGCCATGTCACCAAGGAGGGGGCGCTTGCCGGGCCCCGCGTTCTCGAGCATATGGTCGACGCCGTGTTGTACTTCGAGGGCGATGCCCAGGCCAGTTTTCGAGTGGTGCGTGCGGTCAAGAACCGCTTCGGCACCGTGAACGAACTCGGCGTGTTCGCCATGACGGATCGCGGCCTCAAGGCGGTGAGCAATCCGTCTGCCTTGTTTTTATCCGAGGCGAGCCTCTCCGGTCACGGAAGTGGGGGCTCCCGCGTGTCGGGTGCCTGCGTGCTGGTTACCCAAGAGGGAAGCCGTCCGCTGCTGGTCGAGGTTCAGGCCCTGGTCGACCAGGCCAGTGGCGGGCAGCCTCGGCGATTGAGCGTTGGCCTGGATCCGCAGCGCCTGGCGATGCTGCTGGCAGTGCTCAATCGGCACGCGGGCATCTCCTGTGCTGATCAAGATGTATTTTTGAATGTCGTTGGGGGCGTGAGGGTGCAGGAGACTGCAGCGGACTTGGCCCTCCTCGCCGCAGTGGTCTCCTCGTTGCGCAATCGCCCATTGCCCGAGGGCTTGGTTGTTTTCGGTGAGCTTGGGCTTGCTGGAGAGGTCCGCCCCTCGCCGCGTGGGCAGGAGCGGCTCAAAGAGGCTGCTCGATTGGGCTTTTCAGTGGCCATGGTGCCCGAAGCCAACGCGCCCAAGCGGCCCATCGAGGGCCTCGAAGTCTGGCCCGTTCGACGACTCAGTGAGGCGCTCGAACGCCTCTTCTCTCGGTAGTCCGCAAAAGCGCTTCGCCCACCGCCCGACCTGATCTCACTGCAGACTCAATGGTGGCGGGGTACCCAAAGACCAGGTGGTCGGCACATTGCCAGCGGCCATCCCCGAATTGCCTAAATGCTGCACTGATCGGCTGTGCCTGAATGGCTTGCGGAGTCGCAGCCCAGGTGGCCTGGCGGTCGACCATCCATTTTGATCGCAGGGGCTGCTGCCCCTTGAGCCATAGGGCTGCTGCCTCTACGGCCCAATGGTGGGCGAACTCCTGGCGATTGCGATCGAGGGGGAGGGCGGAGACAACGAGTGAGAGCACTTGACCCCACGGTCCCGGAGGTCTTGCGAGCCCAATCACCATGCAGCCCTCTGCAGCCGAAGGTCGAAAGCTCTGGATCTGGTTGTGGGGGTATGGGGTCGTTCCTTTGGGCAGGTGCAAAAACAGCGTACCAATGGCGCGACGCTCGGAGGGCTCAACCCCCGCGGAGCGCCCCAGCATGCGCTGCGACTCTGATGTAGGAAGCGCGAGTACCACGTCTGCATAACGTTGCGCGACGGCTGCTTCGGGCCCGATGAGCCGCCAGAGCCCGTCGGAGGCCCAGGCAAGCTGCTGCACGCGGCTGCGCGGGTAGAGCGAAACTCCGGCACTGCAGAGCCACTGGGTGAGGGGGTCAATGCCGTCTATGCTGAGGTTGTGCCGAGGATGCAGCGCTCTGAGGCTCAGTGGGCCGCGTCGACTGGCGTCGTGCAACACCCGATGCAGGCACAGCGCGCTGGCCTCGGACCAGTCCGTGTTCAGGGCAGACTCAGCCAGAGGCCGCATGAGCAGTGTGCAAACCCGTGGATCCATTTGCGAGGCGCTAAACCAGGCTCGCACAGTTTGCTCTGGGGCGGGGGCCTTGCGCAGGTAGGGTATGGCCGTCAGGAGGTCTGGCAAGAGGCCAAAGAGTGAATCCGTCTGCTTTCCGTCATGACTGCGCCAGCCAAGCCATCCAGAGGACCAGCGTGTGTTGTGCAGCGGATCTGTGCGTTTGAGCAGGGCAAAGGTCTCTGTGTAGGCGGCCAACAGGAGGTGTTGTCCTGCGTCGATCGGGGCATGCGGGATATTGGATTGCTCGCCCTCCGAGGTCCAGATCAGGCCGCGTGCTCTGCCTCCAAACTGAGGTGCTGCCTCAAAAACATCGACAAGGTGACCCAGGCCCGCCTGCGCCAAGTGCTCTGCGCAGGCAAGGCCCGACCAGCCACCACCCACAATCGCGATGCGACGCGCTGGATGCACCGATGTGTCCTCTTTCAGCGGGGCAGGCGTCCGAGCGCGCCATGCATGCCCATGAGCAGCTTTCGGGCGGGTCCGAGAGAAACGCGATGCGTAAGGACGTCGGCGGGGTTTTCCTCTATCGCTCGAAGCAGATCGCGATAGATGGCTGCCATCGCTAGACCCGGTCGCTGAGCCCAACGGGCTGAGCCCGGAAGCTGATCGAGCGCCTGGTCGTATTTCTGGTGCGCGCGTCTGCCAAGCTCACGCAGGGCAGCCAGCAGCGGGGGGTCCGCCTGAAGCTTGAGCACCGCCGAGCGGGTGAGCCCGTGGGTCTGCAAGAGGCAGTCCGGCAGGTAAACCCGTCCTTTTCTTGCATCGTCCCCGATGTCTCGAAGGATGTTGGTGTATTGAAGTGCGAGCCCCAGATCGGTTGCGTAAGACTGAACGGCAGGGTCATCGCCATCGCCAAAAATGCGGGCTGAGAGCCGTCCGACTGCTCCTGCCACGCGATCGCAGTATTGATCGAGCGCCTGCCAGTCCGGCAAGGGCAGCGGGTGGAGGTCGGATCCGACGCCATCGAGAATGGCTTGGAAGTCTGACTCGGGTAGCGCGAAGCGCTTGATTGCCGGGGCGAGCGCGAGACTGATGGGATGTTGGGCTTGATTCGACCCTTCAGCGAGCCATTTCACCTCCTGTCGCCACCACGCCAGCGTGATGCCAGCCACCGTCGGATCCGAGCAGTCGTCGACCACATCGTCCACCTCGCGGCAGAACGCGTACAGCGCCTCCATGGCCTGCCGCCGGGGCCCGGACAATAGCCGAAAGGCTGCCGTAAAGCTGGATCCTGCAGTCGCAACACGCTGGGCGCAGTAGTTCTGAGGGGTCATGGTGCGCGCTCGGGGACGAGCCCAAGCCAGAGGCTCAGGGCGTGAGGTATGAGCTTGATCATGTCCATGCGGGAGAGCTTCGGTGATGCAGCCCAAGGCTCATGTGGGGCCAGCATGACACGCTCGCCGATTGCACGACCACCCGAAATGGTCAGCGCGATTTCTAGCGACAGTCGGCGCCGGCCTGCAAGGCGTGAGCGTCGGATGAGCAAGGGAAGCGCGTTAGCAGAGTCCAGCAATTCCAAGCCCCTGCGAGCGAGGACACGCGTCATCCCTGCCTGTTGTTCCGTGCTGAGTGAATGCGAGCAGAGCAGGCTGCGCTGCTCAGTGCTCCAGGACCACTGCTCGGGCCATAGCACCCGCGGGAGGGTAGGCCGGTTACGTCCTAGGTCTTGGCCAAAGTCTTGTGCGAAGTTCACGAGCTGCAGGCCAGAACAGACCGCATCGCTTGCGCGTTCCATTGCCGCAACAGAGGAGGCGGGTTCTTGGGCAAGCCCCGCAAATCCCAGGACCATACGACCCACAGGATTCGCAGAGTGCGCGCAATAGTCGGCAACGCTTGCCCAGTCCGCGAAGGGTTCAAACGCTGCGTCGCGTGCAAATGCGCGGATCAGTGCGTTGGCAGGCTCGGTCGAGAGGGCTTGGGCGTGACATGCAGAGGCAAGCGCGGCGCCGATCTGACTCAGCGGCGTCGAGGCCTCGGTGGGGAGCAGGGTAAGTCCTGAGCGAAGGTCCTCAAGCGCTGTGAGTCGGGCCTCCGGTGCGGCATCGCCCTCGTCGGCAAGGTCGTCGCCTGTCCTCGCAAATGCATAGAGTGCAAGCATGGGCTGGCGCATGCGCGCTGGCAGGAGCCAGGATGCGACCGGAAAATTCTCGTAGTGGTGGCCCCCGTGAAGGGCCTGGCCATGCCCAGGGTCATTCATGGTTCGCATTGTAGGGCCCCCAGGAGTGGCCCACGCCATTCGATACAATGAGAACTTGAGTCCGGAACGTCCGGTTTTATTGAACACACGCGAAGGTGGCGAAATTGGTAGACGCACCAGGTTTAGGTCCTGACGCCGCAAGGTGTGCGGGTTCGAGTCCCGCCCTTCGCACCACCGAAAGAAAATGTCGTCTCTCCTATGACAGCCGAATCTAATTCCACACCCGCTGTTGCAGCCTCGAGCCTGCAGCGAATCATTCCCCTGACGGTTCGGCTTGATGCCGTTGAGGTCATTGCCCAGCGCAAGCTGCAGAAAATGGGTAAGACCATGAAGATGCCGGGCTTTCGCCCCGGCAAGGTTCCGCTCAAGGTGGTGCAGCAGACGTACGGCGCGCAGGCCCAGTCCGAGGCCATTGGAGACGCCGTCAGTGACGCCTACGCAGAGGCCATCATCGCCCAGAACCTGCGGCCCGCTGGCCCGCCGGAGGTGCGACCTGTAGAGGGTGCGAATACAGATCCAAGCGCAACAAGCCTTCAGTTTGAGGCGGTCATCGAGCTCTACCCCGAAGTCCCCATGCCCGAGCGAGCTGCGCTAAGCATTCAGCAGTGGACCTGTGCCGTTCAGAGCTCAGATGTTGACCAGACCCTCGACACCCTGCGAAAGCAGCGCGTGAGCTACGAGACCGTGTCGCGTGCTGCGCAGGCTGAGGACCAGCTGCGCGTAGATTTTGCGGGCACGCTCGATGGGGTCGCGTTTGAAGGCGGCACGGCAAAAGATTTTCGCTTCATTGTGCAGGCTGGCCAGATGCTGCCGGAGTTCGATGCGGCAGTCGTTGGCATGCAGGCAGGCGAATCCAAAACCTTCCCCTTGGCTTTCCCGGCCGATTACCGCGCAAAAGAACTTGCAGGCAAAACAGGTGAGTTCACCGTGACCGTGCACGAGGTCATGGAGTCCAAACTGCCCGAGCTCAACGACGAGCTAGCAACCGCTTTTGGCATTCAAGACGGAGGACTCGAGAAGCTGCGCGCAGATGTTCAAAAGAACCTCGAGCGCGAGGTCTCTGGGCGCTGCAAAGCCAAGACCAAGCAAGCCGTCATGGATGCGCTGCTCACAACAGCATCGTTCGATGTTCCCAAGGCGCTGGTTCAAAGCGAGGCCCAGCGGCTTGCTGACCAGATGCGCCAAGACATGGCCTCACGTGGCATGAATGTCAAAGATGCGCCCATCCCTGTTGAGCTGTTTACCGAGCAGGCCACCAAGCGGGTGCGTCTCGGACTCTTGGTCGGAGAGGTCGTTCGCAGCCAGTCCCTGCATGCCTCAGAGGAGCAGGTACACGCGCTGCTCGCGGAAATGGCTGAGTCATACGAGAAGCCCGAGGAGTTCGTCCGTTGGACGATGTCCAATCCCGAGCGTAGAGCCGAGGCCGAGGCCGTTGTGATTGAGGACAACGTGGTGCGTTGGGCGCTTGAACTTGCGAAGGTGGAGTCAGTCCAAATTTCGGTAGAGGACCTCATGAAAGAGGCCGCGTAGTCGATGATGATTGAAAATGGCATGCGATCGCCGCATCTAGGAGACCGTTCGGTGGAAGAAATTCGGGGTTTGGGCTTAGTGCCCATGGTCATTGAGCAGTCAGGGCGTGGTGAGCGGGCATACGATATTTACTCGCGTTTGCTCAAGGAGCGGGTGGTGTTTTTGGTGGGTCCTGTGAACGATCAGTCGGCAAATCTGGTCATTGCACAGCTCTTGTTTCTGGAGTCCGAGAATCCCGACAAAGATGTCTCGCTCTACATCAATTCGCCCGGAGGCTCCGTCTCTGCAGGGCTTGCGATCTTCGACACCATGCAGTTCGTCAAGCCGGCGGTGAGCACGCTGTGCATGGGCATTGCGGCCAGCATGGGCGCTTTCTTGTTGGCTGCAGGCGAAAAGGGCAAGCGCTTTGCGTTGCCAAATTCCCGCGTCATGATTCACCAGCCCCTCGGCGGTGTTCAGGGTCAAGCCAGCGACATCGAGATCCATGCGCGCGAGATCCTCTCCCTGCGCGATCGCTTGAACAATATCCTGGCTGAGCGTACGGGCCAGAGCCTCGAGACCATCGCTCGGGACACCGACCGTGACAACTTCATGAGCGCGGATGATGCGCTACAGTACGGTCTCGTCGACAAAGTCATGAGTTCACGCGAGGCCTGAAGGGGGCTCTAATGGCAGACAAAAAAGGCTCGAGCGAAAAACTGCTCTACTGCTCTTTCTGTGGAAAGAGTCAGCATGAGGTCAAGAAGCTCATCGCAGGACCATCGGTCTTTATCTGTGACGAGTGCATCGACCTCTGTAACGACATCATTCGCGACGAGCAGGCTGCAGCCCCCGACGCCGATGCCGCCAAAGGTGGGCTGCCCACTCCGGCTGAGATTGCTTCTATCCTCGACCAGTATGTCGTCGGCCAGATGCGTGCCAAAAAGACACTCGCGGTGGCGGTCTACAACCACTACAAGCGCTTGCGCAGCAGTTCTAAGCCCCAGGAAGTCGAGCTTGCCAAGAGCAACATCCTCCTTATTGGGCCCACCGGTTCGGGCAAGACGCTTCTCGCTCAAACGCTGGCCCGCCTGCTGAATGTGCCGTTCGTCATTGCCGATGCGACGACGCTGACAGAGGCTGGCTATGTTGGCGAAGATGTCGAGAACATCATTCAGAAGCTGCTCCAGAACTGTAATTACGAGGTCGAGCGCGCGCAGCACGGCATTGTCTATATTGACGAAATCGACAAGATCTCTCGTAAGTCAGACAACCCCTCTATTACCCGCGATGTCTCCGGCGAGGGCGTTCAGCAGGCGCTACTGAAGTTGATTGAAGGTACGGTCGCGTCTGTTCCTCCTCAGGGTGGCCGCAAGCATCCCAACCAAGATTTCGTCCAGATCGACACCACCAACATTCTCTTCATCTGCGGGGGGGCTTTCGACGGGCTCGAAAAGGTCATTCGCGACCGCACCGAACGCACATCGATTGGATTTGGTGCAGAGGTTCGGTCCGCGCGCGAGCGCAAGCTCAGTGAGGTCTTCCAAGAGGCTGAACCCGAAGATCTCATCAAGTTCGGTCTCATCCCTGAGTTGGTGGGCCGCCTCCCCGTAGTGGCGACCCTCGATGAACTCGATGAGGTCGCCCTTATCGAGATTCTCACGGGACCCAAGAACGCGTTGGTCAAGCAATACCAGGCGCTGCTGGACATGGAGGGCGTTGAGCTCGAGATTCGGCCTGCTGCACTCAAGGCTATTGCTGAGAAGGCCATCAAGCGTCGCACGGGCGCGCGCGGCCTTCGTTCCATTCTTGAGCAAGTACTGCTAGACACCATGTACGACCTCCCCAGTCAGAAAGAGGTCTCCAAGGTGGTGGTGGACGAGCCAACCGTCACCGGAGAGGGAAAACCACTCTTGGTTTACCAAGATAACCCCAAGGTTGCTGGCAGTAAGCACGCCTAAGGCTTGAAGTTTCGAGGATTGCCCCCACTCTCGGGGTATCCGAAAGAAAGAGAGACTGGTGATGTCAAAGACTGAACTGCTGCCCTCCGAGCCCACTGTGCTGCCCATGCTCCCGCTGCGGGACGTCGTTGTTTTTCCGCACATGGTGATCCCGCTCTTTGTGGGGCGGCCGAAGTCCATCAAGGCAATGGAGCGTGCCATGGAATCTGGCAGCCATGTCCTGTTGGCTGCGCAAAAAAGCCCGACACAAGACGACCCCTCTGCAAAAGATATTTACGAAATTGGCTGTCTGGCGAGCATTCTCCAAATGCTCAAGCTGCCTGACGGCACCGTAAAAGTGCTCGTAGAGGGCACGCAGCGTGCTCGCTTGGCAGATCTCCAAGACAACGGCCAGCACCTGGTTTGTGAATGCACGCCCCTGCAGCTGGAGGAGCGCGATGGACCCGAGAGCGAGGCCATGCGCCGCACCCTGCTCACGCAGTTTGATCAGTTCGTAAAACTGAACAAAAAGATCCCTGCTGAAATTCTGAATTCCCTCATGAGCATTGAGGAGCCCGGTCGTCTTGCCGACACAATCGCAGCCCACCTCCCCATGAAACTCGAGGAGAAGCAGGCCGTGCTCGAGACGCTCTCTGTGCTCGAGCGACTCGAGAAGCTGCTGACCCAGATCGAGACCGAACTCGACATCCTCCAGGTCGAGAAGCGGATTCGCGGCCGCGTGAAGCGCCAGATGGAAAAGAGCCAGCGCGAGTACTACCTGAACGAGCAGGTGAAGGCGATTCAGAAAGAGCTTGGAGAAGGCGAGGACAGCGAGCTTGACGAGCTCGAGAAGAAAATCAAGGCAGCGCGCATGCCCAAGGAGGCGCGCGATAAGGCGCAGGCTGAGCTCAAGAAGCTCAAGATGATGTCGCCCATGTCGGCAGAGGCAACGGTTGTCCGAAACTATATCGACACCCTGGTTGCGCTGCCATGGAAGAAAAAGAGCAAGGTCAATACCAACCTCGAGACTGCCGAGAAGGTGCTCGAGGAAGAGCACTACGGACTGGACAAGGTGAAGGAGCGCATTCTCGAAGCGCTGGCCGTTCAGCAGAGGGTCGACAAAGTCAAAGCCCCTATCCTGTGTCTGGTTGGCCCTCCTGGCGTGGGTAAGACCTCGTTGGGTCAGTCAATTGCGCGAGCCACCAATCGGAAGTTTGTGCGCATGGCGCTGGGTGGTGTGCGTGATGAGTCAGAGATTCGGGGTCATCGACGCACCTACATTGGATCTATGCCTGGAAAGATTCTCACCAGCCTCACCAAAACGGGCGTTCGCAATCCCCTGTTCCTGCTGGATGAGGTCGACAAAATGGGCATGGATTTCCGGGGTGACCCGGCCAGCGCCTTGCTCGAGGTGCTCGACCCTGAACAGAACAACAGCTTCACGGACCACTACGTTGAGGTTGAATACGACCTCTCAGACGTGATGTTTGTGGCCACTGCGAACTCGCTCAACATCCCGCCGGCCCTGCTCGATCGCATGGAGGTGATTCGTCTCTCTGGCTACACCGAAGACGAGAAGGTCAGCATTGCGCAGCGCTACCTTCTGCCCAAGCAACTCAAGCTCACGGGTCTTAAGGAGTCCGAGATCTCGGTATCTGAGGGGGCGCTCAGAGAAACCATTCGTTCCTACACCCGAGAGGCCGGCGTGCGAGGCCTGGAGCGCGACATTTCAAAGATCTGTCGCAAGGTTACGCGCATGGTACTCACAGGCAAGGCCAGTGGTCAGGTCGAGGTCCGCGACGACAACATCGAGGACTTCCTTGGCGTCAAACGCTACACCTTCGGTGTCGCCGAGAAAGAGGATCAGGTCGGTGAGGTCACAGGCTTGGCATGGACCGAAGTGGGTGGAGAGTTGCTCATGATCGAGGCAGCAGTCATGCCTGGCAAGGGCGTTATCCAACGGACCGGGTCACTGGGCGATGTCATGAAGGAGTCGGTCGAGGCCGCAAGGACGGTAGTTCGGTCCCGCGCGAAGGTGCTCGGCATCCCAGCAGAGCATTTCGACAAGAAAGACCTGCACATCCACGCCCCCGAGGGCGCGACCCCCAAGGACGGCCCGAGCGCGGGCATTGCGATGACGACGGCTATGGTGTCGGCAATGACCGGTATTCCTGTAAAGGCATCGGTCGCCATGACTGGGGAGATCACCCTTCGAGGAGAGGTCCTTCAGATTGGGGGGCTCAAAGAGAAGTTGCTTGCCGCGCATCGTGGTGGCATCAAGACCGTACTCATCCCAGAGCAGAATTTGCGCGACCTTGCGGACATCCCCGCCAATGTAAAGAATGCGCTCGAGATTATTCCGGTGCGGTGGATCGATAAGGTGCTTGAGCTTGCGCTCGCTCGCGCACCGGTTCCGCTTCCAGAGGAGGCCGATCCGGCAGTTACCGCCGTTAAGCCAACTGAGCCCGAATCTGATCGGCCTGTTGATCCGGTGACTCACTAGCGATTGCTTGACCTGTCATCTTTCCGAAGGTTTAATGAATTCACACGCAAGACAGATCTTGCGTGGCCCCGCCTTCCCGTTTTCTCTCACAAGGAATAAGAAGTGAACAAGACAGATCTCATCGAACACATTGCCAAGCAGGCCGATATCTCTAAGGCGGCAGCTGGCCGCGCGCTGGATGCTTTGGTTGGTGGTGTGCGCACGACCCTCAAGAAGGGTGGCACGGTTACCTTGGTTGGTTTTGGAACCTTTGCAGTCACCAAACGGGCAGCCCGCTCTGGTCGCAATCCACGTACCGGCGAGACCATCAAGATTAAGGCTGCCAAGTTGCCTAAGTTTCGCCCTGGCAAGGCCTTGAAGGATGCATTGAATTAAACAACGGTTTTAATCTGCATGCTCAAAGAAAGCGCGTTTGCTCAACGCGCTTTTTTTATTTAAACTCGCGGTCTTTCGTGTATTGCGCGGGTGCTTAGCTCAGTTGGTAGAGCGGCGCCCTTACAAGGCGTAGGTCGGGAGTTCGAGCCTCTCAGCACCCACCACCGCAACGTCGCGAACGAGTCGGTGCATTAGGTTACAATTCGGGTTTTACAGCGCGGAGCGGTAGTTCAGTCGGTTAGAATACCGGCCTGTCACGCCGGGGGTCGCGGGTTCGAGTCCCGTCCGCTCCGCCAATTTTCCTTCCTATGCTCGAATTCATCCGTCAAAACCGGCGTCTGCTGCAGCTGGTACTTCTCATCCTGATTGTCCCTTCCTTCGTGATCGTGGGAGCTTGGGATCTGGTTGCTCCCTCTCAGGCTGGGCCTGTGCTGGCCGAAGTCGATGGGCGCAAAATTGAACGTGCCGAGTTCGATGCGTTTCACCAACGTCAGCTCGAGCGCTTGTCGTCTCAGTTTGGGGGGCAGGTCCCCCTCAGTGCGCTCGATTCCGCTGCCTCCCGAGTCTCCTCCCTCGATCGGCTCATTGCAGAGTCCATGCTGCGCGCGCTCACTCAAGAGCATCGCATCGGTGTCTCTGATGCAGCACTCAAGACGGTCATTTCCCAGGTCCCGGAGTTCCAGAAAGACGGCGCATTCAACCTTGATCAGGCCAACCAGGTGCTGCGGGCCAATGGCCTCACGGCCCAGGGCTTTGAACAAAACCTTCGGGTCGATATGAGTGCGGAACTGCTCCCTCGAGCCGTATCCGACACCGTCATCACCCCACGCAGTGTGGCCCGACTGATCAGTCAGTCTGAGACAGAGCGCAGGTCGCTCTCTATCCGACGATTTCCCTCCGCAGACTATGCGGGGCGTGTTGTTGTCACGGACGATGCCCTCCAGGCCCACTATCAGGCTACGCTATCCCAATATCAAAGCCCCGAGTCCATCGATGTCGCCTTTGTGGTCCTCGAGAATGCACCAGCCGATAAGGCAGAGCAGTTCGCGAACCTCGTCTACGAGCAGAGCGACAGCCTCGATCCTGCTGTTGCGCAGTTCGGCCTCAAGCGAGTGGATGTCAAAAATATTCAGAAGGGACGACCCACGTCCGGACCCGAGGGCGCTGTGCTGAACCATCCGAGGGTTCAGGCCGCCCTCTTTGATCGCGAGGCCATTCAAGAGAAACGCAATACCCCTGCAGTCGAGGTTGCCAGTGGCCGGCTTGTTTCCGCACGTGTGCTGGCACATCGGCCCGCGGCCCCACTTGAATTTGAGCAGGTCAAGGCAGCAGTCCGTGAAGACTGGGTGCGCCAGAAGTCATCTGAACTTGCGTCGGTTGCTGCACAAGCCTTTAGAGTCTCGGATGGTGGTCTTCAGTCTCTCGACCTTCGCAGAGCTGATGTCACTGGCGCAGCGGCGACGCTCAAACTTCCGCAGGACTCCATTGGTCAACTTGCACTCGAGAAGTTGCTCTCACCCGCACTTGCCAAAGGGCAGCCTGTCGTCATCAGCCTTGGCCAGAGCGGAAGCCTGGTTGCCGTGCTTGAGTCCTCTCAAGTCGAGGGGGGCGAGGCTCCTTTGGTCAAGCAAAGACTTGGCGGTGCCTACAATCTCCTTCAGCAGGCGGAGACGGAGCTAACCTTCAAGCTCTGGATGCGAGCTCAAGAAGAGCGTCTGAAGGTGCGTCGTTACAAAGACAAGCTCGAGGCTGCTGCGTCGTAGTCGCTCGGTTGATAGCCTTCCAGCTGAATCGTTTGTCCACGGACCCGCTGCGGGAAATTGCGGTCGATCGATCGCAAATAGCTCGGGTCATAATGAAGCGCCAAGAGAGACTCCACCAACTGTCGCCAGCGGCCTTGATCAACCTCTTCAATCCACCGGTTTACCTGTTCGTGGCCTACAAGGGCAAGCAGCTTGTGGAGTTGGTTGCGCAAGGGCTCAGGAGATTCAAAGAAATGCCCATACTCCTCGCACAGAAGTGACACTCGATCTTGCAGGCTGAGCTCCAGCGTGAGGCAAGCGCTGCCGCGAATGCGGAGCATGAGCGCGTCGGGGATTTGAACATTCCCCACCTTTTTGCTCTCCGATTCAACAAACACCGGTCTGGCGGGGTCGAGCTTGCGCAGAACGTTCCAGATTTGGGTCTCGAACTGCCTCTGAGACGGCTGGGGTGCATGAGGCATCGCACCTAGCAGCGATCCGCGATGACAGGCAAGCCCCTCCAGGTCAAGGACCTGCTGGCCGGCTCGGCTGAGCGCATCGAGGAAACGGGTTTTACCGGAGCCCGTCACCCCACACACGACGCGAAACTCGAAGGAGTCCACGAGGCCTGGAAACAACTCAAGCAAGCGCCCTCGGAACGCCTTGTAGCCTCCGTCGAGTAGCGTTACCCGCCACCCGACTCGGGCAAGAATCGTTGCAAGCGCGTTGCTGCGTTGCCCCCCTCGCCAGCAATAAATCAGTGGTTGCCAATCTCTGGGGTACTCAGCTAAGGGGCCTTTAAGATGCCGCCCAATGTTTTCAGCAACGAGCGATGCACCCAGGCGACGCGCGAGGAAAGCGTCCTGCTTGTACTGGGTTCCTACCAATGCGCGTTGCTCATCGTCGAGCACCGGTAAGCTCACGGCGCCTGGAAGGTGATCCTCAGCAAACTCTGAAGGCGAACGTGCATCCAGGATGGAGTTAAATCGATCAAGCCCGTCGATTGCCTCTTGAGCGCTTACAATGCGGGGATTCATCAACTGTTCACAAAGTGATGGCGAGAAAGATTTTTAATCTGCAATGTGGTCTGGGGCACCGGTTTGAAGGCTGGTTTGCATCCCATGAGGCGCTCGACGACCAGTCGAGTCGGGGTCTCGTTCGGTGTCCGATTTGCGATACGGATGACGTCTCGCGCATGCCGACCGCGGCCCGATTGTCTCTGTCGGGTGCCACGCAGCCCCCCAGTGAGCAGCCGGCGACCCACGTGGCCAAAGGCTCTGAGGCGCATGAGGCCATGACTGCCGTGTTGGCTGCAGCAAGAGTATTGGCTCAACAATGTGAGGATGTCGGTGATGGCTTTGCCGACGAGGCGAGGCGCATTCATTACGCGGAGGTGCCGGAGCGAAACATCATGGGCCGGACCAGTCTGCGCGAGGCACGCGAACTGCGGGAGGAGGGCATTGAGGTTTTTGCGCTCCCTGTCCCCTTTGGCTTGCTCGGGAACGAACACTAAGTTTTAAGCCCAAAGAGGAGCTTCCTCGCCTGCGTATCGGTGAGTGGCTTGCGCAGGTCCGCAAACAAAGCCACACCCCGTTGAACCGCTGGCCGCTTCTCAATCGCTTTGAACCAACGTTCCACAGCAGGGTAGTCGGACAGGTCAATCCCCTGGTTGGCAAATGAGGCGACCCACGGCCAGGCTGCTATATCTGCAATAGTGTATTGATTGGCGGCAAGGTAATCGTGCGCCTCCAGCTGTGTGTTTAGAACACCATACAGGCGTTTAGCCTCGTTTGAGTAGCGCTCAATGCCGTAAGGCACCGGCTCCGGGGCATAGAGGCGAAAATGATGGGCCTGTCCGAGCATGGGGCCGAGCCCACCCATTTGAAACATCAGCCACTGCAGAACATCGAAGCGATCGTGGTCGGTTTTCCCCATAAGGCGGCCAGTCTTGCCTGCGAGGTAAATGAGAATGGCGCCGGACTCGAAGAGCGCAATGGGCTTGCCATCGGGCCCATCGGAATCCGTGAGGGCGGGGATTTTGTTGTTGGGACTGATTGCAAGGAAGTCTGGCTTGAACTGGTCGCCTTTTCCAATGTTGATTGGTGTGGCTTCGTAAGCAAGGCCAAGCTCTTCGAGGAGGATGGAGATCTTCTTCCCGTTCGGGGTAGGCCAGGTATAGAGGTGGATCATGCGGACGCTCCCAGTAAAAAAACAGCCCCCTGAGGCTGTGTGACATCGAGCCAGATCGGATGAAGGTGAGGAAACTCATGCGCAAACAGCGACTCGCAAGTGGACTGCTCAAAGCCCACTTCGCAGAGCAATACGCCGCCCGAACGGAGTCGGGCCGGTGCATGGGCGAGCAGTCTGCGGATGAAGGTCATGCCGTCGTCGCCTGACCCAAGCGCAAGCGCGGGCTCCGCCAGAAATTCCGGCGCAAGTGCAGCGACCTTGCCCAACGGAACGTAGGGGGGGTTGCAGAGAATGAGATCAAATCGCTCGTCGGGGCCAAAGGCCTCAAAGAGGTCTGACCGACGAAGGTCGATTCGAGGCTCCAGTGCGTAGTCTGCAATATTCTCTTGGGCCAGGCTCAAGGCCTCGGGGCTGAGGTCGCTTGCAACGATGGCGGCATCTGGCCAGCGCAGTCCAGCCTGGATGGCGAGGCAGCCTGAGCCGGTACAGAGGTCCAGGATATAGGCAGGGTCCTCTTGAAGGCCGTAAATCTCTTCCTCAAGCAACTCGGCAAGGTATGACCGGGGAATGATTGCGCGTGGGTCGGCGCGGAAACGTAAACCCATAAGCCAAGCTTCGCCCAAGATGTAAGCCGTAGGCTTGCGATCGACCACCCGAGACGCAATGCGTCGAGCCAACATCTGCCGCTCGTGCGGCAACAGCCTGGCCTGATTGAAGCGATCGTCCAGATCGAGCGGCAGCTTGAGGCTACCAAGCACGAGCCATCGGGCTTCATCCAGTGCGTTGGTGGTTCCTTGGCCGAACACCGCACCGGCGGCTGCAAGCGCGCTTGCACAGGCCCGCGTCCAGTCCGAGAGTGTCCTCAGCTCAGCAGCTGCGGCTGCTGTGTCCCAACTGGTCTCATCGATCGGCGTCATGCGGTCTCTGGAAGCAGGCGGCGCATGGCACCAAGGTAGACTTGACTCAGGGGAATGAGGTCTGCAATGCGAATACGCTCGTTCACCTGATGGATCGTGGCGTTGATGGGGCCAAACTCGATGACCTCCTGGCAGTGCTTTGCAATGAATCGCCCATCGGAGGTTCCGCCTGTGGTCGAGAGTTCGGCCTCAAGACCCGTTACTTCACGAATCGAGGCGCGCATGGCGTCACAGAGGGTTCCGGGGAGCGTGAGGTAGGGTTCTCCTCCGAGTGTCCAGTCGATTTGATAGGACAGGTGATGACGACTCAGCACAGCCTCGAGTCGCGCCTTCAGGCTCTCTGGGCTGCTGACGCTACCAAACCTAAAGTTAAAGGCAGCACTCAGGGAACCAGGGATGACATTCGTAGCGCCAGTGCCAGCGTTTAGGTTGGAGACCTGCCACGTGGTGGGCGGAAAATGCTGACTGCCATCGTCCCAGACCATTGCGGCGAGCTCTGTAAGCGCGGGCGCGAATCGGTGAATGGGGTTCTCTGCAAGGTGTGGGTAAGCGACGTGTCCTTGCTTTCCGAATAAGGTAAGCCGGCCGGAGAGCGTACCGCGTCTGCCATTTTTGACCATATCACCCAAGGCGTGAACCGAGGTGGGCTCACCCACAATGCAATAGGTGAGCGGCTCGCCGCGATGCGCGAGAGCGCGGCAGACTTGCACGGTGCCATCTAGTGCGGGGCCCTCTTCATCGGATGTGATCAGGTAGGCCAGTCGTCCCTGAAACCGCGGGCGCTCTGCAAGAAAAGCCTCTGTGGCTGTGACGAAGGCAGCAAGGGACGATTTCATGTCGGCGGCGCCGCGCGCAACTAACTCGCCGTCGGGTGTGAGTGTGGGCTCAAACGGGGGCGACTGCCATGCGTCGAGTGGTCCGGTGGGGACCACATCCGTGTGACCTGCGAGCACGAGGGTAGGGCCCGGTGTTCCGCCTTCACGCAGGGCCCAGAGGTTGGTCACCTCGCCAAAGGGCAGGATCTCGCACTGAAAGCCCAGGGGGGTGAGTCGTTGCGCAATCAGCTCGCAGCAGCCTTCATCGCGGGGGGTAACCGATGCGCGAGCAAGCAGTGACCGCGCGAGTGCGAGGGTCGGGTCAGCCGAGGCTGTGTCAAGAACTTGTTGGGACGTCATGGTGTTGGTCGAGGCCAAGCCCCGCGTAGAGAGTTTCTGAGTAGCCCACCAGCAGCTCCTGATCCCACTCCAGCACAGGACGCTTGATGAGCAGTGGATTATCTGCGAGCAGTTCTAGGGCCGAGGCCTGGTCGACCACGCTGCGACGTTGCTCCTCTGAGAGTGATCTCCAAGTGAGCCCGCGACGATTCAATAGGCTGTCATACGGAATGCGATTGAGCCATTCGCGCAGTTTCTCGGTGCTCGGAGGGGCTGCCCGTAGATCCACAAAAGCATATCGAACCCCTTGCTGCTTGAGCCAGCGGCGAGCTGCGCGAACCTGGTCGCAGTTCGAAATGCCGTAGACGGTTGGGTCCGCCAATCGTCAGTCTCCTCGGAGGAGTTCGTTGATGCTGGTCTTTGCTCGAGTCTGTGCGTCGACCCGCTTCACAATGACCGCACAGTTCAGGCTGTACTTTCCGTCGGAAGAGGGCAGGCTACCCGGGACCACGACACTGCCGGCAGGCACGCGGCCCATGAAAATCTCGCCTGTGGCGCGATCATAGATGCGGGTGGACTGTCCAATGAAGACGCCCATCGATAGCACTGAGTGCTCTTCAACAATAACGCCTTCAACCACCTCGGAGCGGGCTCCAATGAAACAGTTGTCTTCAATGATGGTGGGGTTTGCCTGCAAGGGCTCTAGCACGCCCCCAATTCCGACGCCTCCGGAGAGGTGTACGTTCTTGCCGATTTGCGCACACGAGCCCACGGTGGCCCAGGTATCGACCATGGTTCCCTCGTCTACATAGGCACCGATGTTGACGTAGGAGGGCATGAGCACCACGTTTTTGCCCAGAAAGCTGCCGCGCCGTGCCATTGCGGGGGGCACCACGCGAACGCCGCTTGCCGCGATCGCCTCCGGTGTCATGTGGGCAAACTTGGTGGGTACTTTGTCGAAAAAGCGCAGATCGCCCGCCTCAATCGGGGCGTTATCTCGCAGGCGAAAGCTCAGCAGCACAGCCTTCTTGAGCCACTGGTGAACGACCCACTCGCCGGATTCTTTGCTCGCCACCCGGAGTGCTCCGGCGTCGAGCTGCTCGATGATCTCCTCTACCGCAGCCCGAAGTTCAGCGGGATGCTGTTTGGGGGTGAGGTCTGCACGCGCGTCCCAGGCTGCGTCGATGAGGGATTGGAGTTGGGCGTTGGCGGTCATGGGGTGTCCTAGCGAACTGACGGTTGAATGGGAAAGTCGTGGAGCTCAACGCGGGGCTTTGGAGCCCAGTGAGACGCCTGGTGCTCTGCGACCACAGTGGTGAAGAGACCCCCACGCACATACCAGCGCGCGGTCAGACGCATGAAGCGAGGGCTGCAGGCACGCACCAAGTCATCGAGAATCGAGTTGGTCACGGCTTCGTGAAAGGCACCCTGGTCGCGGTACGACCACATATACAGTTTGAGCGCCTTGAGCTCGACATTCTTCTGGTCGGGAATGTAGTCGATGGTGAGGTGAGCAAAGTCTGGCTGGCCCGTAAGGGGACAGAGGCAGGTGAACTCGGGGACCTCAATGTGGACCTGATAGTCACGGTCTGGCTGAGGGTTGGGGAAAGTCTGAAGTTCGCGGGAGGGTTGTGTGGACATATTCAGGGGAGTTTCTGCAAATTAAGCGAAGTAGATGCGTTTAAGCTGGAAAAAGTAGCAAGTTCGGGCCAGAAGGCATCAGGATTTGCACTGCTATTATATCGCAGCCTCATTAAGGAGCCTGTCCGCTGTGCGTCTCACTCAGCTTCGCCTCTCTGGTTTTAAATCCTTCGTCGATCCGACCAACCTAGCGGTCTCTCGGCAGTTGGTTGGCATTGTTGGCCCGAATGGCTGCGGAAAGTCCAACGTCATCGATGCGGTCCGATGGGTCCTTGGGGAGTCCAAGGCCTCTGAGCTTCGTGGCGAAAATATGCAAGACGTGATCTTCAACGGATCGGGTTCGCGCAAGCCGGCCGGTCGCGCCAGTGTCGAGCTCATATTTGACAACAGTGAGGGACGGTTGGCAGGCCCATGGGGCCGGTTTGGTGAGCTTTCCGTGAAACGCGTGTTGACGCGTGATGGCCAGTCCAGTTATTACATCAACGGGCAACATGTTCGGCGCAAGGATGTCTACGACCTTTTTATGGGCACCGGTCTCGGACCCAGAGCCTACGCCATCATTGGCCAGGGCATGATCTCGCGGGTTATTGAATCCCGACCCGAGGAGCTCCGTGTGTTCCTCGAGGAGGCTGCGGGCGTCTCCAAATATCGAGAGCGTCGCCGCGAAACCGAGGGGCGGCTGGAGGACGCACGCGAGAACCTCTCTCGCGTGGAGGACATTCGCGTCGAGCTGACTCAGCGGATTGAATCGTTGGCTTCGCAGGCTGAGGTTGCTGAGCGCTACCAAGGTCTTGTGAGCCGCAAGACCGAGCGCCACACCTTGCTGCTTGCTCTTCGGCGACACGAGTCTGCAGTGAGCTTGGCGCAACAGCGACGGCATCGAGAGGCCTTACTCACCCAGCGCGAGGCGCTCATGGCCCAAGCTGCTGCGGCTCGCCATGCAGTCGAAGCCTCGCGCGAAGCCTGGGAGGTTGCGCAGCAGCAGGTTCAGCACGCTCAGACAGCGCTGTTTGAATGCAACACACGCGTTGCGCGGCAAGAGGCAGACGATCGAGCACACCGGCAGGCACTTGACCGCGCAGAGGCTGCAACCCAAGAGGCGCAGGCGAGCGAGGCTGCACTGCTGGGCCATATGGCCCAGAACGATCAGCAACAGGCCGACGCGCAGACTGCGCTCTCCGGTGTCTTGCTGGAACTGCATCACGCGCGCGATTCCGTCGCTATGGCCACTGGACAGCTTGCGCCGCTTGAGACTGCAAGCGAGGAATCGAACCAGGCGCTCTCCGAAGCGAAGGCTGTGTGCTCAGCAGCGGAGGCAGAGGAGCGAGGTCTGGGTGCGAGGCTCCTCGATGCCCAGCAGCAACATAAGCGTGCTCAAGATCGATTGACTGCGGTGTCTGAGGCGATTCGAACCCTGGAGGAACTTGATCCAAGTGCGCTTAGCAATGTACTGGCGCAGCAGGCCGAGGCGCAGGTCCTCGCTCAGCAGTCCACCGATGCGTTAACCCAGGCACAGGCTGCGCTCTCGCGCGCCGAGCAAGAGGTTCAGACCCACCGTCAGGAAGAGGCTGCGGCGCGCCGAGAGGCGGATCGCCTCAGCTCAGAGCACTCGGCACAACAGGCAACTCTGCGAAGGTTGGAATCTCCGGGGGCGCTCGGGCCTTGGCTTGCGCAACATCAGCTTTCTGGGAGGTCTGTGCTCTGGTCAGCACTGAAGGTGGAATCTGGCTGGCAGCAGGCTGTCGGAGCCGTGCTGGCGGAACGCCTCTCGGCATTGGCACTCGATCGAATCGAAGACGCAGACGCCCTCCTCAAGGCGCTGCCTCCAGCCAACCAGTTCTTTTTTTCTGGTCTGGCCACGTCGGTCTCGGCCCCGCCCGACGCGCTCGGGGCCAAGGTGTCAGGACCTGCTGATGTGGTCTCACTTGCCCAGGCATGGCTTGACGGGGCTCGCACTGCCGAGGGCTGGGCGCAAGCGCTCTCTGCTCGACACACGCTTGAGCCGGGACACTTTTTCGTAACCCCCGAAGGACACCTGGTCGGATCAAACTGGGTGAGACTGCACGGGCAGTCACAGAATGACGGGTCAAGCCTCTTGTCCCAACGCGATCTTGTCGATGACCTTAAGCGTCAGGCCCAGGCTGCTGGCCTCATTCGAGATGAGGCTATCGCGGCCTTGCAGTCCGCCGAGCAACGTCTTGAAGGGCTGCGTCGGCAGCTCTCAAATCTGCGCGAGTCTGAGGCTAAAGCGCGGGCGCGCGCCCATGAGCTCGAACTCACCGCGGTGCGCATTCAGGAGAAGGCGGAGCGACTTAGGCAGAGGGCCCAAGAGCTAGAGACGAATCGCGATGCGCTGTCCTCCGAACTTCAGTCCATTGAGGGGCGTGTTGCTGAGCTTCAATCTGCTCGACAGGCGTCACAAGAGGCACAGCTGCAAGGAAGATCGAATCTCGAGCAGGCCCAGGCTCGCGCCCAACTGGCCCAGTCGGCCTGGGCCGAGGGGCGCCAGACGCTCGCCCGTATGCAAGAGGTTCAAAAGAGTCTTGAGTTGCACGAGCGCTCCCTGCAAGAGCAGTCCACTCGGCTTAAAGGGGAGCGCGTCGCACTGGAAACCCGATCTGCGGAATCCCGCACGCGCGCTCAGCGCGCTGCCTCTGAGGCCGCAGAGGCGCGAGTGCGGCTGTCGGAGAGTCACTTGCAGGCGCTGCTTGACGAGCGCGTTGTGCGGGAGGCAGAGCTTGCTGCTGCCCGAGATGGCGCGGACGGCATTGGGCAGACTGTCCGAGAACAAGACGAGACACGCCTTCGCCTTGAGCGCGATGCCATGCCCTTGGCCGAACAGTCGGCACAGGCTGAGGCGGCGATTGCAGGAGCTCAGGCCACCATTGAGCAGATCGACCAACAAGTGCAAGACCTCGGCTTGGAGCTCAGCGCGGTCAGCGCGGGCTGGCCTGCATTCGAAATGCCAGAGCATCAGCCCAAGCCGTCGACAGTCTCAGCCGATGTCAGCCGATTGACGCGTGAGATTGAGGCGCTGGGCCCAGTGAATCTGGCCGCCCTCCAAGAGCTGGAGCAGGCCAGAGAGCGACAGGGGTTTCTTGCCTCGCAGGCGACCGACCTCCTGAGTGCAGTCGAGACACTCGAGGATGCCATCCGCAAAATCGATCGCGAGAGCCGAGCGCTGCTGCAGTCCACTTACGACACGGTCAACGCGAACTTCTCAAAGCTCTTCCCGAGCCTGTTCGGCGGAGGAGAGGCGCGCCTCGTCCTCACCGGAGACGAGATTCTCGACGCCGGAGTTCAGGTGATGGCCCAGCCGCCAGGCAAGAAAAACAGCAGCATTCATTTGCTCTCCGGCGGCGAAAAAGCGCTTACCGCGACGGCGTTGGTATTCGCGCTCTTCCAGCTCAATCCTGCACCCTTCTGCCTGCTCGATGAGGTCGATGCACCGCTCGACGACCCCAACACCGAACGCCTCTGTCGGTTGGTGAAGGAAATGTCCGTGGCGACCCAGTTCATCTTCATTACCCATAACAAGATCGCTATGGAGCTTGCGGAGCACCTGGTCGGGGTGACCATGCAGGAGCAAGGGGTCTCGAGGCTTGTGGCCGTCGATCTCGAGGCCCAGGTGGTCTAGAGCATGTCGATAATGGGTTCCGACCTCGACCTGTCGTGGCTGCTTTTGCTGCTCGGCGCTGCGGTCTTGGTCGGAGTGCTTCTGTTTAATCTCAGAGAGTATCGTCAGTTGCGCCGTGGCCTCCGGACATCGGCTCCGGCATCTGCGCAGCGACGAGAGCCTGAACCTGTGTTGTCTCCTGAACCGGATATTCCTGCCCGGGGCGCCCTCGATGACGTTCCGCCCTTTCATGAGAGCCTCATGGCCTCTGTCCGCCTGCTCGATTACCCGCTAGACGTGCTGCCCGATGCGTTTTTGCAAGCGGCCTCTGACCTGGTTCGGGTGGGCAACAAGTCTGCTGCTGTTCGTGTGGTTCGTGACGATACAGATCGCATTCAGTCGGTATACGCCGGGCTCGTCTTGGCCAATCGGCTTGGTCCGCTCTCTCTGCCTGATTACGAGGCTTGGGTCGAGTTGACCCGCAACCTTCGTCAACTGCTCCGTACCGATGGCGCCGATGCGCTCGGGTTTGAGGGGGAAGATGTGCTTGCCAGTTTTGCGGAACTCCACGCCCACTCCAGAGACGCGGAGAGGCGGATTGCTGCGCTTGACGGCCAGATGGTGCTGCATATTCTTGCGGCCCCTCCAACCGACGCCCAACTTGCCGGTTGGGCCGAGTCTCTCGGGCTGCAACCGCGTGCCGACCGCCGGTATTCGCGGCTCGATCGCCATGGGCAGGTCCAATATTCCCTCGCGCCTGGAGATCAAGGGCGGGCGCTGAGCTGCATGCTTGATCTGCCACGGGTGGAGCGGCCTGAGGATGCATATCGATCCATGGTGGAGGACCTTCAGTCTGCAGTGGAGTGGCTGGATGGCCGTCTGGTCGATGAGTCGAACCGGCGCCTGCTTGATGAGGATCTCGCGCTCATTGAGCGTCAGGTCGCAGCCCGAGCAGACGAGCTGCGCGCAGCGGGCATTGAGCCGGGCTCTTGGATCGCAAGGGCTGTTTATGTCTGAGCTAGAGCGTCTGCGTGAGGAGGTACGCAGGCATCAAACGCTGTATCACCACGATGATGCTCCCGAGATTTCCGACGCTCAATATGACGCGCTGGTGCGAGAGCTCGAGCGCTTGGAGGCTGCCCATGCGCAGGTGCCACTAGCGGAGCGAAACAATGAATCTCCGCTCTCTCAAGTGGGTGCGCCTGCGAGGAGAGAGTTCCGAACGGTGACGCATGCGGTCCCCATGCTGTCACTGAATAATGCATTTGAGACAGAGGAGGTCCTTCAGTTTGGCCGTCGGCTAGCCGAGCTGCTCACGGGTGATGCGAATCGGGCGGGAGAGCTTCGATTCTCTGCTGACCTCAAGTTCGATGGCCTCGCCATAAGCCTGCGGTACGAGCAGGGGGCGCTGGTCCAGGCCGCAACACGAGGAGATGGAAGTGTGGGTGAGGATGTCACCCCAAACATCTTGACTGTCTCCTGTATTCCCCATCGCTTGAGCGGTTCCGGCTGGCCAGGTGTCCTCGAGGTGCGCGGTGAAGTCTTTATGACCAAGTCTGATTTCAATGCGCTCAATCAGCGGCAAGCCCAAAGGGGCGAAAAGGTCTTTGCAAACCCAAGGAACGCAGCGGCGGGGAGCCTACGGCAGATCGATCCCAGAGTGACTGCTGAGCGCCCTCTGGCCTTTTTTGTCTATGGGGTGGGTGCCATGGATGAGAGCGCTCAACCCAACTGGCCGCGCACACACAGCGAGATGCTCTCTGATTGCGCGGGCTGGGGCCTGCCGGTTTGCTCGCACCGCCGAGCAGATCTGCCCCTCACTGACGTCTTGCAGTTTATTGACGACGTTCAGCGGGAGAGAACGGAGCTCGCCTTTGAGGTCGATGGTGTTGTGGTCAAGCTCGAGGAGACCGCCCAGCAGATCCGCGCAGGATTCGTATCGAGGGCTCCTCGTTTTGCGATTGCAGTCAAGTTTCCCGCCGAGGAGGCTTCGACTCGACTGCTCGAGATTGAGGTTCAGGTCGGGCGAACGGGAACGCTCACGCCGGTGGCAAGATTAGAGCCCGTGCGTGTCGGTGGAGTCACGGTCACCAATGCGACGCTGCACAACCACGACGAGATCGCACGCAAGGACGTGCGCGTTGGCGATACCGTATGGGTTCGACGGGCGGGTGATGTCATTCCCGAGGTGCTTGGGCCCATCCTCGCGTTGCGCCCCGAAAACGCGCTTGCCTTCGTCATGCCGACGCAATGCCCCTCCTGCGGGGGGCCAGTCTTTCGTGCAGAGGGTGAGGCGGCCTTGCGATGCGTGTCGGGGCTGACCTGTCCAGCCCAGCAGCGCCAGGCCATGCTCCATTTTGCTCAACGCAAGGCCATGGATATTGAGGGCCTGGGTGAGAAGCGGGTCGATCTGCTGATTCGAGAGGGTTTGCTTGCGCGTTTATCGGACCTCTATCGATTGGAGGCCTCTGCAATTGAGCAGCTTGAGCGCCAGGGTGAGAAGTCGACACAGAACCTGCTGGACCAGATTCAACGTTCCCGGAGCGTCTCACTGGGGCGCTTTTTGTTCGGGCTTGGCATCCGCCACGTTGGTGAGCGTACCGCGGCGGATTTGGCGCAGCACTTTGGCTCTCTCGAGGGGCTCTCGCAGGCCTCGCTCGAAATGCTCATGCAGGCACCCGATGTCGGACCCGTCGTGGCCGAGTCCGTGCATGCCTTTTTCACCGACCCGCAGACACGCGATGAGGCACTTGCGGTCGCGAGCTTTCTGAGCTTTGAGGCTGAAGACCGCGCTGGGCCTGCACTTGGTGCGGGGCAAAGCCTACCGTTTCAAGACAAAACCGTGGTGCTGACCGGCACGTTGAGCAGTCTGTCTCGCGATGAAGCTGCGCAATGGGTGCGTCGCCTTGGCGGGCGCGTCACTGGTTCAGTTTCCGCCAAGACGAGTCTTGTCATTGCGGGAGCGGAGGCAGGCAGCAAGCTCACCAAGGCAGAGTCGCTTGGCGTCCCGGTCATGGACGACGTAAGCTTTATGGCAGTTATTCAACCCTTTCAATAGGAGCGACCCCATGTCGCAGAGCACCCCCAAGCGCGTTCGAAAGGCGGTCTTCCCCGTCGCTGGTTTGGGCACTCGGTTTCTCCCTGCCACGAAGGCAAGCCCCAAGGAGATGCTGCCGATTGTCGACAAGCCCCTGATCCAATATGCGGTTGAAGAGGCGGTTGCTGCGGGGATTACCGAAATGATCTTCATTACCGGTCGCTCCAAACGGGCCATTGAAGATCATTTTGACAAGGCCTCCGAGCTTGAGGCAGAGCTCGAGGCCAAAGGCAAGCAGGCGTTGCTTGAGTTGGTGAGGAGCGTGACGCCTCCCGGCGTGAACTGTATTTACATTCGTCAGGCTGAGCCCCTGGGTCTCGGTCACGCGGTGCTCTGCGCGCGTCCGGTCGTTGGAGATGAACCCTTCGCGGTCATTCTGGCGGATGACCTCATGGATGCAGGTGAGGGCGGTGTCTCCGTAATGGCCCAGATGGTGCAGGTCTACGAAAAGCACCTCGCCAGCATCGTGGCGGTTCAAGACGTGCCCCCGTCTGAAACCCACAAGTACGGCATTGTCGCGAGCAGTCCCTGGGGGCAGCGCACGGAGCGCATCACCTCTATTGTGGAGAAGCCAGCCCAGGGGTCGGCACCCTCCACTCTGGCCGTTGTGGGCCGTTATTTGCTCACGCCCCGGCTGTTTGACATTCTCTCGAGCCTCCCGCCAGGCACGGGCGGTGAAATACAGCTTACCGACGGTATCGCTCGCCTGCTCGAGGATGAGCCCATCTTGGCCTATCGCTATGAGGGAACTCGGTTCGACTGTGGCTCAAAGCTGGGCTACTTGCAGGCTAACGTTACGCTCGCGCGTCGCCACCCCCATGAAGGGCCGGCGTTTGAGGCGTGGCTTCGCTCAACGGTTCAGTCCTGAGGGTTGCAAGCAGCGCACGCTCAAGCGCCAACTGGCTGCGATCGTGCTGCAGATTCCCTCCCTGCAGCAGAAAGACATCCTCGGCGCGCTCGCCGAGGGTGGTGATGCGTGCGTTGGCAATATCGACCCCAAACTGGGCGAGTTGGAATGCAATTGCATAGAGCAGACCGGGGCGGTCAACGGTGGTGAGATTGAGTGTGTAGGTCTGATGGTTCTCGTCAGGCGTGATCTGGACCGTGGTGGGCAGTGGAAAGCTTCGCGATTGTCGAGACAGTTTGCCCAGCTGCGGTTGGGGCAGGGGCCCTGGACGATCGATCAAACGTCGGAGGTCGTCACTGATGAGCGTGAGCATGGCCCGTTGCCGCCCTTCCAGGTGCCTCGCGTCCAGCATGAACGAGTCAAGCGCAAAGCCGCTTGCAGTCGTGTGGATCTGAGCATCGAGCACCGCAAGCCCTTTGGTGTGAAAGTAGCCGGCGAGGCGGGCAAATAGAGCGGGCGTATCCTCCACGTAGACCATAACCTGAATGGCCTCACCGCCGCCTGCCAGGCGGGCCGCAACCGAGGGCGACACATCCTGCAGGTGAATTCTGCCCGCGTGCCATGCAATATCCGAGGCGTCGTGGCGAAGGAAGTAGCCCAAGGGCAGGCTAGACCAGAGCGCGCGTGCACGGCCGGGGTCCTCGCCTTCGAGTTGAATCAGACGCAAGGCCTCGGCGCGTTTGGTTGCCAGTGCCGCCTGTTGAATCGCCTGCGGTCCATGCTCCCCATGTTTCGCCTCGAGAACCTCGCGGGTCTGCCGGTAGAGCGCTGCAAGCAATCTGCCTTTCCAGTGGTTCCAGACCTTTGGGCTGGTGCCCCGGATATCGGCCACTGTCAGAATGTAGAGCGCTTGAAGACGCTCCAGATTCCCCACTCGCGTGGCAAACCGAGAGATCACCTCCGGATCTGCCAGGTCCTGCTTCTGCGCAACAGTCGACATAGTGAGATGCTCGGCAACCAGAAATTGCAACAGGTCTGCGGTCTCGGCGTCGATGTTGAACTGGCGCACGAATCGCCGGACCTCAATCGCTCCGAGCTGTGAATGATCTCCACCACGGCCCTTGGCAATGTCGTGAAAGAGCGCCGCCAGATAAAGCTTCCATGGGGAACCGAAATCGGACATGAGTTCGGTCAGGTCTGGAAACTCATGTGCGTGCTCATCCATGGTGAGCCGACGCAGGTTGCGAATGACTTGAAGAATATGCTGATCTACTGTGTAGACATGAAACAGGTCGTGCTGCATCTGGCCGATGATGCGGCGGAAGACGGGAAGCATGCGGCCGAGAATGCCCAGGTCATTCATGAGCCGAAGCGCATGGACGACGCCCTTGGGTTCCCGAAACAGCGCAATAAATGCTGCTTTGTTCTCGGGCTGCTCTCGGAATGATTTATTGACTCGCACCCGTGCGTTCCAGAGGGCACGGCGCGCGCGCGCGGTCATGCCTCGGCGGGTTGCGTGCCGGGACATGAGGAGAAATGCTCGAAGGATGGCCCCTGGCTCGCGCTCGAAGAGGTCATCGGACCGAATATCGAGTAGACCCCTGGTTTCGCAGAATTCTGTATCGAGAGGCCGAGAGGCCACAGGCTGGTGTACGTGGTGGCTCTGACTGAATGCTTCCACATTTGCCAAGAGCAGCGAGGTTACCTGCGAGACGATTTTGGCGGCTACGTAGTAGCGCTGCATGAGCACCTCGCTGACCCTTCGACCGGGTTTAGCCTCAAGGCCGAATCTCGCGGCGACTGCACCCTGCAGGTCAAAAACAAGGCGATCCTCGCGACGACCTGTGGACAAATGTAAATGGGCACGGATTGTCTGAAGGTAATGCTGCTGACGACTGAGCTGTCCGGCCTCCTGCCGAGTCAGCATACCTGCTCGGGCGAGGTCGGCCCAGGTCTCGCCAATGCCATATCCTTTGGCGATCCACAGCACGGCATGGAGGTCTCTGAGGCCGCCTGGGCTCTCTTTGACATGGGGCTCAAGCGCGTAGGGGGTGTCTTGGAACCGGTGGTGCCGCTGCTGCATTTCAAGCAGCTTTCCTTGGGCAAACACTTCCGGGTCGATGGTGGCGCGCCAGAGACCCCTGAGCTCAGTCGCACAGGAGGCGGGACCTGCGAGGCGACGACACTCGAGCAGAGATGTCGCAACCGTAAGATCATCTCTGGCCTGTTTGGCGCACTCACTGAGGTTGCGCACGCTGTGTCCGGCATCGAGCCCACAGTCCCAGAGGGCGGTCACAAACTCGCCGATGGCTTCTTGCTGCTCTTGGGTGGGCTCCAGCGCGTCGGGGAGGAGAATCAGCAGGTCGATATCGGAATAGGGCGAGAGTTCTGCCCGACCGTAGCCGCCGACCGCTAGCAATCCGACTGATGCCAGCCGTTTAGCCGGCCAGAGCGAGAGAATGATTTTGTCGATCTCTCGCGAGAGGCTCGCGAGCAAGGCCTCTGCTGGTTTACCCGCCTCCCAGCCCGAGGCATTTCGGGCGCGCGCTTCCTGAACCCGTGCCTTGGCAGCGAGGGTCGGATGGGTTTGCGACATGACCACAGAGATCTGGGCTGGACTAGCCCCGATCGCGGTCGGGGCTGCCTTCAGATACGGTCAAGACACTGAAACCAGTCTCGGTGACCAAAACGGTGTGTTCCCATTGCGCAGACAGGCTATGGTCCTTGGTCACGATCGTCCAGCCATCGGCGAGTTCTCGAATCTCGGGACGTCCTGCGTTGATCATGGGCTCAATGGTGAAGGTCATGCCCGCGGCGAGCTTCATGCCCGTGCCGGGCTTACCGTAATGCAGCACCTGAGGGTCTTCATGGAATACCTTGCCAATCCCGTGCCCGCAGAACTCACGGACCACGGAGAAGCCGTGACCCTCCGCATGTTTCTGGATGGCGTGCCCAATGTCACCAAGGGTCTTTCCTGGCGCGACTTGCTCGATGCCCTTCCACATGCACTCATGGGTTACCTCGACCAGACGCTTAGCGGCCACCGACGGGCTTCCCACCAAAAACATGCGACTGGTGTCGCCGTGGTAACCGTTCTTAATGACGGTGATGTCAATGTTGAGAATGTCGCCGCTTTTGAGGAGCTTGGACCCCGGTACGCCATGACACACCTGGTGATTGACCGAGGTACAGATGGACTTGGGGTAGGGCGAGTAGCCCGGAGGGCAATAGTTCAGCGGCGCGGGGATGGTGCCCTGCACATTCACCATGAAGTCATGACAGAGTCGGTCGATGGCCTCTGTCGTGACCCCGGGTTTTACGTGGGGGGTAATAAAGTCCAGCACCTCGCTCGCGAGGCGCCCCGCAAGGCGCATGCCTTCTATATCTTCAGGTGATTTGATTGAAACGGCCATAAATTGTTAAAATCATACGCTTTTAAGCCACGCGCTGCGGCGCAAGGGTGTGCCCCCGTGCACCGAGCCGCATAGCGTTAGATCCAACCCTTGCCTGGAGAAAAACCATGTCAACCGTATCAATGCGTGAAATGCTGGAGGCTGGCGTTCATTTCGGACACCAAACCCGCTTCTGGAACCCCAAAATGGCCCCATTCATTTTCGGCCATCGCAACAAGATCCACATTATCAACCTTGAGGCCACTGTGGCCAACATGACCGACGCAATCAAGTTCGTGCGTCAGTTGTCATCGCGCCGCGGCAGCATCATGTTCGTTGGCACCAAGCGCTCCTCGCGCGAGATCATTCAAGAAGAGGCAACCCGTGCAGGCATGCCTTTTGTTGACCAGCGTTGGCTCGGCGGCATGCTCACCAACTTCAAAACCGTGAAGACCTCCATCAAGCGTCTAAAGGACATGGAAGCCCTTGCAGAAGATGGCGGCCTCGAGCGCATGTCTAAAAAAGAAGCGCTCTCCCACAGCCGTGAGCTCGAGAAGCTCAACAAAACCCTTGGTGGCATCAAGGATATGGCTGGCCTGCCCGATGCGCTGTTCGTGGTCGATGTCGGTTACCACAAGATCGCCATTCAAGAAGCCAACAAGCTTGGCATTCCTGTTGTCGGAATCGTTGACACCAACCACTCCCCCGAGGGCGTGGACTATGTCATTCCAGGCAACGACGATGCCAGCCGCGCCGTGCGCCTCTATGCCCGCGCGGTAGCCGATGCCATCCTCGAGGGGCGCCACGATGCTGTAGCCGATGTGGTCGCCGCGGTTCAAGAGTCCGAGGAATTTGTTGAAGTCAACGAGGAGGCCTCGGCATAACCGAGTCCCCACCGCACCACGAGGGGCTCACCGGCCCCTTTTTTTTAAACTGAACATTGGAGAAAAAGATGCCTGAGATCACCGCTGGAATGGTCAAGGAGCTTCGGGAGAAGACCGACGCGCCCATGATGGAATGCAAGAAGGCCCTGACCGAAGCCGACGGAGACATGACGAAAGCCGAGGAGATTCTGCGGGTTCGGCTGGGCTCGAAGGCTTCCAAAGCTGCCGCACGGGTTGCAGCTGAGGGCATTGTTGCCATCGCGATCGAGGGCGGTCACGGTGTCATGCTCGAAATCAACTGCGAGACCGACTTCGTTGCAAAGAACGATGATTTCCTGGCCTTCGCGAGTAATGTGGCCCACCTCATCCTCTCCCACTCGGTGAGCAGCGTGGAGGAGGTCTCCGCTTTGGCGCTGGGCGATGGCACCGTTGAGTCCGTTCGCGCGGCTCTGGTGGGCAAAATTGGCGAGAACATGACCCTGCGCCGCTTCGTCAAGCAGCCTGCGAAGGGCCAGTTCTACAGCTACATCCACGGTGGCTCCAAAATTGGGGTGCTGCTGGACCTGGAAGGCGGGAACGAGCAGCTCGGCCGCGATCTGGCGATGCACATCGCTGCATCCAAGCCCAAGTCTCTCGACTCCAGTGGCGTCGATCCCGCACTGATCGAGTCCGAGAAGCGCGTAGCTGCAGAGAAGGCAGCGGAGGCCGGCAAGCCCGCCGACATCGTCGCCAAAATGGTGGATGGTGCCGTTGCTAAGTTCCTCAAAGACGTCACACTGCTGGGCCAGGTCTTTGTCAAGGCGGAAGACGGCAAACAGACCATTGAGCAGCTGCTCAAGGCCAAAAATGCCCAGATCCACGGCTTTACGCTCTACATCGTTGGTGAGGGCATCGAGAAAAAGGTTACAGATTTCGCAGCAGAGGTTGCAGCAGCGGCCCGCGGCGCCTAATTTCTCAACCCCCCATAGGAGTCCACATGTCTGCTCAGCCTTTTCGTCGTGTCCTGCTGAAGCTCTCTGGTGAAGCCCTCATGGGGGATACGGCCTACGGCATCGATAAGGGGACTCTGGACCGCATCGTCGATGAGCTTGCACAGGTCACGGCCTTTGGTACCCAGCTGGCTGTCGTGATTGGCGGTGGCAACATTTTTCGTGGGGTCGCCTTGGGCTCGAACGGCATGGACCGGGCCACTGCCGACTACATGGGCATGATCGCCACTGTCATGAACGCCTTGGCACTTCAGGACGCCATTCGTCAAAAGGGCCTTGAGGCCCGCGTGCAGTCTGCGCTGCGCATCGATCAGGTCGTCGAACCCTACATTCGCCCAAAGGCCATTCGCTACCTGGAAGAAGGCAAGGTCGTTATTTTTGCTGCGGGCACAGGCAATCCGTTCTTCACCACCGATACTGCTGCTGCGCTGCGCGGTGCCGAAATCGGGGCAGAGGTGGTGCTCAAGGCGACCAAGGTCGATGGCATTTACACATCCGATCCTGCCAAGGATCCGCATGCCACCCGATACGATCAAGTCAGCTTCGATGAAGCCATTTCGCGTAATCTCAAGGTCATGGACGCCACGGCCTTTGCACTCTGTCGTGATCAACGGCTGCCCATCCGGGTTCTGAGTGTATTTAAGCCCGGCGCCCTATTGTCTGCAGTCCGCGGGGAGTCCGAGGGCACACTGGTCCATGTCTAGACTGCACAGCAGAGGAGAACACTGAATGAATCCGCAAGACGTCAAACAAGGGGCCGACCAGAAGATGGTGCGCAGCCTCGAGTCCCTCAAGTCCAATCTCGCAAAGATCAGAACGGGTCGCGCCCATCCTGGTCTGCTCGAGAACATCGAGGTGGACTACTACGGGAGCCCAACGCCGCTCTCTCAGGTGGCCAATCTCACGCTCATCGATGCCCGAACCATCGGCGTAGCACCATGGGAAAAGAAAATGGTGGCTGTCGTCGAAAAGGCCATTCGTGAGTCTGATCTGGGCCTCAATCCTGCCAACAGCGGAGACCTCATTCGTGTCCCCATGCCACCCCTCACCGAGGAGCGTCGCAAAGAGCTCACCAAGGTGGTGAAGTCAGAGGGAGAGGAGGCTAAGGTTGCCGTGCGCAATATCCGCCGCGATGCAAACGAGCAGCTCAAAAAGGGGGTCAAAGAAAAGCTTATCTCCGAGGATGACGAGCGTCGCGCGCAAGAAGACATTCAGAAGCTCACGGATCGATTTGTGGCGGAGATCGATAAGGTCGTGACTCAAAAAGAGTCCGAAATCATGACGGTATAGGCCCCTCATGCTGAGATCCAAAATCCAGAGTTCAACCCTGGTGGTCCCTGAGGTCGGCGATATGCCTCGGCATGTGGCTGTCATCATGGACGGAAACGGCCGTTGGGCAACCAACCGCTTGCTCCCGCGCATGGCCGGTCATGAGCGAGGGGTTGCAGCCCTGCGCGGTGTGGTCGAGGCCTGTGCGAAGCGCGGAATCGAGGCCCTCACGGTGTTTGCATTTAGCTCTGAGAATTGGCGGCGTCCCGAGGAGGAGGTGAGCTTTCTGATGGGCCTCTTTCTGCGAGCACTTCAGCGCGAGGTTCGCTCCCTGCACGCTGCCAATGTGCAGCTGCGGGTGATCGGTGACCTCACGGCCTTCAGTCAGAAGCTCAGAGACGCCATTGAGGCTGCCCAGACCAAGACGGCTGGAAACACGGGGCTCGTGCTCTCCGTTGCAGTGAATTACGGCGGGCGCTGGGATCTCCTCGCGGCAATGCGAAGGCTGCTCGATGCGCAGCCCGACCTCGCCCTGGCCGGGAAAGCCATCACTGAAGAACACCTCGCGCCCTATCTTTCGAGCGCCGACCTACCAGAGCCCGATCTTTTCATTCGCACGGGCGGCGAGACTCGCATCAGCAATTTCATGCTCTGGCAATTAGCCTACACCGAGTTTTATTTCACCGATTGCCTCTGGCCCGAGTTCGGAGAGGCTGAGTTCGAGTTGGCCTTAGAGGCCTATCGCGGTCGCGAACGGCGCTTTGGTCGTGCACCAGGGCAGGCTCGTGTCGCTGCCCGCTCATGCTGACCACCCGCGTACTGACCGCGGTCGTCCTCCTTGGCTTTCTGATTCCTTGGGCGCTTTGGTCGTCCCCGCTTGGGTTTGCAGCGGGCTGTCTCGTCATCTGCGCGTGGTGTCTCAAGGAGTGGTCAAACCTGCTCTCATTGCCCGCGGGAGCAGAGTGGTTGGGTCCTGTTGCACTGGGTGTGGGGGGACTCATCTGGCTGCTAGACGGCTGGGTGCTGCCCTCCGATCTCCTGCCATGGCTGTGCATTCCAGCTGGCCTAGCATGGCTTTTCTGGGTGCCCTGGCGCATCAGCCTGGTCAATACCCCCCGAGGCTGGATCGGTCTCTCTTTTGCGCTGCTCGCAAGCACTGCGGCGTTTATTAGCCTCTGGGAGGCTCGCCTTCAGGGCCTTGGCTTTCTGCTCTCGATCCTGTTGTTGGTCTGGATCGCCGATACTGGGGCCTACTTCACGGGGCGTGCGTTTGGTCGCCGTAAGCTTGCTCCCTCCATCAGTCCCGGCAAAACCTGGGCAGGCGTGTTGGGTGCAGTGGTCCTTAACCTCGTTTACGGCGTCTCTGCCACCCTCTACTGGCCTGACAGCTGGCCCAATCTCATCAGTTGGAGCTCTGGATGGCTTGGCCTGCTTGCAGCAATCCTGCTCATCACCTTTGTCGCTGTATGGGCGGATCTTCACCAGTCACTCCTCAAGCGCCTGGCTGGCGTGAAGGACTCCGGCCGGTTGCTGCCCGGGCATGGGGGCGTTTTCGATCGGGTCGATGCGCTGATCGCCGTCGTGCCGCTTGCGTTACTGGCATCATGGTGGGCAGATACGGGCGGCTATTAGCCCCCGACGCAAGCGATTGGGAGGGCGCATGCAGACCATTACCGTACTCGGAGCGACAGGCTCGATCGGAGAGAGCACGCTCAATCTTATCGAGCAGCACCCAGAGTCCTTTCGTGTCTTTGGGCTCAGTGCAAATCAAGACGTAGAAGGACTCTTGGCCTGCGCCGAGCGGTGCCACCCTCGAGTGCTCGCGATGGCATCTCCCCGAGCGGCAGCAGTACTGCGCGATCGGCTACGCGAACACTCGGATCCTTGGCTTCGCGGCCTTGAGGTCCTTGAGGGGGAGCATGGGCTTTGTGCCCTCGCGGAGGGCGAGGGCCCCCAGAAAGTGGTCGCAGGCATTGTAGGGATCGCAGGTCTGCGCTCCGTCTGGGCAGCAGTCTCGCGCGGACAAGCGGTATTGCTCGCAAACAAAGAGGCCCTCGTATGCGCCGGTGGGCTCATGGCTGCGCAATCCCAACAGCACGGCGCCCACATGCTGCCCGTGGACAGCGAGCACAACGCGATTTTTCAGTGCCTGGGTGCGGAATACACCTGCTTTGAGCGCCCAGCGCATGTGCGTCGCCTGCTGTTGACTGCATCGGGTGGGCCCTTTCGAACCTGGGTTGCTGAGGACATCCGACGAGCTACTCCCGAGCAGGCCGTTAAGCATCCCAACTGGTCCATGGGCCAAAAGATCTCCGTCGATTCCGCCTCTCTCATGAACAAGGGGCTCGAGCTGATCGAGGCCCACTGGTTGTTCTCGCTGCCCAGTACGCAGATCGATGTGGTGGTCCACCCCCAGAGCGTGATTCACTCCATGGTGGAGTTCGAAGATGGCTCAACGCTTGCGCAGCTCGGTTCTCCAGACATGCGCACCCCTATTGGTCACGCCATGGCCTGGCCCGCGAGAATGAGCACACAGGTCAAGTCACTGGACTGGACGCAGCTCACGCAGCTCGATTTCGAATGCCCAGACCTCGACCGCTTTCCAGCGCTCAGGCTCGCAAGGGCCTGCCTGGAGGCCGGACTCGCTGCAACCAACGTGCTCAATGCAGCCAATGAGGCCTGTGTTGCTGCCTTTCTTGCGCGTGAACTGTCCTTCGGAGCGATGGTCGAAACCATTGAAGAAACGGTCAGTCACTTGGCCCCTCGTCTGTCGAACCCCACCCAGCTAGAGGATGTATTCATGATCGATCAGTCGGCTCGTGCCCTGGCCTCAGAGCGCATCCGCAAACGTGCGAATAAGGGCTGATCAAGCATGATGCTGCTGTGGTTTCTCTTGGCGGTTGGGCTCTTGGTGTTCATTCACGAAATGGGCCATTACCTTGCGGCGCGATCCGTTGGGGTTCATGTCGAGCGATTCTCGATTGGTTTTGGGCGGGTGTTGTTTCGATTAAAAGACCGCCGCGGGTGCGAATGGGCGCTGTCCATACTTCCCCTGGGCGGATACGTGAAGCTCAATATTGACCAAAGTTCACTCGCAGCCCGTGCTTGGGTCGTCTCTGCGGGACCACTGGCCAATTTCGTTTTTGCCATCGTGGCCTACGCCGCACTCGCCGCACTTCCCAGGGAGGAACCCAGAGCCATTCTGGCTGCCCCTGCGCTCGAGACACCCGCGGCTCGCGCAGGCCTGCGCGCGGGCGATGAGGTTTTGGCGGTCAATGACACGCCTATCGGGCATTACCAGGCCTTGCGGTGGGCCCTACTCAAAGAGGCGGTCGCTCAGGGCGATTTGAACGTCGCGCTTACCGTGCAATCTCGGGGTGCATCCCCAAGGACTGTGACATTGCAGGTCCGGCGTGATCCCGCCCGGCCAGACGCCGGGCCCGAAGACACGTTGCAGCGAACCGGCCTGCAGCTGCAGTCGATGGCAGTGCGTATTACCCAGGTCTTGGTAGGCTCGCCAGCCCAGCAGGCTGGAATACAAGAGGGACAGGTACTTCTTGGGCTCAACGGCCTGCCTCTGGAACAGCCCGCTGCGCTGATTCAAGCGGTGCGGCAGGCCGCGGGGCAGCCCCTGGTGCTGGATCTGGTTTCGGTCGTGAAGTCAGAGGACCCAGGACAGCCCATTGAAGAGGCGCCAGGCAGTGCTCGCAGGGTGAGCCTTGTGCCGGTTGCTGGCCCCGATGGGCAGATCCGTGTGGGCCTTGGACTCGCCCCGGTGGTTCAGACGGTGCGGGTTGAGCAGGACGTTGGCCAGGCCATCGCTGAGGGGTTCACCAGAACCTTTGACATGGCGAGCCTCTCGCTCACGGCCCTTGGCCGAATGCTGACGGGTGATCTTTCCTGGCGCCAGTTAAGTGGCCCTGCCACCATCGCAGATGCCGCAGGCCAGAGCGCAGACCGGGGCATGCTGGCCTTTTTCGGATTCCTGGCTTTGGTGAGCGTGAGCATTGGCATTCTGAACTTGCTCCCGGTGCCCATGCTCGATGGTGGACACCTCCTGTATTATGCGATCGAGTTTGTGAGGGGGCGTCCGCTCTCGGAAGGCGCACAGCGCATTGGCCAGCAGCTTGGCCTTGCTGCAATTCTCTCGCTCACGGGCCTGGCCTTGGCCAGCGACCTGCTTCGTTACTTCGGCACTTAAACTCATGTCCACTCTGTTGCTCCGCAGTTCTCTTCCGCTGGCCATTGCAGCGTTGTTCTCCGCCCCTGCTGCGCAGTCTCAAGTTCAGCTTCCTGCGCCCAGCGTAGCCGCACCGCCGGTCACCGCTCCCGACAGCGTGACTTTGCGGGATGTGCGTGTCGAGGGTCTCTCCCGAATTGAACCCGGAACGGTGTTCTCTTATTTGCCCGTCAAAGTCGGCGATCGCGTCAGTCAAGAGAGCATTGCCGCTGCGGTCAGAGCACTCTTTGCCACGGGCTTCTTTAAAGATGTCCAGGTCGCCCTTGAGGGTCAGGTGCTGGTGGTCATTGTCGAAGAACGCCCAGCGATTGGTGCACTCGAGGTCACTGGGGCCAAGGAGTTCGAGGCAGATACCCTCAAGAAGGCACTCGGAGACTCGGGCATTGCCGAGGCAAGAATCTTCGACCGGGCGGTGCTGGAGCGCGCCGAGCAAGAAATCAAGCGTCAGTATTTGGGCCGCGGAAAATACGATGTCCAGGTTCAGACTACCGTCACGCCCCTCGAGCGTAACCGGGTGGCACTGTCTATTGCCATCGATGAGGGCGAGGACGCGCGCATTCGCGAAATCCGCATCGTAGGGGCCAAACGGTTCTCTCAGAGTGCACTGCTCAAGGAGTTTCAACTCTCGCCTTCCAATTGGATCAGCTGGTACACCAAAGCCGATCAGTACTCGCGCCAAAAGCTCTCGGCAGACCTTGAGGCACTCCGAGCCTTTTACCTAAACCGTGGCTATCTGGAATTTAATATTGATTCGAGCCTGGTCTCACTCTCCCCAGATCGCAAGGAGGTCACCATTACCCTCGTGGTCCAAGAGGGTGACCCCTATCGCTTGGGAGAGGTCTCGCTCACGGGCGACATGCTGGGTCAGGACCAGACCTTCAAAGACATGGTCAAGCTCAAGAAGGGCGACCTGTATGTGAATGAGCAGATGCTCGACCTTACCAAGCGCATGACAGACCGATTGGGCGATCTTGGCTATGCCTTTGCCAACGTTACGCCAGTTCCTCAGCTCAATCGAGAGGCCAAGACCGCGGACTTCATGCTGCAAGTGGACCCGGGGCGTCGGGTGTATGTCCGTCGCATCAATATCTCTGGAAATGCAAAGACACGTGACGAGGTTATCCGTCGTGAGATGCGCCAGATGGAGTCCTCCTGGTATGACGGCGAGCGTCTGAAAAATTCCCGGAACCGAATCGACCGGCTCGGTTACTTTAAGAATGTTGAGCTCGACACCGAGCAAGTCGCAGGGGCGGGTGATCAGGTTGACGTCAACGTGAAGGTTGAGGAGCTCCCCCTGGGCAGCTTCACCTTCGGAGCAGGCTTTTCGAGCACCGAAAAACTCGTCTTTTCTGGGTCGTTCAGTCAGCAGAACTTTCTGGGCTCGGGAACCAGCCTCAGCTTGGAGGTGAACACCAGCCGGGTCAGCCGAGTCTTTTCTGTGAGCTATGGCGATCCCTATTACACCGACGAAGGGGTCTCGCGCGCCATTGATCTCTACACCCGTACCTTCAACGCAGATGAGCTCACCGCGCTGGCAGACTACAAACTCCAATCTACTGGCTTTGGGGTGCGCTTTGGTGTTCCGTACACAGAGGATGATCGGGTCTTCTTCGGCGCGGTCGCCGAAAATACAAAGGTAGAAGGCCAGCTATCGGCAAACTGGAGCTCGTTCATTGAAGCTTATGGAAACGACGCCAATACGGTCTCGTTGACTGCAGGATGGTCTCGCGACACGCGTGACTCGGGGCTTGCCCCAACGAAGGGCCACTATCAGTATGCAAACCTTGAGCTTGCAACGCCATTGGGTGACCTGGAGTACGTCAAAGGTAGCTATGGACTGCAGTGGTTCCTGCCGGTAACCAAAACCATTACCTACGCCACCAACCTCGAGACCTCGTTTGGCTTTGGGCTTGAGGGGCAGAAGTATCCAGTTATTAAGAACTTCTACGCGGGCGGCATTGGCTCGGTGCGTGCGTTTCAGTCGAGTGGCATTGGTCCCCGTGACGAGCTCGGAAGCGCGGTCGGCGGCAACAGGCGATTTACGCTCAACAACGAGCTGCTCTCGCCCTTGCCAGGCATGTCGAACGACAAGTCCATTCGGGTGTTTGCTTACCTCGATTTAGGGAGTGTGTGGGGTGAGGACGACAAGATGGCCTTCGATGACATTCGCGCCTCTGCGGGTTTGGGACTGACTTGGCGCTCACCTGTTGGCCCCCTTAAACTGAGTTTCGGTACTCCGCTCAAGAAGAAGCCAACCGACTCGACCCAGCGCTTCCAGTTCCAAATTACCAACGGCTTCTAAGGGCGATCAAAGCGCCTGTGAGACACTATTTCTGACTGCTTAATTCAAGGACTCTCGCACCATGACTCGTTTTCTTCCCCTGCGCTCGCTGTTCGTCGCTGCGTCGACTGGCCTTGTGCTGGCTGCTATGCCGGCAACAGCCGCTGATGCAAAAGTTGGTTTTGTTAGCACCGATAGAGTCCTTCGCGATTCAGCCCCTGCGAAGGCTGCGCAGAAGAAGCTTGAGACCGAGTTTGCCTCGAAAGAGAAAGAGCTTCAGGAGCTCGTCGCGCGGTTGCGTGGATTGTCTGAGAAGCTCGAGCGCGACGCCCCCACGATGGCCGAGTCCGAGCGTGCGAAGCGTCAGCGCGAGATCGCCGATATGGAACGCGACCTGCAGCGCCGGCAGCGGGAGTTTCGTGAGGACCTCAACCAGCGTCGCAACGAGGAACTCGCAGCGGTTGTTGAGCGGGCCAATAAGGCCATTCGTCAGATAGCCGAGGCTGAGAAGTACGACGTTATTTTTCAAGAGGCCGTTTTCGCATCACCCCGCATTGACATCACAGACAAAGTGATTCGTGCCTTGAATGGGCCAGCAGCCAAGTAACCTCCTCCTCTCTGACGTGGCCCAGCAGTTCGGGGCCCGTTTCGAGGGTGCAGCAGAGTTTGCATTGCGTCGGTTCGCTCCACTGAGCTCCGCCCAGGCCACTGACGTCTCTTTCGTCGCGCACGAGCGCTACCTCCCCGATCTGAAGGCATCCGGTGCTGGCGCAGTGGTCGTGAGGCCCGAGCATGCTTTGCTGGCTGCGCGATTCTCAGCGCGTGTCCTGACAGAGAACCCCTATCTGTTTTTTGCTCAGGCGGCGGGTGCCTTGGCTCGCCACCAACGTGGCGGTGCTGGAGTAGCCACCTGTATCCACCCGAGTGCAGCCATCGATTCCACGGCAAAGATCGGTGAGTCTGTTCGCATTGGGCCTGGCGCTGTGATTGAGGCAGATGTTGTCATTGGTGCTGGAGTGGATCTTGGTCCTCATGTGGTGGTGGGCGAGGGCGCGCGTATTGGCGAAGACAGTCAGCTTGGGGCGCGTGTCACGGTGTGTGCTGGCGTCATCATTGGTGAGCGGGCTGTCATTCATCCGGGTGCCGTTTTGGGTTCAGATGGTTTTGGGTTTGCGCCAACGCCCGAGCGCCACTGGGTGAAGATTCCTCAGACTGGAGGGCTGATCATTGGCAATGATGTTGAGATTGGCGCGAATACCACCATCGACCGCGGTGCGCTGAGCGACACCCGCATTGGGCATGGCGTCAAACTCGACAATCAGATTCAGATTGCACACAACGTCATCATTGGTGATCACACCGCGATTGCGGCGTGCGTGGGCATTGCAGGCAGTGCCCGCATTGGTGCCTTCTGTCAGATCGGCGGTGCTGCCGGCGTGCTTGGGCACCTCGAGGTTGCTGACGGTACCGTCATTGGCCCGATGAGTCTGGTTATGTCTTCCATTACAGAACCCGGCAAGTACGTGGGCTTTTACCCCTTGCAGCCGGAAAAAGAATGGCAACGCAGCGCTGCGCGTGTGCGACGCCTGTCAAAATCCTAGTCTCTTGAACGATGAATCACACACTATGACTGCACCGACACCCGCGCTCGATATTCAAGCCATCATGGACACGCTTCCCCACCGTTACCCATTCCTGCTGGTGGATCGGGTGCTGGAAGTCGTGCCAGGGGAGCGCCTGCTGGCCCAAAAGAACGTGAGCATCAATGAGCCCTTCTTTACTGGCCACTTTCCGAACTACTCCGTCATGCCCGGGGTATTGATTATTGAGGCCTTGGCACAGGCCGCGGGCATTCTCTCTTTCAAGACCATTCAGAGCCAGGCGCAAGAGGGTCAGATCTACTTCTTCGCAGGTATCGATAACTGTCGGTTCAAGCGGCCGGTGGTTCCTGGCGATGTGCTCATGCTGGACGTGAGCATCGAGCGCCATGCACGAGGAATTTGGAAATATAAGACGAAGGCTTTGGTGGACGGACAGCTCGCTGCAGAAGCGGACCTGATGTGTGCTTTGCGTGAGGTTCCCAAGAGTGCCTAAGATTCATCCCTCGGCCATCGTCGATGGCTCTGCGCTGATTCACGAGGGTGTCGATATTGGGCCGTTTGCCATCGTTGGGCCTCATGTTGAATTGGGTGAAGGTTGCAGCGTGCATGCCTACGCCCAGATACTCGGCCACACCCAAATGGGCCGGGACAATGTTGTTCATTCGCATTGCGTCATCGGTGGGGCCCCCCAGGACAAAAAGTTTCAAGGCGAGCCGACTCGTCTTGTCATTGGCGATCGCAACACCTTTCGCGAATGCTGCACGGTCAACTTGGGTACGGTCCAGGATTCTGGCGTCACGGAGATTGGCAACGACAACTGGATCATGGCCTATGTGCACATTGCACATGACTGCCGCGTGGGCTCGCACACCATCATGGCCAATGCAGTTCAATTGGCAGGACATGTCCATGTGGGTGATTGGGCCATCCTTGGCGGTATTACGGGAGTGCATCAGTTTGTTCGTGTGGGGGCGCATGCCATGACGGGAGCAGGGACCACGCTTATTCAAGACCTCCCTCCCTATGTCATGGCCACGGGTAATCCTGCTAGCCCCCATGGCATCAACGTCGAGGGCCTCAAGCGCAGAGGATTCTCCGATGAGGACATCCAAGCCCTGCGCAGAGCGTACAAACAGGTCTATAAGTCTGGAAGCACGCTTGCGGAGGCGCTCTCGGCCCTCGCCCCAGAGGCGCAAGCGCGCCCATCCGTAGCCTTGTTGCATCAATTTCTCTCGCAGCCCGGGCGCGGGATTATTCGTTGAGCGTGTGAAGCGACTTGGACTTGTCACGGGAGAGGCCTCAGGCGATTTGATTGTGCGCGATGCCTTGGTGGCGTTGCGCGCTCACATGCCGGATCTGGCGCTCGAGGGGGTTGGTGGCCCGCAGCTCGCTGCGCTTGGCATGGACTGTTGGGCGCGCTCAGAGCAATTGGCCGTTAGGGGCTATGTTGAGGTTCTACAACGCCTTCCTGCTCTTTTAAGACTGCGCAAAGCGCTCACGCAACGTTGGGTATCTCAGCCCCCTCATCTTTTTTTGGGGGTGGATGCGCCTGACTTTAATTTGGCGCTCGAAGCTCGGCTGCGCGTGCGGGGTATTCCCACTGCTCATCTGGTGAGTCCGAGCATCTGGGCATGGCGGCCTGAGCGCCTCGCTGCCATTGCCGCCGCTGTGGACCACATGCTCTGCCTCTTCCCTCATGAGCCTGCGCTCTACGCTCCAACCCGGGTGAGGGCGCATTACGTTGGCCACCCTCTGGCCGATCTGGTGCCGTGCTCACTCAATCCCCTTTCCGCGCGGCATCAACTTGGTCTTCCCGAAAGTGATGTACGTCCTGTGCTGGTGCTCATGCCTGGGTCACGCCAGGCTGAGCTCTGCCGTCTGGGGCCTATCTTTTTTCAGACTGCGTTGCGGTTTTCGCGCTCACACCAGATTCTGCTTCCGGTGCCCTCGCAGGCGGCGCGTCTCCAGCTCGAGGGCCTACCCGGGTATGCAGCGCTGCGCGATTTAGGCATGCGGATCGTCGGACCCCTGAGTCCCGATCCGGCTCGTCCAGCGTCTCATCTAGCGCTAGAGGCGGCCGATCTTGCGCTGATCGCCAGCGGCACGGCCACGCTAGAGGCTGCTCTCTATCAGGTGCCGCAGGTTGTGGCTTATCAAGTGCCCTGGCTCACCGAGCGACTCATGCGTCGCAAAGCGATTGTGTCTCGTGTCAGTCTGCCCAACCTGCTGCTCAAGCAGGATTGGGTTCCCGAGCTGCTGCAGCAGTCCTGCGAGCCCAATGCGCTCGAGCAGGCGCTCAGGGCCTGGGAGGAAGATCCCGTGCGCAGACGCGACTATCGAGAGGTCACCCTGGGGCTGCTCGATCAGTTACGCCGCAATGCGGCACAACAGGTTGCCCTGGTGCTTCAGGAGTGCCTGACATGATTGGGGTGGACGAAGCAGGGCGTGGTCCACTCGCAGGGCCTGTCTGCGCTGCCGCAGTGGCGCTACCCATGGGTGCATCTGCCTGGGGTCTGGCAGACTCCAAGCAGCTCAGTGCGAGGCGTCGTGAGTTGCTGGCCTTGCGCATTCAGGCGGAAGCCCGCGCCTGGGGCATAGGCTGGGCCAGCGTCGATGAGATCGATACCCACAACATTCTGCAAGCGACGCTCCTTGCCATGCATCGCGCGGTGACGGCCTGTGTCGATCGGCTGGGAGCGATCGAGCAGGTGCGAGTCGATGGTTCTATTCACCCTGCGAGGCATTTGAGGTCACTCGACTGGCCGTGGCCGACCGACACCCTGGTGGGCGGCGATGCACTCTGTGCAGAGATCTCCGCGGCCTCCATTCTGGCCAAGACCGCGCGTGACCAGGAGATGCGGAGGCTAGACCAGCTGCACCCAGGCTATGGCTTTGCCCAGCACGCAGGCTACCCGACTGCGGCGCATCGACAAGCCATCAAGACGCTGGGTCCTAGCCCTGTGCATCGCGTGAGTTTTCAACTTTTAAAAACATAAGGCTTGGCTGAATGGAGCTGATTGAATCCGAACAGAATCCGCGGTTTCAGCACTGGCGCCGAGTGAGCGAGTCTGCGCGGGTCCGCCGTGAGACCGGAGCGATCTGGCTCGAGGGCACACGGTTGGTGATGGAGGGGGTTCAGTGCGCACAGCGTGGTGAGACCGATGCGGCTCAGATGTGCCTCATTGTCGAGAGCGAGGCTGCCCAGCGCGTTGAGTTGCGTGCGCTGGTGGAGCAGGCTTTGGCCTGTGGTGTGCCAGGCGTAGTCATTCCGCCTCGCCTCTGGTCGCGTCTCTCGCAGGTTGAGCAGCCTCAGGGCGTAGGTCTGATCATGCCCAAGCCAGAACCCCGTCTAAGCCTTGCGCATGCGCTAAGGCAGAGCGGGCCATGGCAGGACTGGATCGTGCTCGATGGTCTACAAGATCCAGGCAATGTGGGCAATATGCTTCGGACCGCCGTTGCAGCAGGGCTTGAGGGCGCGGTGCTCATCAAAGGCACAGCAGAGGCGTACTCTCCGAAGGCGCTGCGAGCGGGGATGGGCGCACAGTTCTTGCTGCCGATTTTTGAGGGAGTGACGCGCGAAACGTGGGGTTCAGAGGTGGCATTGCAGGTGGGCGTACCTGGGGTCAGAACGGTTCTGACGTTAGCGCCACATGTGCCGGGCACGCGCACGCTATGGGCATGTGCAGCGCTTGGCGAGCCTCAGAGTGTGGCTTGGGTCATGGGACAGGAGGGCGCAGGGCTCGATACTCAATGGACAGAAAACCAAAACTGCATACGGGTCTCCATTCCTCAGTCGGCTGCGCTCGAGTCGCTGAACGTGACAGTAGCCGCAGGAATCTGCCTATTCGAACGCGCTCGGCTTCGGTCCCTCGCTATCGGCCAAGCGCCAGGCTAGAGAGGATCGTCGTGGCAATTTCCTCAATGGACTTGGTCGTGGTCGAGAGCCAAGGTATGCCATCTCGCTTCATCATGCGTTCAGCCGCATCGACCTCATAGCGGCAGTTTTCAAGGGCAGCATACTTTGAGCCTGGTCGGCGCTCATTGCGAATATCAGAGAGCCGCATGGGATCAATCGTGAGGCCAAAGCACTTGCGCAGATACGGCGTAATCGCAGCGGGCAGGGCGTTTCGTTCAAAATCATCGGGTATGAGCGGGTAGTTCGCCACCTTAATGCCGTATTGCATCGAGAGGTAGAGGCTCGTGGGCGTCTTGCCACTGCGAGAGACCCCCAGCAGGATCACTTCGGCCTGATCCAGGTTTCGCGACGACTGACCATCGTCGTGGGCGAGCGAAAAATTGATGGCCTCGATACGGTTCTTGTAGGCATCGGAGTCGGTCGCATGATGAAAGCGGCCAATCGTATGGCTCGATTTGACGCCAAGCTCTGCTTCGAGTGGGACGACAAAGGTTTGAAAGAGATCAAGGTGCAATGCCTCGGCCTGCTTAATACGTTCAGAAATGGCCGGATTGACCAAGGTAGAGAAGACGATGGGCTTGCGGCCATCCTCTTCACCTTGCTGGGCAATCACCAATGACGCTTGGTCCGCTTTGTCGATGGAATCAATAAAGGGAAGCCGTCGGAGCTTGAATTTGAGCTGGTCGAACTGCGCCAGAATGGAGGACGCAAGGGTCTCGGCGGTAATTCCCGTGCCGTCCGATACGAAGAAGGCTGTCCGTCCCGCTGCCTGAACCTGCTGGGTCATTTAAAATCCCCCTAACCGACATATTTTTTACATCTTAGGGGAGTTTTTATGAATCAGCTTGGAAGCCGTCTCGTGGTTCCTTTCGAGGAGCTGCGCATGACGGACGTCGACGCGGTCGGCGGCAAGAATGCCTCACTCGGAGAAATGATCAGTCAGTTGGCTGCAGCCGGCGTTCAGGTTCCCGGTGGTTTTGCTACCACCGCACATGCCTTTCGTGAATTCCTGCTTCACGGCGGCTTGGGCGATCGCATCGCCAAGCGGCTGGAGGGTCTCAATACCGAAGATGTTCGCGCGCTGACCGCCTGTGGCTCTGAGATTCGTCAATGGATTGTTGAGACCCCTCTGCCTCCAGCGCTTGAATCGGAAATCCGTGCGCACTACGACCGCATGGTCCAAGGTGACACCGGGTTGTCGCTTGCCGTTCGCTCCTCGGCCACTGCGGAGGACCTACCCGATGCGTCCTTTGCCGGGCAACAAGAGACTTACCTGAATGTGGTTGGCATTGAGGACGTGCTCGACAAAATTCGTCATGTCTTTGCCTCGCTCTACAACGACCGGGCCATCAGTTATCGGGTACACAAAGGCTTCACCCATGCCGAGGTTGCGCTCTCTGCTGGTATTCAGCGCATGGTCCGCTCAGATCTTGGTGCCGCGGGGGTTATGTTCACCATGGACACCGAGTCAGGATTTGACCAGGTGGTGTTCATTACCAGCTCATACGGGCTTGGTGAGACGGTGGTGCAAGGAGCAGTCAACCCAGATGAGTTCTACGTTCACAAGCCCATGCTGGCTGCCGGGAAGTTCCCCGTCATTCGCCGTCAGATTGGCAGCAAGCTGCTCAAAATGGTCTTCGCATCCCCCGAGGAAAAGGCCGCGAGCGGACGATCGGTAGTCACCGTAGATGTCCCGCAAGACGCTCGCAATCGGTATTCGCTAACCCACGAACAGACCGTTGAGCTCGCCCGCTACGCCGTGATCATCGAGAAGCACTATGGCCGTCCAATGGATATTGAGTGGGGCCTAGATGGACGGGATGGCAAGCTCTTTATCCTTCAGGCTCGCCCAGAGACCGTAAAGTCTCAACAATCCAAAGCAGATCGACAGCAGCGTTTTAAGCTCAAGGGTCATGGCCAGGTCCTGGCCTCCGGCCGTGCCATCGGTCAACGCATCGGCTCAGGGCCAGTCCGCGTGATTGCCGATGCAAGCGAGATGGAGCGCGTGCAGCCCGGCGATGTACTGGTAACGGATATGACGGATCCGAACTGGGAGCCAGTCATGAAACGGGCCGCGGCCATTGTGACCAATCGGGGTGGGCGTACCTGTCATGCGGCCATCATTGCCCGGGAATTGGGCATTCCCGCTGTTGTTGGGTGTGGCGATGCCACCGATCGCGTGCAAGATGGCGCGCTGGTGACCGTCTCCTGTGCAGAGGGCGACACCGGGAATGTTTATGAGGGCCTGCTCGAGACAGAGGTGTCCGAGGTTGAGACTGGGGAGCTCCCGAATATTCCGGTCAAGATCATGATGAACGTGGGCAACCCACAGCTCGCCTTCGATTTCCAGTCCATACCCAATGCCGGTGTTGGGCTTGCGCGGCTTGAATTCATCATCAACAACAACATCGGTGTGCATCCCAAGGCCATTCTCGACTACCCGGCCGTGGACCCCGATCTCAAAGCCGCCGTGGAGCGCATTGCGCGCGGTCATGCCTCCCCACGCGATTTCTTCATTGACCGACTTGCCGAGGGGGTAGCAACAATCGCCGCTGCCTTCTGGCCCAAGCCTGTCATTGTGCGTATGTCTGATTTCAAGTCCAACGAGTATCGCAAGCTGATTGGCGGCTCGCGTTACGAGCCAGAGGAAGAGAACCCCATGCTCGGTTTCCGGGGCGCCTCGCGCTACATTGCGGAGGACTTTAGAGACTGCTTTGAGATGGAGGTCACCGCGCTCAAGCGCGTGCGTGAAGACATGGGTCTTACCAACATGGAGATCATGGTTCCTTTCGTGCGAACGGTCTCAGAGGCGCGAAAGGTCAATGAGCTCCTCGCCGCCCATGGACTCGCACGCGGCAGCGGTGCGAACGATCAAGGGCAGGGGGGGCTCAAGCTCATCATGATGTGTGAGCTTCCCTCTAACGCCCTTCTCGCCGATGCGTTCCTTGACCACTTTGACGGATTCTCGATTGGGTCAAACGACCTCACGCAGCTGACACTCGGACTCGATCGAGATTCTGGCTTGGTTGCAGCACTCTTTGATGAGCGGGATGCCGCAGTCAAAAAGCTGCTGGAAATGGCGATTGCGGCCTGCAACGCCCGCGGCAAGTACGTGGGTATCTGTGGCCAGGGCCCATCAGACCACCCAGACCTTGCCCGGTGGCTGATGGACCAAGGGATTCAGTCGATTTCTCTGAATCCCGATACCGTGATCGATACCTGGCAGACGCTCGCGTCTACTGAATGACTTTCACCAGCTCACGCTTGCCACCCTTGTAGGTGAAGAGCGTGAGCGTACCGCCCACTATGTCGCCTTTCTCATCGAAGGCGATTGGGCCGGTGACGCCGTCCATTTTGAGGCTCGCCAGCGCGGGCAGGACCTTTGCGGGTTCTACAGAGTTCGCTTTCTTTATGGCCTCTGCCAGCGCCATGGTGGCGTCATAGACATAGGGCGCATAGAGCTGCACCTCTACCCCCATTTCCTTTTTAAAGCGCTCGCGGAATGCTTTGTCTCTCTGGGCGTATTTGCCTGTAACGCCGCCCGCCTCAGCGCAGTAGACCTGGTTGTCGCCCAGCCCATCGCCTGCGAGCTTGGGCAGCGCAGCGGTACAGAGGCCGTCTCCGCCCATCACCTTGGTGCTGAGCCCGAGCTGTTTCATTTGACGAATCATGGGCCCCCCAACTGCGTCCATGCCCCCATAAAAAATAATGTCAGGCTTTTTGCCCTTGAGGCTCGTGAGAATTGCCATGAAGTCAGTGGCTTTGTCGTTGGTGTACTCGCGCGCAATGACCTTGCCGCCGGCTGATTGCACGCCCTTGGCGAACTCGTCGGCCACACCCTGACCATATGCAGTTCTGTCGTCAATGACGGCAATGGATTTGCCCTTGAGCTCTGTGACCGCATAGCGCCCCAAGACCCCGCCCAGTCGCACATCGTCTGCCACAACACGGAATGCCGTCTTAAAGCCTTGGCGGGTGTACTTCGGGTTGGTTGCCGAGGGGGAAATCTGCGGAATGCCTGCGTCGTGATACAGGCGGGAGGCTGGAATCGTGGTGCCCGAGTTGAGGTGTCCAATGACGCCAACAACCTTGGCATCGATGAGCTTTTGTGCGACCGGCGTGGCCTGCTTGGGCTCAGCCCCGTCGTCCTCGCTCACCAGTACGAATTGAACAGGGGCACCAGCGATTTTGATGCCCGCCTTGTTGAGGTCTGCAACGGCGAGTTTTGCGCCGCCCTCGTTGTCTTTGCCGAGGTGGGCTTGGTTGCCTGTCATGGGGGCGACGTGACCAATTTTAACGGTGATCGTCTGGGCGGTGGCAGATGCAGCGAAAACGGCTGAGACCGCAGCGGCGCTAAGCGAGGCCTTCAACTGGGTACGCATGTGATGTCACTCCTGTAGTGGGGTTATCCGGTGCATAAAATCTACTCCGAATCATGCCCTTCGGGTGACATCTCGCACGAGTCGCTGCTTCTCACGCTGCCACTCGCGTTCTTTCTCTGTTGCTCGCTTATCGTGCTGACGTTTGCCTTTGGCAAGACCAACTTCCAGCTTGATTCGCCCCCGGCTGTAGTGCAAGTTCACCGGGATTAGGGCGTAGCCCGCGCGCTCCACCTTGCCGATGAGTTTGGCAATCTCCTCGCTCTTCATCAGCAGCTTTCGGGTGCGCACTGGATCGGGCTGTATGTGGGTCGATGCGGTTGGAAGCGGGGAGATATGGCAGCCGATGAGAAACAATTCAGCCTGACGAATCACGACATAGGCCTCTTTGAGCTGAACACGCCCTGCTCGAATGGCCTTAGCCTCCCAACCCTCCAAGACGAGGCCCGCCTCCATGCGGTCCTCAATGAAGTAGTCGTGGAATGCCTTCTTGTTATCGATGATCGACATAAAATGCGTATATGGCTGAGGTAGTGAAAACCGTTCTGGTTCCGTATTCCGCTCACGAGATGTTCAATCTCGTGTCGGACGTGGGGGCGTATCCCGACTTTTTACCATGGTGCGGAGGAACCTCCGTAGAACCGCAGGCGGACGGCTCTCGCTTGGAGCAGGTTCAGATCGCCTTCAAGGGCTTGCGGCAGTCGTTCACCACTCGAAATCGTCATCTGCCGGGTGAGCGTATTGACATGGCGCTTCACGATGGGCCTTTTAAGGCGCTCTCGGGCGCTTGGGTCTTCGTTCCGCTGAATGACCGCGCCTGCAAGGTGAGCTTCTCGCTGACTTATCACTTCTCGTCAAAGCTTCTTGAGAAGCTGGTTGGACCCGTTTTTGAGCAGATCACGACCAGTTTCGTTGATGCATTCGTGCAAAGGGCAGACACGCTTCATGGAACCGCAGCTGGGCCCCGTTAGCCTGCTTTTGGCAGGCCCGCAGGGTATCGTGTCTCAGTCCTGGGTCTTTACACCTGGCATGACGGTGGCGTCGCTGCGTGCCCAGTCCAACCTCCTTCCCGAGCTCGCTCAGGCCTGGGATGCCGGGCTTGTGCGGGCCCGCTTTGGATCTGTCGTCGAGGACCAGCAGGCCCTTGAGCCCTGGGATCGCATCGACCTCGTCAGAGCGCTCCTGGCGGATCCCAAGGAGGCTCGTCGAAAGCGGGTGGAGTCACTCCGAGCGCAACGGGCGCGGCAGGGGCAGACTGACCGATGGACCAAGAACCGAGGGTAGCGTGACCGAGCGGGATCGGGACGCGAGTACCCGAGTACAATACGTCATTGGAAACTCTCCCCAAGAACTCCCATGCGCGTTCTGCAAAAGGCCCTGACGTTCGATGACGTCCTCCTCGTTCCCGCCCACTCCGAAATCCTCCCGCGCGATGCGCGTCTGAGCACCCAGTTCACACGCAACATCCGACTCAACCTGCCCGTGGTCTCTGCGGCCATGGATACCGTCACTGAAGCGCGGCTTGCGATTGCCATTGCAGAAGAGGGCGGTATTGGGATCATCCACAAAAACCTGTCGCCAACGGCTCAGGCTGCAGAAGTCGCCAAGGTGAAGCGTTTCGAGGCGGGTGTTGTGAAAGATCCCTTTACGATCAGTCCCAGCATGACCGTGCGTCAGGTCTTGGCGCTCATCGCAGAGCGACGTGTGTCAGGTCTTCCCGTCGTGGACGGCGATCGCGTGGTGGGCATTGTCACCAACCGCGACCTTCGCTTTGAGACGCGACTGGACCAACCGGTGCGGGACATCATGACGCCGCGTGAGCGCCTTGTCACCGTTAAAGAGGGGGCCTCGGTCGAAGAGGCTAAGGCGCTTATGCATGCCCATCGGCTCGAGCGTGTGCTGGTCGTGAACGACGCGTTTCAGCTTCGTGGCCTGATCACTGTCAAAGATATTCTTAAGGGCATTGAGCATCCCCATGCGGCTCGCGATGAACAAGGGAAACTGCGTGTTGGCGCTGCGGTTGGCGTTGGTGACGGCACCGAGGAGCGCGTCGAGCGCTTGGTCGAGGCCGGCGTCGATGTGATCGTGGTCGATACCGCACATGGCCACTCCAAGGGTGTGCTCGATCGAGTTCAGTGGGTCAAGCAGCACTACCCCAGCGTCGATGTGGTGGGCGGAAACATTGCAACCGCAGCGGCTGCTCGCGCCCTGGTTGACCACGGCGCAGACGCCGTAAAAGTAGGCATCGGCCCGGGCTCGATCTGCACCACACGCATTGTGGCCGGTGTGGGGGTTCCGCAAATCTCTGCCATAGCGAATGTCGCGCAAGAGATGGCTCAGAGTGGCGTACCCATCATTGCAGACGGTGGCATTCGGTTCTCGGGAGATATTGCGAAGGCGTTGGCCGCCGGAGCGAGCACGGTCATGATGGGCGGCATGTTTGCTGGAACGGAGGAGGCGCCTGGCGAGGTCGTGTTGTTTCAGGGCCGCTCCTACAAATCATATCGAGGCATGGGCTCCGTCGGGGCCATGCAGGCAGGTTCTGCCGACCGTTACTTTCAAGAGGACGAGAGCCCGAGCGCAGACAAGTTTGTGCCTGAAGGCATCGAGGGGCGCGTGCCTTACAAAGGCAGTGTGAAGCAGATTCTGTTTCAGCTCGCGGGTGGTCTTCGTTCAAGCATGGGCTACTGCGGATGCGCATCGATTGACGAGCTTCATGACCGTGCCACCTTTGTCGAAATCACCACTTCGGGTATTCGCGAGTCTCACGTCCACGACGTCCAGATCACCAAAGAAGCACCGAACTACCGAGCGGACTGAGGCCGTATGACCCACGACAAGATTCTGATCCTGGACTTTGGGTCTCAGGTCACACAGCTCATCGCACGGCGGGTGAGAGAGGCGCATGTCTATTGCGAGGTTCATCCCTGCGATGTAACCGAGGATTGGCTCCGCGCATACGCTGCAGGAGGGCATCTTAAGGGCATCATTCTCTCGGGAAGCCATGCCAGCGTCTATGAAGAAACGACTGATCGGGCCCCGGCGTTGTGTTTTGAGCTCGGCATCCCGGTACTGGGTATTTGCTACGGCATGCAGACCATGGCCCAGCAACTGGGTGGCCGCGTCGAGACGGGCCACAAGCGTGAGTTCGGTTATGCAGAGGTGCGTGCACGAGGGCACACGGAGCTGCTGCGAGACATTCAAGACTTTGTCACCCCTGAGGGCCATGGAATGCTCAAAGTCTGGATGAGCCACGGTGACAAGGTGAGCGAGCTCCCCCCGGGTTTCAAACTCATGGCCTCAACCGAGAGCTGCCCTATTGCAGGAATGGCAGACGAGCGTCGCCGTTTCTATGCGGTTCAGTTCCATCCCGAAGTGACACACACAGCTCAAGGCCGTGCCCTGCTCGAGCGCTTTGTGTTGGGCATCTGCCAAGCTCAGCCGGATTGGATCATGCGAGACCACATCACCGAGGCGGTTTCCCATATCCAAAGACAGGTGGGCGACGAGGAGGTGATACTGGGCCTCTCTGGCGGGGTCGACTCCTCAGTGGCGGCTGCACTGATTCACCGGGCAATTGGAGACCAGCTCACCTGTATTTTTGTTGATCATGGCCTGCTGCGCCTCCACGAGGGCGATGCCGTCATGGAGATGTTCAGTGGTCGGCTGCATGCACGCGTCATTCGTGTCGATGCGAGCGAGCGCTTTCTGCGAGAGCTTTCGGGTGTCAGTGAGCCCGAGGCCAAAAGAAAAATCATCGGCCGGCTCTTCGTCGATGTATTCAAAGAAGAGGCTGCAAAGCTCAAAGCGGCAGGGAAGGGCCATAAAGGCGCCACTTTCTTGGCCCAGGGCACCATTTACCCCGATGTTATTGAATCCGGCGGGGCGAAGACAAAAAAGGCGGTCACCATCAAGAGCCATCACAATGTGGGTGGACTGCCCGAGCAACTGGGTTTAAAGCTTCTGGAGCCTTTGCGAGACCTCTTCAAAGACGAGGTGCGTGAGCTGGGTGTGGCGCTTGGCCTGCCGCATGACATGGTCTACCGCCATCCGTTTCCAGGGCCCGGTCTGGGGGTGCGCATTCTGGGTGAGGTCAAACAGGAATATGCCGATCTGCTTCGGCATGCAGATCACATCTTCATCGAAGAGCTTCGTAACACGATGGACCCATCAACGGGCCGCTCCTGGTACGACCTCACCAGCCAAGCGTTTGCCGTGTTTCTGCCCGTCAAGAGCGTTGGGGTGATGGGTGATGGTCGCACCTATGACTACGTGGTGGCTTTACGTGCGGTGATCACCTCCGACTTCATGACAGCGGACTGGGCTGAACTGCCGTATCCGCTTCTGAAGAAGGTCTCCAGCCGAATCATCAATGAGGTGCGAGGAATTAACCGTGTCACGCTGGATATCAGCTCGAAGCCCCCAGCGACGATTGAGTGGGAGTAGAATACACACATCTGAGTACACACATGGGGTCTCATGCCTACGCTCACCACCCGCGTCTTTACCAACGGAAATAGTCAGGCCGTCCGCATTCCGGCAGAGTTTCGCCTAGATACCGACAAAGTGAGCATCTCACGGACCGAAGCTGGGGATCTCGTTATTCATCCTTTGCAGGCCGAGCGCGGAGCGGCTCTTATGGCGGCCCTCAGAGGCGTGGGCGAGGCAGATGCCTCCTATGTCGCTGTCTTGGAGGCCGAGCGTCACAGTCCCGAGCCAGCTCAAGATCGCGAGTCGCTTTGATTTACCTGCTTGATACCAACATCCTGATTTACCTTATCAAGTACCAGCCTCCTGATATTGCGCATCGCGTCGATTCACTCCCAGCAGGGTCTCAGTTGTGCATGTCATTTGTTACCTGGGCCGAGCTGCTGAAGGGAGCGGAGCGCAGCACGCGTAAGCCCGAGGTCTTGCGCCGATTGAATGCGTTAGCTCGGCAGGTTCGCGTCCTCTTTCCTAGTGGCCCGGCGATATGCGAACACTATGCGGAGCAGTTCACCCGGTTGAAGGACGCGGGTGCTCTCATCGGCGCGAATGACTTATGGATTGCGTGCCATGCCCTGGCAGAGCAGGCCACGGTAGTGACCCACAACACGAGAGAGTTCCAGCGAGTGCAGGGACTGCGCCTTGAGGACTGGGTCGTCTCTGATGCGTGATTGGCAATGAAGGATACCGACTGGATGCGCCTAGCGCTAGAGCAGGCCTCATTCGCAGCTGCAGAGGGAGAGGTTCCCGTCGGTGCTGTCGTGGTCTCTGCCTCAGGGGAGCTGCTTGCCGTGGGTCGCAATCGCCCCATCGGGCTGCATGACCCTTCCGCCCACGCCGAGATCCAGGCGCTGAGAGCGGCCGGCGAGCGGGCGGGTAATTACCGGCTCCCAGGCGCACGGCTCTACGTGACCCTCGAGCCCTGTCTGATGTGCGCGGGCGCGATGTTTCATGCAAGGCTGGCAGAGGTGGTATTCGGAGCCTCCGACCCCAAGACTGGTGTCGCGGGGAGTGCGAGAGAGGTCTTTAGCTGGTCTGATCTAAACCACCAAACCGCTGTGCGCGGTGGCGTTCTGGCAGAGGAATGTGGCAGTCTATTAAAGGATTTTTTCGCCCAGCGCCGCACTGGACTAAAAACATGAGCTACGTTTCCGCGAGCCCCTATCACCTGGTCATCTCTGTTGCGGCTCAGCGCCTGCATGTCTACGACCTCAGCAGGACCTATCAGAACCTTCCCCCTCAGCATGAGCCAGCACGGTGGCATCCCATACAAGCGCAATGGGTTCGGTCCTACGCCATATCCACTGCAAAGAATGGTGTGGGAAATCAGAAGGGAAGCTTTTGCACCCCGCTGGGGCGGCACCAGATCCGAGCCAAGATTGGCGCAGGGTCTGCGTTCAATACGGTCTTCGTTGGCCGTCGCCCAACGGGTGAAATCTGGACGCCCGAGCTTGCGAATCAACATCCGAAAAGGGACTGGATTCTCACGCGCATTCTCTGGCTCTCGGGTCTAGAGCCTGGTGTGAATCGCCTTGGTGAAGTCGACACCATGCGTCGGTACGTGTACTTTCACGGAAGCCCTCCCACGGTTCATATGGGGGAACCAGGTTCCATAGGCTGCATTCGCATGCGCAACCAGGATATCGTCGATCTGTTCGACTGGGTTCCCGCAGGAACCACAGTCCTTATTGATCACTGAGTGTCGAGCGTATTACTTGATTTTCGCTTTGGACTTTAGCTTTTCTTGAAACTCGCCGAGGCGTCGCCGCTGAAGACTCTCACTCAGTTGGGCCTTCACTTCATCGAAGGCCGGAATCTGGGCCTTGCGAGTGTCCTCGAGCCGAATCACGTGCCATCCGAACTGGGACTGAACCGGGGCTTGCGTGGTTTCTCCCTTCTTGAGGGCGACCATGGCATCGGCAAAGGGTTTCACGAAGTTTGAAGGGCTGGCCCAATCGAGGTCGCCCCCGCGGGCGGCTGACCCCGGGTCCTTGGATTCCTTCGCGAGGTCTTCAAACTTTGCGCCCTTGCTGAGCTTTTGGATCACGGCTTTCGCGCCGTCCTCAGTCTCAACCAAGATGTGTTTCGCGCGGTACTCGTCACCCTGCAGTTTCGAGAGGCGCTCGTACTCTGCTTTGACGTCGGACTCCTTGACTGGGTTCTTGCTCATCTCGTCTTGCACCAGGGCTTGAATCAGCACCTGCTGACGCGCTGCATCGATCTGGAACTTGAGCTCAGGCTTGGCGGGCAGGCCGCGACGCTCAGCCTCCTGCAGCAGGATTTCACGGTCGACCAGTTCTTGCCGAACAAGTGTCGCAAGCTCTGGCGTGACGGGTTGGCCCTGCTTCTCGAGCTCTTTGAGGAACAGGTCAGCCCGCTCCTTGGGAATGGCGCGGCCATTGACGACAGCAATATTCTGGGCAAGCACGCTGCTCGAGACGACCAAAAGCAATGCTGCAACGACGGGGGAAAGACGCAACATTAGACAAACTCCGAAGGGGTTCGCGCGTCGATTGAGAGCGCATGGATTCGCGCGGGCATCCAGTCGCTCAAGGCATCATACACAAGGCGGTGTCGGCCGACCCGGGTCTTTCCCTCAAAGTCAGGCGAGACGATCAGCAGCTCGAAATGACCGCCACCTGCAGCCGCTCCCGCATGCCCATGGTGCGCAGCTGAATCATCGCGAAGCGTGAGCTCGGTGACCCGCAGGTGTGCTCTCAGTCGCGCTTCAATGGCCTCGCTGATACTCGTGGCCGCGTTCATGCTTTGGGCTCCGTGGGCTGCTGGTCTGCCGGCCCGGACTCCACACCGTGTCGGGTCATGTACACGGTCTGACCCACAATGAAGATTGCCATCAGCCCGATGCCGCCGAAAAGCTTGAAGTCAACCCAGACATCGGTGGGGAAGGTCACGGCCACCCAGGCATTGAGCACTGCCATCACCACAAAGAAGAGTGCCCAGGCGATGTTCAACCTACGCCATGCGAAATCAGGCATTTGAATTTTGTCTCCGATCAGCGTCTTAAGTAGCACCGCTTTGCCAAGGAGTTGGGGTACGGCAAACACGATCGCTGACAATCCGTAGAGCAGCGTGGGCTTCGCCTTGATGAAACGCTCGTCCTGGAGCAACAGGGTGAGCCCGCCAAAAACCACGATGAGCCCGAGCCCAATCCACTGCATGCGGTCGATCGGCATTCGACGGGCACGCATCAGACCAATCATCAGCACGCTCACGACGACCGCCAGGGCAGTAGCCCAGTAGAGATCGACCAGCTTGTAAGTGACAAAGAAGACGACCAGCGCACCCCAATCGGCGAGGAGCTTCACTCGGGGCTGCCTTCAAACTTCACTGAGGCGGAATTCACACAGTAACGAAGGCCGGTCTCGGTTGGACCATCGGGGAACACGTGGCCCAGGTGGGCGCCGCAGTGGTTGCAGAGGATCTCAGTCCGAATGACACCGTGACTGCGATCCTCGACCTCGCGGATATTGCCCGCTATGAGCGCGCGGTCATAGCTTGGCCAGCCACATCCGGCGTCGAACTTACTCTCTGAGGAAAAGAGCTCTGTCCCGCAGCAGATGCAGTCATAGCGACCTTTGCCCCAGAAATTCCAGAATTCACCCGTGAAAGGGGGCTCCGTGTAGGCCTTTTGCGTAACCGCATACTGCATGTCAGTTAGGCGTGCGCGCAATTCATCGTCGTTTGCCATGAATACCTCCTTGGTAGACCAGAGTTTAGCTGGAGCAGCTGAGTGAGAGTTTGGATGCCCAGTCTGGGGCTGGGCCGGTCCAACGCGTCCAGAGGGGGTCGCCTGCAAAGCTTGCAAACGGCTCACGCACAAAGCGCGATGCAGCCTGCAGGGGACGCAGGTCGCCCTCATCCTCCAGCGCTCGAATCACCTCCTCTGCGACCCAGTTGCGCAGGATAAATCGAGGATTCTGCTGGGCGCGTTGATGTTGCCAGGCTTCGGTACCGATTCGGGTCGCCTCGGCCGCAGCGGCAGGCTGATAGACCGCCAGCCAATCCTGAAGGCCAGCGGGATGGAGAACTTGATCCCTCAACGGTGTCCAGCCATCTGCAGTGGATGCCAGAGGGTTGCAGCGGCAGAGGGCGGCGAAGAATTGAGAGTAGTCCAGATGCTCGGCATGGAGCAGCCCATAAAGCCCATTGAGCAGCGCCTCCCACTGGGTGTTGGGGAGCACAGCTGACACCCCGAGCTTATTCGCCATGAGCGTCCTAAACGCTCCTTGAAATGCCTGCTCATAACGCGCAAGCAGCGCATCTCTTAGCTCCTCTCTCAGCTGCACTGGAATGAGGGGGGAAGTGCACAGGGCCGCGAGCAAGCGCTCGAGGTTCCAGAGCCCAATCGATGGCTGGTGGGAGAAGCGATAGCGACCTGAGTGGTCGGAATGGTTGCAGATTTGGTGGGGGTCAAAGGCCTCCATCCAGGCAAAGGGGCCGTAGTCCAGTGTTAATCCCAGAATAGAAAAATTATCGGTGTTCATGACTCCGTGCATGAACCCAACTGCAGTCCAATGGGCCATCAATGCGGCGGTACGCTCCACGGTGAGGTGAAAGAAGCCGGCCAACCGGTCTGCACCAACAACCGCGCTCAGTGAGGCAAACTCGGGTTGGTGTGTGACCAGCTGATCAACCAGCTGCATCATGAGCTCTGGGCGACCGCGGGCAGCGAAGTACTCGAAGTGTCCGAATCGCACAAAGCTTGGCGCGACTCGGCACACAACAGCAGCTGGCTCCGGTGTCTCTCGAAACACGGGTGTGCTTGATACGACCAATGAAAGCGCTCGTGTGGTTGGAACGCCCAGACCAGCCATGGCCTCGGAGCAGAGGAGCTCGCGCACCGAGGAGCGCAGAACAGCACGCCCGTCGGCAAATCGGGCATAGGGTGTGGTGCCTGCGCCCTTCAGTTGGAGTACCCAGCCCCTGATCGCTCCGAGGTTGAGCGCTCGACCATCGCCCAGTCGCGGCACAAAGCTTCCAAATTGGTGTCCCGCATAAGCGCTTGCGTAAGCCTTGCGCTCTGCGAGGGTGGCAGCACCACTGAGTAAGGCATTCCAATCGGCCTGACCGGAGAGCGCCTCCGGCTCCAGGGCCAACAGACGCGCAACGTCAGGCACGACAAGGCAGAGCTGCGGATCTTCCAACGGCGTCGGGTCGCATGCAAAGGCAATGGGCTCCTCTTCTGGAAACCCGTAATCCGGTAGATCTGCGGTCAAATCTGTTGGCGATAGGCCAAGCGAGCGCGCCGACACCCTGGGCTGGGTTCCGGGGGGGACGAAAGGAGCAAGCGGCGGCAGAGGAGGGGAGGCGGGGGCGTTCAAGCCGCTGATCTTAAGTCCTGATACCCTTTGCCGCCATGGAGACCACACCCGACACCGTGTTTAATCGGGCCGTACCGCCCTTCGTCGCCCACCTTGGCATTGAGGTGATCCGGTCGGAGTCCGCCCTGAGCGAGCTCGCGCTTGACCTTCAGCCTTGGCAGATGAACGATCTTGGGATGGCCCACGGTGGCGTGGTGATGACCCTGCTCGACGTCACCATGGCCGTTGCTGCCAGAGCCGGGGACCCTGAGCGCCGAGGCGTGGTCACCATCGAAATGAAAACCAGCTTTCTGCGTCCGGCGAAAGGTCGGCTGACTTGCTTGGGGTTCTGTGATCACCGAACCAAGTCGATGGCGTTCTGCAGGGCGGAGCTCCGCGACGCACATGGGCGTCTTCTCGCCCAGGCCATGGGTAGCTTTAAACGCCTTACAACTTAGGGCGGTTCACCTGTTGGGGCTCTGTGGGGACCGCGTAGGGCAGCGACGCTGGGGTCAAGGCAGGCCCAGTGCTCGATCCGAGGCGCAGGCTAGCATCGCCTGCTTGGGCAAGCGCATCCAAGCTGATGCAGACCAAGGCCTGCGATTCCGACAACATCACAAGCTGGCCAACCGGCTCGTTGGGGCTGGTCGGTTCTCCTCGCCCGACGATCCAGACATCTGTTCCTGGCGGCACGGGCTCCGAGAGCGGCTCTGAGAGCGTCATGCGGAACATGCGTCGATTGAGCTTGCCGAGGTACTGACTGCGTGCCACCACTTCTTGCCCGGTATAGCAACCCTTCTTAAATCCAATGCCATCGAGCAGGTCAAAGTTGATCATCTGAGGAACAAATGCGTCTTGGGTTTGTGGCCAGACCATGGGCCAGCCCGCGCAAACCTCGGCTGTCCACCAGGCTGCCTGCGCGCGCTCAGCTGAAGTCGTTGGGGATGCCAGGACCCAACGGGCCAGCTGCTCACGGTCTCCCACGAGCCAGGCTCGCGGTCCTTGGTCGGGGTCGTCCAGGGTCCGCAGGCACCAGAGCTGGTCATCGAGTGCAACGCCATAGCCCGGAGGTATCTCGCTCGGACCGAGCCAGGCGCCGCGCACTTCCCAGGGCTCGGATGCAATCTGAACCTTCGCCCTGAGCACATACATACCCAGGCGCTTGATTAGGCTGGGTGTGACTTCAGCTGGAGAGATGTGCGCAAGTTCATGATCGGCTATTGACCACTGCTGCAGGCTGGCCAGAAGCCGACCCTTTGGAGTGCAGAGGCCCGTGAGCTGGTGCGCGCGAGCCTGCGTGCGCCCGATAACTTCCAGCCTGAGGGTGTCTTGAGTGAGCTGCCCCTGCAGAAAGCTGCGTGCGTCCGGGCCTCGAGCCGTCCAGACGGCCAGGGAGAGGGGTGGTGTGTGGGCAAGGAGCGGAATGTTTTGCATGCCGACTAATATAGCGAGGATGAAATGGTTCATTCGCATCATTGCCCTCATCATTCTGCTGGCCATTGGTTCGGCTGGGCTGGGGTATGCCTGGCTGCATCGCTCGGTCGTCCCGGGTGCGTCTGCCTCCGCTGCGGCCCCCGGCCTCGAGATCGTTATCCCTCCGGGTAGCTCAGCGCAGGCCATCGGTTGGCTGCTCCAAGACGCGGGACTTGACCTTCAAGGTCAGGAGTTTGCGTGGGCTGCACGCGTGCTCGGAGTCCAGTCGCGCCTCAAGGCGGGCGTATACGAGCTCAGAGCAGGCTATTCGCTGGTTGACATCCTGAACAAGTTTTCAAGAGGTGACTCACTTCAGGTGGCGATCACCCTCATCGAAGGCTGGACCTTCGAGCAAATGCTGCGTGCCGTCCATGCCAATCCTGCCATCGTGAGGCAGCTACCCGAGCGTGTTTCTGAGGCCAGTGTGCTCTTGGCGCGAGAGCTGGGCATTGCCAGCGGATCTGTGGAGGGGTGGATTTTCCCCGACACCTATCTGATTCAGAAGGGCAGCACCGACTATGCGCTCTTTGAACGAGCCATCCGACTTCAGAGACGGGTACTGACCGAGGCCTGGGAGGCCCGAAACCCCAGAGTCAAGATTGGCCGTATTGAAGAAGCCCTCACCATGGCCAGTCTGATAGAGCGTGAAACCCAGCATCCGGACGATCGAGAGTGGGTCTCTGCGGTTTTCCACAACCGGCTCTCCCTCAATATGCCCTTGCAGTCTGACCCGACCGTCATTTACGCAATGGGCAGCGCATTCGATGGCAACCTGCGAAAAGCCGACCTTCAGCGAGACTCTCCGTACAACACCTATCGCGTGCGCGGATTGCCCCCGAGTCCCATTGCGAATCCGGGTCGTGCGGCACTGGTGGCGGCACTGAATCCAGCGCCAACTCAAGCGCTTTACTTCGTGGCGCAGGGGGATGGTAGCTCCTACTTCAGTCACACCCTGGATCAGCACAATCATGCGGTAAATTACTTTCAGCGCAAGCGCGGACCAGAGCCACCACCCTCCATGAAGGTCGCAGGACGATGATGCCCAGCCACGCGGCGACCGCGAGATTCCTGGTGCTCGAAGGTGTTGATGGTGCTGGCAAGAGCAGCCACATCCCATTTATTCGGGATTGGCTCATCCAGAGGGGCCAGCGGGTCTGTCTCACCCGGGAACCGGGCGGGAGTGCCCTTGCCGAGCACTTGCGCACCCTCATGCTGAATCAGCCTATGGATGGTCTTACCGAGGCTCTGGCGGTTTTTGCGGCACGCAGAGACCACCTCACTCAGACCGTCTGGCCAGCTCTGCAGGCGGGGCAGTGGGTCCTCTCCGATCGATACGTGGACTCAAGCTGGGCCTATCAAGGGGCGGGACGTGGGGTTCCAGAGTCTGTGCTGCGCGTGCTCACGGAAGCCGTGGAGTCTGGCCCGGATGGCATATCTCGATCCGCCGATCTGGTTCTCTACTTTGATCTGGAGCCCGAGCAGGCAGCAGCGCGACGTCTGGGACGACAGTTGAAATCGGGTGAGACTCCGGATCGGTTCGAACAGGAGGACCTCGCTTTCTTTAATCGCGTTCGCGAGGGCTACCGGGCTGCCGCTCGAAGGCGGGGCCATTGCGGCTTATGGCTCGACGCCAGCCAGACCATTGAGGCGCTCGAAAGCCAGATTGCCGCTGCACTCGAGACCCTGCTCTCATGAGCGCAGACATGCACCGCAATTGGCTCGAGCAGAGCCGAGGATTAGCCGAGCGGCCCTGGACCGCTGCCTTGCTCACAGCCCCACCGGGCCTGGGGCTGGGAGATTTTGCCGTCAACCTTGCCGCAGGCCTGCTCTGTAGCGCTCCTCTGGGTTCATATCGGCATGAGGCTTGCGGTGTCTGCCAGTCCTGTCAGTGGGTCGCTCAAGGTCAGCACCCTGACCTACGCTGGGTGAGGCCTGCAGCCTTGGAGGAGACTGCAGAGGAGGAGGGCGCCGGTGAGGAGGGGAGCGATGGCAAAGAAAAGAGGCTCAGCAAAGAGATTCGCATTGATCAGGTACGCGAGCTGAGCGGCTTTTCACAACTCAGCTCACACCGCGGAGGAGTCCGCATTGCGGTGATTGGGCCAGTTGAGAGCCTCAATGTCTCTTCTGCCAATGCGTTGCTCAAGGGCCTCGAGGAGCCAGCTGAGGGCATGCGTTATTTGCTCTACGGAGAGCGGCTTCAAGGCGTGCCCGCTACCATCCTCTCTCGCTGCCGAAGGCTTGCCCTCTCCGCCTCCTCGGAAGCGGTCACTGCCGCTCGAATAGCCGAGCCTGATGGCCCGCAAGCCTGGTTGTTTCCGCTGCTCGTACATGGCTGGCTCGATGCCATGGGTTGGGCCGACAGGGCTGGCAAGGCCCCAGTCCGACCGGTGCTGGAGTGGCTCAGCCTCTGGCTTCTCGATGTTCACCGAATGCTTGCCGGGCTGGAGCCCATGACCTTCGCTGCAGAGCGGTCGGGTCTCGATCGGCATGTGGCCTGGATACGCGCGCAACCCCAGCCCGTCCAAAGGCTTGCTGAGGCCCAGTCTCGGCTTCGGTCCTACCTGGCGCATGCGGATCACCCGCTCAACCCACGCTTGCTCTACGAGAGCGTGTTCATCTCACTTCAGGATGTCTTTCCGTCATGAAACCTGCTGACTGCGCCACACAATCGCCCTTTGACCTGGGTCAGGCCACTTTGGTCGACTCGCATTGCCACCTGAACTACGAGGGCTTGGCCGGACGAACCCAGGAGATCCTCGATCAGATGGCCTCGGCGGGCGTCACCCGCGCATTGAACGTGTGCACCACACTCTCTGAGGCAGACGCGGTACTGAACACTGCGTTGGGTGACGAGCGGCTGGTCTGCAGCGTCGGCGTTCACCCCGACTATGAGGATGAGCCACAAGAGGCCTCGGTCGAGGAACTGGTCCGGCGGGGTGCTCATCCGCGGGTGGTTGCCATCGGAGAGACTGGGCTGGACTACTTCCGCCTCAAGGGTGACCTTGAGTGGCAGCGTGAACGGTTTCGCACCCATATTCGTGCTGCACGCGAGTTGGGTAAGCCATTGATCATTCACACTCGAGAGGCGGCGGCTGACACCTTACGCATTCTCAAAGAGGAGAATGCACATGAGGTTGGTGGCGTTATGCATTGTTTTACAGAGAATTTCGAGGTTGCACAGGCTGCGATCGGGATGAATTTTCTGATTTCGCTGTCTGGCATTGTCACGTTTAAGAGTGCCGCACAAGTCCATGATGTTGCGCGCAGAGTGCCCCTAGAGCACCTCATGGTCGAGACTGATGCGCCCTTCCTCGCCCCCGTGCCGTTTAGGGGGAAAACCAATGAACCCGCCTTTGTGGTTCACGTGGCACAAAAAGTCGCTGAGCTCAAGGACACGACCCTCGAGCGCGTGGCCCGTCACACCACAGCAAACTTTGAACAATTTGTTATGGGGCCCATAAAAAAGCCCGGCATCCATGGCCGGGCTTTCTGAGCAGATGAAGCTAGCTTACTTCTTGGGCTCTTCCTTCTTGGGTTCTTCTTTCTTGGCTTTGCAATCTTTGTGCTCTTTGTTTTCAGCCTTTTTGCAGTCTACTTTCTCTGCTTTTTTGTCGTCCATTTTCCCGCCGCCATGGCTCATGGCGAAGCTGGGAGCAGAAATCAGGAACATGGCCGTCGCAAGGATCGACAGGGTGGTTTTCATGGTGTTGCCTTTCGGGATATCGTTGGGATGGAGGTGCCTTTGAGACCGATTCAGTATGGATGGCTCATGAAGCACTCGTCAAGCCCCCCTGGAGCCGTCGGTCTTTGGCTCATCGGCGCACTGCTTTGGGCAACCCTTGGCACAGCGTCCGCCCAGATTGCGCCGCGCTATCTGCCGCATCCGGGCGACCTTTTGCTGCATGATCTGCCAACGCAGTTGAGTGTGCCATTGACAACCTCAGTCAACGAAGGGCCCCACCGGCTGGAACAGGCCAGCACGCAGGCACGGCGCCTGTTTTTGGCTGCGCTTGACCAGGGCGATCCACGCTTGCTGGGCTATGCGCAAGCCCTTCTGGCCCCATGGTGGGACCAAGTCGCGCTCCCGGCCGAGACCCTCTTCGTTCGCGCCTTGATCAGGCAGGGGTTGCATGATTTTGAGGCTGCCCGCCTGGACCTCAATCGGGCGATTGCAGCCGAGCCTGATCGGCCAGAGTTCTGGTCTTGGCTATTTGCGGTGGACCTGGTGGGCTCTCGCATGGCTCAGGCCCGCACGACCTGCGATCAGATTCGGAATCGATTTGGTTCTGTCGAAGGCGATGCTTGCCAAGGTGTGTTGCTTTACCGCACTGGGCGCCCAAGGGAGGCCTTTGCCATGCTGGATCGACTTGCCCAGCGCCCCGATGCAGGGTCTTCAACAACGGCCCAATGGCTTGCCTTTCATCGGGGAGAGGCAAGACGCATATCGGGCCAGGTTGCTGCAGCCTTGGAGATTTGGCGCCGGGGCCTCGGGTCTGAGCCGGGTGGGCACGGCCTGAGGCTGGCCACGGTGGAGTTGCTCAATGATCAGGGTCGCTATGCAGAGGCGCTCCAATTGAATGCTCAGCTGCCAAGATCTGATGCGCTGCTGGTCCAAGCCATTCGTTCGGCCGCTGGGCTCGGCCAGAGAGATCAGGCGGCCGTCATGACTAGGGCCTTCCGTGAGCGATTGGCCCGACAGATGGCGCGTGGCGATATGGTCAATGAACGCCCCGTGGTAGTGTTTTGGCTTGATATCGCGCAGGAGCCGGCCAAAGCCCTAGCGTTGGCGCGTCAGGCGTGGGCGACTCAACGCGAACCTGCCGATGCGGTGCTGTTCGGACGTGCAGCGCTTCTCACCAAGGACCGGCTTGCAGCCGCGACAGTCTCCACATGGTTGCGTGATACGGGTTACGTTGACGCATTACAAAAGCCATTGTTCGACGCGGTATTGGCGCTCGCTGGAGAGGCAGGGCGCCCATGAGGGGCCTACTGGGCCTGCTGACGGCGACCGCTCTGTGGCTCGGTGCATCCTCGGTCTTGGCTCACTCCAGCAGCACCAGCATCATTGAGGTTGCCCGAGAGAAGGCGAACGCATTCTCGCTGCGGCTTGACCTTCCCCTGCGCGATTTGGCGCTGGTTTTCCCACTGGACCGGAACCAAGATGGGCAGGTGATTTGGGCCGAGGTCCTCACGAATCGCGACCAGATTGAACCGTGGATCAGGGAGGGGTTGCTCCTGCGAAACGACCAGGGCCCGTGTGTTTTGGGTCCGATGGATTGGGCGATAGCCAGGTATGAGGATGACCTCAGCCTGAGTCTGATGAGTCGATTTCTCTGTGAGGCGCCTCGGCAGGAGGACTCGACAGCACTGGACTACCGTCTGCTCTTCGAGCAGGACGTCCTCCACCGAGCGCTGCTCAAGGTGAAATGGGGAGATGAGCAAATCAGCGGCGTGTTGAGCCCGAGCCGCTCCGAGCTCTGGCTCAGCGCCGCACGTCAGGGGTTCTGGGGCGTGCTCTGGGGCTACCTCATCGAGGGGGTCTGGCACATCTGGATCGGGGCCGATCACATTGTTTTTTTGCTGAGCCTTCTGCTGCCCAGCGTATTGCGTCGCCGCGGTGCTCGTTTTGGGCAGTGGGAATCTCAACCACATTTCTGGGCCACGCTCAGGCAGGTCTTGGCCGTCGTGACTGCATTTACGGTTGCTCACTCGGTGACCTTGGGTCTTGCGGCGCTCGGCCTGGTGAGCCTCCCGGGGGCGTTGGTCGAGGTGGCGATCGCCGCCTCGGTGGTCGTGGCGGCTTTGGGCAACCTGGCCAGCCGAACCTTGAATTTTCGCTGGCAGATGGCCTTTGGGTTTGGCCTGATCCACGGGTTTGGGTTTGCCAGTGTCCTGGGCGATCTTGGTCTCCCGGCCCAGCAGCTTGCGGGGGGATTGCTGGGCTTTAACTTGGGGGTTGAGCTGGGTCAATTGGCGATCGTGATGATCTTCATTCCACTGGCCTGGTGGCTGCGCAACACCGCGATCTATCGCTGGGGTTTTATGGTGGCAGGTTCTGGCGGGATTGCGCTTGCGGGCCTCTACTGGATGTTCGAGCGAATTGTCGTATAAGGTTTATTATGTAAACTGAATGTGACGACTCAAGGGGGGCCGAAGCCCCCCACTGCATGTCGCGCAGACAGCGACCCGATCTTAGACCCGCTCGAAGACCACAGCAATGCCCTGCCCGCCACCGATACACATGGTGGCAAGCCCGTAGCGCCCACCGGTGCGATGCAACTCGTGAATGCACTTGGTGGCAATAATTGCACCTGTTGCACCCACTGGGTGACCCAGAGCAATTGCGCCGCCATTAACGTTGACCTTAGCAGGGTCAAAACCCAGAACCTTGGTCACGGTGAGTGCCTGCGCAGCGAACGCCTCATTGGACTCGATGACATCAATCTGGTCTAAGGTGATGCCTGCCTTCTGGAGGGCAATCTTGGTGGAGGGAATGGGGCCTTCTCCCATCACATCGTTGGGCACGCCCGCAACCGCATAGCCACGAATGATCGCCAGAGGCTTGTGGCCTGCGGCTGCAGCAGCCTTGGCCTCACCCATCACCAGGAACGCCGCCGCATCGTTGATGCCAGAGGCATTTCCCGCGGTGACCGAGCCATCCTTCTTGAAGGCAGGCTTCATCTTGGCCAGCGCCTCGAGAGTGGTCGCACGTGGATGCTCGTCTGTATCGAACACAATGTCGCCTTTGCGCGAGCTGATGGTGATGGGCACGATCTGGTCCTTGAAGCGCCCCTCAGCGATGGCCCGAGCGGCCCGATTCTGAGACTCCAGCGCGAATGCGTCTTGCTCTTCGCGGCTGATGTTGTGCTTGGTCGCAAGATTCTCGGCCGTAATGCCCATGTGGCCCACGCCAAACGGGTCTGTGAGGGTCGCCACCATGGTGTCGATCATCTGGCTGTCGCCCATGCGTGCGCCCGAACGCATGGCCGGGCTCAGGTAGCCGCCACGGCTCATGACCTCAACGCCGCCGCCGACGCCGAACTCGCAGTCATCAAGCAGGATGTTCTGGGCAGTGGAAACGATGGCCTGAAGCGCTGAGCCGCAGAGGCGGTTAATGGTCAGCGCGACCGAGCTCATGGGCATGCCGCCCTGAATGCTCACGACCCGACCGACGTAGGGCGAACGCTTCTCGGTGGGGATGCAATTGCCCACCACCGCGTAATTGACCTGGTTGGGGTCTACACCCGAACGACCGATGGCTTCTTTGAGCACCATGCCACCGAGCTCCGAGGGCTCAAGGCTCGAGAGTGTGCCAGCGAAACCGCCAATGGCCGAACGTACCGCACTCAAAACAACGACTTCACGCATGTTCAGATCTCCTCTTTCTGTTTTAGGTAATGCCCTCGCTGAGCTGTCCTCGTATGAAGATGGCTTCTAAGTCGTAATCATCACTTTCGATGATTTCAACCTCGCAGAATTGTCCGACCTCGGCGGTAACCGCGTGTCGGGAGTTGGGGTCGGGGCGCACCCGCACAATGCCATCAACATCAGGCGCATCGCCAACGGTGCGCGCAATGAGGCACCCTTCGTCCAGGTCGAGCTCGTCTATGAGCACGGTCGTGCGGCGTCCCACCCAACGCGCCAGACGCTTGGCAGATATGGCCGCCTGATGCTCCATGACCCGGTCGGCCCGCTCCTGCCGAATCGAATCGGGGAGTGCGCCCTCGAGCCCATTCGCCGTCGCACCATCGACAGGGCTGTAGGCAAAGCAGCCGAGGCGGTCAATCTGAGCCTCAGTCAGGAAATCGAGCAGTGTCTGAAATTCGGCCTCGGTCTCGCCTGGGAAGCCCGCAATAAAGGTGCTGCGAATGGTCAGGTCAGGCACCGCCTTGCGCCAGGCCTGGATGCGCTCAAGATTGCGCTCGCCAGAGGCTGGGCGTTTCATGCGTTTAAGTACATCGGGGTGTGCATGCTGGAAGGGCACATCGAGGTAGGGGAGCACCCTGCCCTCAGCCATCAGCTCCAAAACTTCATCGACATGCGGATACGGATAGACGTAGTGCAAGCGCACCCAGACACCGAGCTGCCCAAGCTCTCGGCAGAGCTCAGTCATGCGGGTCTTCACGGGCCTACCGTCGACAAAGTCGGTGCGGTATTTGAGGTCGACACCATACGCACTGGTGTCCTGGGAAATGACGAGCAGCTCACGAACCCCATTTTTGACCAGTGCCTCCGCCTCGCGCATGACCTCCCCAATGGGCCGCGAGACCAGGTCGCCGCGCATGCTCGGAATAATGCAGAAGCTGCAGCGGTGATTGCAGCCCTCAGAAATTTTGAGATAAGCATAGTGAGCAGGCGTGAGTCGTATACCCTGCTCGGGAACCAAGTCGGTGAAGGGATCGTGTGGCTTGGGCAGATGCGTATGTACCGCTTGCATGACCTCCGCTGTTGCATGCGGGCCCGTAACAGCCAAGACCTTGGGGTGAACCTGCGTAATCAATGATTCACCACCCTCACCTGCTTTCGCACCGAGGCAACCGGTAACAATGACCTTGCCGTTTTCCTCTAGGGCCTCGCCTATGGCGTCTAGGCTCTCTTGAACGGCATCATCAATAAACCCGCAGGTATTGACCACAACGAGGTCTGCACCCTCGTAGCTCTCGCTGATGTCATAGCCCTCAGCCTTGAGTTGCGTGAGGATTTTTTCTGAGTCAACCAGCGCCTTAGGGCAACCGAGGGAGACAAAACCGACCGTGGGCGCTTTTTGCATACCGCCAGATTATTCCTGACCGGGCGGAAAACCAAATCGGGAGAGCATGGCCTTGGTGTTGCTTTGCATCTGGTCTTCCATTTGCATGAAGACCTTCTTACTCTGATCGATGTAGTTGCTCATGAGGTTCTGCATAACCGGCGCCTGACTGGCCATAAACTGGGCCCAGGCCTCTTGACCGGCAATACCCTTGCCCGCGGTGAACGCCTGAGACTGCTCCTGCATCTTCGATTGAATCTCTGAGAAGGCCTGGATGTTTTTCTCCAGGTAGCTTCCCATCATGCCCTGCATGGCGTTGCCGTAGAAACGAATGACATTCGAGAGGACTTGAGCCGAAAAAATGGGAGCTCCAGACGATTCTTCCTCAAGAATGATCTGGAGCAGGATGCTGCGCGTCAGATCAGCACCCGTCTTGGCATCGAGCACTTGGAAGTCCTCGTGAGACAGAACCAACTCCTTGACGTCTGCCAAGGTAATGTACGTGCTGGTTCGTGTGTCATAGAGCCGGCGATTGGGGTATTTTTTGATGAGGCGTTGTTGTTCTTTGTTCGGCATTTAAATCCCCTCGTGTAGTCGGAGGGCTGGAAAACCAGCCCTCTTGCGCATCAGCTCATGTGCAAGCCACCATTGAGCGAGAAGTCCGCTCCGGTAGCAAAGCCGCTCTCCTCGCCAGCGAGCCAGGTCACGATCGAGCCGATTTCCTCAGGCTCTCCAAGCCGGCGAACTGGAATGGTGCTAACAATTTTCTCCAGTACCTCTGGCTTGATGGCACGCACCATGTCGGTACCAATATATCCGGGAGAGACTGTGTTTACCGTGACGCCCTTGGCTGCCAGCTCTTGCGCTAATGCCATGGTGAAGCCGTGAATACCGGCCTTGGCAGTCGAATAGTTGGTCTGACCGAACTGGCCCTTCTGCCCGTTTACCGAGGAAATGTTGATGATGCGACCCCAGCCCTTCGCGACCATGCCCTCGACCACTTGCTTCGTCACATTGAATAGGCTGTTGAGGTTGGTGTCGATGACTGCATCCCATTGGTCACGCGTCATTTTGAGGAAAACACCGTCTTTCGTGATGCCGGCATTGTTCACCAGCACGTCTGGGTTGCCATGCTCATGTTTGACCTTATCAAAGGCCTCAACGGTGGAGTTCCAGTCTCCGACGTTGCCAACAGAGGCAAAAAAGGTGTACCCATCGGCCTTTTGCTCAGCAATCCATTTCTCGTAGTCTCGGCTAGGCCCGCACCCTGCAATGACCTTAAACCCACCGTCATGGAGCTTGCGGCAGATGGAGGTTCCAATTCCACCCATTCCTCCGGTTACATATGCCAAACGTGACGCCATGTTGTCTCTCCTGTTTGAATGAATTCTGGCTGCTCTGGATCGCTTTTGCTTGCTGGATTTCCCTAGACTGACCGCTCTTTTACGTATCGGCCGGGTGCGGGCTCGATGGCTTTGAAGCGTCCGCGGGTTGCTGGCTTGGGGGCATTGATGAGCGGGCCCTGACGTTGTTTGATCCATTTGGCCCAGTCGGTCCACCAACTGCCTGCATGTTCCTCGGCCTTGCTGAACCAAGCCTCGGCTGAGCTGCCCGCGCTGGGGTTGGTCCAGTAGCAGCGTTTGTTTTTGGACGCGGGATTGATTGCGCCTGCAATGTGGCCGCTCGCACCCAGGACGTAGCGACCCTTGCCGCCGAGATGCCGCACCCCCTCCCAGGCCGATTGCCAGGGCACGATGTGGTCCTCTCGCGCCCCGAACGCATAGACCGGCTGCTTGACCTTTCGAAGGTCGAGCTTTTCTCCGGCCACGGTCAGCTTGCCCGGCTTGACGAGGTTGTTCTCAAGGTAAGTGTTGCGTAAATACCAGGCGTAAAACGGACCGGGCAGATTGGTGCTGTCGGCATTCCAATACAAGATGTCGAAGGCTGGGGGCGTCTCGCCCTTGAGGTAGTTCTTCACCACATAGGGCCAAACCAGGTCATTGGGGCGGAGGAAGGAAAAAGTTGCGGCCAGTTCTTTGCCGGGCAGAAGCCCTCCCGCGCCAAGCTTGGCCTCCCGCATCGAGACGTGCTGCTCATCAATGAAGACGTCCAGCACACCGGTCTCTGTGAAGTCGATAAGCGTGGTCATGAGGGTCAGGCTGTGAACCTTATCGGACTCATCTCGCGCCGCAAGCACCCCTAGGGCAGTGGCGCAGAGGGTACCCCCCACACAGAAGCCCAGTAGGTTGAGGGCCGGCTTGGCACTGGCTTCCAAGGTCATGTCTATCGCATGAATCACGCCGTCTTGGATGTAGTGGTCCCACGTGACGTCATGCTCCGTTTGGCCCGGGTTTTTCCAGGAGACAAGGTAGACATCCTGCCCTTGATCCAAGGCGAACTCGACCAGAGATGCGCCAGGTTGGAGGTCCATGATGTAGAACTTATTGATGCAGGGCGGCACCATGAGCAATGGACGGCTGCCCACTTTGGCGGTCCGCGATGTGTAGTGGATCAGCTGGAACAAGCGGCACTGGTAAACGACCTGCCCCGGGGTGACGGCGAGATTTTCGCCCACCACAAAACCCGTTTCATCGGACTGTGTGATTCGGCCTCGATTGAGATCGTGCATGAGGTTGTCCATGCCTTGCCGCAGGCTCTCACCTTTGGTCTCGATGAGCTTGCGCTGGGCATCGGGGTTGGTCGCAAGGAAGTTTGCCGGTGAGAAGGCATCTACCACCTGCTCGACCATAAACTCAACACGCTGCTGCATTTTGGGATCAAGCGTGAGCGATGACGCCATGTCCTGCATGGCCTTGCTGTTGAGCACGGAGAGCGCTGCCAGCTGCGCAAATGGCCCACTCTCAGACCAGACATCCGATGAGAACCGTCGATCCGCCTTGGCCACCTTTGCAGCCTCTTCAGACGACAAAAGGACTTTGCTCAAGCCTTCAACGTACTCTCTCTGGATCTCGGCAAGTCGTTCCGCGGGAACGGGCACGGGGGTCTGACTCATGATTTCTCCTCTGGGTGACTCTCTTTAAATGGAGTCTTTCTTGAGAGTCATTCTTGACCTTGCTCAGAGCAATGTCAAATGAACCGCCCCAAAAGCCGCGAATTTATTGGCTTTCGCGCCAAATCAGCCCCGCCATTCTCCCCGTCATGCGCTCTCGGCGATACGAAAACCATGTCATAGGCTCACGAATCGTGCATCCCGCGGGAGGGGCGGCCCAGCGAATCCTGCAATCATGCATGGAGGCCCACCGCTCCATGGCTGACAGCGCAATGCCCTGCAAGTCAGCCATCCAATGGCCGGGCTTGCGCGGGCTGGGCCGAAAGTGGCAAGCATTGACCCCCTGAGGGCCACCGAACGCGCTGAGCACCTCAGGCCCGACCTCAAAGTCGTTCGGACCAATGCATGGGCCGAGCCAGGCCACCACGCGTCGATCGCCCTGATTGCGTACGAGCGCTGCCAGGCTCGACTCGAGCACCCCCGATGCCAGGCCTCTCCAGCCTGCATGGGCAGCCGCTACTGCCGTTCCCGACTCAAGCGCCATGAGCACCGGCAGGCAGTCCGCAACCATCACTGCGCACGCAAGGGAATCGGTGGTCGTCATGCATGCGTCAGCCTCGGGTGCAGTGGTGATCTCGGTGGCGACATGGCACGTGGCCCCATGAACCTGCGTGAGCCACTGTACTTGAACGCCCAGCGCTTGCTCGAGCGCTCGACGACGCGCAGCGGGCTCATCTCCGGGCTCCTCGGTGTGCATGGCGAGATTAAATCCCCATGGCTTATCTGAGGCTCCACGCCAGGTCATCGCTGCCTGAACCCCAGGGGGAAAGCCCGGAATCATTCGGACCGGCAGGCTACTCATGCCTCGGGGCCTTGGCCAGACGCGATGCCTGGCGATGAAATACCCGCCCCATTGAGCAGCGCGTGCAAATCACTGGGCGCGGCAGCGGCCCAGGCGAGCGAGGTGCGAAGGCGTGGGTGAATGAGTCCGAGTGCGAATGCATGTAGGGCTTGGCGTTCGAAACCAACTGCTTTCGGACTCATGGAGGCCTTGCGTTGGTAAACCGGGTCCCCAACCAGCGGAAAACCGAGGTGCTGCAGGTGCACCCGAATCTGATGGGTGCGACCCGTTTCGAGCTTGCACTCGATCAGGGTAACGGGCTTCGTGCCCAGAGCACCGTGTGCCAGCGGCTTGACATGGGTGATGGCGGGTTTGCCGCCTGTGTCGAGGACCGCTTGTCGTTGCCGGTCGCGCGGATCCCTCCCGATTGGTGCGTCGATGGCTGTGGCCTGCCGAAGGGCTCCCCAGCAAAGAGCCCAGTACCTGCGAGAAACGGTTCTGGCCTGGAGCTGGCGCACGAGCTCCGTCTGCGATTCGAGCGTCTTTGCAACCACCATCAACCCCGTCGTGTCCCGGTCCAGCCGGTGCACAATCCCAGCACGCGGCAGCTCGCGCAGGCCCGGCAAGTGCCCGAGCAGGCCATTGAGCAAGGTTCCGTTCGGGTGGCCAGCAGCAGGGTGCACAACCAGACCGCTGGGCTTATTGAGCACCAAGAGGTCTGGGTCTTCATAAGCAATGTCGAGCTCCATCGGCTCCGCAAGCCAGTCGCCTTGTGGCTCGGGCTCAGGCGCCTGCATCCACACGATTTGGTCAAGCCGGAGGGTTTGGCTGGGACGAACAGTCCGATCATCGATACGGACACAGCCCTGCTCGATCCAGCGTTGAAGCCGCGCGCGAGACTGGTCCGGATGGCGAGACGCCAGCACGCGGTCCAGGCGTTGACCCGCCGCACCTGCATCGACCCGGAAGACCTGTGGCTCGCTATAATCGGCGCTCTCGTCCCCTAGGTTTTCTTCATGACTCATCAACAAGGTTCGACCCCTCGCTCCTCACACCGTGCATTGTCTCTGGTTTTTGCTGGGCTCATGAGTCTGACCCTTCTGGGCTGCGCATCGGGCCCCGAGAGCCGCGATGAAACCCTTCGGTGGAGCCCAGAGCGCATTTATCAAGAATCCAAGGACGAAATGAGCTCGGGCAACTACGCCCAGGCCATCGCCTTGTTGCGCAAGCTCGAGTCCCGTTACCCCTTTGGTCGGTTTGCCCAACAGGCGCAGCTCGATACCGCCTATGCGTATTGGAAGGAAGGCGATCTGGCGCAGGCGCTCTCCTCTATTGAGCGGTTCATGCGCTTGAACCCCAACCATCCAAGCATCGACTACGCGCTCTACCTCAAAGGCCTCATTAACTTTAACGATCGTGCGACGCTCTTCTCCTCAGTGACCGGGGAGGACATGTCCGAGCGCGACCCCAAAGCGGCCAAAGAGGCCTTCGATGCGTTCAAGCAGCTCGTCACTCGATTTCCAGAGAGCCGCTATGCAGCCGATGCTGCCGCGCGATTGCAATTCCTCATCAACACGCTGGCGCAAGGTGAAGTGCATACGGCACGGTTCTACCTGCGCCGCGGAGCCTTCATGGCTGCCGTCAATCGTGCGCAAGCGGTCATTCGAACCTACCAAGACTCACCCGCCGTTGAGGAGGCCCTAGCGCAGATGATTTATGGCTACGACCGACTCGGCCTCGACCAGCTTCGCGACGACGCGAAACGAGTGTTGGCGAGAACAGCGCCCAATAGTCCCTATTTGACTCACGGCTACAACCCAGCTGTCCTCACCGGGCTGCGCCCAGAGCACCAGCCCAATCGCTCACCGAGCGTCTGGACCCGACTCAAGCTCTGGTAACAAAAAAGCCCGAGCCTCGTCGAGGCTTCGGGTTCTGCGAAAGGGTGGAAGGCTGCGCAGCATGCGTCGCCCGTAAGGGGTCTCGGCTAGGCGTCGGTCCCCCACCAGCAACAGGCCCCTGTCTGTCTCGGTGCGAATGAGACGACCAACACCCTGTTTGAGCATAAGGGTCGCCTCTGGGAGCTGAATCCGGTTGAATGGGTCCCCGCCCTCAGACCTGCAACGATTCATTCGGGACTCCAGCACAGGGTCATCTGGCGGTGCGAAGGGCAGCTTGTCGATGATCACGACGCTCAGTGCACTCCCAGGTACGTCGACGCCTTCCCAGAAGCTAGCGCTGCCGACGAGCATCGCCCTGCCGTCTTCACGAAAACGCTGCAAAAGGTGATCACGCGGGGCACTGCCTTGGATCAAGAGCATGCGGCCCGATGCGGGGGAACGAGGCTGGCCTAGCCATTGAGCTGCCTGGTCCACGGCGCGCAGGCTGGTACACAACAGAAAAATGCCGCCCGTCGCATCTCGGATGAGGGCAGAAATTCCGGGCATTTCGAGGAGCTGGGTCACGAGCGAAGGCTGCTTTGGGTCAGGCAGCTGCTCAGGCACGACCAGAAGACTCTGATGGGCGTAATCGAATGGGCTTTCGAATCGCTCACATTGAGCGTCATCAAGGCCCATGAGTTCACAGAAATATGCAAAGTCGCCCAGCGGGCTCCCACTGGGCGAGGGCACTGTGAGGGTCGCCGAGAGAAACACCCAGGCCGCACGCTCGGGTGCGTCCCAAACCTCTCTGAGACGGGGTGCTGCATCGAGGGGAGACCAGTGCAGACTGAGGCTCTGACGACCAACCTCGATCCAATGCACACCTGCCTCAGGAGTGTGGTGGGGCGCAAGCAGATCGAGCCGATCTTGGACTTGCTCAATTCGCTCTTGTAGCCGCACAAGCTCGGCATGTCGCTCTGCATTCACGCAGAACGCCATATGGAGGGGGCCAAGCGCCTCGCCAATCCGCATAAGCCCAGCGTGAAGTGCGTCCTGTCCGCGCGGGCTGAGCTGCTCCCACTTGTGTTTACCCGGTGCACATGCCGCCGCGAGCTCCGAGCGAAACGCGAGGACGGAGGCCTCAAGCTGACCACTCAGGCCAGCCCAATCTGCGCCATCTCGCGCGAGTTCAAGGCCGGCAACGAGGGCATCTCTTGCAAGCAGGGCAAGCCCATGCGTTGAGACGGTCAGACCAAAAAACTGCAGGGCTGTATCGGGCAATGCATGGGCTTCATCCACGACAACCACGTCCATGCGGGGCAGCAGTTCACCGCCCCCCTCGCGTCGCAGCGCTAAATCTGCGCAGAGCAGGTGGTGATTCACGATGACGAGCTCGGATCGTTGGGCCTGCTCACGCGCGCGAATCACGGGGCATTCAGTCACCATGGGACAGCGCTGGCCCAAGCAATTGTCGACCGTACTCGTTACCAGTGGCCAGACCATCGAATGCTCGGAGACCGTTGTACATGCGGAGATATCGCCCTCTGGGCTCAAGGCAGCAAACTGCACAACCTGCCTGAGATCTTGAACTTCTTGTGCGCTCGACAGGCGCCCACCTTGGCGCGCACGTTCGAGCCGATATGGGCAAAGGTAATTCGAGCGGCCCTTCAAGCGAGCAACGCTCACCCCCGTAAGGCCCATGGCCTTGAGTAGGCGCGGTATGTCTCGCGAGAAGAGTTGATCTTGAAGCGCCCGACTGGCTGTGGAGACCAGCACCTTCTGACCGCTCAGCAGCGCAGGAATCAAGTAGGCGTAGGTCTTTCCGATTCCAGTGCCAGCCTCAGCAACAAGGAGTGTTCGATGGTCAATCGCTGTTGCAATCGCCTTCGCAAGTGAGGCCTGAGAGGGGCGAGAGCGAAAGCCATCGAGCCGCTGCGACAAAAGGCCTTGCGGCTCAAACCAGGCTGAGAGGCTCACTCAGGTTGGCTCAATCAGGCGGGCTCGCTCGGCGTAAGTTCACCCACCAAAACGGCAATCTGGTCTTTAATCTGAAGCTTTCGCTTCTTGAGACGGCGCATGGCAAGCTCATCTACAACAGGCCCCTGATCCAGCGATGCAATAAGCTGATCGAGTTCTCGATGCTCGGCCTCCAGTTCGAGTAGGCGCATCCTCTGAGTCCGAACATCTTGATTACCGGGCATTTAGATCCTCCTGTCGTGTCGCGCGGACCCGCTGCCGAGCCGCTGCATCAATTCGACGCACAGACTCGCGAAGAGTTTCACGGGCCATCAAGAGCGAGCGCTCATCGCGGGCTCGTTGCTGTCGAACCGCTTCCAGACAGGCGGAGGACACCCATCGTGATAGGCACTGAGCTCGCTGCTGTTGAGCCCGGTCCGCGATGTTCTCCGACTCCCGGTCAAGCTCAGCGAGCGCCTCTACAAAATCGGCTCGGGCGCGTTCCTCGTGCCAAGTGAGCGTGGCAGCCCAGCTGCTCCCGCTGCTCCAAAGCACGCTGCCCCAAAGCAGGAGGGAGAGCACGAGACACGAGGGGCGTATAAAAAAGGACACCATGCCCTGATTATCGCACCCCGCCCTGATTACCCAATGCGCGCGTGCGTCTCCCGCTGTGGCCGCATGAGGTAGGCCAGGGTCTGCATTTCTACCAGTCGACTTGCTGTGCGTTGAAACTCATTGGCAAGCACGCCATGCACATATAGGCGGTCGGGTTCTGTAGCAGCGGACACGGCAAGGCGTCGACCTGCATCGTAGAAAATATCGACAAGCCAGGTAAAGCGTCTGGCCTCTGACGACTGGGCCGCACTCATCTGCGGAACATTTGAAACCAGCACGGTATGGAATCGCTCAGCCAGCCAGAGGTAGTCGTTCTGAGATCTTGGGCCTCCGCAAAGATGCTCAAAATCAAACCAGATCAGACCGCCCGCCTGCAGGCGGATGTCCACTTGACGTCCGTCGAGGTCGATTGTGGACTGCTTTGAGGGCGCCGAGTCGTCGGAGAGCGCATGAGCAATATCCTCCAAGGCGGCCTCTGCCAGATCACCCGTGGGCGTCTGGTAAAACCCAGGGAGCCGCGAAAGCCGCTCGCGGCGATCCGCGTCCTCGATGACCTCCGCCTGCTGAGCCTTTCGGCGGTGATCGGCGGGAGAGGCGAGTTCAACAACCTCGAGGTTTGCCTCAAGCAGGGCAATTGCAGGCAGGAGACTCTCTCGATGCAGGCCCTCGGGATACAGTCCACTGGGTGGGTAGTTCGACGTCATGACAAACCCAACCCGCGCCCCCAAGAGTGCGCTCAATAGCCGCTCGAGAATCATGGCGTCCGCAATGTCTGAGATGTGAAACTCGTCAAAGCAGATCAGCCGGTATCGACGCGCTACGCGCGTAGCCACCTCATCCAGAGGGTTCTCGGTACCCCGAAGGTCGTGGAGCTCACGATGGGTCGCCCGCATGAACTCATGGAAATGAATGCGAACTTTTCGCTCGAGCGGAACCGCGTCATAGAAACAGTCCATGAGGAAGCTCTTTCCGCGCCCAACACCCCCCCAGAGGTAAACGCCCTTGGGTAGCGGCGGGTGTATGAGCATTCGAGCAAGGCGCCCGCCACGCCTGCTCTTGTAGTGCTGCCACTCCTCGCTGCAGCGCTCTAGGGCAAGAAGGCCCGGGGTCTGTCCCTCATCGAGCGAGAAGCCGCGTGAGGCCAGCCTGGCCTCAGCGAGCTCAGTTACACGCGGCATCTTTGCTGTGGCCTTACATGTTGAGGGCGCGCTTGTCGACAGCCAAAGCGGCCTCGCGCATCACCTCCGACATGGATGGGTGTGGGTGACAGATGCGTGCAATATCTTCGGAAGCAGCCTTAAACTCCATGGCCACTGCAGCCTCTGCAATCAGGTCTGACGCATTGGCCGCCACGATGTGGACCCCAAGAATCTCGTCTGTCTGGGCGTCGGCCAACACCTTCACGAACCCGTCGGCAGCATCCATGCCAAGCGCTCGTCCGTTGGCCATAAATGGAAACTGGCCCGCCTTAAAGGAGCGGCCCTCAGCCTTAAGCTGCTGCTCGGTTTGTCCCACCCAGGCAATCTCTGGCGAGGTGTAAATGACCCAAGGAATGCAGTTGTAGTCAATATGAGGCTTCTGACCTGCAATGAGCTCAGCCACCATTACGCCCTCGTCTTCACCCTTGTGGGCCAGCATGGGGCCACGCACCACATCGCCAATCGCATAGACGTTGGGCTTTGCTGTTCTGCAGTGGTCATCAACAGGGATGAAACCGCGTTCGTCGGTGGTGAGTCCAATGGCTTGAAGGTTGAGATTTTCGGTATTTGGGACCCGTCCCACCGAGACAATCAGGCGGTCACACTCGAGTACGTGATCGCTACCCTGGGCGCTGGTGTAGTGCACCTTGACCAGCTTTGCGGTCTGCTTGACCTCACCGATTTTCACACCCATGTGAATGCCAAGACCCTGTTGGGTGAAGAGCTTGTGCGCCTCTTTAGCGACCGCCTCATCACAGGCGCCCAAGAAGGTGGGCATGGCCTCGAGCACCGTAACCTCGGATCCAAGACGACGCCAGACGGAGCCCAGTTCCAGGCCAATAACGCCGGCCCCAATGACACCAAGGCGCTTCGGCACTGAAGCAAATCGCAGCGCGCCCTCGTTGTCGCAGACCATCTGGTTGTCGACCGGAATGCTGGGCAGGTGCCTTGCCTTGGAACCAGTGGCAATGATCACGTTTTTCGCCGTGACTGCCTCTACGCCCGCCTCTGTTGTGACCTCGAGGCTGATCGTGTCGCCCTGCTCTCCAGTTAAGCGTCCATGGCCTTTGAGCCAGGTGATCTTATTCTTGCGAAAAAGAAACTCAATGCCCTTGGTCATCTTGGACACAATGCCATCTTTGCGAGAGAGCATTTTGGTCACGTCCATGCTGGCACCCTTGACGGTGATGCCGTGGACCTCAGCATGGTGCTGAATTTTCTCGAATTCTTCACTCGAGGCCAGAAGTGCCTTGGAAGGAATGCAACCCACATTCAAGCAGGTACCACCCAAAACGGCCTGCCCTTCAGGGTTGACCCATTTCTCAATGCAGGCGGTTCTAAAACCCAGCTGCGCGGCGCGAATTGCAGCGATGTAGCCAGCCGGTCCCGCGCCAATGACAACAACGTCGAATGCCTGTGCCATGTCTGCGCTCCTCAGATCTCAAGCAGGAGACGGGATGGATCTTCGAGCGCCTCCTTCATGGTGACGAGGCCGAGCACAGCCTCACGGCCATCGATGATGCGATGGTCATAGGACATGGCGAGGTAATTGATGGGCCGAACCACGACCTGCCCGTTCTCAACAACCGCGCGGTCCTTCGTCGCATGGATACCAAGAATCGCTGACTGTGGGGGATTGATGATTGGCGTCGAGAGCATGGAGCCAAACACACCTCCGTTGGAAATGGAGAAGGTTCCACCCGTGAGCTCCTCGAGGGTAATCTTGCCGTCGCGGGCGCGAACGCCGAAGTCCGAGATGGTCTTCTCGATCTCCGCAAAGGTGAGTTGGTCTGCATTGCGAATGATGGGAACCACCAGACCGCGAGGAGAACCGACAGCGACGCCGATGTCGAAGTAGCCGTGGTAGACGATGTCATTGCCGTCAACAGAGGCATTCAGAACGGGGTACTTCTTGAGTGCAGCAACCGCCGCCTTCACAAAGAAGGACATGAAACCAAGCTTGACGCCATGTTCCTTCTCGAAGCGCTCTGCGTATTGCTTGCGCATGGCCATGACCGGCGCCATATTCACCTCATTGAAGGTGGTCAGAATAGCGTTGGTTGCCTGAGACTGCAGAAGCCGCTCGGCCACACGGGCACGCAGACGCGTCATCGGGACACGCTGCTCCGGACGACCCTCCAACATGGCTTCGGCGCCTATTGCGACGGGTACTGGAGGGAGGCTCGACCCAGCGGATACGGCGGGAATAGCAACCGGTGCCGCCGGTGTCGCTGTCGCCGACTTGGGCGCGCTGGATGCAGCGAGCACATCTCCCTTCGTAATGCGGCCATCGCGTCCCGTTCCTGTCGTGGGGGCGGTACCCGTCTCAGCCATCAGCTTGGCCGCTGCGGGGCTCGCAACGGCGGATGCAGCTGCAGAGACTGCGGGCGCAGGTGCAGGTGCAGCAGAGGCGATCGAAGCCGCTGCGATCGGCGCAGCGGTGCCAGCCTTCGCTTCCGTGTCGATGATGGCGATGACCTCACCCGAGACCACAGTGCCGCCGTCTCCCTTGATGACCTCGGTCATCACCCCTGCGGCAGGCGCAGGCACCTCGAGAACAACCTTGTCGGTCTCAATCTCAATGAGGATCTCGTCCACAGCGACAGCCTCACCAGGTTTCTTCTTCCATTGCAACAGAGTGGCCTCGGCCACGGACTCAGACAGCTGAGGAACTTTCACTTCGTGTTTAGACATGACTTGGACTCTTTCTGAATAGTTTCGATCGACTGGGTATTAGTTCTTCAGCTTCGCGAAGGCTGCCTCAAGCAGCTCCTTCTGACGCGCCAAGAACTTCTCGTAATAGCCAGCCGCGGGTGATGCAGAAGCCGGACGCCCTGCATAACCCAATTTCATGGTGGAGGGCATGTGCTCGCGCAGATAGTGCTGAACTTGGAACCAGACGCCTTGGTTCTGAGGCTCATCCTGGACCCAGACCACATCGGCGAGATTGGGATACTTCTTCATCTCGGCCTCAAAGGCTTTGTGGGGGAACGGATAGACCTGTTCTGTGCGAATGATCGCCACATCCGAGCGCCCGCGCTCACGGCGCTCTTTGATCAGTTCGTAGTACACCTTGCCCCAACACACTAGGAGTCGCTTCACCTTCTTCGGATCGATCTCGGCGTCGACCTCTCCAATCACTGTCTCAAACTTACCCTTGGTAAAGGCCTCAATGGGAGATGTCGCATCCTTGTTGCGCAACAGCGACTTCGGTGTGAAGACAATCAGGGGCTTGCGGAAGGATCGAATCATCTGCCGACGCAGCAGGTGGAAGATCTGTGCCGCCGTTGTGGGCTGACAGAGCTGCATATTGGTGTCTGCGCAGAGCTGCATGAATCGCTCAGGGCGGGCGGAGGAGTGCTCTGGCCCTTGTCCCTCATGGCCATGCGGCAGCAAGAGGGTAAGTCCACTTTGCCGACCCCATTTCACTTCACCAGAGGCGATGAACTGGTCAATGACCACCTGGGCGCCGTTGGCAAAGTCACCAAACTGCGCCTCCCAGATCACAAGCGTATTGGGCTCAGCCGTTGAGTACCCATACTCGTAGCCGAGCACGGCCTCTTCAGAGAGTACAGAATCGATGACCACGAACTTACCCTGCTCGGGCGAGACGTTCTCGAGGGGCACATAGGTCCCGACGTCATAGCGCTCGCGCTTCTGATCGTGCAACACCGCATGTCGGTGGGTGAAGGTACCGCGACCACAGTCCTGTCCCGAAAGCCTCACACCGTATCCACTGGCGACCAAGGAGGCGTAGGCTAGATGCTCACCCATGCCCCAATCAAGGTTCATCTCGCCACGACCCATGGCGCGGCGATCGTTAACAACCTTTTCAACGAGATTGTGAAGCGTAAAGCCCTCCGGCACGGTGGTGATCCGCTCCGCCAAGCGTTGGATTTCTGCTGCAGGCAACGCTGTGTCTGCCTCATCGGTCCATTTCTTATCAAGGAACGGTGACCAGTCAACCGCGAATTTGCTCTTGTAATTGGTGAGAACCGGCTCGCGTGTATGGCGGCCTTCGTCCATGGCTGCGCGAAACGCCTTCACAAGGTCATCTCCACCGCCTGCGGGAAGCACACCCTGAGCCTCCAGCTTATCGGCATAGAGCTTGCGCGTGCCCGGATGCTGACCAACAGCGCGGTACATGAGAGGTTGCGTGAGTGCCGGCGTGTCTTGTTCGTTGTGCCCGAGCTTACGGAAGCAGACGATATCGATCACCACGTCCTTGCCGAACTTTGCCCGATACTCGATGGCAAGCTGAGTCACAAAGACCACGGCCTCCGGATCATCGCCATTCACATGGAAGACGGGCGCCTCGATCATCTTGACCACATCTGAGCAGTAGAGCGTGGAGCGCGTATCGCGTGGGTCCGATGTGGTGAAACCAATCTGGTTGTTGATCACCACATGCACAGTGCCGCCAGTCGAATACCCGCGTGTCTGCGCCAGGTTGAGCGTTTCCATGACTACGCCTTGGCCTGCAAAGGCTGCGTCGCCATGCACGAGGACTGGCAGAATCTTGTGACCTTGCAGATCGCCCCGACGGTCAAGTCGAGCCCTAACGGAGCCCTCGACGACGGGGTTCACAATTTCAAGGTGGGAGGGGTTGAAGTTCAGCGACAGGTGGACAGGTCCGCCAGGAGTCGAGACATCGCTTGAAAAACCTTGGTGGTACTTCACATCGCCCGCGGGAAGATCGTCCGCGTGCTTGCCTTCAAATTCTGCAAAAAGATCTGCAGGCATTTTTCCGAGCGTGTTAACCAGCACGTTGAGACGGCCACGGTGGGCCATGCCAATGACCACCTCCTCAACACCCTTCATACCCGCCTGTTGAACGATCTCGTCCATACAGGCAATAAACGACTCTCCGCCCTCAAGAGAGAAGCGCTTCTGACCCACGTATTTGGTGTGAAGGAATCGCTCGAGGCCCTCAGCTGCCGTGAGGTGTCGCAGAATGTCGACCTTTTTCTCGGCTCCGAAATTCGGGTTGGTTCGGGTGCTCTCCAGCCGCTCTTGAATCCACCGACGCTCGACGGGGTCCATGACGTACATGAACTCTGCGCCGATCTTGCCGCAGTAGGTTTCTCTCAGGCCACCAAGAATGTCGCGCAGAGACATCTGCTCCACGCCAAAATAGAGGTTGTCAGCCCGGAACGTTGTGTCGAGATCAGCCTCGGTGAAGTCGTAAAAACTGGGATCGAGCTCAGGAAAATGAGGGCGCTCGCGCAGCTTGAGCGGATCGAGGTCTGCGTATTGATTGCCCAGGTTGCGATAGGCAGCAATCAGGGACTGCACATGCAGCTGCTTGCGCGCTACAGAGAGGTCGCGCTCTGCAACCCGGGGTAGGAATTGATTGTGTTTTGCGCGTAATGCAAAGGACTCAATGACCGGTGCATGCGGCAGGTCGCGCGCATCCAGGGTTCCGTCCACCGCGGGAACATTTTGGAGTGAATCGAAATATCGGCGCCAATGGTCGGAGACCGCACCGGGGTTGTCGAGGTAAGCCTCATAAAGCTCTTCGACATAGGGGGCATTGCTGCCAAACAGATAGGAATTGAGCTGGTAGCTCTTCATCATGATGCTTCACCTTTCACGGCCGTCGGCCTAAACGATGCAGGGGAACCCTTTCACGCCGTGACGACGCCACGTTGTGAATTGCAAAACCGCGACTCTACACCCCGCACTCCCATGCAACAAGGGGGGCAACGCCCCCCTATCCTTTTTTAACCGCGCTGGTTCATGGGAACGAACTGGCGTTCCGTTGGCCCGCAGTAGAGCTGGCGGGGCCGACCAATCTTGTACTCGGGGTCGGTGATCATCTCTTTCCACTGCGCAACCCAGCCAATCGTTCTGGCCAGGGCGAAGGTACAGGTGAACATCGAGACCGGGATGCCAAGCGCGCGCTGCACAATGCCCGAGTAGAAGTCGACGTTGGGGTAGAGCTTGCGGCTCACGAAGTAGTCGTCCTCGAGCGCAATCTTCTCCAGTGCCATTGCGAGCTTGAAGATGGGATCGTTTTCAAGACCAAGTTCCTGAAGTACTTCTTTGCAGGTCTCTTGCATGAGCTTGGCCCGAGGGTCGAAGTTTTTGTACACGCGATGACCGAAGCCCATCAGGCGAGCGCCTGAGTTCTTGTCCTTTACCTTTTCCATGAACTCGCCCACTTTGGCAACGCCGCCGTTGGCGTGGAGGTGTTCGAGCATCTCGAGACAGGCCTGATTGGCGCCGCCGTGCGCTGGACCCCAGAGGCAGGCCACACCTGCGGCGACAGCAGAGAAGGGGCTGGTTCCTGAAGAACCACAGAGGCGAACGGTCGAGGTCGAGGCATTCTGCTCATGGTCTGCGTGCAGGGTGAAAATACGATCCATGGCACGCACCAGGACGGGGTTGGGCTCGTACTTCTCGCATGGCGTGCCAAACATCATGTACATGAAGTTCGCTGCATACGAGAGATGGTTCTGCGGGTACATGTAGGGCTGACCGATGCTGTATTTGTATGCCATGGAGACCATGGTGGGCATCTTCGCAATCAGTCGCACAAAGGAGATATCCTGCTGCTCGGGTGAATTGATATCGAGGCTGTCTGGGTAAAAAGCTGCCATGCCGCCAGTAAGGCCCGTGAGCACTGCCATGGGATGCGCATCGCGGCGGAACCCCCGAACAGCAAACTGCATGGCCTCGTGCACCATGGTGTGGTGCATGACCAATGTCTTGAACTCTTCGTACTGCGACGGCGTGGGCAACTCGCCGTAGTAGAGCAGGTAGCAAACCTCTAAGAACTCACAATTGCGGGCCAGTTGCTCAATGGGGTAGCCGCGATAAATCAACTGCCCTTTGTCACCGTCGATGTAGGTAACTGTGGACGAACACGAGGCCGTCGACATGAAGCCGGTGTCATAAGTGAATTTGCCGGTCTGGGCATAGAGCTTACGGATGTCGATGACATCCGGGCCAATGGTGCCGGTCATGATGGGAAACTCCACCGAAGGCGTTCCGTCGGTGAAACTCATCGTCGCTTTGTGTTCGGACATCATGTTTGGGGATCTCCCTGATCTAAGTTAAAAAGCGTAAGAGCGCCGCATATCTAGGCGGCCCTGAGTTTAAGGAGCACCCCATGCACTTGGGGACGGTCAAGGTCTCCCATCGGCTCTTCACGGCCGAGTAAAAGTGTCATGAGGTCGTTATCGGAAAGGTCGAGCAGCGCTGCAAGTCCATCGTGATCATCCATGGACAGCGACTCACCGAACTGCAAGAAAAAGCGCTCGATGACGAGGTCGTTCTCTAGAAGACCACGCCGAGCACGCCAGCGCAGCCTGCGCGCCAGATCCTCCGGCGCCAACGCGGCGTCTGAGTGCTGTTGGACGAAGGGATCTGGCTGCATAACTGGTAGAAGGCTAAACGGTCCGACGAACCATCAGCTCTTTAATCTTGCCAATGGCTTTGGTTGGATTGAGACCTTTCGGGCACACATCCACACAGTTCATGATGGTGTGGCAACGGAAGAGGCGATATGGGTCCTCAAGGTTGTCGAGCCGCTCGCTCGTGGCCTGGTCACGGCTGTCGGCAATGAATCGATAGGCCTGGAGCAGACCCGCTGGACCGACGAACTTGTCTGGGTTCCACCAGAAGGACGGGCAACTGGTCGAGCAGCATGCGCAGAGAATGCACTCATACAAGCCATCGAGTTCCTCACGCGCCTCGGGCGACTGGAGTCGCTCCTTCTCTGGAGGGGGCGTCTCGTTGATCAGGTAGGGCTTGATGGAGTGGTACTGCTTAAAGAACTGCGTCATGTCGACGATGAGGTCGCGAACCACCGGCAGACCTGGCAGCGGCTTGAGCACGATGGGCTCTTTGAGGTCGCGTAAGTTGGTCGTGCAAGCCAAGCCATTCTTTCCGTTGATGTTCATGGCGTCTGAGCCACACACACCCTCGCGACAGGAGCGACGAAATGAGATCGAGTCGTCAAAGTCAGCCTTGATGCGCATGAGCGCATCAAGCAGCATTTTATCGGTGGGCTGGAGTTCAACTGTCAGGTCTTCCATGCGAGGCTTGGCATCGCGATCGGGGTCGTAGCGATAAATCGAAAAACGAACGGTACGAGTTGTCATAGCAGTCAGTCCTTTTGGAATTGCTTAGAAGGTGCGCTTTTTGGGCTGGAAGGTTTCAACCGTCATGGGCTTGAGGTTCACAGCCTTGTAATCCAATCGGTTGCCCTCAGAGAACCAGAGCGAGTGCTTCATCCAGGTTGCGTCGTCGCGCTCTGGGAAGTCGCGGTGAGCATGTGCGCCTCGGCTCTCGTGACGCGCTTCAGCCGAGACGATCGTGGCTTTTGCAGTCTCAACAAGGTTGGCAAGCTCAAGCGCCTCTACGCGCGCGGTATTGAAAACCTGCGATTTGTCCTTGAGGTGCACCTGCTCCGCGCGCTCAGCGAGGGCCATGATTTTTCCGACGCCCTCTTTGAGCAACTCGGAGGTACGGAACACGCCGCAGAAGTTCTGCATGGTGTTGCGGATGTCATTTGCGACGTCCTGGGTCTTTTCTCCCGACGAGGATGCGTTGAGCTTGGCGAGGCGCTCGAGTGAGACATCTGCACCGTTGACGGGGAAGTCCCTGTGCTCTTGTGCCTTAAGCTTTTGGTCAACGATGTGATTGCCTGCAGCGCGTCCGAAGACCACCAGGTCAAGCAGAGAGTTTGTACCGAGTCGATTTGCTCCGTGCACGGACACGCAAGCGCACTCACCAATCGCATACAAGCCCTGGACCACCGTATTGGAGTTTCCGTTTTTGGGGACAACGACCTGCCCATAGACGTTGGTGGGAATACCGCCCATTTGGTAATGGATGGTGGGCACGACGGGAATGGGCTCTTTGATGGGATCGACGTTTGCAAACTTGATGGCGATCTCACGAATCGAGGGCAGTTTCTTAAGGATCTTGTCTGCTCCAAGATGATCCAGCTTAAGCAACACATGGTCTTTATTGGGACCACATCCCCTGCCCTCTTTGATCTCTTGGTCCATCGAGCGCGAGACAAAGTCGCGCGGGGCGAGATCCTTCAGCGTGGGCGCGTAGCGCTCCATGAATCGCTCGCCGTTGGAGTTCAGCAGAATGCCGCCCTCGCCTCGAACCCCCTCTGTGATCAGCACGCCCGCACCCGCCACACCTGTGGGGTGGAACTGCCAGAACTCCATATCCTCCAGCGGAATGCCCGCACGGGCAGCCATACCCATGCCATCGCCAGTGTTGATGAAAGCGTTTGTTGAGGCTGCCCAGATGCGGCCGGCACCCCCAGTCGCAAATACGGTGGTCTTGGCCTCGAACACCATGACCTCGCCCGTCTCCATTTCGAGTGCGACAACGCCCACACAAGCACCTTCGCTATCCATAATGAGGTCGAGCGCCATCCACTCCACGAAAAATTGGGTCCGCGCGCGCACATTTCGCTGATAGAGAGTGTGCAAAAGCGCGTGACCGGTTCGGTCGGCCGCCGCACAGGCACGCTGGACGGGTTTCTCACCTAAATTGGCCGTGTGGCCACCGAATGGGCGCTGATAAATGGTGCCGTCGGGATTGCGGTCAAAGGGCATGCCAAAGTGCTCGAGCTCATAGACCACCTTTGGAGCCTCGCGACACATAAACTCGATGGCGTCTTGGTCACCGAGGTAATCGGAGCCCTTGACGGTGTCAAACATGTGCCAGTACCAGTTGTCCTCGCTCATATTGCCAAGCGACGCTCCGATGCCGCCCTGGGCAGCAACTGTGTGTGACCGAGTGGGGAAGACCTTGGAGAGCACTGCGACATTAAGCCCAGCTTCTGCGAGCTGCAGCGAGCAGCGCATGCCTGACCCCCCCGCACCCACAATGACGGCGTCGAAGCGACGGCGGGGCAGGTTCTGAGTTTGATGCGACTGAATATTCGACATTTAGACCCTCCAGAGAACGTCAATGGCCCAGACCAGACAGCCCAGTAGCCAGACAATCGTGAACACTTGCAACAGCAACCGGACCCCCACGGGGTTGACGTAATCCATCCAAAGATCACGGATGCCAACCCAAACGTGGTAGACGAAAGCAATGAATGCCACCAGCGTAAAGACCTTCATCCAGGTTTGGGCGAACAACCCTGCCCAGCCGTAATAACCCGGCTCGGCCGTGGAGAAACCAGCAATAACCAGAATGACGGAGTAGGCCGAGAGCACCAACGCCGTGACGCGTTGGGAGAGCCAATCCCTGAGCCCGTAATGAGCACCAACAACGATGCGTTTGCGACCAATGTTTTCGCTCATTTCAGATCACTCCAAAGATGGCTAGGCAGGCCAGCGCCGTTGTGGCCAAGGACAAGCCCAGAAAGACGCGCGCCATTTTGGGGGCTGCCTCTTTGTCGATGCCAATGTGCATGTCATTAACCAGGTGCCGGATGCCACCCCAGAAGTGGTGAATAAAAGCAAAGGCCAGACCGCAGAAGACGATCTTTACGATGGTGAGGTCTGCAAGGTCTAGGAGCTGTGCGTAGCTCAGCTCTGACGTCAAACTTAGGTCCAGCAGGTACACGAACACCGGGAGCATCAGGAACATGACCGCGCCACTGATGCGGTGCAAAATGGACATGATGCCGGGAAGCGGAAGTCGGTACTTCAGGATCTGGGTAACGTGGATATTGCGAAATTCCCCTTGCCTCTTGCGGGCCGTACTGGTCATTGGACACCTCAGCTAAATTGAAGTGTTCGAATTATAGGCGCTGAACTTTGACAGGGGCTAGGGCCAACCCTAAACTGCGATCACTTCATATTAAGGAGGTCGTATGGCCCAGAAATCCCCCGTTCGTGTTGCCGTAACTGGTGCAGCTGGCCAGATCGGCTACAGCCTTTTGTTCCGTATCGCCAGTGGCGAGATGCTTGGGAAAGACCAGCCCGTCATTCTTCAGTTGCTCGAGATCCCCGATGAAAAGGCCCAAAAGGCGCTCAAAGGCGTCATGATGGAACTCGATGACTGTGCGTTCCCACTTCTGGCAGGTATGAGCGCGCACGACAACCCGAATGGCGCCTTCAAGGACGCGGATGTGGCCTTGCTGGTCGGTGCACGCCCCCGCGGCCCCGGCATGGAGCGCAAAGACCTGCTCTCGGCGAACGCCCAGATCTTCACGGCGCAGGGCAAAGCGCTGAATGATGTTGCGTCGCGCAATGTACGCGTGCTCGTGGTGGGCAATCCAGCCAACACCAACGCATACATCGCCATGAAGTCTGCCCCAGACCTGCCCCAGAAGAACTTCACGGCCATGCTGCGTCTTGACCACAATCGTGCGGCCTCTCAGATCGCGTCAAAGACCGGCAAATCCGTCGCGAGCATCGAGAAGCTCGCGGTCTGGGGTAACCATTCCCCCACGATGTATGCGGACTATCGGTTTGCAACGATTGAGGGTCACGCTGTCAAGCCCCTCATCAATGATGAAGACTGGAATCGCAATACGTTCCTGCCCACGGTCGGAAAGCGTGGAGCCGCCATCATCGAGGCCCGAGGGCTCTCATCTGCTGCTTCTGCGGCAAATGCAGCCATCGACCATATGCGCGACTGGGTGCTTGGCACCAACGGTCACTGGGTCACCATGGGCATTCCCTCTGACGGCTCTTACGGCATTCCCAAGGACGTCATGTATGGCTTCCCGGTCACCTGTGCAAACGGCGAGTATCAGATTGTTCAGGGTCTCGAGATCGATGATTTTTCGCGTGAGCGCATGACCCACACGCTCAACGAATTGCTCGAAGAGCAAGACGGCGTCAAGCACCTACTCGCCTAACCCCAACGGAGAATCCGAATATGGCTCACGCATTCGAAAATACGCTTCAGTCGACCAAGACGTCCTCTGGTGCCGAGCTGAAGTTTTTCAGCCTGCCTGCACTCGAGGCCGCTGGTGTCGGCCCCATTTCCAAGCTGCCTGTATCCATCCGCATCGTTCTCGAATCGGTGCTGCGCAACTGCGACGGCAAGAAGGTCTCGGCGGAGCATGTGAAGCAGCTCGCAAACTGGGGGGCCACCGCGCCTCGTGTAGACGAGATCCCCTTTGTGTTGGCCCGCGTTGTCTTGCAAGATTTCACAGGCGTGCCCTTGTTGGCCGACCTGGCCGCCATGCGCAACATAGCCTCCACCATGGGGAAAGACCCCAAGCGCATTGAGCCGCTGGTGCCCGTGGACCTCGTGGTTGACCACTCGGTCATGATTGACCACTTCGGCAACAAGGATGCGCTCGACCTCAACATGAAGCTCGAGTTCCAGCGCAACGAGGAGCGCTACCAGTTCATGAAGTGGGGCATGCAGGCATTCGACACCTTCAAGGTGGTGCCCCCTGGGATTGGGATTGTTCACCAGGTCAACCTGGAGTACCTGGCTCGCGGCGTGCACATGAAGAACGGTGTGGCCTACCCAGACTCACTGGTTGGTACCGATAGCCACACCACCATGATCAACGGCATTGGTGTCGTGGGCTGGGGCGTGGGTGGCATTGAGGCCGAGGCAGCCATGCTGGGCCAACCGCTTTATTTCCTCACGCCCGATGTCGTCGGCGTAAACCTCACCGGCAAGCTTCCAGAGGGCTGTACGGCAACGGACTTGGTGCTCACCATCACCGAGATGCTGCGAAAAGAAAAGGTTGTGGGCAAATTCGTCGAGTTCTTCGGCGAGGGCACGCGCACGCTTGCGCTGCCTGATCGCGCGACCATTGCAAATATGGCTCCAGAGTACGGCGCCACGATGGGCTTCTTCCCCGTGGACGATGTCACGGTTGACTTCATGCGGGCAACGGGTCGCACGCAAGCCGAAGTAGAAGCCTTTGAGACGTACTTCAAGGCTCAGGGCATGTTCGGTATCCCCACCGAGGGCCAGATCGACTACACCAAGGTGGTCTCCCTCGACCTCTCCAGCATTAAGCCCTCCCTCTCGGGTCCTCGTCGTCCTCAAGACCGCATTGAGCTTACAGCCATGAAGTCCCGGTATGCAGAGCTCTTTGCCAAGCCTGCTGCTGACGGCGGCTTTGGTAAGGCCGCAGACGACCTGGGCAAGCGCGTACCTGCTGGCCACACAGACCTTGGCAATGGCGATGTACTCATTGCAGCCATCACCTCCTGTACCAATACGTCAAACCCTGGCGTGCTGCTCGCAGCAGGCATTTTGGCCAAGAAGGCAGTTGAGAAGGGTCTGACGGTGAACAAGCGGGTCAAGACCTCACTCGCTCCTGGTAGCCGTGTGGTCACCGAGTACCTGACCAAGGCTGGCCTCTTGCCCTACCTGGAGCAACTCGGCTTCAGCGTGGCGGCTTATGGCTGCACCACCTGTATCGGAAACGCAGGTGATCTGCTGCCCGAATTCAACGAAGCCATCACCAGTAACGACCTCATCTGCGCCGCTGTTCTCTCCGGCAATCGCAATTTTGAAGCCCGCATTCACCCCAATCTCAAGGCCAACTACCTGGCCTCACCTCCGCTTGTCGTGGCCTACGCCATCGCGGGCACGGTGCAGAAGGACCTATCCACCGAGCCTGTCGGCCAGGGCAAAGATGGCCCGGTTTACCTGAAGGACATTTGGCCCTCAAGCGAAGAGGTGGCGGCAGTCATGGGTTATGCACGTGACCCAGAAACCTTCCGCAGGCTCTATGGCGACCTGACCAAAGACCACCATCTCTGGAACAACATCCAGGGAACACCCGGTCAGGTCTATGACTGGCCGAAATCGACCTATATTGCCAAGCCCCCCTTCTTCGATGGCTTCAGCATGACCCCGGGGAGGACCAGTAGCATTGCAGGCGCACGCACACTGGCCATTCTGGGTGACTCCATCACCACAGACCACATCTCGCCAGCTGGATCCATTAAGGAGGCTTCACCGGCAGGCAGCTTCCTGAAGGATCATGCAGTCCAAAAGGCTGACTTCAACAGCTACGGCGCACGCCGCGGCAATCACGAGGTCATGATGCGCGGCACGTTTGCCAACGTGCGCATCAAGAATCTCATGATGCCTAAGCAGGCTGATGGCTCCCCAGAGGAAGGCGGTGTGACCCTGATGCAGCCATCAGGCGAGCGCGCATTTATTTACGACGCCGCCATGAAGTATCAGGCTGCAGGTGTGCCGACCATCGTCATCGGCGGTGAGGAATACGGCTCTGGCTCATCACGCGACTGGGCTGCGAAGGGCACTCAGCTGCTTGGCGTTCGGGCTGTTATTGCTCGCAGCTATGAGCGGATTCACCGCTCCAACCTCGTCGGCATGGGTGTTCTGGCACTCCAGTTCAAGGGCAATGACTCTGCTCAGTCTCTGGGATTAACGGGAGATGAGTCTTATGACATCGTCATTCCCGAGAACCTACAGCCTCAGCAGGATCTCGACGTTGTCATTACCCGTAAGGATGGCTCCAAACAGACTATCCGTGTGCTGTGCAGAATTGACACCCCCATCGAGGTGGACTATTTCATGCACGGGGGCATTCTGCCGTATGTGCTGCGGGAGTTACTTGCAGCTTAAGCGGGCTGAAGCTCTGCGAGAGGCGCCTCCATGGAGGCGCCTTTTTTTATGCCCGTGCGGTTCTCGACTTGCGGTGCGTCCATTGGTCGAGATAGGTGTAAATGACGGGAACCACGACGAGGGTGAGAAGGGTCGAGGTAATGACCCCGCCAATAATCGCCTGCCCCATCGGCGCCTGCAGCTCGCCGCCCTCATTCAGGGCCAGTGAGAGTGGCAGCATGCCAAAGATCATGGCGAAGCTCGTCATGATGATGGGACGAATGCGCACCTCGCCAGCAACCATGAGCGCCTCCTTCACAGAGAGCCCAGCCCTGCGTTGCTGATTCGCGTAGTCGACCAAAAGAATCGAGTTCTTGGTCACGAGCCCCATGAGCATGACCAACCCAATGATGGAGAACATGTTGAGGGTGGATCCAAAGCTCACCAGTGCAATCGCAACCCCAATCAAGGACAGAGGGAGCGAGACCATGATGGCAATGGGCTGAATGAAGCTTCGGAACAAGCTCGCAATCACAAAATAAATGAACATGATGGCCAAGAGCATGGCGCCAATCATCTGTCCAAAGGCTTCCTGCTGCTCTTGGGTATCACCGCCAATATCAAATCGAACGCCCTCTGGCAGTTGATAGGCCTTCGTAAGCTTTTGCACCTCAGCACCCACCTCGCCAGCCGATCTGCCCTCCACATTCGCAGTAACGGTCTCACGACGCAGGAGGTTCTGTCTCACGATGCGCTTGGGGCTATCGACGGCCTTAACGGTTGCAACTGCGCCCAGTCGAATGGGCTGACGTCCGCTGGTGAATCCCACCGGAAGCTCAAGGATCTGCTCGAGTCGTGCTCGGTCTTGATCCGGCAATCTCACGCGCACATCGACTTGCTCGCCATCGGGGGCCATCCAGTAGCTTGCAGTCGAGCCAAATACGTAAGTGCGAATGCTCTGGGCGAGACCCTGACTGGTGATCCCCATTTCTTTGGCGGCAAGCTCATTCACCTGAATCGCAAAGGTGGGAATGCCAGGCTGCGCGGATGACTCTGGGTCGACCACGCCAGGGATGGCAGCAATCTTGTCCTTCAGCTTGCCCGCAATTTCCTTGAGCTGGTCTGGGTTAGAGCCCAGGATGGCAACCTCGATCGGACGATCCCATCCGAGCACAAACTCTACGCCAGCGACACCCTTGAGGCGCTCTCTGACTTCAGACTCCACCTCGAACTGAGTGCGGGCGCGTTCAGAGCGCGACTTGAGGACCAATCCAATGCGGGCCTCGTTCCGCCCACCCGAACCGCCACCAATTCGGGTCGAGATCATTTTGACCTCTTTCAGATCGGCGACCACAGCCTCAACCTGTGCCACCTTCTCGTTGGTGCGCTCGAGACTTGAGCCGACTGGGAGCCTGAGCCGAAGCTCAATGTAGCCCTGATCGGTCTTGGGAATAAATTCAGTGCCCGCCATAGCAATGAGGAAAATGGCAGCAACAAAGCTCCCCGCTGCCCCCCAGAGAATGACCCCCCGCGGGGAGAGCGACAACCAGCGCAAGCGGCCCTTCAGACCGTATCTCGCCTCAGAGAATCCCCAGTGAATAAACTGGTTGTATACCTTGGCCAGCCATGCCATGAAGTGATCAACCTGTTCAACAGACCAACGCAAAGGCCTTGGCAGGGTGTCCCCGTCGGGGTGCGTGTCTTTCCAAATAGAGGACAACATAGGGTCTAGGGTAAAGCTCACAAAGAGCGAGACCATCACGGCCACGGCCACAGTGATTCCAAAGGGATAGAAATAGGCCCCCATCACGCCTTCAAGAAATGCGATGGGCACAAACACCGCGCAGATCGCCAGGGTGGTCGCAAACACGGCGAGCCCGATCTCTTCCGTACCCTCTTGGGCCGCTTGAAAGTGCGTCTTGCCCATGTGGAGATGTCGCACAATGTTTTCTCGAACCACGATGGCATCGTCGATGAGCAGGCCCACGCACAGTGAGAGTGCCATGACGGTCATAAAATTAAGCGTGAAGCCCAGCGCGTTGACTGCAATGAAGGCCGAAATAATGGAGATGGGCAGCGTCAATGCTGTGATCACGGTGCTGCGCCAGGACTTGAGGAAAAGAAACACAATCACGACCGTCAGCAGCGCACCCTCGATGAGGGTTTTCTGAAGCCCATCAATGGACTGCTTCACCCAGTCACTTGGTGCCCATATGAGGTCGAGCTTCACGTCAGCAGGAAGCTGATCCTGAAGAAGCTTGGCAACCCGTTGCACCTCGGTGCCAGCCGCCACCATATTTCCCCCCTGCTGCTTGAAGATTGCAATGCTGATGGAGGGCTTGCCGTTAATGCGGGCCAGACTGTTGGGCTCTTCGGTCGACTCATACACCTCTGCCAAGTCAGAGACCTGCAGCCGGGTGCCTTGCGCTGAGGACACGGGAATACTTCCGAACCGATAGGCCTCCTGAATGCGTCCATCCACCCGTAAGCCCAAATCGGACACATCGTCCGACAAGCGGCCCACGGCACTGTCGAGGTTGCCTTCGCGAATCGATTGAATGATCTGTTGCGGCATCACCCCTGTGGAAATCAGCCGGTCGAGCTTGAGATCCACCCGAAGTTCTCGTGGCTGCGTTCCACCGACTTGCACCGCCGCCACGCCTGGCACTTGACGCAGGCGTCGCGCGACCGTCTGCTCCGCAATGAGGCTGAGCTCTCGCAGCCCGCGCTGATCCGAGTTCAGTGAAAAGAAGGCCAGCGGCTGATCATTCTCGGTATTGACCCGTTTAATTGCAGCGGGCTTCGTGCCTTCGGGTAGCGCCGCCGAGAGCCCACCAATGCGGTCGCGCACGTCCTGCATGGTTGAAGCCACATCGGTGCCCAAATTAAGGTCAATCCAGGTGGACGAATAGCCATCCACAGCCTGTGAATAGATCTTCTTGAGGCCCTCTACCCCACTGACTGCCTCATCGACGCGTCGGGTGATCTCGCGCTCAACGGCCTCCGCGGAGGCGCCCGGGTATTCAATCTGAATCGAGATCACGGGGATCTCGATTTCAGGCATCTGATCAACACCAAGCTTGCTGTATGAAAAAAGGCCTAGTACGGTCATCGCGAGCATGACCATCGTCGCAAAGACAGGCTGCGCGATGGATACGCGGGTCATCCACATGAGGCGATGCTCCTTTAGCCCTGTGCGGGCGGACGTGAGCCAACAGGCACGGGCGGCACGACGGGTGCCGCGCCAATGGTGCCGCGTTGGCCTTCCCGGAGGTTGTCAAACTGGCGAGCCAGAATCTGGCTTTTTTCGGTGAGTTCGCCGCGCACGATCAGGCGCTGACCGTCATCCGACTGACCGTCCACAAACACGACGCGCCGCTTGAGTTGACCGTCTGCAAGCTCCCAGACAATACGATCGGCACCCTCGAGCCCCACGGCATGAATGGGCACTGTGATGCGTGGGCGGTTATCGGCTATGGTCATGAGCGCGCGACCATACTGGCCGGGCAGGAGCGCACCTGGATTCTGGAACCGCACCACCACGGGCATGGCACGGGCTGCGGCGTCTGACGCGGGACCCACGCGATGAATACGGCCTTGAACCTTCAGTCCCGCGGCTTCATCGATGGTGACCTGAACGGATTGACCAACAGAAAGAAGCCCAGCATCTCCAGCCGCGACGGTTGCGCTCAATTCAAGCACAGCGAGATTGAGGACTTGTAGAACGGGTTGGTCTGGGTTGAGCATCTCCCCCACCACCGCCTGACGCTTGGCGATGACGCCTGCGATGGGTGCGTTGAGTTCGGCCTCTGAGAGGCGCAGTTTTGCTGTGTCGAGCTGGGCCTGGGCAGACTGCCGCGCTGCACGTGCGGCCTGAAGGGCAGCATCGGAGCCCTTGAGCGCAACAGGCGACAAAAAGCCCTTCTGGGTCAGGGCAAGATTGGCTTCATGCCGCGATTGGGCGTTCGCCTCGTCAGCCTGAGCTGCAGTCAGTGCGGCCTGACGCTCCAGTACGCGCGCGCGCGCATCGGTTAGGTCTAGGTCACCAAGCCTCTGCCCTACCTTGACGCGATCGCCCTCCTGGACTTGCAGAGACAGCAAGCGGCCCGCTACACGCGCCCGAACCGTGACACTGTCGGCAGCTTGGAGGACTCCTGCGAGTTCAATGCCACGCCCCACGGGGCCAATCTGGGGCTGAACAACCTCGCTGGGCAGAAAAGTCAGCGCGGGAGGGCCCTCCGCGGCTTTATCCTGCTTCTTGTCTGAGGAATTCAGTAGCGCAAAGAGAACGACCGCAAAGCCTGCGACAATGACAGTGATTAGAAGCTTGCGTCGAGAGAATAATGTTTTAACCAAGGTGTGGCCTTGTTTCAAAGACTCGATGTTACGCCTAGTGTAAAAGATTCAGTACTGTATTTTCAACAATAGCTAACACGCTCGGGATTTGCCATGAAAACCTCACCCTCCTCACGTCGTGGACGCGCCTCTCGAGAGGCTGACCGCCTGGTTGAACTCGCCGAGGGTCTTGCACAGTCCGGCAGTCGCGCGGAAGACCGCTTCTGGGAAGCACAGCTCGATCTTGAGATCGACGGACTGCTATCCAGTTCAGACGAGAGTTCGCTCAACGCTGCCCTCGATCGGCTCGCTGACCGGGAGTCTCGCGCCTATGAGGAGCTCGCAGACGCAATTGAGGGCCGCGTCGAACACGGTCAGGTTGCATCCTCAGACGGAAGTCGCGACATCTTGCTCATCGCTGCGCCCGTCCTGGCATGGTCACGTATGCCGCTTCCAACACGCATGCTCGGCAAGGAGGCCCTCCAAACCTTGCGGTCTGCCATGGCCGAGCACGTTTTCGCACACGGCACCGATATTGTCCTCGCGGATTATTTCTTTTCGCCTGACCAACTTCCAGAGAGCTTCGGAGAGACAGCGGAGCTCCGCCAGACCCTTGTGCAGCACATCTCCGAGGGGCGCATGCCAGTCGATACAAAATCGCTGAACGAGACCGCGCAGTTTCTCGCAGACCAACGCTATGTCCTTGGGGTTGTCTCCGCCCCGGCAGGTAGCCCCATATTCAAATGGCAAGAGGGGCTGGTTACGCGGGATGAGGTGGGTGCCGCCTGGAGACAGGCCTGCCAAGAGAGCCTCAGCAGCCTGCTGCCCGCGTGTGGGTTTGAGCCCATGATCCCCCGCGCGTACTACGTTGCCTGTCGCGATGCAGACCGCGCGGCTCGGCCCTTCTCGCTCTCAGCCTCTGTTGCCTTCCTGAGCACCACACTATCGATTGCGCCGAATAATCTCGTGGCGGTCATTGCCGGGTGCTACAACCGGCAGCTCGAGGAGTACCGCGTTGGGTTTCAGGTGGCTCAGGAGGAAGAGGTCATTCACGGCGTCATCTGGCCGCTGCTTGGAGCGGAGGATGAGATGAGCGACATCGTTGAAGATATTGAGGCGGTGCTGAAGGAATCGGGCGTTCAGCGCATTGAGTTTTTGCGTGCCCGCATGCCCATGGAGTATTGCGAGGACTGCGGGGCCCCCCTCTATCCCAACCTGGAAGGCGAACTGGTCCATGCAGAATTGCCCGACAGCTCAGAGCCATCGGGCCAACACCTGCACTAACCCAAATCTACCCCCGCCAACGAAGAGACAGCAGCGCACGCCTACCCATGCCGGGGTAGCCTGCTGCGAGGCTGTACTCGGTGTCAAGCAGATTATCGAACGTAAGCTGCACACTCAAACCATGTCCAAGCGGCCGCTGTGCTCTCAGTGAAAGCAATGCGTAGCCATTAAGTTGCCGCAAGGCATGTGCATCCGAGTCCGTATTTCGGCGGGCTCCAGCACCAGAGGCCTTGAATGCAAGGTTATAACGCTGCCAGCGCCCTTGAAGTGCCAGATCGCCAAACCATCGTGCCCTGCGCGCACTCTGAACCCATACAAGTGGTTCGACCACCGCTCCAAACTCGTTGCGTGGGCTCCTTGGATCCTGAGCGGTGAGTCCGAGCCGCAACTGCCAATTCGAATCGAGCGGCAGCGTCGCATCCATTTCAACGCCCCTATTTCTCATCTCGCTGAGATTGCGAGCGGTGTATGTCTCATCGTAAAGAATGGGGTTGTTGGTCCTGCCCTGAAAGGCAATGAGCGAGATCTGTGCGCCTGAGGGTTGCACCCAACGGTATCCGAGCTCGGCGCTGCGGGTGTCTTCTGGAACGAGTTGCGGATTGGTCGAGAGTGCATAGCCATCTGGCACACGAAAGGCGGAAGACACGCTTGCGGTGAGCCGCGCGGTTGCATTCAGGCGCCAGCCCAATCCCAGCAAATAGGTTGACTTGGGCGCCAGATCCTCAGGATCATCCCTGCGAATCGCAAGCTGGGCGGAGACGCGCGAAGATGAGCTGTCGTATATCCAGGTGAAGAACTGCGCCTGAGTCACACGTGAGGCCGTGTCTCCATCCGCAGGGCTGCGAGCATCTCTGCGTCGCTCCAGCCCGGCCAGCATGCGACCATCGCCGAATGGACCGCTGATGGACCATCCAGCCTGCTCCGTTTGCGTCGTGTTATTGCTGCCGGTATTGGTCTCGATTCGATGCTGGCTGGATTGAAAGCTGAGGGACTGTTGATAGCGCGAGACAAAAGGCCCACTCCACTGCAGGCCAGTAAGGTCAGAGCTGCTGGCCTGTCTTGGGTCCGATCCCATCCAGTCATTATCAAACCGGATGTGAGCTCGCGTGGATTGCTGCGAGAGCTGCAGGCGGCCACCGAGCGCATGGGCCTGAAGTCCGACCTGAATTGCCGTGCGCTCATAGGGATCCCTGTCAGCATCAGATGGATCCGTACTCATGGTTTTACTCGGGTCCGTGGCAGAGGCGCCATCCTCAGCAACATGTGAGAGGCCCAGATGAATCTGAGCGCCAGAGAGAGGGGTGCGCATGGTCACGCCGAGCTCACGAGTGCCTTGGGTTCCCATTCCAAAGACGATTCGCTTCTGCGCACGCCCCTCGCTTTCGGGTCGTGTCGTGACCAAGATCACCCCGCCAACAGCCCCATCGCCGTAGAGTGCTGAGACGTTGCCTCGAATCACCTCAACTCGCTCGACGAGGTCGAGCGGAATATTTTCCGCAAGTGAGGATTGGGTGACGCCATCGCGCATGCGCTGGCCATCAACCAGCACCAAGACATTCTTGCTCTCTGCCCCACGCAAGAAAAAGGATGTAACCGCGCCCTGCCCTCCATTTCGCCCCGTTTCAACCCCAGGCGTGCGCGCGATGAGATCGGCAAGCGACCATGCCCCTGAGGCTTCGATATCTTCGCGCGCATACACGCTGACTGCCGGAATCACCGACGAGGCGAGCGTTGGAATTCGGGTCGCCGTAATGACGACCTCTTGAGCCCAGGCCGGGCTTATGGCGAGAAGGCCACTGACTGCAGCGCGCAGGGGAGTCCATCGTGACATCGGTTCATTTCCCATTCGGAAGCCTTACACCCGAGGCCACGTTGAGTTGGCGTCTGCGGCCGGTCTCCAGGCTTGAGGACACTCCACCCAAGATCTAGCCTTCCCACCCCAAAAGGGGCAGTGACCGAGAGGCGGACTGGAGCGCTCTCTACGACCTCGGATGCATCCTCTGACTGTTTCGGGGAAAGCGCTGGACTCGAACCAGCTTCCCGTTTAACCCGCGCGATGCGGGCACCAGCAGACGTGTTCGTCAAATAAAACGAACACTCAAATTGTAAGGCTAATTTGACGTCGCGCGCAAACCCTGACGATGAAACCGAAGAGAGCTAAATGCTGTCGAACTCGGAGAGCAAATCCTTGCCGAATTGCAAAAAGAGGTGAGGCAGATCGATGAAGACCCAGTTCTCTGTCAACAGCCCCTGATCAACTCTCCACCAGTCCATAACTCGCATCGTGATCGGCAGGCCGGTAGCAGCATGACCGAGGTATGCGCCTTGGTGGGTCGCTCGAATGCTTGGCCACCCAGTGGAGCAAACATACGGTCCATCGGCAAAGCGGGCACTGTGGTTCCCGCCCTTTCGGTCCGGAAAAGCATGAAGAAACGGCCGCTGGTGAACGTCTTGAAATCCCTTGAGGCCGGATGAAGATCCAATGCCCCAAGGCCCATGCCAAAGCATATCCTTGGACCAGAAGCGCTCCATGCCCATGCTCTCCAACGAGGTTCCGTCGTAGGCCATCAGGCCAGCAATCATGTCCTCAACAAGCCGCAACGACGCCATCGTTTGCCCCTCGTCAGCAGGATTGCGCAGCACGCCGTCTTGCGACATGGGTCCTGGAATAAGCCATTCACGTCCCGACGACGGCCGAAAAAACGGCCTACCAGCCTGCGCGCAAAGTGCGGGAAGGTCCCATAAGATCTTCCCTGCCACGACGCGGCCATCCTCAATGCGATAAAACTCGCCGAAGCGAATGCTTCCAAGGCGCTGAGCAGATGGAATACTGAGAAACGCCGAGTGCTGTTGTCCGATGTAATGGCCGGTGAGAGAGATCCAAACCTGAGCGCGATCGCCCGCTGGAGTCCACTGCCCTGTCATTGCTATGTCTACTTTTCTGCGGAGCCCACTGAATGCAGCGTGCAAAGGTCGAGCCACCCTCTCAAAAAAAGGCTCTGCTCCAAGACACCTGTTGATCGGGTGAAAGCAATCAAGGACCGAGTCTGGGTGAAAGAGGTTCTGATCCCCCACGGACGCATCGAGGAGCGCGCGGTCAAGCCGCTCGATAAACGACGATAGGCAAATGCTTGGTGGTGAGCTGCTCATGACCAGTCTGCAAACCTATGCAAAGAAGAATTTTGCATCAGTCTAACTGGGAATTTCGCCTAAAACTAGCGACTATGGCTTTCCCTAAGTTCTCGGGATTGGGCAAGACAAAAATTTGCATACGCATGCATACTAGAAAAAACGATGCAAAGGACGCAACAAATGATTCGTTACCTCAAACACGGTAAGACTGCTGCCCAGCTTGCAGCCTCAGATGAAACCACACGCACAACCGTTGAGCGCATTTTGCTCGATATATCGGTTCGTGGCGATGAGGCCGTTCGCGAATATTCACGGAAATTCGATCAGTGGGATCCGGCCGAATTCCGACTGTCCCAGCAGCAGGTCGAACAGGCGCAGAAGACATTGAGCGCTCGTGAGATTGAGGACATACAGTTCGCTCAGACACAAATCCGCAGGTTTGCTCAGATACAGCGGGAGAGCATGCGCGATGTGGAGGTCGAGACCTTGCCAGGAGTCGTACTTGGGCACAAGCACGTGCCCATTCAAAACGTGGGTTGTTACGTGCCGGGCGGCAAGTATCCGTTAATTGCATCCGCACACATGAGCGTTCTCACTGCAAAGGTGGCAGGTGTAAAACGCATCGTCGCAACGGCACCGCCCTATCAGGGGGCACCACACCCAGCGATTGTCACGGCAATGAGTATGGCGGGGGCTGATGAAATCCTCGTGCTTGGGGGGGTCCAAGCGGTTGCGGCTATGGCGATCGGAACTCCCTCAATTAAGCCTGTCGACATGCTTGTGGGGCCGGGCAATCAGTTCGTCGCTGAGGCCAAGCGCCAGCTCTTCGGCAGAGTCGGTATTGATTTGTTTGCCGGCCCTACTGAGACCTTAATCATCGCAGACGACTCGGTTGACGCAGAAATGTGTGCGGTCGACCTACTTGGCCAGGCGGAACACGGCACAAATTCCCCTGCTGTGCTCCTCACAACATCCGAGGCCCTTGCCAAGGAGGTGCTGATTGAGGTTGAGCGACAACTGACCATACTTCCGACAGCACACATTGCCCGGGTGAGTTGGGCGGAATGTGGGGAGGTCATTGTTTGTGACAGCGACGAGGAGATGCTGCAGGTGGCTGACGAAATTGCCTCTGAGCATGTGCAGGTCATGACGAGGGACCCAGACTACTTTTTGCATAACCTCCAGAACTACGGAGCGCTTTTTCTTGGCCCTCGTACAAATGTGAGCTTTGGCGATAAGGTCATTGGTACAAACCACACCCTTCCAACCAATAAGAACGCCCGCTATACCGGTGGACTTTGGGTAGGAAAATTCCTGAAGACTTGTACCTATCAGCGAGTACTCTCCGATGTGGCCAGCGCACAGATTGGCGCAATATGCTCTCGGCTTTGCCACATGGAGAACTTCGCAGGGCATGGAGAGCAGGCGAACTTGCGGGTGCGCAGATTCGGTAAGCGAGATGTTGAGTGGTACAAACCGGTGAGCGCGTAAGTTCAGATCGTGACACCAATATTCAGTTCATCTAGCTTTAGTCTGAGCGGTAAACGCGCCTTCGTTGCGGGAGGGAGCAAGGGCATCGGTGGGGCAGCGGCTGAGGCGTTGGCATCGGCGGGTGCACATGTCACGGTCTCCGCCCGAGGAGAGGCAGATTTGAGTGCTGTCTGCAAGCGTATTCGAGCAATTGGCGGAACGGCCGATTTCGTCTGCTTAGATGTAACGCACTCAACAGCTGTTCAGAACTTCTTCGAACACCATGAGGCCTTCGACATCCTGATCAACAGCGCGGGATCAAACCGGCCCAAGCTACTCGTTGAGACACCAGATTCAGATATCGACGAAATTCTCGCGCTGAATTTAAAGGCCGCCTTCTATCTCACCCGAGAGTTTGCCAAACGTGCGATCGCAGCAGACCGGCCCGGCTCCATCGTGCATGTTTCATCACAGATGGGCCATGTAGGGGGTGCAAAGCGTTCCCTCTATTGCGCGAGTAAGCATGGACTGGAGGGCATGACTAAGGCACTGAGCTGGGAGCTTGGGCCCTATGGCATAAGGGTGAATACGCTCTCTCCAACCTTTATTGAAACCGAGATGACTGCGCCTTTTTTGAGCGAGCCGGGATTTCGAGACGATGTGATCTCCAAGATTGCCTTGGGTCGATTGGGCACACTGCAGGATATTGTCGGCGCTGTTGTGTTTCTGGCCTCAGATGCATCGTCGCTCATGACCGGAACAACCCTGAAACTTGACGGAGGATGGACCGCCGTATGAGCAAAGCCCCCCGCACCGTAACCTCGTTTGACGTCGCACGTGTTGCACAAGTCTCTCAATCTGCGGTGAGCCGTGCATTCACCAAAGGAGCCAGTGTCTCTGAGGAGACTCGCGAGAAAGTGCTCTCTGCGGCTCGTCTACTTGGTTACCGACCTAATGCTCATGCACGCAGCCTCATTACCAAAAAATCGCGCATCATTGGGCTGGTTCTCTCTTACTTGGAAAACCTGTTCTACCCCATCGCAATACAGAGGCTTTCCGAGCGTCTCCAGCGAGATGGCTACCATGTGCTTCTGTTCTTCTGCCCCCAGGCAAGCGCCGATGAGGTTGTCGACGAGATCTTGCAGTACCACGTGGACGGGATTGTTCTAGCATCCGTCACCTTGTCCTCTACCCTCGCAAGGCGTTGCGCCGATGCAAGCATTCCCGTCGTGATGTTTAACCGCGTGCACTCGGTTACGGACCGACAAGAGGCGTCCTCTGTCACCTCCGATAACTACGCAGGATGTGCGGAGGTTGCAAAGCTTTTGGTTGACGCGGGCCACGAGAGAATTGCCTTCATTGCTGGTCAGGAGGAGTCCTCGACGAGTCGCGAGCGAGAGCGAGGATTTCGAGAGGAGCTCGCTCGTCTTAACTCGCGGATATGGTCTCGGGGCGTCGGGAATTACGACTTTACGCAGGCCCGCGTTGCAGCACGGGACATGTTCTCCCGTCCAGAGCGCCCTGACGCTGTTTTCGTCGCCTCAGACCACATGGCATTTGCGGTCATGGACACGATTCGGTTCGAGCTGAAGCTGCGCATACCAGAGGACGTGTCGGTCGTTGGATTCGACGATGTCCCCCAGGCCTCTTGGCTCAGCTACAACCTTACAACCGTGCGTCAGCCGCTAGACGAGATGGTCGAACACACAGTCCAAATCCTCCAGTCTGCGCTTCGAGAAGATGACGAACTCAGGCGCGAGACCATCGTGGTGCCTGCATTGCTCGTCCAACGTGCCTCTGTAAGGCGATAAGGACTGTCGATGATGAAAGGTTTCGACACCCAATTCACCTCGATTGAGGACTATATCCTTCGGATCACCGAGTCGATCTGGGAGGGGGGCCAGCTGTCGGATATTGAGCGCTACTACGCGCCAGATTGCATGGTGGAATCCCCGACTGGGATCTCCCACGGTATTGAACCCGTTGTCGAGGGTACGCGAGCAACGCTCAGCGTATTCCCAGACAGACGACTCCTGGCCGAAGCGATCCTCGTGAGTGGTAACGCGCAAACGGGATTCCTCTCTTCGCATCGCATTCTGAGTCCTATGGTTCACGCAGGATCGGGGCGTTTCGGTGTTCCAACGAATAAGCCAGTCTTCGTCCGTACGATTGCGGACTGCATTTGTAGAGAGAATAAAATTCAACATGAATGGCTCGTGCGTGATCATGGCGCAATCGCTCGTCAAATCGGCATACTTCCTCGAGCGCTGGCCAATGATTGGTTGCGGTTACACACCGGTTGGAAGCATCCAGACTCAACCGTCGCACCTCAACCCTATCGTTCCCAAATAGAGCAAAGCCGGCGTTGTAACGACTACCTCCAGGAACTTGAGCGCACCTGTGAGCGTCTAGGAGCACGCAGTGCCGACCGCACCCTCAGCCTCTATGCCGACGATGTCATTGCCTGGCATCCGGGCGGATTCACATCTGTCGGCAGGCAGCAGCGTCAAGGACGTATCTATTCTTTACTCGATGGTCTTAGTTTTCATAGTCTTGAGATTGACCATTGCTCAAGCCATCCCCACGTCAAGCCCGGCGTTGAATCAATCTCCTGCCGCTATCGTCTTAGACTGGTCCATAACCAATACGGACACTACGGAGAACCAACGGGTGCTTTCATCTCCGTCCTATCCATTCAACACGCTGACCTCCAAGACGGCGCCATTATTCGAGAGTGGATCCTTATGGATGAGGTCTCTATTTGGATGCAGGTCCTTTCAGCGCGAAGGGAATCCCTTTGAGCGCGCTGACGCTCGAGCACTTGGAGAAGACCTGGGGAGAGACCACGGTTCTCCACCCCCTAACTCTTGATATCCGGAGCGGAGAATTCGTTGTGCTTCTTGGCCCGTCAGGCTGTGGAAAAACAACTACCATGCGTATGATCGCCGGCCTTGAGACTCCCACCAGTGGGCGCATACGGCTAGACGGGAGGGATATCACTCACCTTGAGCCTCGCGATCGAAACGTGGCCATGGTCTTTCAGAGCTACGGCCTCTACCCAAACATGACCGTCCTCGAGAACATTGGGTTTCCACTGAAGATGCGAGGAGAGTCGCGCGAATCCATTACGACTCAGGCGATTGCTGCCGCAAAGACGGTTGAAGTTGATGGCTTACTCTCTCGTAAGCCCAAGGAACTCTCGGGCGGTCAGCGTCAGCGGGTTGCATTGGCACGTGCCATCGTGCGCCGACCCTCGCTCTTTCTGCTGGACGAGCCTCTATCGAATCTCGATGCACGACTGCGCGCCAGTATGCGGACGTATATCAAGCAATTACACCGCCAACTGGCCATTACAACCGTTTATGTGACCCATGATCAAGTCGAGGCCATGACGCTTGCAGATCGCGTAGTCGTTATGAGCGCAGCACGGGTGCAGCAGGTTGGAACTCCCCTCGAGATTTATCACCAGCCTGCGAACACGTTTGTGGCCGGGTTTGTGGGGTCTCCACCCATGAACCTCCTGCGCGGCGTCGTTGACCCCATGGGATTTTTCTCTCTGCCGGGCCATAACGACAAACTGAAGGTTGCTCACGACGCACGTATCGGTCTCGGAGAGTTGGTCATGGGCGTACGTCCGGAGCACATCATGCTGCGGCCAGCAAACGAAGCGAATGGGTTCGGAACCTTATTGTCGGTAGAGACAACCGGAGACTTAACTTGGGTCACCCTACAGTGTGGTGAGCAGCAGTTAACCTGTCGGGCCGAGCCTGATTTCTCTGGTTTGTATGGAGAGCGTATTCCTTTTGAGCTCTCCTTGGGTTCAGTCTCGTGGTTTGACGCTGAGACGGGGCAAAGGAGATGACTGCCGGGCTTGACCGGGCCAGGAGAGGCGCACTCCTCGGACTCACGGCAGGCATGGCCGCACCATTTGGTTGGGCTGCATGCCCAGCGGATGTCCGGGGACGAGTGGACATCCTGAGTAACGCGTTCCCTGCCATGTCTCACCTCGCCGCTGCGGCAGAGCAATGCAAGTCGTCGCAAGGTCGCATCTCGGTGAAGCTCACGCCAACGGCACGCCAGGAGACTGAACAGGGCTTTGCCATGCGGAGCCGTTGTCCTTTCGACGCTGCGATTGTCTCAATGAGTGTTTTCAGTGACCTGTATGCCCGAGGGCAGCTCTCTTCAATGACCGACCTCTATCGACCATTGGCCGGTGAATTAGAACAAAACCAAATGGTGCGCGTGGATGATCAACTAATGGCTCTCGCATTCATGAGTAACACACAGATCCTCTTCTACCGAAAGGATTTGCTAGAGCGAAGTGGCCTAAGGCCACCGCATGACTGCGATGAACTCTTAATGGCAGCAGCCGCACTGAGGCGAGACCACGGACTGCGCTATCCGATTGCACAGACCTTCGCAAAGGGTTGGGACTGCGCCACAGAATTCACCAATCTCTTCGTCTCTCTTGGGGGTAGATTCTTCAAACGAGGCAGTGCAGAGCCAAATTTCCAAGGAGAGCACGGGCACCACGCGATCGAAATCATGCGAGCACAGATGCGGTTCATGTCTCCCAATGCGCTCTCCTCAAATTCTGACGACGTGATGAATCAGCTGCAACAAGGACGGGCTGCTCTCGGAGTCCTCTGGGCGAGTAGGGCTGCGCGAATGGATGAGCCAACTGCCTCCCGGGTGGTTGGAAGGATTGAGTTCGCGGCGGCGCCCTCGGCGATCCCGCGAGGCCCGACTGCTGCCCACCTATGGTGGGATGGATTTGTGATGCCCAGACGAAGCAAGGCGCCCCGCGATATGACTTTCTCTGTGCTTCGGTATCTTCTCGACCCCACACACGTTCAATCAGGTAACGATCTGGCTATTTGGACACACTCAAGTTTCCGGCCCGGTAGATTCGGTTCTGGGGTGGCGCTTGCGAAAGCTGCGGGGGCGGCAACGTGGCCTACAGAGCCTTTCTTTGGCATCGCCCACTCAGAACTTGGCCAGTGGATTCCTGAGGCACTCGCGGGTGAGGTTCAGCCCGCGGTCGCTCTTCAGCGTGCAGCGGACTCGTATACGCGCTTGGCAAAGGAACGAGGGTTTTTGCGCGCATGAGGCTCGCCGCTTTCATTCAGTTCTCCGCTCCCTCTTTCGGGGTGATGGCCCTGTTACTTGCGGTTCCTTTGCTCTACGCCATCTACCTTTCGCTGATCCAATGCACCGACGTGCTTGAGCTGGTAACTGTAAGGCTCCAGACGCCATTCGGCATTGAAGAACTCACCACGCAGCGGGCAAAGGTTGGTGTCGATGGTCTTCCCGAGCAGTTTTGCAAGTTTGTCTGGTTAGATCAGTACGTGAGTGTCTTGAGCTCGGAGTTCGCCAAGGCACTTCAATTCACCATGCTGTACGTTCTGGTGACGGTTCCCATCGTCATTATTGGCGGACTAATTTTGGCACTAGCGGTTAACCAACTGCCTGTGGGGATACGTGGCTTTGCAATTGGTGCCGCTATTTTGCCGTTTATCGTGACACCGCTTGTTGGTGCCTTATCAGTGAAGTGGCTCTTCCGAGACGATGGTCTGGTCACCCAACTCGTCTCCGCCTTCGGCATGCAGATCTACTGGATGGCTCAGGCGTGGAGTGCCAGACTCTTGGTAATCCTCTACGGGATCTGGCATTCACTCCCTTTTGCATTCATCGTTCTGTTCGCAGGCCTTCAATCCGTGCCAAAAGACGCCCTTGAGGCAGCCTCGCTCGACGGGGCCAGCACCACCCAGAAACTATGGTATGTCACCCTCCCGCATTTGGGCCCGTTGGTGACCTTCATTCTGCTGATACACACCATGGACTCCTATAAGCTCTTCGAGCCGGTGGTTGTCTTAACTCAGGGTACGTTCACAGAGAGCGTGCAGTTTGTAACCTATTCCATCCTCCTCGATGAAGGTAATCCCTTCAAAGCGAGCGCAGCTGCAATCCTCACTACGATTGGCATTGGCGTTCTCCTCATCCCCATGCTAAGGCGAGCTGTGCGTGAGCACAAGGAAGGTGCGGCATGAAACCCGCAGCCTATGGTGTTGTCCTCATCTGGTTGATGTTGGCTGCGGGCCCTCTCGCATGGACCTTCATGCTGAGTCTGAGAGACTACGTTGACGCGTTCGCAATCCCGCTGCACTTGCTAGCTCCATTGACTTTCGACCACTATCGAAATCTCTGGCAGGCAGGTGGCTTTACCGGTAATGCGCTCAACACCGTTCTACTCACCAGCGGAACCGTAACTGTGTCGCTCTCGATTGGGAGCCTCGCAGGTTATGCGCTCTCGAGAACGACAGCCCGATGGGGGCTCGTGTTGCTCATGGTCGCACTAGCCTTTCGCGCAATGCCGCACGCAGCGCTCCTTCCGTCGTTTGTGTACTTCTTTGAAGCTATTGGAGTTCGTGGCTCGATTTTTCCTCTGATGCTGGTGCTAATCGCCGTCAATCAGCCCTTCACGATCTGGATGATGCGAGCGTTCTTCCTTGCGATCCCCAGGGATATCGATGAGGCGGCCATGGTGGACGGCTGCACGCGATTCCAAGCCTTTCGGTACGTTGTTCTGCCGGTAATCGGTCCCGGCTTGGTGACAACTGGCCTATTTAGCTTCCTACTGGCCTACAACGACTTCCTGCTCTCGAGTGCACTCACGAACGCTGAGAACATGACCATGCCAGTTGCCATCGCTTCTGTCATACAAGCGGATAGCGAGACCTTGTTGATGCAAGGCATAGCAGGATCCGTCAGTCTCACTATTCCTCTGCTTATCCTTGTGGCGATCTTTCAGCGCAGAATTGTCGCGGGTCTCACCCAGGGGGCAGTGAAATGAGCGTGCCACTGATTCTGGTGCCTGGCACCCTGTGCGATGCGCGAGTGTTTAGGCGTGTCTCCCCGAAACTCAAGACAGAGGTACCCATTCGACACCTCAGTCTTCGAGGGCTTTCAAAAAGACGTGCATGGGTCCATGGACTCCTGCGAACACTCCCGGACCGATTCGTTATTGCGGGCTTCTCACTAGGTGGACTCGTAGCTCTCGAGATTTTGAGACAGGTCCCTGAACGCGTTGCAGGTCTGGCACTGATCTCGAGCAATGCAGAGGCAGCCAGCGCACGCCACCGTATGAACCGCCGACGACTCAATGACGAGCTCCGCTCCCACGGCCTGCGGCACCTTTGTGGACGCCTCAAGCAGCGCTACTTTTTGAATCCACGCGATGCAATTCGTTACCGCTCAACACTCGTACAGATGGCAGAGCTCACGCCCCTGAGACATGCACACAATCAATTCGACTTTGCGGCGAAACGCCAAGATGGACATGCCAGCCTGCGAGCCTTCCGCAGGCCACTTCTCATTCTGTCTGGCCGGTCGGACACAATCTGTCCGCCGAGTCTTCAAATTAAGGCAGCACAATCAAGCCCCCAGAGTTGCCTAGAACTGCTGCCCCGATGTGGGCACTTTTCCCTCCTTGAGCGACCGGGTCGGGTCGCCCATTCACTGCTGAACTGGATTAGAGAAGCGAAATCGGAGATTGAGAATGTATACACGTGAGCAGCTGAAGATGCGCCATATGCCGTTCTCGGGCCTTAGGTACTCCACAGAGGCTTTCGTGGACTACTGTCTCGACGAGTGCAAGCCTAAGTTTAACTATGCCCTTGTTGGGCCCGGTGTTTCACAGTCTGAGAGTCAACCAGTGAGCCTCAGAGAGCCTCATGGATTTCAGGTTGGCGGTGTGCGCATGCCACACGGTAAGGTTAATCCACCCCACCTCCACTTTACATGCGAGGTCTTTATTTGTACGCGAGGTCAATGGGAGATTCGGTGGGGTTACGACCCGGAGTTTCAATCCGTGCTGATTACAGAGGGAGATCTCATCTCCGTGCCGACCTGGATTTTTCGGGGCTTTCGTAATGTGGGTATCGACGATGGCTTTTTGTTCACTACGCTGGGGGGAGACAATACTGGAGGCATCATCTGGGCTCCCGAGGTCCTAGAGGCTGCGCGCGAGAACGGCGTACTGTTGACGAATCAGTACAGACTCGTAGATACCAAGCGTGGCGAGTCACTCTCCTCGGGTGAGTCCCTACTAGAGCCCCTCTCAGAGTCCGAAAGAAGCAAGCTGCAACGATGGACGCCCGAGCAAATGGCCACACGGGTTATGCGAAGCAATGGTCTCCAATGGAGCGGTAAGGCGCTGCTGGACCACCTACTTCCGGGCTGCGGGGCGGAGATTGCCCCTGCCATCGGATTTGGTTTGAGCGAGCGGGCGACAGGCTTGCCCCCTATTTTGAATCCGCACGGTGTGTCGCTTGAATGGGTACGTTTCAAGCAGGGGGTTCGATGGTCGCGCCACCGTATTATGGAGAAACAGGTACTGCTGGTCACCGAGGGTTGCATTGAACTCGAAGTTGAGGGGACAGACAGCAATGCGCTGTTTCAACTTGAAGGCAGCGAGAAGGGATGGGATAGCTATTCCATTCCGGAGGGATGCTGGCGTGAGATGCGACAGGTCGGAGATACACCCGCCAAAGCTCTTCTCATGACCGCAGGAGATCACCGCAAACATATCGAATGGGACCCTGCAATTGTTCGTGCTGCGCTAAATCTAGATCTCACACGAGATGCCAGTGGCTATCTCGCGCAGCTCAGCGTCCTCAGAAAGGCGCAGGCCTAGAGTGATGCACATCCTTAATCCTGGCTTTCGTGAGGCACTCTCCTCTCAGCGCGTACTTCGTGGCATTTTCAACAGCCTACCCTGCCCATCTGTTGTCGAGATATGCGCGCAAGTTGGCTTTGATTTCATCGTTCAAGACAACGAACACGGTTCAGCCAACCTGGAGACTACGGAGCACATGCTTCGGGCCAGTTCGGCCTATGGAACGCCAACTGTTGTGCGTTGTTTCGAGCAGGATGTACCAAGGGTGCTCGACTGTGGCGCCATAGGTATCCAGGTGCCTATGGTCCAAACAGCAGAGATGGCAGACAGAATAGCCCGCGCGGCGCGATACCCAGTGCCAGGCGACTTGAGCGGAACTCGGGGGTGCGCCTTTAGCGGACGTGCGGCAGGATTCGGTCTCTCGGGCGGTCCTCAGCATGTTGAGCGGAGTAACGCGAGCGTGGTCTTTATTGCAATGTTGGAGTCCCCCGAAGCTATCTCCCGCGCATCTGAGATCGCATCCGTTGAAGGGGTACACGCCGTTTTCATAGGACCCAATGATCTCGCTCACAGCATGGGGTACTTAAACAATTGGCTGCACCCCGATGTTCAGCATCAGATCGAGCTCGGGCTGCGTGCAATTGCGCTGGCCGGAAAGTGCCCGGGCATCCTCTCGGTTACAGCCGAAGAGGATGATCGATACCAATCATGGGGAGCGAGATACCTAGCGTGCACAACGACGGGTCTGATCACCCAGGCCTTTCACCAGGCGAGACAGGGGCCCAATAAACAGGGGCAGTACTGATTGAATCGCCGGCTCGTACTCAGAGCAATCGCTGCGATCCCGGGCGTTACGGCGATCTCTTCCACCACGCTGCCTGCCCGCGCAGACAAAAGAAAACGGGTCCGCGCACTGTCTGAGGCCGTCGAGTATGAGCGGAGCTCGATGGTGAAGCAGGTCTCTCCCACCACCCAGCTTCACGTCGCCACGCTCAATGGTCTCCGGCAGTACATAAGACTTGACCTTCCACACCCCAATCCTGAACCATCAACCCCGTGGGTGATCTTTGCTCATGGTTGGGTTGGTCCCAAGGCTGCCCCTCAATGGCGATTCAATCTGGGAGAGGGAAGTTATTACGGTGACCTGATAGAGCGATTCCGGCAGGCTGGGTTCATTGTTGTGTTTCCCGGCTACAGGGGTCACGGCACAGTTGATCAGATTCCTGCAGATGGGATCGAGTACTTGGAGGCATTTGATAACGAAACGCGCATCGTTCCATTCTTCTACGCACAAGACCTGATCGCCACGAGTATGGCGATGCAGGCTCGATTCCAGTCGCCTCCACTGATCTTCGCTCATTCGCAGGGCGCAGATGCGGCACTCGTCGCTGTGACCCTCGGGCAGCACCTGCCCGCTCCGCAGCGATTTTCACCTGAAGCCGTGAGCCTATGGTCTGGGCTCATTGCAAGCCGTGCTGATCAGTACAAGCATTTTGATGCGAAGCAGAGCGGGGCTACAGAGCGTGACTTCTACACCCGGGTGCAACGGGCGCTCAGCCAATTTGATATGCAACCTTGGACTCTGGAGGAGGCTGAATCTTGGGTCCTCAGTATGGAGCCCTTGAGGCATCAGGCAGAGCTCAATACACGCATGCAAATTCACTACTCGGATCGAGACCGCTATTCCCCGCCACATTGGAATCGAGCCTTGTTCGATGCCCTGCGTCACAGAGAAGAACACGCACTCGAGTTTTATCCAGATAACACCCATGAGTTTGAACTGGCCCCCAATGCGAGACCGACCTCTCTACGGGGCCGTGAACATATGTTGGACCGAACCATCACTTTCTACCGAAAAAGGAGTTCGCATGCTCGATCCCCATGAGCTTCATGGCCTCAAAATGCAGGTGCTCGACCACTGGAGCCAGACTGATCGGGCGCCCATTCGTGCCGAAACCCATACGACACACACCGTCTTTTCAATGGCCCCAGATTTTTACGCTCGCCTACACGCTCCGATTGGCGATCTAGACGGATGGAACCTTTATTTAGAGCGATTCGTTGCGCCGCTTCGCCAATCCTTCGGTCGCCTCCACCGGGAAACACACCTTTTTTTTGGCGGACTTTCAAATGGCCGGAGAGATGGGGATACAAGCCGAGACGGTGAACTTTGGATTACGGGCACGGGATTACTACACGGGGTCTTCACCGAGGAATACCTCGGCATTGCGCCAACGCATCAAGCTGTAAGCCTACGTTGGGGAGAGTTTTTTAGGTTTCGTCAAGGGCAACTTAGCGCGATCTATCTAATGCATGATCTGGTGGACTTCTGCGAACAAATTCGACGCCCAATTCTTCCAGCTCCAAGGGGACGGAGTGCAATCTATGCTCGCCCCGCGGCAGCGGACGGCGTTAGGCTTGAGCCATCCGATCCCGCAGAGACAGAGCACTCGCTCGCTCACATTCGTGAATTTCTGTTCGAAGGACTTAATGCTTACGATCAATCCTCACTGAAAAGCATGGGGATGGAACGCTACTTCCATCCTGCAGTCGCTTGGTATGGGCCCGGTGGTATTGGTGCCTGCCTCGGGCTTACAGAATTCCAGGCTTTACATCAGCAACCCTGGCTCACGGCATTCCCCGATCGACAGGTTCAAGATCTCACAGGTCTGTTCGCGGAGGGAAGCTTTACCGGATCTCCTGGCTGGGCCGCGGTCCTTGCTTCTCACAAAGGCCCCTACTTGGGCACGCCAGCGAGCGGCGTAGCACTCTCAATCAATGGCCTCGATTGGTGGAATCGCCGTGGCGACCAGTACATTGAGAACTGGGTATTCGTTGATATGGTCCACCTATTTCAGCAAATGGGTGTCGATCTTCTCGCGCGTGCGCGATCCTGATCAAATCGAAATGGCCTGAGCGCCCCAAAAAAAGGGGGACTTAAAGTCCCCCTCTTAACACAACACAACCTTAACCTTAGAAGTCGTAACTGATGCGAATCCCTGCAATGCGAGGATCAGCATAGTTCGCCTGGATAGAAGCTGTTTGCTTCACAGCAGTTCCCGGGCTAAAGATCACAGAGCGCGCAAGCACGGCCTCATTGGTGGCGTTCTCGATAAACCCCTCCACTGAGAGCCCACTAGAAGGCTTGCGCCAGGTGAGTCGCAGATCGATCTTGTTGAAAGCCTTCTGCTCGGATCCAGGCACGTTGTAGTCGAAGCTCCAGTATTTCCCTGAGTGATACAGCTGAACCATTGGGGTCAGAATTTGGCCGTTCGCAAGCTTCATCACATAGCCAGTCTGCACCGATGCCGTGAACTGCGGGGAGAGCGCAGGACGCCAGCCACTGAGCTGCAGCGACGGAGATGCACCAGCGGCCTTCAATTCACCAACGGTTCGGGTCACATCTTGGCGACCCTGGTAGTTGCCCAATCCATTGAGCCGCCCAACAAGATAGTCGCCAAACTTTGCGTCGAGGATTGAAACACTGCCGTTCATGAAGAACTGTTTACCAGGGAGCCAATTGAACTCAAGCTCAACACCCTTGGCATCAATTTCTCCGCCGTTAGCAGTGAACTCTGATGCGATGCACGAGGCCGGAACATTTGGATCTACGCAAGCCGTCACAAAGGACTGCGCGTGCATGTCTCGGTAGCGGTTATTAAAAACAGCAGCATTGAGGGTGAGTTCGCGATTGAAGAACTGATTCTTTAATCCCACTTCAAGAGCAGTCACAGCCTCAGGCCCATACGAGGCAGGCGCTCCGGCTCGCACGAGCGTTGCGCTGTTTACACCACCAACACGATATCCAGTGGAGACAGATCCGTAGAGCAACTGAGACTTGCTCAGATCGTGCTCCAGCCCCACTTTATAGAGTGTCTTGTCACCGCCCCCTCCGTTTGCACCACCCGCAAGCTCTTGCTTATCGTCGTTTGTCCGCAGACCCAAATTGACCCGAGTCGTCGGGGTGAACTTATAGACAACATTTCCGAACACTGCCTTTGAACTGGAAATGTAGTTGTCGGTGGCGTTACCGTAACGCTTGTAAACCCCATTATCGAGATAACCAAAGTCCCAGTTTGCGGTTTGCTTAAAGTAGTACGCGCCAAGGAGCCACTGAAGGGCGCTATTACCGTTGGAGGCCAAGCGCAGTTCAAGTGAACGGCTGACCTGATCATTGTCGTAGCCCGCAAAGCCATTAGATCGGGAGTTTGCGCCCATGTACCCTACGCTGTAGTCAGGGTCGTAGTATGCGATTCCAACAAACTTGTCCTGCGCAGCGATGAGCGTGGCCGTTGCGGGCCCAAGGTTGTAGTTCGCCTGAAAATTCAGGCCCGTACCGTCCGACATCGAGCGTGAGGGCCCATCGCGGCCAACGAGATAAGGTCCTTTGTCATCGTAGGCCGCAGCACCTCCAGCAGGCGTATTTTTGGAGTCGGGGCCGGGCATAAAACAGTTACCCATTCGATAGATGGCGGTGGCCGACATACCAGTTGATGTCTTCGCGTCACCCGGGTTGTAATAACAACCAATCTGTGTGTAACCCCAAATCGCGGTTGAGTTGACGTCCTGATCGTATTTCGTCGCACGCAGGGTGACGTCGAGCTGTGGGCTGACCTTCCACTTTCCAGTAACACGCGCGACACGCACATTTTCATCACGCAGATCATCGGAAGGCCCCTCGCGATAGAGGTTCTTGATATAGCCGTCATGCTGCTCGCCCATCAGTGCAACGCGAAGGGCAAAATCACTCGAAACAGGAATGTTGAAAGTGCCTTGGGCACGTACACGGTTATATGTACCGAGTAATGTCTGTACATTTCCCTCTGTCGAGCCAAAGCTTGGCTCGTTGCTCACAATATTGATTGCGCCCGAGAATGTGTTGCGACCGTATAGCGTGCCTTGGGGACCCCGCAGCACCTCAATGCGATTGACATCAAGGTAGCTGGCAAGCACCTCACCCGTGGTGGCTGCGTATACACCATCGTTGAAAATACCAACCACTTGGTTGGCCGTTACGCCCACGTTGTTGGTTCTGGAACCGCGCATCGCGGGCCGCGCCTCGCCTCCCGAGTAACCCATGACCAAGCCAGGAACCACGAGCGTTAGTCGAGTCGGGTCTACGATCCCCCCCATCTCCAGCGACTTTTCATCAAGTGCAGTAATGGATCCTGCAACCTCTTGAGCCTTCTCAGCGCGTTTAGTCGCAGTCACGACGACTTCAGTGGCGCCCATGCGCTCGTCTTTATCTTCCTTTGCCTTTTCCTGTTGAGCGAGCGCAAATTGCGGTGCCGCAAACATGAGTGTGATCGCAGTCGAGAGAGCGCTCGCTGTGATCGATTTCCTTGCTATCTTACGAACAGCCATTGAAGTCTCCTTATTGAAATTACGCTTTCTCGACTGGCATTTGGCCCTGCCGATCGAACTTTTCCCATCCGTGCCCCGCAAAGGGGTCTACGCCCAGCTGCTGCATCACACCTACAAAATCCACCATGACCCAGTTATTCTCAATGCGTCCCTCACGCACGTGCCAGAAGTCCATGTAGCGAATCTCTACACGCTTGCCTGTTGGCGCAATCCCCATGAACTCGCCTGAGTGAATCGCGCTCTGATACCCAAACGCCGCAACCCACTCGCCCTGCGCAATTCGAACTTCATCTGTACAAACTTTTTCCGAGAATGCCGCCTGGAACGGGCGCTGCCAGTTATTCTGAAATTCGCGCAGTCCACGCTTGATTCCACAGCCAGCATTCCCACGCCACACAAATCCCTCATGAAAAAATCGTCCCATGCCATCGATGTCATGGTCGTTTAGTCCATCCACCATGCGTGCAACGACATCTAGAGAGGTATCCGTCTTGGTAAGGTCGTTACCCTGCGTAAGCGGACTTTGAGGGGGGCGCGCGTGAGCCAAGTAGATCTCCGAATTAATTTGCATACGAATGCAAGATAGCGATTCCCACATCATTTAGGCCCTGGTACTTTCCCTAGTTAATCAATTTTTACGGGCTGTATTGGATAGCTGCGAACTGCAAAACGTCTTGCATAGGCTTGCAAGCTGGGTTGAAATGGAGATTCTCAAACGTAAATGCAGAAGGAATTAGACCCGTGATTAAGACGACCCACGTCGGTTCGCTTCCCCGAAGCCAGGACGTCGTAGACCTCATTTTTGCCCGCGAGCGTGGTGAGCCAGTTGACGAGGCGCGATTCAACAACGTGATGAGATCAGCTGTCTCCGAGGCGGTCCGTCGACAAGTAGAGGCCGGCGTGGACTTTGTGTCTGACGGGGAAATGAGCAAAATCAGCTACGCCACATACATAAAAGACCGATTCACAGGGTTCGATGGCGATAGTCCCCGCCGCCCACCCGCCGATCTGACTGAGTTCCCCGGCTTCATGGACAAACTCTCAAAGCAAGGCGGTACACCCACCTATCGGCGTCCATGCTGCGTGGGGGTCATTCAGGTTAAAAATCTCCAGCCCCTACACGATGACCTATCTCACCTCATGGCCGCAATCGAGACCCACAGTCCTCATGGGGCGTTCATGAACAGCGCAAGCCCCGGCGTCGTGGCGCTTTTTCAGCCGAACCATTTTTATCCGAGCGATGACGCATATCTTGAGGCGCTTGGTGCGGCCCTGCGGGCGGAATACGAGGCCATTGTCGAGGCGGGGATCATGCTTCAGATCGACTCGCCTGATCTCGGGCTTGGGCGCCACATGATGTACAGGGAACTCACAGAGTCGGACTATCTGAGGCGTATCGAACAACATATTGAGGTGCTCAATTTTGCGCTTCAGCGGGTTCCCGCCGATCGGGTGCGCATGCATATCTGCTGGGGAAATTATGAAGGCCCACACCACAAAGACGTACCCCTAGAGACCATTTTCGCCAGCGTGATGAGGGCCGCACCAGAGCAATTACTCTTCGAGACGGCAAATCCACGTCATGGCCATGAATGGGAGACTGTACAAAGGCTCCGGCAGTACATTCCCGAGAATAAGGTGTTAGTGCCGGGGGTCATCGACACCACCACGAACTTCATTGAGCACCCACGCCTCGTGGCCCAACGCCTCGAGCGGTTCACCCATATTGTGGGGCGTGATCGCGTCATTGCAGGCACTGATTGTGGCTTTGGCACGTTTGCCGGATACGGCGCTGTTGACGCAGACATTGTTTATGCCAAGCTCAGCGCCCTTGTTGAGGGCGCTAGTCAGGTCTGATAATGATGGAGCATCAAGCGTGGTCGCTCAGCGCGGAGCGCGTCCAAATGGCTGCCGAGATGCTCGAAAGTCATGTTGTTCGAACTCCGTTCGTGCGCTCTGAGTCACTCTCCCGAGCACTACATGCTGAGATCTTTTTAAAATTCGAAAATCTTCAGCACACAGGCTCTTTCAAAGCGCGTGGGGCCTGCCTGAAGATCCAGCAACTCAACCCAATAGAGCGCCAGCGCGGTGTGGTGGCAATGAGCGCTGGCAATCATGCGCAGGCCGTTGCCTTCTTTGCGCGCAGATCGAGCGTGAAAGCGACGATCGTGATGCCTCAGAACCCCTCTGCGGTCAAGCTTGCGCGGACGCAGGCCCTTGGCGCTAACGTCATCATTTTCGGTGAGTCTATTGACGAGGCGAAAACGCATGCATACGACATCGCGGCTCAGACCGGTGCGGTGATGGTGCACCCATACGATGATCCAATGGTCATCCTTGGCCAGGCCAGTCTGGGTTATGAAATGTTCCAACAAGAAGACACGCTAGAGGATGTATTCGTTGCGATTGGCGGTGGTGGTCTGGCAAGTGGGATCTGCCTCGCCGCGGAACTTTTGAGTCCCAGGACCAGGATATACGGAGTTCAGTCGCTCGCGTTTCCGGCCATGTACAACCAGATCAAATCAGCTGACATAGCGCCAGGTCGGGCCACAGTAGCCGATGGCATTGCGGTAGGAACACCTGGAGCATTGACCCGTCCTATCCTCTCAACACGCTTGGCCGATCTCTTTCTCGTATCAGATGCCGAGATTGAGGCCGCCGTTGTGCAGCTGTTAGAGTCTGAGAAAACCCTCGTCGAAGGTGCAGGGGCAGCCGGTCTCGCTGCCCTTCTAAAACACAGGGAGCAATTCGTCGGACGCCGAGTCGGGCTGATTCTCTGTGGTGGGAATATCGAACTGCGGTTTCTCTCAGCCATGATTGAGCGTGCCATGGTGAGAACCTCTCGACTGAGCCGCCTCGCGATCACGGCACCGGATGTACCGGGTTCGCTTGCACGCATTGCGCAAATCGTCGCGCAAGCTGGGGCGAATGTTGAGCGAGTCGAGCATCAGCGAGGTCTGCGAGCGATCTCAGGACAGATCGTTAACATCACGCTAGAAATACAAACCCGTGATGCGGGTCATCGAGGTGAGGTCCAGCGAGCCCTCATGACGGCGGGTTACGAAACGGTGCCGGACTAGAGTTCGGCCATTAAAACCAGAACGCCCAGCACGCCTGAAAAGCCCATCACCGAGAGCGCATGCAAAGCGCGGTTCGGGTGATTCCACAGGCTCAAAGCACCAAAGGCGCCCGCCGCCCCAGCGCCCGGAACCCAGAAACCTGAAAGCCCGAGGAGGCCCAAGAGGCCGAGGGCGCGAATGAGCGCACCGGGTTGCGTCTTCGGCACCGGACGGAACAATGCGATGAGTCCTGCGAGACCGAAAAGCCCCAACAGCCCGAACAATTCGATGAACATGGGAGTCTCCATGCAGTGTCGACCGCTTACCGGCGATAGGGACGACTTTTGAAATTGGTCGGGGCGAGATGATTCGAACATCCGACCCCTTGCACCCCATGCAAGTGCGCTACCAGGCTGCGCTACGCCCCGACCGAAGCCGCAAAGTATACCGAATTTTCAGTTAACTTGTGCCGCGAAGCCCAGCCAAAATGGCCTTGAGCTCTTGCACAAGAGCAGATGATGGCTCTGCCTGCTGGGCGGGCTGCAAAGTTGGGATTGGATGCTCGGGATCGCGGTCACCCGAGAGTCTCGTGCGCGCCCCAGAGATGGTGAAACCCTCGTCGTAGAGTAGCTCCCGTATGCGTCGAATGAGCACCACCTCGTGATGCTGATAGTAGCGGCGATTTCCGCGTCGTTTGACGGGGCTGAGCTGTGAGAACTCCTGCTCCCAATAGCGCAGCACGTGTGCCTTTACCTGACAGAGTTCACTGACTTCGCCAATGGTGAAGTAGCGCTTAGCCGGGATCGCCGGCAGTAGAGTCTTTGCGACCTCTCGCATCAGAGGTCCTCGTCACCCTCGGAGTCGACTGGCCTTTGACGCCTTTCAACACAGGCTTTGAGCTTCTGGCTGGCATGAAAGGTCACAACGCGGCGGGCGGAAATGGGAATAGGCTCGCCTGTCTTGGGGTTGCGTCCAGGGCGCTGGGGCTTGTCACGGAGCTGGAAATTGCCAAATCCAGAGAGTTTGACCCAGTCCCCTCGCACGAGCGCATCCCGAATCTCTGCAAAGAATGCGTCCACCACATCCTTGGCTTCTCGCTTATTGAGACCGACCCGCTCATAGAGGATCTCTGCGAGCTCTGCCTTGGTGACCGTATCTGCGTCGGACAGAGCAGCGAGGGAGTCCGCTTCTGCGCGAGATGGATCAGAATCAATCAGCAAGAGAACCCCCTCGGAAATCGTTCAAACTGCTTAGACGGCTGGCCCACGCAGTCGCGCGCTAAACCGGCTGGATGCCAGGTTCAACAGGGCCTCTAAAAGCCCCTCCACCTCTGCGTCTTCTAGTGTCTTTTCAGTATCTTGCAGCACAAACCTAAAGGCAAGACTTTTCTCGTGATCGGCCAATCCCAGACCCCGATAGTGGTCAAAAAGAGAGACGGATTGGAGCAAATGCCCACCTTTCAGCGAAGCGCGGGCGCTCCAGAATTTCTCGAGCATGACACCCGCGGACACGGACTGGTCGACGACCAAAGCAAGATCGCGCTGCATCGAGGGAAAGCGCGAGAGCAGCTTAGGAGCGGGCAGGTCTCGCTCCATGAGGGGCGGAAGGTCCAGCTCCGCGAGAAGCGCGGACTGGGGCAGCCCCCAAACCTGCTGCAGACTTGGGTGGCACTCCCCCATCCAGCCAATACATTGACCCTCGCGGATCACCAAGGCTGAGCGGCCGGGGTGCAGCACCTTGTGCAGCGCGTGCCCCGCCGGTATGGGCTCTGTAGAGATGGGCGCCGGTGCACAGAGACGCTCAATATCTCCCTTCAAATCAAAGAAGTCTGATCTGCGTGAAGCTTCGCCCCACTGCTCTGGCATGGCAGTGCCATAGGCAAGCAGCCCAAGGCGTGTGGGCTGCGCAACACCGGAGACGGTCCAAGGACCGGTCGAGACACTTGAGTCGCGTTGGAAAATCCGACCGATCTCAAAAAGTCGAACGCGCGTCTCTTGCCGAGCGAGATTCGATTGAAGCACCCCCACCAAGCCAGGCGTCAGGCTTGGTCGCATGGTGGAGAGCTGAGCAGCAATCGGGTTCAGAAGGTGAATCAGCGCCTCGTGCGCGGCAAAGCATTTGGCCTGATCCTCATCAATAAAACTGTAGGTCACCGCCTCGTGGTAGCCCGCGTCAACGAGGTTCTGCCGAAGGTCAAAGACCGAGCGAACCGACTCAGGCAGCACCCGCATCTGAAGGGTTGCCAGCGGTGGCCGGGCCTCTATGTGTTCGAATCCCAACACGCGAGCAACCTCCTCGACCAGGTCCTCCTCGATTTCAATGTCGAACCGATGGGCTGGGGCAAGCGCCATAAAGGCAGGACCCGATGGATCTTGGGTATCTGTGAGCTCAAAGCCAAGGGCGTTGAGCACGTTATGAATCTGCTGAGGCGATATGGGACGGCCGACGATACGAGAGCACCGTTCAGCACGGATGCGCACGGCCGCCCTCTCGGGCACTTCAATTTGTTGATCAGCGATAGGGCCAGCCTCCCCGCCACAGAGTTCAAGGACCAAGGCGGACAACGCTTCCAGGTTGGCAACCGTCTGGCTTGGGTCAACGCCTCTCTCGAATCGATGGCCAGCCTCTGTTGAGAATTTGAGCTTCTGCGCACGCCCGCGAATGGCATCTGGCCACCAAAAGGCGGACTCGATGAGAATGTTCTGTGTCTCGTCGGATACGGCAGTTCGCGCGCCGCCCATGATGCCTGCGATGGCGACAGGACCAGCACCGTCGAGGATGATGCCGTGACTGCTGTCGAGCTGCACGGTCTGGTCATTCAAGAGCGCAATCGATTCGCCTGAGCTTGCCCAGCGCACAACGAGGTGCGCTTGAGAGGCGTCGGCTAAGGGAACGAGCTTATCGAGATCGAAGATATGGGTGGGCTGGCCCAGCTCCAACATGATGTAGTTCGAAAGGTCGACAAGCAGAGAAATCGAGCGCTGCCCAGCCGCCTCGAGACGCGCACGCATCCAGTCAGGGGTTGGAACACGCGCGTTCACCCCACGAATGATCCGGGCCGAGAAGCGACCACAGAGCCTTGGGATATGCGCTTTCTCTGGGAGCGCTATCACGGGGGTGGAAACCTGCTGATGCGGCGAGACGCGCGCGCGCTGAGGAGGCGTGATCGCGGTGTGTGTCAGGGCACTGAGCTCTCGGGCTACGCCCTGTACCGATAGACAATCCGCTCGATTAGGGGTGAGCTTAATCTCAAATGTCACGGCATCGAGGTCAAGCAATACCCGAATGTCTTGACCGAGTGCCTGGGTTGCCTGGGGTGCGGGGAGCTCAAGGATGCCCTGTGACTCATCCGAAAGCCCCAGCTCCTTAGCAGAGCACAACATGCCTTGACTCTCCACGCCGCGCATCTTTGCGCGCTTGATTGCGAAGCCGCCGGGCAGAATCGCGCCCTCTGTGGCGCAGGCAACAAAGAGACCCGAACGCGCATTGGGTGCGCCACAGACAATCTGCAGAGGTGCAGCGGCACCGATATCGACGGAACAGACGCGAAGCCGGTCGGCATTCGGGTGCTGCTCGGCGGACAAGATATGGCCTAGAACCACGCCGGTGAATGGGGGGGCACGCCGATGAATATCTTCGATTTCAAGACCAGCCATGGTGAGCTGGTCTGCGAGCGCCTCGGTCGAAAGCGACGGGTTTACCCAGGAACGGAGCCACTCTTCAGGAATACGCATGACCGAAGTCCTTAGGAGAACTGACGCAGAAAGCGCAAATCGTTTTCAAAGAACAGGCGGAGATCGCCCACGCCGTAGCGCAACATGGTCAGCCGCTCGAGGCCACTGCCAAACGCGAAGCCCATCACCTGCTCTGGGTCGTAACCAAAGTTGCGAATGACGGTGGGATGCACCTGGCCTGCGCCAGAGATTTCAAGCCAGCGTCCTTTGAGTGGGCCCGATGAAAACCGCATGTCGACCTCCGCAGAGGGCTCGGTGAAGGGGAAGAACGAGGGGCGAAACCGCACCTCTAGCTGATCGTCTTCAAAGAAGCGTGCGAGGAAGTCGTGATACACACCCTTGAGATCGGCGAAGCTGACCGACTCCGCGATCCAGAGCCCCTCAACCTGGTGAAACATGGGTGAGTGGGTTGCGTCGCTGTCGACGCGATACGTGCGACCGGGCGCAATGACCCGAATGGGCGGCGTCTTGGCCTGGGCATAGCGGACCTGCATGGGGCTCGTGTGCGTGCGCAGCAGCAAAGGAAGCCCAGATTCATCTACCCGGTCAACATAAAATGTGTCCTGCATGGACCGTGCAGGATGGTTGAGTGGGTTGTTGAGGGAGGTGAAGTTAAACCAATCGGTCTCAATCTCGGGACCGTCTGCCACATCGAACCCGATGGAGGCAAAGATCTCGACGACGCGCCGCCAGGTGCGAATGACGGGGTGAATGCTGCCGACAGATTGAGCACGCCCCGGGAGCGTTACGTCGATGGCCTCAGCCGATAGCTTCTCTTGGAGTGCTGCATCTGCCATCGCCGCCCTGCGCAAATGAAGCGCATGCTCGACAGCAACCTTCGCCTGATTGACGAGCGCACCTTGTGCTTTTCGAGACTCGGGATCAAGAGCAGCAAGCGCCTTAAGCTGTTCGGTGATGAGACCGGCCTTGCCCAGAAAACGCGCTTTGGCGTTTTCGAGGGCGGCAGGGTCTGTTGCGGCCTCGAAAGCTTCAGTGGCTTGCGAGACCAGCAGCGTCAGATCGGACATAAAGAGCCGGTCTGGACGTGTTGCTTAAGCAGAAAGCGCGGACTTTGCCTGCGAGACGATGGCAGCGAATGCAGCCTTGTCTGCCACAGCCAGATCGGAGAGCATCTTACGGTCGATGTCGATCTGCGCCTTTTTCAAGCCATTCATGAAGCGGCTGTAGCTGATGTCATGCTGACGACAGGCCGCATTGATACGGGTGATCCACAGCGCTCGGAATACGCGCTTACGATTGCGACGATCACGGTATGCATACTGACCTGCACGCATGACGGCCTGCTTGGCCACGCGAAAGACATTATTACGACGGCCCCGGAAGCCTTTGGCCAGGGCGAGAATTTTCTTGTGACGGGCACGAGCGGTTACACCACGTTTTACGCGAGGCATGTCTGGTCTCCTTAGGCGTAGGGCATCATGTCGCGAACGTGCTGGACGTCGGACGGATGAACGGTGAGGGTTCCACGCAGCTGACGCTTGTTCTTGGTGGTGCGCTTGGTCAGGATGTGACGCTTGGTGGCATGCGCACGCTTAATAGACCCGCTACCGCGAGCCTGAAAGCGCTTTGCAGCGGCCTTCTTGGTCTTCATTTTGGGCATGATTGCTCCTTATGATTGGTCCTCTGTCGGTGAAGGGCCCCTGCCCTTGCTTCTGTTACCCACAGCGAATCGGTACAACGACTGCGACTACAAAAACCTACTTCTTCTTCTTAGGCGCGATGATCATGACCATCTGACGCCCCTCGAGTTTGGGCATTTGCTCTACCTGGCCCAACTCGCCTAAATCTTCACGCACACGCTCGAGTACTCGCATACCAAATTCTTGGTGGGCCATTTCTCGACCCCGAAACCGGATGGTGATCTTCGCCTTGTCACCTTCCTCCAAGAACCGGGTCAAGTTGCGAAGCTTGACCTGATAGTCGTTTTCGTCTGTGCCGGGTCGGAATTTTACTTCCTTGACCTGAATAATCTTCTGCTTGAGCTTTGCATCGTGCGCCCGCTTTTGCTCTTGGTACTTGAACTTTCCGTAATCCATGAGCTTGCAGACAACGGGGCTTGCTTGGGGGGCAATTTCGACCAGATCAACGTCTGCTTCCTCGGCCATTCTCAAGGCCTCGCTGAGCTTCACAATGCCCAGCGCCTCATTTTCGACCCCAACTAAGCGAATCTCGTACCCCGTAATCTCGCCATTAATGCGATGCGACTTATCTGTAGCGATGCTCAAACCTCTTTCTGTAAATTCTGACTGGACTGCACGTGGGCGGTGAGCGGCACGTTTTGCCCGCGTGACACCAACTCAGCTTGCAGCTGCTCCGCAAAAGCCTCTAGGGCCATAACCCCAAGAGACTGGCCACCCCGGGCGCGAACCGCCACCTGGCCTGACGCTTTCTCTTGATCCCCCACCACAATGATGTAAGGAATTTTTTGAAGGCTTAACTCTCGGATTTTGAAGGAAATTTTGTCGTTGCGCAAATCCAGCTGGGTCCGAACCCCGCGGGACTGCAGCATTTTTGCAACACTTTGGGCGTAGTCGACCTGCCCCTGCGTAATGGAGGCCACAGCAACCTGCACAGGCGCGAGCCAGCTCGGCATGGCACCCGCGTGGTTCTCGATGAGGATTCCGATGAACCGCTCGAGCGAGCCCACAATCGCCCGATGCAGCATGACCGGATGGCGACGGCTGTTGTCCTCCGCTACGTACTCAGCACCCAGGCGCACGGGCATGTTGAAGTCGACCTGAATAGTGCCGCACTGCCAGATGCGTCCGAGCGAGTCTTTGAGGCTGTATTCAATTTTGGGGCCGTAGAACGCGCCCTCACCGGGCAGGAGCTCCCAATTCACCCCAGAGCGGTTCAAGGCCTCTGAAAGTGCGGCCTCTGCCTTGTCCCAGCTCTCGTCCGAACCCACCCGATTTGCAGGACGGGTGGATAAACGATAGATGACTTGGTCAAACCCAAAATCAGTGTAAACCTCGAGTAGTTTCTGGGTGAAAGCATAGACCTCGTCTTGGATCTGGTCCTCAGTGCAAAAAATATGGCCGTCGTCCTGAGTAAAGCCTCTAACCCTCAAAAGGCCATGCAGGCTGCCGGAGGACTCGTTTCGGTGACAAGAGCCGAACTCACCGTAGCGCAGCGGCAGATCCCGGTAGCTTCGCAAGTCGCTATTAAAGACCTGAACGTGGCCCGGGCAGTTCATGGGCTTGACGGCGTATTCCCGGTTCTCTGAGGCCGTGGTGAACATATTGTCTTTGTAGTGCTCCCAGTGACCGCTTCGCTCCCAGAGCGATCGATCGAGAATTTGGGGGCACTTAATTTCAAAGTAACCCGCCTCTAGGTAGACCCGGCGGAGATACTGTTCAACCTGCTGCCAGATGGTCCAACCCTTGGGGTGCCAAAACACCAGACCAGGCGCGTTATCTTGCAAGTGGAAAAGGTCTAGTGACTTGCCCAGCTTGCGATGATCTCGACGCTCGGCCTCCTCGAGCTGATGAAGGTATGCGTCGAGGTCTTCTTTCTTGGCCCAAGCCGTTCCATAGACCCGCTGCAGCATTTCATTCCGATGATCGCCGCGCCAGTAAGCACCGGCGACCTTCATGAGCTTGAAGACCTTTAGCTTGCCGGTTGAGGGAACATGGGGGCCACGGCAAAGGTCGACAAAATCGCCCTCGCGATAGAGCGAAATCTGCTCACCCGCGGGAATGGACTCAATGATTTCCGCCTTGTACTTCTCCCCCATGCCGAGAAACATCTGGATTGCAGCATCGCGGTCCATGACCTCTCGCACGACGGGCTCGTCTCTGGCGGCCAGCTCACGCATCTTGGATTCGATGGCCTCAAGGTCCTCTGGGGTCAGAGGGCGGTGATAGGCGAAGTCGTAATAAAAGCCCTTGTCAATGACTGGACCGATGGTGACTTGCAGACCTGGGAGCAGTTTTTGCGCCGCATAGGCCAGCAGATGAGCAGTCGAGTGGCGAATGATTTCGAGGCCTGCTTCGTCTTTCTCCGTCACGATTGAGAGCTCTGCGTCGGAGGAAATACAAAAGCTGGTGTCGACCAACTCACCGTTTACTCGCCCTGCAATCGCGGCTTTGGCCAGGCCAGCACCGATAGACGCAGCCACTTGAGCCACCGTAACAGGCAGCTCAAACGAGCGAATCGAACGATCAGGAAGCGTGATCTGGGGCATTGGACTTATGGTGTGTTGGTAGGCGCGATTGGACTCGAACCAACGACCCCCACCATGTCAAGGTGGTGCTCTAACCAGCTGAGCTACGCGCCTGCCGTCAAAAGGCAAGCCGAGAGTCTATCAGCAATCAGGCTAGGACTCAAAGTCATAAAAGGGTCATCGATTCGACACGCTTGTGTCACTCGAGAGGTGGATTCTGAGCGTCCATGACGGCAAACGACCTCATGCATAACGACCCTGTCGCGTTCCACTACCGCGCGATATGGATCTCAGACATCCATCTCGGCACCCCTGGATGCAAAGCCGATTACCTGCTCGACTTCCTTAAACACAACGAAAGCGACGCGCTCTACCTCGTTGGCGACATCATTGATGGATGGCAGCTGCGAAAGAGCTGGTACTGGAAGCAGAGCCACAACGATGTGGTCCAGAAGGTCCTGCGGAAAGCACGGAAGGGAACCAAGGTGACCTACATTGCGGGCAACCACGACGAGGTCCTTCGCAACTTTCTTGGTATGGCCTTTGGAGACATCGACATCGTCGACGAAGCCGTGCACACCATGAAGGACGGGCGCCGACTCTGGGTGACCCACGGCGATCTCTTCGACGGGGTCGTTCAGCACGCCAAGTGGCTTGCCCACCTCGGGGATGCCGCATACACCTGGCTTCTGGCCATCAACAACCATTACAACCGACTTCGCCATCGGCTTGGCATGGGCTACTGGTCCCTCTCGCAGTACTTGAAGGTCAAAGTAAAAAACGCAGTGAACTTCATCACAGATTTTGAAGAAGCCCTCGTCTCTGAGGCTCGCCGGCGAGGCTACGACGGGGTCGTCTGCGGCCATATTCACAAGGCTGAAATCCGCGAGATCGACGGAGTGCTCTACTGCAATGATGGTGACTGGGTCGAGAGCCTCTCCGCTCTGGTCGAGACGCACACCGGAGAGCTCAAGCTGGTTTTCTGGCCCTACCGATCTGGAATGCCCGTAGAGCGACCCGTCGCAACGACAGCACTCGAGCCTGCATGAGGCGGGTGCTAATCGTTACCGATGCCTGGAGCCCACAGGTCAATGGGGTTGTAAGAACCCTACAAGCCACTGGCTCGGAACTCGAGCGGCAGGGCCATATGGTGCGCTTTCTCACACCGGAGGGCCACAAGACCATACCCTGCCCGACCTACCCAGAGATTCGCCTCGCGATGTTCCCGCGCCGCGCACTCGCCAAAGAGATCGAGGCGTTCGATCCCGACGCACTGCACATTGCCACTGAGGGCCCATTGGGATGGGCTGCACGTGCCATTGCACTCGGTCAGGGACTTCGCTTTACGACTGCGTATCACACGCGATTTCCAGAATATGTCCAGGCGCGGACCGGATTGCCTGTATCCGTCAGCGCTGCTGTCCTGCGACACTTTCACAGCCCCTCGGGGGGGGTCATGGTGCCCAGCAAGACCATCATCTCCGAGCTCAACCAGCGTGGCTTTCAAAATCTGCGCCATTGGAGCAGAGGCGTTGACACCACGCTGTTTCGTCCAATCGCGGTTGAGCGGCCGAAAGATCCGGTCTTCCTCTATGTCGGTCGTGTGGCTGTTGAGAAAAATATCGAGGCCTTCCTCTCTCTTAAGCTTCCGGGCGAAAAATGGGTCGTGGGCGATGGTCCACAAATGGCAAGTCTGCAGAGCCGCTACCCGACCGTTCAATGGAAAGGTGTTAAGAAGGGGCAAGCGCTCGCGCAGGCCTACAACCAGGCAAGCGTCTTCGTTTTCCCGAGCCGCACAGACACATTCGGACTGGTGATGGCTGAGGCCATGGCCTGTGGAACGCCTGTGGCGGCCTTTCCGGTTGCGGGCCCCCTGGACGTGGTGGGCCCTCATGCTGGCGTCTTGTCGGAAAACCTGGCCGAGGCCGCAACCCAAGCGCTGAGCTGTCGGCGTGACGACGTTCTTGAGTGGGCCCGCCAGTTCACATGGCCCGAGGCTACTCGACAATTTCGGAGCTACCTGGTGCCTGCATCCCCTTGGAAAGCCCCTGCCCATGCGGATGTCACAGAAAGTTCACGATGAAGAAACTTCTCTTTAATCTGCCCGTCCCACACTGGATGCACGCATTAAGAAGGAAGGATTTCAGAACCATGAATGCACCCTTGGCTGGAAAGCTTCTCGCTCGGACCGAGACGTTCTCGCATCCCGAAACTCTTTCAATGCTTCTGGGTGGGCATCGAGACGAGCGTTACGCCCTGGGCCTGGCCCATAACCTTGACGACCTGCGAGATGCCCAGCGCCTGCGCTACCAGGTCTTCACCGAGGAATACCAGGCAAACATCCAGACCAAGATCCCTGGCGTCGATGAAGATTTCTACGACGCCCATTGCGACCATTTGCTCGTGCGCGACTCCCAGACACTCGATGTCGTGGGCACATATCGCATTCTTCCTCCGAGTGCCGCCCAGCATCTCGGCGGGTACTACTCAGAGTCAGAGTTTTTCATCAATCGGCTTGACGCGCTCCGCCCCTCCATGGTCGAGCTTGGTCGATCCTGTGTGCACCCAGCCCACAGAAATGGGGCGGTCATCATGCTGCTCTGGTCCGGGATTGCCCAGTACATGCGGCATTACGGATTCGAGCATTTGATTGGTTGTGCGTCGGTGAGCATGCGCGACGGCGGTCGGGCTGCAGCATCCATATGGGACAGCCTCTCCCAAAAGGCCTTGGCCGAACCGCAACACCTTGGATTTCCGAAGCATGAACTGCCCCTAGAGCGGCTCGAGCGCGACGAGGCTGCGGCGGAGCCGCCGCTGATTAAAGGCTATGTCCGAGTGGGTGCAAAGGTCTGCTCCGCGCCGTCTTGGGATCCTGACTTCAACACTGCAGACTTCCTCATGCTGCTGTCACTGAGCCAGATGAACCCCAAATACGCTCGGCATTTCGGCTTGGCTCGCACTCGGACTTAATGCATAGGACGCCACGTCATGCTCGCTAAATTCATCCAGCTCTGGCGCTCTCTAGACGACCTCGAGTTCAACCCCTACTTTTCGCCATTCTGAGCACTCCTGCTCCAGGCTGTGGCGTGTCAGCGGGTGGCGCTTTAGCCACTCGGGGTCAATGGTGATCGCAAGCTTACGACCGCGTTGTCCAACTGAGATCTTTGGCAACTTTGACTTGGCACGATTGCGATAGAAAATCGCGGCCAAGCGAATACAGATGAGGGCCAAGCGCACGGGCTCAAGCGCGAGCCCACCCTGCACCTTGGCGAGTTTTCCCACATGACCGAGCACAAAGGTGGACATGATCCGCTGGTCCCTTCTCGAGAAGCCCGGCATATCGGCATTTGAGACGATGTAGGCGGAATGCTTGTGATAGCTGTTGTGAGAAATGGAGTGGCCAACCTCCAACAACTGGCAGGCCCAACCAATGAGCATGGCCATCTCCCGACGCTCCTCTACACTTCCGACCGCAGCTGCATCCCAGAGGGACAACGCCATGGTTGAGACACGCTCAGCCTGTGCAGAATCAACGCCGTATCGATCCATGAACTGCTCAACGGTGTAGAAGCGCATGTCGTCTTTGCGGCCGCGTCCAAGTACGTCGTAGAGCACCCCAAGGCGCAGCGCACCCTCGGAGTAGTGCATCTGCTCGAGTCCGAGCTCTTCAAAGATCGCCAACATGATCGAGAGCCCACCGGGGAGGACTTGGAGCCGCTCGGGCTTCACACCAGGGAACTTTTCTGGTTCCAGCGTGCGCTCACGTATCAGTGCTGCTCGAATCTGCTCCATGCCATCTCGCGTAAGCCCCTGGTGCACCTCCCCCATGGCAATCTGCATCTCTGCAATCGCCTTCGCCGTCCCGGAGGAGCCCACAGCCTCATCCCAGCCCATCTTGCGGTAGGCCTGACTAATCACCTGAATTTCTCGCCGTGCCTCAAGAATGGCCTCTTTGAAGCCACTGCGCGTGACCTCACCACCGGGAAAGTAGTCATGGGTGAACCGAATACAGCCCACAAAGACGCTCTCAAGCATCTCGGGTGTGTAATCGGTCCCAATGATGAATTCCGTGGACCCGCCGCCAATATCAACCACCAGCCGACGGCTTCCATCAGCAGCAAGCGAGTGGGCAACACCGTTGTAGATCAACCGCGCCTCTTCTTTGCCGGCAATCACCTCGATCGGGAAGCCAAGCGCGGCCTCACAGGTCTGCAGAAACTCGGGGCCGTTTTTAGCGACTCGGAAGGTGTTGGTCGCCACTGCACGAACATGGTCGGGATGCAAGGCTCTGAGGCGCTCACCGAATCGGGCCAAGCAACCGAGTGCGCGGGCTTGAGATGCTGCGTCCAGTCGCTTGTCTGGAGAGAGCCCAGAGGCGAGTCGAACCGCGTCTTTGAGGCTGTCTATGGGGAAGATCTGAGGGCCAACGGGAGTGTGCTCCACGCGCCCGACCAGCAGATGAAACGAGTTCGAACCGAGGTCAACGGCTGCTACGAGGCTGGGGTCTTGGGAGTCCTCTGACTCGAGGATCTGTCCTGGCATGCGCGGATTATAGGCGAGAGCACCCCACGATCAGGGGTGCGTCACAAAAGAGTCACACACGCTAGCGGCCCCGAGGCCCTAAAAGCAACACGGGAATCAAGCCAACAAGCGCAATCGCAATTGAGGGCCATGCCGCATCCGCGAGACGCTCATCCGCAGCAAGATGATGAGCTGCGACAGCAAGCGTTTCGACATTCATCGGCCGCAGGACCAGGGTAACCGGGAGCTCTTTCACAATATCCACAAACACGAGGAGTCCCGCAACCCAAAGACCCCGCCTCAGCAGCGGGAGGTGCAATCGAGTCAACACTTGGACAACACTCAATCCAAGGCTGCGGGCGGACCAATCGAGACTGGCACGAATACCCGAGAGACTCGTCTCAATGCTAGAGAACCCCACCGTAAAAAAGCGGGTGAGGTATCCGCCCAGTACCAAAGCACTGGTTGTGGTGAGTGTCATACGCCAGTCAAACCAGCTCGACATGAGCGCGGTGGTGAGCGCTGAAAGCGCAAGCAGGCCAACTGCCACAACGAGCCCAGGGACAGCATACCCAGAGGACGCCCAGCGAACAGCTTGAGCCAGCCAGCCGCGAGGCCAGAGCCTTGAGCCATAGGCCAACACGAGCGCAATCGGCAGAATGATCAAGAGCCCATACACTCCATAGAGCCCAGTCTGGAATGCCTGCTGCAGCAAATTGCTCCAACTCGCCTGGGCCTGCGCCTCGAGGGCGGCCCTCACGAGAAGCAGGGTAGGCACGAAGAATCCAAGCACCCCCGAGATTCCACACACCATCGGGACCCAGAACCTCGCGACGCCCTTGAGTGCGATGCGCTGACTGGACTGCGCGCTCAGCGTCCCATACTGAGCCCTGCCGCGACTGTGCCGCTCAATCGAGAGCAGCGTCACGGCGAACGCAAGCATGATCAGACCCAGGAAGGCTGCGCCATTTCGGTCGCCATAGTTAAACCAGGTTTTAAATAGGCCTGTAGACAGTGTCTGGACGGAGAAAAAGGCAACCGTCCCGTAGTCCGCCAGCGATTCCATGACCACCAATGCACCCCCGGCAACGAGGGCGGGACGCGCAAGCGGGAGGGCCAATCGAAAGAAGACCTCTCTGCGGCTGAGTCCCAGCGAGCGTCCAGCTTCAAGAAGGCTGCCCTGCCCGTCCTCAAAGGCGGTGCGCACTAAAAGATAAATATAGGGGCTCAGCGCAATGCCCAGTATGAGGCTTGCTCCCCAGAGCGATCGGATCTCCGGCCAGGGGACGGGGCTCAAGGCGGGTCGAATCCCTGATGCGATCCACCCCGAGTAGTCCAGCGCATCAGTCAATGCATAGGCCACGACATAAGCTGGAATGGCCATAGGCAGGACTGGAAACCACTGCAGCAAAGCGCGCCCAGAAAATTGGTACTGAGTCAGAAACCATGCCGGGGCAACCCCAAAAACAAGAGCAACCAACAGGGCCCCAAGGCAGAGCGTCAGGCTGTTGAGCAGATAGACCGGCAAAACAGAGGACGCCATGGACTGCAGTGCGGACACATCGGTCCAGGCAAGCAGCCCAAAGCCCATAACCGCGCCCAGTGGAAGCGCGATCGCCACCAAGAAGACAACACAGACCAGCGCGAGAAGGGCTTGGCGAGACATAAACCGGAACTATACTCAGTCTCATGTCCAGTGCCCTTCAGATCGACGCCCTTGGCGTGCGTTACCCCGGCGGAACCGAGGCGGTCCGTGGCCTCTCCCTAGACCTTGCCGCCGGTGAGATTGCCTGCCTGCTTGGGCCTTCAGGCTGCGGTAAGAGCAGCCTACTGCGTGCCATTGCCGGATTTGTGCAGCCCCACGTCGGTCGCATCCAGCTCGGTGGTCGCGAGCTCGTGAATGGGACCAGCACATTTCTGCCCCCAGAGCTGCGTGGCGTTGGCATGGTGTTTCAGGACTATGCGCTCTTTCCTCACCTGACCGTGCTCCAAAACGTCATGTTCGGACTCACGGGAGGGCGCCCCGTGCGCGCGACTGAGAAAGACCTCTCGCGAGCGACTGAGCTTCTCTCCCTAACCGGGCTTACTGCGCTCAGAGACCGTTTTCCGCATGAGCTCTCTGGTGGTCAAGCGCAACGGGTGGCCCTCGCACGCGCGCTTGCGCCAAGGCCCTCGCTTATCCTGCTTGATGAGCCCTTTTCCAGTCTCGATCACAGCCTTCGCGTGCGGCTTGCTCGAGAGGTGCGCGACATTTTAAAGGCATCGGGCACCACGGCGATTATGGTGACGCATGACCAGACCGAGGCCTTTGCGATGGGTGATCGGCTCGGGGTGATGTTCGAGGGACAGCTCGTGCAGTGGGACAGCCCCTACGCGGTGTACCACCAGCCCTGCACGCCTGAGGTTGCTCAGTTCATCGGGGAGGGAGCGCTGATCAGTGGCGTTCAGCGCGGACACGAGGTCACCACCCCACTCGGCACGCTTCCACTCGCTGCATGCTGCTGTAACGCTGCGGATGACCCGCGCGAAGTCCGGGTGCTTCTCAGGCCAGATGACATCGTTCACGACGATTCAAGTCCCCTGCAGGCCGAGGTCTTAGAGAAACGGTTTCGGGGCGCAGACTTTCTCTACACACTCCGGCTCTCCAATGGGGAGCAGGTGCTCTCGCTCGTCCCCAGTCACCACGACCACCCTATGCATGCCCCAATTGGCATCCGCTTAGAGGCAGACCACGTGATTACCTTTCGCGATACTGCCGTCTCTCCTACGGCTTTTGCGCTGGACCAGGGGTAGCCGTAGCTGGTGAAGCAGTAGCCGGGGTAGGCGCAGCCGGAGCGGCGGCGTCGGAAGCGGGTGCTGCTGGAGTGACGGGTCGGTTCGCGCACTCACTCATCATCTGGACCTGTTTTCCAGCGGCGCGCATGCCCGCCTGCGCTGCGCATGTCGCAGAGAGCCGACTCTCAATATCCATGATCTTGAGCGCCTCCTCAAAGGCCTCCGTCACGCTCGGATCCGTTGGGCCCTTCACCAACATCCGCAAAGCGCCAAGGCCAAGCTTTCGCTCCGCAGAGGGAGCCTTGGCAGCCTTGTCCAGCGCCTCCACCTCGCCGAGTACCAAGCCCCCGGCAAAAGCCTCCCGCGCAGCATCGAGCTGCTCGGCTTTCTGACGCATGACCGCCGCGGGAGTCTGGCCATCAGGACCCGGCTTGGTGTAGAGCTCAAGCTCAGCCTTGAGTTTGGTGAGCTCCTCTTGGACTGTCGCAAGCTCGGCAGCGGATTTTGAGGCCTCCTGCCACTGCCAGTAGGCTGCACCGCCCCCCCCTGCCGCGAGCAGAAAGAGCACCACCATGAGAATGATCTTTTTCATGTGAAGTAGGTTCGGTCAGAGGTCAGGAGTCTTGAGCGCGACTGCGTGACTCACCCATGGATCACTGAGTCCTGGCTTGAGGTGCACAGACAAAAATGCCGGCTCATCTTGAGGAGAGCCCCGATTCTGGCGGCTGTAGGTGAGGCTGTAGGGGTATGCCGTGCTGGGCCCGATCCAGACAGGAATGTGATTCAAATGACTGGAGGCAGCGCGATGAACATGCCCGTGGATGATGAGCTCAACCGGCGTTGTGGCTGCGTGCCGTTGAATGATCTGAGCCATACGGTCTGGGCGCTCGAGGCGCATGGCATCGAAGACCGCATTGCCGATGGGCAAAGTGGGGTGGTGAACGACCAAGACGGTGGGCCGCCCCGCCTGCGCGAGCGTCTGTGAGAGCCACTCCAGCCGGTGCTCACAGAGAAGCCCGCCATCCAATCCGGCCTCTAGGCTGTCAAGCACAATCAACTGGCGCCCACCGGGAATAGGCTGCGCATACTGCACCCAACCAAGGGCTTGTGCCGAGGCTATGCCCGGATAGTCATTGAAGACCTCAAAAAATGGGTCCCGTGCGTCGTGATTCCCAAGCGCCAGGTAAACCGGCATCACCGCATGCAACGGGTCAAGGAGCACTCGAAGCCGCTCATATTCGCGCTTGGTTCCGCGGTCCACCAGGTCACCTGAGACCACGCAGCCGCTCACGGGAAGATCGACGGAAAGAAGCCATGTCACCGCCGACGCGAGACGCGCTGCGCTATCGATTCCATTGCCCAGGGGCCCACTTGCTGTGATGTGGGTATCGGAGAGTTGAGCCAAACAGGGCCATTCTTGACGCATCACCTTCACTCCTTCAATCTCTGCACATGAGCGATTTTGCACCGGTGATTGTGATCGAAGGATTACTCGCCTTTGGCGGGGTGCTGGTGCTGTATTGGATGCATCTGCGCGAGATGCGCAAAATTCGAGAAGAGAAGGAACGCAGAGCCCGAGAAGATGCCCCACCTCCCAAGGTGTAAAATCCGGTGTATTGCGGGCGTCGTTCAATGGCAGGACCTGAGCTTCCCAAGCTCAAGACGTGGGTTCGATTCCCATCGCCCGCTCCACTGGACAGGAGACATCCTTTGAACCTTGCGCATGTCATCCTCGGTTTGACAGTCATCACGGTCTCGAGCGCTGCTTCGGCTCAAACAGAAACCCGCCTACTCGGTGACGACAAGGACGGTGCGCGCCACTTCATGCTGCTCTCTCAGATGGAGGTTCAAGGCAAGAACCGCGTCGGCTGGAAGATTGTGAACTACCCCAGACGCAATGCCGTTGGCGCGCAATCCAATCGAACCCGTCAAGAGTTCGACTGCGAAGACAGTCGGGTTCGCGACCTGTTCGTCGTCTGGTACTCCGGCGCGATGGCCTCCGGAACGCTGGTCATGGGCTTGGGGCCCGAATCCTCCGAATGGCGAAAGACCCAGTCTGACACCATCGACGATCGAGCTTTGCGTATTGCCTGCGCCCTCTCCGTGGGGCCGTAGCTCAAGATTTACAACATACGCCCGATGCCAATGATGAAGAAGGATCTCGTCTAGCTCTGGAGACCACCGTGGTTGCTCGCATTGTTGCCATTATTACGCTTCCCCCACTCATCGCTGCACTGCTTACGATGATGCTTATGGCACCGAATGGCCCGGTCAACACCAAGCTCATGGTCTTCATGTTCATGCTGGTCATCCTAACCATGACAGTGAAGGGCATTGATGTCTACCGCGAAGGCAAACGCGCACAGAAGAAAGCCAAGAAGCTCGGCAAGCCCAAGATTGCCTCCGACCTCGGTCGCACGATCGCGCTGGGTCTGTCCGGAACCCTGCTATTCGTGGTTTTGGCCATTGGCGTGCTCTCTCCTCGGCTGTACTACACCATGGATCTCATGAGCTTCATCGCCATGATCCTTGTGGTGCTCATTCTGAGCGCTGCTATTTGGTATGGAGCCTTTCCCAAACCCCAAAAACCCAAGCCTTTGCAGGCTGGAGCCGTCCCACCACCCGGCATGGTCTTTCTCACGGACGGTCGGACCGTTGCGGCTAGCTCGCCCGAGGCCCAGAACCCAGCACTCAACCCACTGGCGCTGCTGCCCACACCTGTGGCCGAACCAGAAGACGACGCCCATGAGGACATGCTCGAGATTCAAGAGGGCGAAAGCCTCGAAGAAATAAAGAAACGCCTGAAGCCAAAGAAGCCGAAACTCGACCTCGCCTTGCTCGATTCGGGGAACTCATATGATGACAAGGTGGCATTGCTGCGCTTCTTGGTCTCAGAAGATCAGCAGCGTGTTTCGCAAGCCCTCAAGGGCATGATGTCGCCAAAGAGGTAGCATCAAGGGTTCCAAAGGAGTTCCCATGAAACGTTTCCTCTTCGTCTACCTTCCCGCAGGCTTTGCACTTGCCCTATCCGCCGCTGCGTTTGCTCAGGCCAAGAAGGACGACAAGCGGCCACCCCGGGATATGCCCTGCTACCTCACAGAGCAAACGATCAAAGGCAACGACCGCATTTGTACCTACAAGTGCCAGGACGGTAGCCCAGAGGGCGTCACCACCTCCAAACAGTTCCGCTGCCCCAACGTGCTTTTCAAGCAAATCAAAGACTAGCGAACTAAAGGGCCCTCGGACGAACGGCGCCTGCAGTGGCTAGCGCTCGGCTCAGGGCCTCCTCTGGTGTGTCGGCATTGGCAAGTGCCACACCCATGCGCCGCCTCACATAGGACTGCGGTTTTCCGAAAAGGCGAAGGTCCGACTCGGGTACTGCAAGCGCCTGATCAATCCCCTCATAACAAAGGTCAGTGGCGTCCTGTCCGCCATAAATCACCGCGGAGGCGCCTGGGCGACGCAGCGAGGTGTCAACGGGCAGGCCCAGAATCGCGCGCGCATGCAGCTCGAACTCACTCAAGCGTTGCGTGCAGAGCGTGACCATACCGGTGTCGTGTGGTCGCGGGCTGACCTCACTGAACCAGACTTCATCGCCGCGAACAAACAATTCGACACCAAAGATCCCCTGCCCGCCCAGCCCTTCAACGATGCGACGCGCAATGGCCTGAGCGCGTTCCAGTGCCACGGCTGACATGCGCTGCGGCTGCCAGCTCTCCACGTAATCACCCTCAACCTGTCGATGGCCCACCGGCTCGCAAAAGTTTATGGAGGGCTGACCATTCGAATCCAGGCTCCTCACGGTGAGGAGCGTAATTTCAAATTCAAACTCGATGGCTCCTTCCACAATCACGCGTTGAAGATCCACCCGCGCGGCCTCCTTGGCTTTTGACCACGCCATGGGGGCCTGTTCTGCAGCTGTAAGCCTTGACTGGCCCTTGCCCGATGAGGACATGATGGGCTTGACGAAACAAGGGTACCCCAGAGCATCGGCAGCGGACTGAACCTCTTCAAGGGTTGAGGCGAAGCAATACGGAGAGGTAGGAAGGCCCAACGTCTCTGCTGCGAACCTGCGAATGCCCTCGCGATTCATGGTGAGAAAAGCGGCCTGGGCTGTCGGGGTGACCTGATACCCTTCGGCCTCCATTGCAATTAAGACTTGGGTCGCAATGGCCTCAATCTCGGGAATGATGTGGTGCGGCCGCTCGGACTCGATGAGTGCCCGTAGGGCGCTCGCGTCCGTCATATCGATCACATAGCTGCGATGCGCAACCTGGTGAGCAGGGGCATTGGCATAGCGGTCGACAGCAACCACCTCGACGCCGAGACGCTGAAAGGCAATAACAACCTCTTTGCCAAGCTCTCCTGAGCCCAGCAGCATGACGCGGGTCGCGCTTGGACGACCCGGAGTACCCAACACCACCGACATGGCAACTCCTTAGGAATCAGCGTTTGCCTGATTCTAAGCCGAGTGCTCTCTCAACATCGCCCCAATGCACCAGTTTGAAGTTCTGGGTTCCGCCAGGCGCTGCTGGACTCCCATCTTGGACCACCAGCAGACCACGGGGGAACTGAGTGCCCAAGGACACACTCAGCACCTCCAACCCATCCGTCTCGTGGACGGCATCAATGCCTTTGCTGCTGTCTTCGCCTACGCGAAAACGTCCTAGCGATTTAAACGGCGGATCCGTCTCCAAGAGAACAAAATGGTGATCGCCCTGACTCGACGCGAGAAGCCAGGGTGAGCCCTCGGATCGGTGGACCAACCCAAGCCCCTCCACATCCGCCACCAGATCGGCCCCGATGGCCATCAATTTGACCGCTGGCTCCTTGGGCGCATTCAGATCGAAGCGCCAGATGCCAACCGCCTCTTCGCCCACGTAGAGCAATCGACGCGCGTCATCTACGACACAACCCTCAACCTGAGACGCTAAGACAAACTCATTGATGAGGGTGCCCACTGGCTCGCCTCGCTCTGCTCGGAGCGACCAATGCTGCGTGCGACCCGTCTTCGAATTGATGAAGATCTCAGCCTCGCCAGAGGCGCCTTTGGCCATGCAGATGCCATAGACATCTGGCAGTGTCACTGGGATAGATCCGAGCTTGGACATCACACCGTCCGCGCCGATCACAACGAGGTCGATGGCGTTGGTATCTCTGTTGCTGGCAACAGCAAGATCAATCTCTCGCCCCGCCCAACGGATAGAGGAGCGCAGGTCGACATTATTGACTGACCCTAGCGGCAGAAACTGTAGCAACTGACCGGATAGGTCGTAGGCTGCTAGACCTCGCTTTTTGTCCGTGCCGAGCACGACTGACCGATCTGCATCTGCTGGATGAACCCAGACAGCCGGGTCGTCGGCCGCATCCTCCGCAGTCTCGACTGGCGTTGTCTGGGCTACCGGCAAAACCACTGCACTTCTTGTACTTTGGGCAGACCACCACCAGAAACCAGCCGCGACCAAACCGGCCACGGCCGTTCCGAGCCCTGCAAAAAGCAGGCTGCGCTTGAGCATCAGAAGCTTGCCTTCACGCTGACCTTGTAACCGCGGCCGTACTCCTCATACTGACCATTGTAGGCCTTGCTCCCCTGATACACGTAGTACGTCTCGTTGGTGAGGTTGGTTGCTTCAAAGCCAATCTTCAGGTTCTTCGTCAAATGGTAACTGACCGATAGGTCGACATGCCGCGTGCCGTCAACAAAGAGGTCTTTCTCGGGTTTCATGAAATCGTCGGTTAGCTCCAAGAGATAACTACTCTGCTGTTGAAGGGCAACGCGTGCAGAAAGACCATCATGCTCGTAGCCCAGAATGAGACTGCTCGTGCGATCAGCCTGTCCTGGAAAGCGCACCTTGCGGCTGAGCACATCCCCATCATCAACGGTCTTGAGGGTCGCACTTCCATCAATCATCGCGACGTTGGCCACCATGAGGAAGCGATTCCAAGGGCTCGGCAGGCTGACAAAGCGATTCACATAAGAGAGTTCCAGACCTGTAAGGCGACCCTTATCGCCGTTCTGGTAAGACTTCACCTCGTCATACCCGTCGATCTCTCCCAAGCTCGTGAGATAGGTGAAATCTTTGATGGACTTGTGAAAAAGATTTGCGGTGACCATGCCCTGACGACCGAGAAGCCGCTGCACGGACAGGTCGAGGTTATTCGACTTCAGGGGCCGAAGATTCGGGTTCCCGCGCTCGGCCTCGTTGTCTTCAACCAATGTGGTGGGGGCTAACTGTTCAAAGCCCGGACGAATCTGAGAGCGTGAAGCGGATGCGCGAATGGTGGTGCCGCCATCCAGTGCGTGTCGAACCTGAATGGACGGGAGTGCCGCGCCATAGGAGCGTGAGGTCCGCCTCTCGGTAATCGTCTCCTCATCTGCATTCAGTTCATTGCCTTTTGTCTTCAGGTCGGTCGACTCATAGCGAACACCGGCGGTCACGCTCGTCGCATTCGACCAGTCCAACCGCGTTTGCAGATAGACCGCGCGGATGTTCTCTTTGATTTCGCTATCGGACTCAGCAGAGGCCTCAACCTCCGGCTCATATCCCGCAGATTTTCCCAGCGCGAACACGGAATCAGGATTGATACCAGGACCGAACTGGCCGAGGCTATACGCCAGAGGTGCCGTTGCAAATTCGGCCATTGCATTTTTCTTCGCGTCAGATGCGTACTCATTCGCGTCCGCGCGCTTCGTGCGATTGCTGAGTCGGGCACCGATTGAGAGCTCTGCAGACTTGCCTAGAAGTGCAATCCGATGCTGACCATCAATACGGAAGAAGCTCTCTTCATCGGTCATCTGGCTCTCTGCAAGCGTGATGTCTTTGAGCTTGTAGGTTGCCGGGCTGGTGAGTGCCGCATTCGCTGAGAGCAGAGGCTTCTGGGTACCCGTAAATTGAAGGTTCCCCTCAAAGCCCGTGAAACGCCCATCATCCACATTCAAGGGCGTGTCCTCGGTCGCCTTACTGCGACCGATGGAACCATCCAATGCCCAGAGCCCTAGGTCACGTTTCAAGCCCACCTGCAGCGACTGAATCTTCAGGGTTTCCGTGCGCTTCTTGATGCGACGTACAGCCTCGGCAAAGCCAGCCTCACCAGGCTGAACCGCAGTCGTCTCACCCTCGTCATCAAGCCACTCCACAACCAAGCGATCTCGTGTCTCTGTGTCCTTCGTCTGGGTATTGAGGCCGCGGAAATACAGGTGTGCACCTGCATCGGGTTTGTAGTCGAGGTTCAGGCTAGCAGCGGTTCGCGTGCGGGTGAGCTCATAGTCGCGCAACTCAAGCCCCTCGAGTGCGCCTTCATCCCAGGCTCCCCCTGTTTCAACGTTGTCTGAGCCGAATGCACGGCGATCGCGACTAACGGCAAGCGTAAGGCCCAGTTGACCATTGAGGAGTCGATCTGAAAGCAGCAGGCTTGCGCCTGGCGCCGATTGACTGGTTTTGGCGTCGCGGCTGGACTGAACCGATACCGACGCGAACCCAGCGGGAAGGTCGAACGCGGTCAGCGTCTTGATTTCGGCAACGCCTCCCAGGCCAGAGACCGCTTGATCGGCTGAGAATGTCTTCTGCACTTCGATAGAGGAGACGATACCTGATGGCATTGCATCGAGAGCAACACTGCGGCTTCCGGCCTCAGGAGAGGGCACCAGCACACCATTGATGGTGACACCGTTCAATGATGAGTCCATGCCACGAATGGTCACGTACCTGCCCTCGCCCTGGTCGCGTTGGAGCGCAACGCCTGAAATACGAGACATAGCCTCTGCAACATTCTTATCGGGCAAAGCGCCAATCTCGTTGGCACTCACCACACTCACGACACCATCTGCAGACGACTCAGCACGAATGGCTTTATTGAGCGAGGCCGCTTGGCCAGTAATGAGCACTTCAGCCACTGGAGTGGCAGGCTTCTGAGCCATTGCTGACATTGACAAGAGCGCAAGGCTAACGGCCAAAGCAAGACGAGACTGTTGCATGAGGAACTCCCGGGTTTGTAGTGCCGGAAGAATGACTCCCTCAAATGACAATCACATGTCAGCCAAACAACCCAAGCCCCGCCCAGATCGCTAGCCCCAAAAGCACCAAAAACCACCAAATCTGCGTCGACATAACAGGCGTGCGCTGCACCTCGGGCGCGCGCTGCGGCTCATCGGAGTGCTCTGACGTCGCAGCGACACGGCTCGCGAGCGCGGTCTCAAACTTCTTGAAGAAGTCTTCGGCAAGTGACTTGGCTGCGCCGTCGATGAGACGCTGGCCGAGCTGAGCGAGCTTGCCTCCAATCTGAGAGGAGACCGCGTAGTGCATCAAGGTTCCATTCTCAACCGGCTCAAGCCTGACCCTCGACTCGCCCTTTCCAAAGCCAGCCACTCCACCCTGTGCTTCGAAAACCAAGGTGTAGGCCTTAGGGGCATCCACGTCCTGAAGCGTGACAGTCCCTTTGAATTTTGCAGCAACTGGTCCAATGCGAATCGCAACCGTGAAGGCATACCCGCCTTCGCGCGGCTCCAGCGTCTCGCAACCGGGAATGCATTGCTTGAGCACGTCCGCATCATTAAGGGCCTCCCATGCCTGTGCCTGTGTGGCACCCAGCAGTCTCTCGCCAGTCATTTGCATGTCTGTTCGCCTTTCAGTACGTATGGACCTAAGCCTGTCGCATGAGCCGCTGGATAGAACCGGCCAATGCCTCGAGGTGGGTCAAATTATGGATGGGGAGGCTAGCATGAACCTTCTTGTTCAAGACCTGCGCCCCGGCGGCCAGAGGCTCATAGCCCTCATAACGCAGCAGCGGATTCAGCCAGAGTGTGCGTCGCGTCTGGGCCTTTAACCAGTCGAGCTCCCGCTCCAGTCGCTCTGGCTTTCCCATATCGAGTCCGTCGGTCACCATAAGCACAACCGTTCTGCGGCCGACCAGCTGCCGACGGTGTTGCTCGCGCAGGGTTTCGAGGGAAGCCGCCAAGCGCGTGCCGCTGGCGTAATCGCGAATGATCACGTTCGCCTGCTCAAACATAAGGTCCGCGTCTCTCAAGCGAAATGCCTCGTTCAAATCGGACAATCGCGATCCAAAGCAGTAAACCGCCCGAGGAACATCTGCAGTGGCGTGATGGAGAAAGGCCAGCAACAGCCTGGCATAGCGCTCCATAGACCCTGAGATGTCGACCAGGAGCAGAAGAGGCAAAGGCACCTGCCTGCGCTTGCGCCAGCGCAAATCGACCCATTCGCCCCCACAGGTCATGGCCTGATGCGTACTCCCCGGCCAATCCAGCCGCCCCCCGCGCCCCCCCGCACGCGTGCGACGCGACTGGGTCGTGGGCATTTCCATTGGAATACGGCGCACCAGTTGTTCAACGAGCTTGAGCTCGCTGGCGGACAACGAGGAAAAGTCTGCATTCTTGAGCCGCTCCCCTGCGCCCATGCTCATGGCCGCATCCCACTTCACCTCGTGCTCTTGTGCCTTCTTTTGTTGCGAGGCGGGTGGCGGAGGGACGGTCAGTGCCTCTTGAGCGCGTGGCTTTCGAGCGGTCGGAGGCGTCTCGCCTTGCGCCTTGGGTAACAGCTGAGCCATCAGCTGCTTGGTCACCTCAGGGTTGCGAAAGAGCGCCTCGAAGAGCTGATTAAACACCTCGCGATCTTGGCTGCGAGAGACCATCACGGACTCTAATGCCGCCTTGAGGTCCTCTCTGCGGTCAATGCCAACCAGCTCTGCCGCCCGGACCGCAAGCATGATGCGACTGGCATCAACCGGCATGCCCGCGCGCCTGAGCATGCGCCCGAACCCTAGGAGATTCTCGGTTAGCTTGCCGGATCGCGCGTCGCCCAGCATGGCAGGGCTAAAGGGTTGGCTCGGGAGCGAGAAGCTTATCGAGCATCGGTGTGAGCGCTGCCACGTCCTCCCGATGCTTAAAGAGCACACCCGCTGTGGTCTGAACCACCTCCGGATCGAGCACGAGCGTGTCGAGCGCGACCAGTGCCTTCGCCCACTCCACACTCTCGGCAAGGCCTGGCTTTCGTTGGAAAGCGTCTGCAAAAGGGTGTCCACGGAGCCGCGAAACAAAGAGCGCCACCTGCTCTGTCAGCCCCTCTGGCGCCTCGGGGACCTTCGATTTGAGAATGGTGAGCTCGCGATCACGATCGGGGAAATCAAGCCAGTGAAACAGACATCGTCGTTTGACCGCCTCATTCAAATCGCGTGTGCGGTTACTGGTAAGAATGGTGAGCGGTGTCGCGCGCGCTCGGATGGTACCGAGCTCGGGAATCGTGACCTGATACTCGCCAAGATACTCAAGCAAAAAGGCCTCAAAGGGCTCGTCAGCACGATCGACTTCATCGATCAGCAGCACGGCACCGGGTCGTGGGCTCTCAATCGCCTGCAGCAGGGGCCGGCGAACAAGATACTTGGCCTGATAGACCTCCTTCTCGAGCTCATCCGACGACACACGACTCTGCGCAGCACGCATGTGTATGAGCTGCGCGGCGTGATTCCACTCATAGAGTGCTTCGCGCAACTCGAGCCCGTCGTAGCACTGAAGTCGGATCAGCTCCCTGCCCAATAACGCACTGAGCGCCTTGGCGAGCTCTGTCTTTCCAACACCGGGATCCCCCTCGAGCAACAGTGGCCTTCCGAGCTTGAGGGCCAAAAAAACCGCCGTGGCAAGACGACGGTCGGCAAAGTAGCCCACCGACTGCAGTCCTTCAAGGACCGCGTCGGTGGAGTCTAGGATGGGACGCTCATGAGCGAACCGATAGGTGGGCGCGGAGGCGGTGTTATCCAAGCGCCTGCTCAACCGCCCGCTGCGTTTGGATCCGAATCAGTTGCGCACGATACTCAGCTGAGGCATGCAGGTCACTGTTAAGGTCTGAGGCATCGATCTGCACGTTCTCTAAAGCAGCCGCAGAGAATGACGCGGTGAGCGCTGCCTCAAGACCGGCGTGGCGAAACACACCGTTTGCCGCACCCGTAACCGCAACCCGAACCCCAGCAGCAGTCTGCGCGACGAACACACCGACAACGGCATAACGCGAGGCGGGCTGCTTGAACTTTGCATATCCGGAGCGTTGCGCCATGGGGAACTGCACAGCGGTGATCAGCTCACCGGGCTCGAGTGCAGTGGCATACATGCCTTGGAAGAAATCCTCAGCTGCAATGCTGCGCTGATTGGTTACAACCGTGGCGCCAAGGGCCAACAGTGCACTGGGGTAGCAGGCCGATGGGTCGTTGTTGGCTACGGAACCTCCAATGGTGCCCATGGCGCGGACTTGACGATCGCCAATACCGCCGGCGAGGGTTGCAAGCGCTGGAATCTTGCTGCGAACCGAGGCACTGGAGGCAACAGCCGCGTGCCGGGTCATGGCGCCAATACGTAAGGACCCGTTCGTCTCTGAAATACCCGCCATGTCCGGCAGACCAGCCAGGTCCACAAGTGACTCCGGCTGAATAAGGCGCTGCTTCATGGACGCCAACAGCGTCTGGCCACCGGCTAGGGCCTGGGCACCTGAGGCAATCAGGCCAGTTGCCTGTGAGAGTGTTGTCGGTTTTTGATAGTCGAAGCGATACATGTATTTATCCTCTCGCCATTTTAATGGCCTCCCACACGCGGTGGGATGTGGCCGGCATGTCCAAGTCCTTCACACCCAGCGGTGCGAGGGCGTCGAGCACAGCATTCATGACAGCAGGAGGGGATCCGATTGCACCCGCTTCGCCGCAGCCCTTCGTCCCCAGCGGGTTCGTCGTGCAAGGTGTGCAGACATGCGCAATCTGGAAGTTGGGCAGATCGTCGGCGCGTGGCATGGCGTAGTCCATGAACGAGCCGGTCAACAGCTGCCCCGTCTCACGGTCATAAACACAGTTCTCCAGCAGGGCCTGACCAATACCCTGCGCCAAACCGCCATGGACCTGACCTTCCACAATCATCGGGTTGATGATGACCCCAAAGTCGTCGACAGCAGTGAACCGATCGATGCGCACCTCACCTGTCTTCGGATTGATCTCAACCTCGCAGATGTAGGTGCCCGATGGATAGGTGAAGTTGGTGGGATCGTAGAACGCTGTCTCGTTGAGCCCTGGTTCCAGCTTGTCGAGTGGATAGTTGTGCGGGACATAGGCTGTCAACGCAATCTGTGCGAATGGAACCTTCTTGTCGGTTCCCTTCACCACAAACTCTCCGTTGCTGAAGTCAATATCCGTGTCATTGGCCTCAAGCAGATGGGCAGCAATCTTTTTGGCTTTTGCCTCAATCTTGTCGAGTGCGCGCATGATTGCGGAGCCACCAACCGAAATAGACCGAGACCCGTAAGTGCCCATACCAAAGGGCACCCGGCCAGTGTCTCCGTGAACGATGTCCACGTTCTCGACTGGGATGCCTAGGCGCGCTGCAACGACTTGGGCAAATGTGGTCTCGTGACCTTGGCCATGGCTATGGGAACCGGTAAACACGGTCACGCTCCCGGTGGGATGCACCCTCACCTCCCCGCACTCAAACAGTCCTGCTCGTGCGCCCAATGCACCTGCAATATTCGAAGGCGCCAGACCACAGGCCTCGATATAGCTCGAGTAGCCAAGCCCCCTCACCATGCCTTTGGCTTCACTCGCCGCTCGACGAGCTGCAAAGCCAGCGACATCCGCGAGTTCATTGGCCTTGTCGAGGCACTGGTTGTAGTCACCCGTGTCGTATTGGAGGGCTACTGGAGTCTGATAGGGGAACTGGGTAATAAAGTTGCGGCGACGAATCTCGTCCTGCGAGAGGCCAAGCTCCCACCCGGCCCGACTCACAATGCGCTCGAGCAGATAGGTCGCCTCAGGACGACCAGCGCCGCGGTAGGCATCAACAGGTGCTGTATTCGTAAACCAGGCATCGACCTCAACGTAAATCTGGGGCGTCGTGTACTGCCCTGCCAACAACGTAGCGTAGAGAATCGTTGGAATGGCAGTGGAGAATGTGGAGAGATAGGCGCCCAGGTTTGCGTCGGTCTTCACCCGAAACGCGAGGAAGCGACCGTCTTTGTCCATGGCCAGCTCTGCATGAGTCACATGGTCGCGACCGTGGGCATCAGACAGGAATGCCTCGTTCCGGTCCGCTGTCCACTTGACCGTTTTGTTGAGCTTCTTAGCCGCCCAGGTCACACACACATCTTCTGCGTAGAGATAGATCTTGGACCCAAAGCCACCACCCACATCGGGTGCAATGACCCGAACCTTGTGCTCTGGCAAGCCCATGACGAACGCCGTCAATAACAAACGCTCGACGTGTGGGTTCTGGTTGGCTACGTAAAGCGTGTACTCGTCGCTTGCGCGGTTGTAGCAGCCGATTGCAGCGCGGGGCTCGAGCGCGTTAGGGATAAGCCGATTATTCACCAGGTCGATCTTGGTGACATGAGCTGCGTTCGCAAATGCTGCATCGACCTGCGCTTGATCGCCAATCGCCCACTTGTAGCAATGATTGTCGGGCGCCTGATCGTGGATCGACGGGGCCCCGGCGGCCTTGGCATCTCGAACGTCCACGACTGCATGCAAGGCCTCGTAGTCCACCTCGACCAACTCTGCCGCATTACGGGCCTGGTCGAGCGTCTCTGCGATGACCATGGCGACATGGTCGCCCACGTACCGCACTTTTCCTTGCGCAAGGATGGGGTGTGGGGGCTCTTTCATGGGCTCACCGTTGGTGCTGGTGATCAACCAGCCGCAGGGAAGACCACCCACCTTGTCGGCTGCAACATCCTCGCCGTCGAAGACTGCGATCACCCCAGGGGCAGCAAGTGCAGCCGCCTTCGAGATGCTGCGAATCCGTGCATGCGCATGAGGCGAGCGGACAAAGACGGCATACGTCATGTCAGCAAGCTTCACGTCATCGGTGTACTGACCCGCACCGGTTAGAAAACGAAGGTCTTCCTTGCGAAGGACGGACTCCCCAATGTGGGGCAGCGAGGCAAAATCTTGAGCACCCATTCTGTTCTCTCCTTGGTTACGCTGCAGCCATAGCCTTCGCACCCTGCGCGACGGCCTTGACAATGTTTTGATATCCAGTGCATCGGCAGATGTTGCCCTCGAGCAGATCGCGAATCTCTTGCTCGGAAGCGCCTGGGTTTTTCTGGCAGAGGTCGATTGCGCTCATGACCATGCCTGGGGTGCAAAAGCCGCATTGAAGGCCATGGCACTCTTTAAAAGCAGTCTGCATCGGGTGTAGCGTGCCGTCGGCGGCGGCAAGGCCCTCAATCGTCTGTACGGATGCACCCTCTGCTTGAGCTAACAACATGTTGCAGCTCTTTACGGCATTGCCGTTGACCAGCACTGTGCACGCACCGCACTGTGCTGTATCGCAGCCAACATGAGCGCCCGTGAGCCTCAAGTGCTCACGCAGGGCTTGAATCAAAAGGGTCTGGGGTTCTGCTGCAACGGTTACGGCCTTGCCATTAACGGTGAGTGAGACCTGCATGAGCGGCTGCCTCCTGTGGGGTGTGGGATATCAACCCCATGACCATAGGATGCCGCCGAGGGATCACCTACTGGGGAAAGCCCGAGGTATTCATTCGCCGGCGCGCATGGGCTGCAACACCGTCCTTGAGGGCTTCTCGAATGGGAAGCGCCATGCCCTGAATGGCGAGGCCCAGAAATCCTCGTTCGGCGAGGGAGACGGGTCCGAGAAGCATGATCTGACGGGCCCAAGGCGGCAGGTCGGCGAGTGCAGAGCGGTAAAAGACACGCAGCATGGGCCGCTGGCTCATGGGAGCGGGAAATGACTCGAGCAACCTGAGAACGCTCTGGGCCCGAGCACCAAAGACGAGCTCCGACCGAAACGCAGCCAAAGCAGCCTCAACACCCGCGCGCGTTGTGGGGAGATTGGGAGCACCGAGCAGCCCTCCGAGGACAGCCATCTCGGCAAAGTACTGATCTTGCTCTTGCTGAGAACAATGAGGGTTCACGTATCGAACGTAGGCCGTAAGAAAGCTCCAGCATTCAGTGAGGTGGACCCATGTGAGCAGGTGGGGGTCTTTGGCTGCATACGGTCGCCCATGCTCATCTAGGCCCTGAACGGCAGCGTGGATTCGGTTGACACGATCAATGGAGGCAAGCGCCATCTCTCGCCCCCCATAGGTGGTAGCAGCAACGAATCCTGCTGTTCTGGCCAGTCGGCCCTGAAGGTCTTGCCGAAAGCTTGAGTGATCCCACACCCCAGCCAGTGCACCAGGATGCAAGGCTTGGAGCAGAAGGGCTCGAATACCGCCCACCATCATGCTGGTGAAATCCGCGTGGACCAGCCACGCACTGGAACGAGGGCCAAAGAGGCCAGGATCGCCCTTCGGCTCTAAATACGCAATGGGTGGCCCCTTGCTTCCCACGATTCTGCGAATCGTGCTCCTGAGCGGAGCCCAAGGGTCAAGGCTCATGTTGTCGGTTATTTCTTCTTTTGCTTTTCTTCGTCGCTGCCGCTGGGGATCATGGCCTCTACGACGGCGCCGGTCGCCTTCACCCCAACTCCGACCACGGTAGCGGTTGCCGTCACGGCGGCATCGGCCACAGCCACCACTGCACAGCCTTGTAGCATCACGCCAACAACGATCATGATCCCAAGCGTCACAACACGCGGATTTTTCACCAGAATCTCCCCAAGTCCTGTAGGATGTCGTGCAGCGCACAACGATGCGCCATCTTAATCCTGCTGCCCTCTGTTCGGAAGTTGGTCCCGACAGCAACATCAGATCCATCGGGCGGCTCTAATTGAAAGCCACCCTTGACGAAATTTACTGATCTCGGGCTCGCAGAGCCCATTCTGAAGTCCATTCAAACAGAGGGTTACGATACCCCCACCCCTATTCAGGCGCAGGTCATTCCACTCATGCTTGCAGGTCAAGACGTGTTGGGCATTGCCCAGACTGGCACGGGCAAGACCGCCGCTTTTGTGCTGCCCCTGCTCCACAAGCTCGAGTCCCAACGCAAAACGCCTCTTCAGCCACGCATGCCCAAGAGCTGCAAGGCACTCATTCTTGCACCCACACGCGAGCTTGCCAGTCAAATTCTGGAAAGCGTGCGCACCTATGGTCGGCATCTCCACCTCACCAGCGCGCTCGTGGTAGGCGGAGCAAATCCATCCCCCCAGATTCGTGCCCTTTCCCAAGGCCTCGATATTCTGGTGGCAACACCCGGTAGGCTGCTTGATCACCTGCAGGCAAAGCACGCAAGGCTGGACCAAACCCATACCATCATCCTCGACGAAGCGGACCAGATGATGGATCTGGGCTTTATGCCCGCCATTCGCGATCTCCTAGCCCGACTGCCAAAGTCGCGTCAGACCCTTTTGCTATCAGCCACCATGCCAACGGATATTCGTCGCTTGGCAGACGAGTTTTTGCAGAACCCAGCAGAGGTTTCTGTGGCTCAGCACTCAAAGCCCATCGAGCGGATTGCGCAGCACCTCATCATGGTCGACCCAGGCAAGAAACCAGATGCGTTGCTCGACCTGCTTGCTGCCCCAGAGGTAGAGCAAGCGATTGTTTTTACGCGGACCAAACATGGGGCAGACCGTGTGCAGAAGCACATTCGAGATCATGGCCACTTTGCGGTGTCTATACACGGCGACAAAACACAGGGGCAGCGAGATCGCGCGCTCGCAGCATTCCGAACCGGCAAAATGCGAGTCCTCGTGGCCACCGACGTTGCGGCCCGGGGTATCGACATCGACACCGTCACCCATGTTGTGAACTACGACATGCCCATCATTCCCGAAGCGTATGTCCACCGCATTGGGCGAACCGGGCGTGCGGGCCGAAGTGGGACTGCCTATTCGCTCTGCGAGCCTAGTGAGATTGGCCTTGCCATTCAGATTGAAAGGCTCACGGGTCAAACGCTACTTCCCGAGGGCGTGCGCCGGCAGCGCCCTGGTGGACCACGCCCCGGAAACCGGCCAGGCGGAAAGCCCGCCCAGCGGCCGAGTGGTGCCCGCCCAAGTGGCCCTCGCCCCCATGCACCCAAACCCTCTAGCGGCAAGCCCGCTGGTGCAAAGCCGCTCTCAGCCAAGCCCGCATCGTCGTCAAAGCCCACATCGTCGTCAAAGCCCACTGCGAGCCGACCTGCTGGTGGTGCGAAGCCGGCTGCCAACGGTTCAAAATATAGCCATGGAAAGCGTACCAACTCCCCTCAGCGCTGAGCTGCGCACCTCGCTACCCCTTTTTCCGCTGCAGCATGGGCTCTTTCCCGACGGGCTTATGTCGCTCCAGATCTTTGAGGTGCGTTACCTCGATATGGTCAAGAAGGCTGTTGCCAACAAGACCCCTTTCGGGATCATTGGCATTGAAACCGGTCACGAGGTAAACCGACCGGGCGAGTCCCTTCGCTTGCGACCCATCGGCTGCCTTGCTGAAATCATCGAGCACGACATGCTGCAACCCGCGCTCTATTTCATTCGAATTCGTGGTTCGGAGCGATTCCGTCTCACTCAGGCTGAGCAAGGGCGATATGGGCTCTGGCTGGGTCAGGTAGAGCCGCTGGACCCAGACCCCGCGATTGCCATTCCCGATTCACTTCAGCCGCTTGCGAACCGACTGGGGCGGCTCATTGCCGATCTTCAGCGCAAGCGCGTACCCGCTGCCCAAATGCCCATACTGGCGCCCTACCGACTCGATGAGTGCGGGTGGGTGGCCAATCGGTGGGCCGAGCTCATGCCGCTCACGCCTGCAGAGCAGCAATCTCTCCTTGACTGCCACGACCCTCTTGAGCGTTTGGTGAATCTGGGAAAGCTTGCCCCCGGCCTCTTCGAAGCCTTCGACACCTAAAGCCCATGTCACTCTTGGTTATGTCCGATGCGCAGTTGGCCTTCGGGCATCTTCCCCTCTTGGACCATACTGGGTTTGCTCTCGAGTCGGGCGAGCGACTCGGACTGATCGGGCGAAATGGCACCGGCAAATCGAGTCTGCTGAAAATTCTTGCGGGTCTCTCAAAGCTAGACGACGGAAGTCTTCAGATGCAGCAGGGCCTTCACATGACGTATGTGGCCCAGGAGCCAATGCTCAATCCCGATCACAGCGTATTCGACGCGGTTGCCGAGGGCCTCTCAGACGTGCAGCGCTTGCGAAAGCGCTACGAGGAACTTGCACTTGATCCCGATGCCCATGAGGCGCTTGACGCCATTCAGAGCGAGCTCGATGCGCGAGGAGGTTGGTCCTGGGAGCAGCGCGTGCAGGAAACACTCGACCGACTCGGCCTCGAAGGAGACTCCCTTGTCGGGCAACTCTCGGGCGGCCAACGCAAGCGCGTTGCCCTGGCACAAGCCCTGGTCACCCAGCCCGATGTCTTGCTCCTCGATGAGCCCACCAACCACCTCGATATCCAATCGATCGAGTGGCTCGAGTCTCTGCTCTGCAGTCATCGGGGTGCCATGGTCATGATTACCCACGATCGACGATTCCTAGACGCAGTCTGCACAGGAATACTTGAGCTCGACCGTGGGCAGCTGCAGCGGTACCCGGGTCGCTTCAGTGAGTATCTGGTCCAGAAGGAGCAGGCGCTCGAATCTGAATCACTTGCCAACGCCAGAGCAGACAAGCTCCTCGCCCAAGAGGAAGTCTGGTCCAGAAAAGGGGTTGAGGCCCGAAGAACGAAGTCAGTGGGCCGATTGGCGCGCCTCGAGCAGCTTCGTGAGGCGCGGGCAGCAAGGCGCGAGGTCATGGGCCAGGTGCAGCTCTCTGTCGCAAGCGGTGAACGCAGTGGCAAGATCGTGTCACGGCTATCCAATGTAGACAAATCTTTCGGGTCGAAAACCATTCTTCAGGATTTGAGCTTCACTGTGCTGAGGGGTGACAAGATTGGGCTCATCGGACCAAACGGCGTGGGCAAATCGACCTTGCTCAAGATCATCCTCGGTGGTCTCACGCCCGATTCGGGTCATGTCGAGACAGGCACCAAGATCCAGGTCGCCTACTTCGACCAGATGCGTGAGGGGCTCAATCTAGAAGCCACCCTCGCTGACACGATCAGCCCGGGCAGCGAGTGGATCGAGATCGGCGATTCCCGGCAGCATGTACGCAGCTACCTTGGGCAGTTCCTCTTCCCTGCTGAACGCGCTCAATCGCCCGTCAGCAGTCTCTCCGGGGGGGAGAGAAACCGGCTCTTGCTCGCTCGGCTCTTTGCCCGACCAGCGAACGTTCTCGTGCTCGACGAGCCCACCAATGACCTCGATATCGAGACGCTAGACCTGCTTGAGCAACTCCTGCAAGACTATGCAGGCACGGTCTTTCTCGTGAGCCACGACCGCGATTTTGTCGATCATGTTGTGACCAGCATCTTGGCCTACGAGTCGCCTGGGCGGTGGAAGGAATACGAGGGCGGCTACGACGACTACGTGCTCCAACGATCGCGAAGCCTGAGTCCCTCGCAGGCCGTCAAGGCATCCAAGCCCGCCTCGCCGCCGGTACCGAATATCGTCGGGCGACCGCCCCAAAGACTCAACAGCAAAGAAAAAAAAGAGCTCGAGGCTTTGCCGCTGCAGATCGAAGCATTGGAAGCAGCGCTTGATGCGATTCATCACAAGCTATCGGACCCAGAAATTTACAAGTCACGCCCTCATGAGATTCCCGCTCTTCAGGACAAACAGGCTGAACTTGAGGGGGATATCGGGAAAGCCATGAGCCGGTGGGAGGCACTCCTGGCGAGAGAGGGGCAATAATGCGCGCATGGAAAACCTCGACCTTGTTGTCCTGAGGACACTGCGGGACTGGAGAAAATCCGGGCAGCGAGCGCTGCTCGCAACAGTGGTGCGTACGTGGGGCTCCTCTCCTAGGCCCATTGGCTCAACCATGGCACTCGCGGCCTCTGGGGCTGTGGTGGGCAGCGTGTCCGGGGGATGCATCGAGGATGACCTCCTCAAGAAATTCTCACTCGCGCGCCGCTCTGCGGACTCCGCTCCAAGCCCCGAGTCGGTCATTCCCGATGGCCCTCCAGCGCGTCTCACCTATGGCATTTCGGCAGACGAGGCGCATCGATTTGGGCTTCCCTGCGGCGGCACTCTGGAGCTCTTGCTGGAGTTCAATCCCGACCCAGAATGCCTAGAGGCACTTGTTCAAGGACTGGAGCGCGGTGAACTGGTCCGACGCACCACAGACCTCAGCGATGGAGCGGTGACGCTCACCACTGCTGAGCAGCCCAGTGAGCTCAGCATCAGCCCAACACAGTTGGTGAACTGCTTCGGGCCCGCCTACCGCATGCTGCTCATCGGTGCGGGCCAGCTCACGGAGTATCTTGCCACCATGGCCAGCTTTTCGGGCTTTCAAGTCACAGTCTGTGATCCAAGGCCTGAATACCGCTTCGGCTGGAGCCTTGCAAATGTCACGCTCGTTACGGAATGGCCTGACGATGTGGTCCAAGGATTTCGACTCGACCGACGCAGCTGCGTCATTGCCCTCACACATGATCCAAAGCTCGACGACCTGGCTCTCTTGGAGGCCTTGGGTTCTCCGGCGTTTTACGTCGGAGCAATCGGCTCCCGGCGCAATAACCTTCAAAGACACGCGCGGCTCATTGAGCACTTTGGCCATAGTGAAGAAAGCCTCAAGGACCTGAGAGGCCCAATAGGCATTTACATCGGGAGCAAAACCCCCGCAGAGATTGCCGTCAGCGTAATGGCAGAGGTGCTTGCAGTGAAAAACGGCGTTCCGCTTCCGAGAGATCTGGCCGTCGGGGTCGCAAAAGCCCGAGCCGGCATTGCATTGAGCGATCAGGAGGACCCGAACGCCTGCTCCACCTAGCTCAGGGTTCACCCTTACCTCGAAAGTACTAGGTCGACACTGAGCTTCTGGAGGCGGATGCTCTCTTGGACAAATAAAAGAAGTCCTGTCTAAGCCTTCCATGTCCTAGGAGCTCCAAGTGATACCCCCACGCTTTGAATACCACGCCCCAAAAACAGTGGCTGAAGCCATTGGTCTACTGACTACACTTGGCACGGACGCCAAACTCCTGGCCGGTGGGCACAGTCTCATCCCCATGATGAAGCTCCGGTTCGCACAACCCGAGCATCTCATTGATATCAACAGAATTCCAGAACTAAAGGGGATTCGCATCGAGAACGGACATGTCGTGATTGGCGCCATGACCACTGAGACCGAACTCATCAATAGCGAGATCATTCAGCAACATCTCCCAATTTTGTCTGAAGCAGCAAAACTCATCGCAGATCCGCAAGTTCGCAATCGCGGGACCATCGGTGGTGATATCGCCCACGGAGATCCCGGCAATGACCATCCCGCTCTGTCTATGGCAATAGAAGCGAATTTCATTTTGCAAGGCCCCAACGGCAAGCGCACGGTCCCAGCTGCAGAGTTCTTCTTCGGCACCTACATGACCGCCCTCGAGGAACACGAGGTTATGGTCGAAATACACGCAAAACCCTTTGCGGCTGGCACAGGTTATGCGTACGAGAAACTCAAGCGCAAAACCGGTGATTGGGCAACTGCTGCTTGCGCCGCTGTCATCGAGATGGACCGCGGTATTGTGCGAAAGGCACGAATCACACTCACCAATCTTGCCCCTACCGCTCTGCGTGCTGAAGCTGCCGAAACCGCGCTCGTTGGCCAGGCCATTAGCGAGGCTTCTATCTCTGCTGCAGCGAATGCTGCAATGGCCATATGCGACCCCGCTGAAGACCTGCGTGGAGACCCCGAATACAAGACTGCCATGGCCGGTGCCATGGTCAGACGTGCCATCCAGAAAGCAGCGTCGCGCTGCGCATAACCCCCAGAGAGGCCCGAACCATGTCCAAGAAGCTTGTCACCATGAACCTCAACGGCAAAGCAGTCGAAGAGGCAGTTGAGCCACGTACCCTACTTGTGCACTTCCTGCGCGAGAAAATGAACCTTACCGGAGCGCATATCGGCTGTGAGACCGGGCACTGCGGTGCGTGCACGGTCGACATCGATGGCCAGTCTGTGAAGGCCTGTACCCACCTCGCCGTGCAGTGTGAAGGCTCTGAGGTCCTCACGGTGGAGGGACTCGCCCAAGGTGGCGTCCTGCACGCGGTGCAAGAGGGCTTTTACAAAGAACACGGACTTCAGTGCGGCTACTGCACACCCGGCATGTTGATGCGTGCCTATCGCTTCCTGCAGGAGAACCCAAACCCCACGGAGGACGAAATTCGGATGGGGATGAGCGGAAATCTTTGCCGGTGTACAGGCTATCAAAACATCATTAAGGCAGTTCAATACGCTGCCAATAAGCTCAAAGAGTCTGCAACCGCTGCGGCCTAAAAACAGAACCCGGAGAAGATCATGAACGCACCAGTAGATAACGCAGAATCACGCGCGCTCGCACTTGCAGGTATGGGTGCCTCCCGCCTGCGCAAGGAGGATGCGCGATTTATTCAAGGCAAAGGCACTTACGTCGACGACTTTAAACTCGCGGGCATGCTCCACATGGACATTGTTCGCGCGCCCGTTGCACACGCGAGAATCAAGAAAATCCACAAGGAAGCTGCTCTGGCGATTCCGGGAGTGCATGCAGTCTTGACTGCCGATGACCTCAAACCGCTCAAGCTGCACTGGATGCCCACTCTCGCAGGGGACGTGGCCGCGGTGTTGGCAGACGAAAAGGTTCATTTTCAAATGCAAGAAGTCGCCATCGTGATCGCGGACGACCGTTACATCGCCGCTGACGCAGTGGAGGCCGTGGAAGTCGAATACGAGGAACTACCAGTTGTGATGGACCCATACGCGGCGCTGCAGCCCGATGCACCCGTATTGCGAGAGGACCTCGCAGGTAAAACTGAAGGCGCGCACGGAAGGCGCGAACACCACAACCACATTTTTACGTGGGAAGCAGGTGATAAGACAGCCGCTGATGCAGCATTCGCCAATGCCCCGGTGACGGTCTCTCAGCATATGTACTATCCCCGGGTTCACCCCTGCCCCCTTGAGACCTGTGGTGCCGTAGCCAGTTTCGATCCGGTCCGAGGGGAGCTTACGACCTGGATCACCTCGCAGGCACCCCATGTGGTCCGAACAGTGGTCTCACTGCTCTCAGGCATCCCCGAATCTAAGGTGCGCATCATCTCTCCCGATATTGGCGGCGGGTTTGGCAACAAGGTCGGCATATACCCGGGGTATGTCTGCGCAATCGTGGCCTCTATTGTTCTGGGTCGCCCTGTGAAATGGGTCGAGGACCGCATCGAAAACATTTCAAGCACTGCCTTCGCTCGGGACTACCACATGGACGGCGAGCTAGCAGCCACTGCCGACGGGAAAATCCTAGGCCTTCGTGTCAATGTGCTAGCGGACCATGGCGCGTTTGATGCCTGTGCAGATCCCACAAAGTTTCCGGCCGGCCTCTTTCATATCTGCTCCGGAAGCTACGACATCCCTGCGGCTCACTGCAGTGTGAAAGGTGTTTACACGAACAAAGCACCAGGCGGAGTGGCCTACCGGTGTTCTTTCAGAGTAACGGAGGCGGTCTATCTGATCGAACGCATGGTCGATGTACTCGCGCAAAAGCTGGGCATGGACAAAGCAGAAATCCGTGAGAGGAACTTCATTCGCAAAGAACAATTCCCTTACACCAGCGCATTCGGATTCGAATACGACTCAGGCGATTACCACACCGCGCTCACGAAAGTTCTGAACGCTATGGACTACAAGGCCTTACGGGCCGAGCAGGCAGCCAAGCGCGCCGATCCGAAATCGCAAACGCTGATGGGCATTGGCTTGGTTACGTTCACAGAGGTGGTTGGTGCCGGTCCGAGCAAAATGTGCGACATCCTAGGTGTTGGGATGTTCGACTCCTGCGAGATTCGCATTCACCCCACCGGCAGTGGCATTGCACGGATGGGAACAATCACGCAGGGTCAAGGCCATCAGACCACATACGCCCAAATTATTGCGACTGAACTCGGTATTCCAAGCGAGGTCATCCAGGTTGAAGAGGGCGATACCAGCACCGCTCCCTATGGATTGGGCACTTACGGGTCGCGCTCCACACCAGTTGCTGGTGCCGCGATTGCGCTGGCTGCTCGAAAAATTCATGCAAAGGCCCGCAAAATTGCTGCTCACCTGTTAGAGGTTGCCGAGGGGGATCTGGACTGGGAGGTTGACCGATTCAAGGTTAAGGGTGACGACAGCAAATTCAAAACCATGAAGGATATCGCCTGGGCCGCTTACAACCAGCCTCCCGCAGGACTTGAGCCTGGGCTAGAAGCAGTTCACTACTACGACCCACCAAACTTCACCTATCCCTTCGGTATTTATCTCTGCGTTGTAGATATCGACAGAGCAACCGGAGAGACCAAAGTGCGCCGCTTCTATGCACTCGATGATTGCGGGACGCGAATTAACCCGATGATTATTGAGGGGCAGATTCACGGCGGTCTCACCGAAGGATTCGCCGTGGCCATGGGTCAGCAGATGCCCTTCGATGCGCAAGGCAATCTGTTGGGAAATACGCTCATGGATTATTTTTTACCGACAGCGGTAGAGACACCCAAGTGGGAAACCGATCACACAGTGACGCCCTCCCCTCATCACCCAATCGGAGCGAAGGGAGTTGCGGAATCACCCCATGTGGGCTCAATTCCAACCTTCACCTCTGCAGTGGTAGATGCGTTCTCTCACGTTGGCGTCACCCACCTGGACATGCCTCACACGTCTTTCCGCGTTTGGAAGGCGCTCAAAGAGCACAATCTCGCTCTCTAAGAAAGCAAACATGGAAGTTAGCCTGAATAAACAGTACCCCCTCGACGTTCATGCCGACCAGGCTTGGACGGTGCTGCGAGACCTGAAAGCAGTTGCGTCGTGTATGCCCGGAGCCGAGCTGACTGAGCAGGTAGACGAGCGCTCCTACAAAGGAAGTGTGAAACTGAAAGTAGGGCCAGCAACTGCCCAATTCGGCGGGCTTGTAGAGGTTCTTGAAGTCGACGAAGCCGCCCGAAAGATGGTGCTCCGCGGAAAGGGCGCGGACAAGGGCGGTTCCTCGGCGTCTATGGATCTCACCGCAACGATCGCTGAAAGCCCCGATGGACGCGCCGAGCTTCTGGGCGAGGCAAAGGTGATTGTGAACGGGAAATTCGCTCAGTTTGGCGGCCGCATGATGGTTCAAGTTTCTGATGTCATCCTCGGACAGTTCGTGGACAACTTCCGCGTCAGTGCCGCTCAGGTTCCTTCGGCTGCCGCAACAAATGAGACTCAACCCATGACGTCCGGGACCATCCCAGCTCCAGCTGCGGCGCATCAGTCCGAGCTCAACGGGCTCTCCATTCTCTGGAGCCTTATTAAGGGCTGGTTCAGCAGCCTATTCGGGAACCGCGCAACCAAGCCATGAACGCACCCTCTCCGCAGATGGCTGCGCACGAGAGTGCGGCGCGCCTGCGCGAGCAGATGGCCGAAACGGGATACTTCGCAGATGAGGCGCTTGCCTCAGTCACTTGGCTAGCGGGGCATTTAGACCGTCCCATTTTGCTGGAAGGTGAGGCCGGCGTTGGGAAGACGGCTCTTGCGACTGCTCTCTCCAAAACCCTCGCGCGCCCTCTGATCCGCTTGCAATGCTTTGAGGGCCTCGATCTTGCCGATGCCGCTTACGAGTGGAATGTCGCACGACAGCTTCTGTCCATTCGGCTGCGCCCTGACATGCAGGAGCACAGTCTCTACACTCGAGAATATCTCCTCGAGAAGCCCCTTCTGTCAGCGATCACGAGACCTGAGGGCGCAGTGCTACTCATCGATGAAATCGATCGCGCCGATGAGGCTTTTGAGGCGTTCTTGCTGGAGGTACTCTCCGAATTCCAAATGAGCATCCCAGAGCTTGGGACGGTTAGAGCGACCGTCATCCCGCGGGTTATTCTGACGAGCAATGGCACCCGTGGCCTTTCCGACGCGCTTCGTCGTCGTTGTCTCTTTCATGTTGTGGATTATCCCGATCCTTTTCGCGAGCGAAGTATCTTGCAGAGTAGCCTCCCCCTGGCAGATATTCGCCTTGTCGAGGAAGTTGTGCAGGTTGTTCAAGGTTTACGAAAGGAGGACCTGGTTAAGCGACCAGGCATTGCAGAGAGTCTCGACTGGCTACGCGCCCTCCATCATTGCGGTCATCAAGAACTTCCCGATGACTTCGAACAGGTTCGACAAACACTGGGCTGTCTGCTCAAAACGCGAGAAGACCAGCTGACTGTCGGGCCCGATCTTCTACTCAGGCTAAAAGAGCGATATGGGTCGTGAGCTTCAGTGGCCGTCCGAGCGCGTTTTGGCTTTCTCCGCCTTCCTGCGTGCCTCAGGCTTTCAGATTGGCCCTCAGGAGTCCGCCGATTTTCTTCGTGTTCTCGAGCTCAAGGCGCTTTTCACCCTCAGTGAGGTGGAAAGGCTTTGGCGACCTATTGCTTGCCAAACCAAGGGTGATGTGCGCGCGTGGAACGACTTATTTTTTAGGTTTTGGGCACCCCACAGGGTCAAGGGCAGCAGCAAAGTCACCGGTCAACTAAAGCCGAGCCGAAACCTGCAACAGCGAGTCGAGCAGTCGCAAATGCACAGCGATCCAAACGCAGTTCCGCCGTCATCATCCGCATCCGCATTGGCCTCAACCCCAGGTTCCAACCTCAACACACCCCTCAACGACGCTGAGTCCGCGCGCCGTTCAATGGGAGGCGCGAGTCAGGTTGACGCCCTTCACGATCGAAGAGGTCAGCAATGGATGCCCACTGAGCTTGCTTCCCTCGAGCAGCTAGCGCGCAGAATTCAACGCACATTCCCCACAGCGCCGACCCGCCGCTGGAAGTTGAGCCTGCGGGGATCGAGACTGGACGGTCGCCGCACGCTGCGTAAGAGTGCCGCCTTACTTGGTGAATCTCTCGTCCCATGCTGGCGTGCACGTCGACGGGAACCAGTTGAACTGGTGATCCTCGCGGATGCGTCACGCTCTATGGAGGCGCATGCAGCGCTCGCGCTCCGGACGGCAAGGGTTTTTCAACGGATTATGGGTGCTCGCATCTTTATTTTTCATGTCCGCCTCATGGAGGTGACCGACCTGATGAGACTAGACACCCCGGCAGTGCAAGAGCGCATTAACGCGGTAACGGCAGGCTTTCAATCAGGAACCAGGATCGCCGAGTGCGTGCATCGCCTCCAGTCTTTCAAACCAACTCTCAGCCTTGGTCGGCGTACGCGACTCTGGATTTTCTCGGACGGTTTCGATACCGACGGCCCCGATGAACTCGCCCGAGTGCTCGCGGGTTTCACGAGCAAAGGCGTGAAAGTAGACTGGTTTTACCCAACACGTGAAAAGCCCGCTTCGCTGGCCTGTGTAAATGCCCATCCCTATGTTGAAAACTGGCTCGCGGCGGAGAATCTCACAAGCCTACGCACCTCGTTTCAACATGCATCGTTCTAAGGATTACGCCATGCAAGACCTCCGATCAGCTCCAAGCATCGCAGCCAAAGACTGGCTTTCAGCACTAAATCAGTTTGAGGCACAGGGTCGAGCATACGCACTTGTCACCGTGCTTCGGGTTGAGCCTCCCGCATCTGCGAGAGCAGGAGATAAGGCGGTTGTCACGCCTGATGGGGACTTCTTTGGCTGGATCGGTGGAGGATGCGCCCAGCCGGTCGTTCGCAATGCAATTCACGAGGCGCTCAGTTCTGGTCAACCCGTGTCCCTGCGCATCACGCCAAACACACAGGACGCGGTGCCAGCCGGTATGCAACAAGTATCGATGGCCTGCCACTCGGGAGGCAGCGTAGAACTCTTCATTGAGCCTCACCAGCCCGCGCTCCCCCTCCACATTTATGGTCAATCCCCTGTTGCGAGAATTCTGTCCGATCTGGCTAGTCGTGTAGGCGTGCCGGTCGTGACACTCTCTAGCCCCAGTCTCACACCGTTAGCAACCGAGGTCGCCTGGGCTGTCGTAGCAACGCAGGGGCAGGGGGATGTTGCCGCCATTCGTCACGCCCTGGACCACCAAGCGGGCCTTGTCTGGTTCGTCGCAAGTGCGCGCAAATGGAGCAAACTCCAGCAAGAGCTCACCAAAGCAGGCGTGAGCCCAGCGAGACTTGCAAAGGTCATTGCACCTGCCGGTCTGCCCATTGGTGCCAAAACGCCCGAGGAGATTGCACTGAGCGTGCTCGCAGACGTTGTGGCTGCTCGACGTGGCCACAAAGTGATCATGACACCAGATTTTGAAGGGGTTCTGCCCATCGCCGACGCCCCATCACGCTCGTGCTGTGGAGGAGGCGCATAGTGGGCTGCCTTCTCAAAGGCGGGGGCGGTTTGCACAGCAGACTGGTAGTCGGCGCGGTGCTGCTCGCGGCCGGCTCGGCAAGCCGAATGGGTTACCGCCCAAAATCACTGCTTCAGCTTGGAGGGGTTCCCCTCATCCGGCGGCAGCTCATTGCGCTCTCCGGTGCGGGAATTGATGAGGTGGTTGTGGTTCTCGGTCACCACCGAGAGCACATTGAACCCCTTGTTCAAGACTTTCCCGTGACGCTCGCAGTGAATGCAGATCCCGACCAGGGACAGAACAGCTCATTGCGACTTGGGCTCTCAATGCTCAACGGAAGGCTCAATGCAATTCTAGTAACACTCGCAGATCAGCCATTATTGAATCAGCAGGATTTTGTTGATCTGATCAGTGCATACAAAAAGCGGCCCGAGGGCAGCCGCGTAGTGACACCGACCGTTGGGGGACTCCCTGGCAATCCTGTCATGTTTGATGAGGGCCTCTGCCAAGAGATACTCTCTGGAGACGCCAAGTTTGGGTGTAAACAATGGCAAGAGCAAAACCCCTCGGAGGTCTTTCGTTGGGAGACGACTAACCGAAGATATCGGCTCGATGTGGATACGCCCGAGGATATCGATGCGCTCGAAAAGACAACGGGGCACCGCCTGATCTGGCCAAAGCATCTGGATATGGCCGCGTGAAAGACCTCGCGTCAATGCCAGAAACGCTAAGCCTATGGAGCACCCCAATTGGCCTGCACCAATACCCGGGGGGTGACAATCTCAATCCTCTGCTGGTCAGGGTGCTCCTGAGTCTTCGTGCCCTCGACACGAGCGCAGATCCGACCAAACCCTTCTACTCCAGTAAAGATGATTTACTCCATCGCATTCGAATTCCCGAGTGGCAACAGTGGGTGCAGTTTCTAATCGACAGCATCGGAAAAACAGCGCGAGCCGCAAACGCCCGCGCCTGGCCAGAGCGCTCAGAGGAGCTTACCGTCGACCTGCGTGGCCTCTGGTTCCAGATCAGTAATAAAGGTGTGCACCATGACGTTCACAGTCACGGCAACTGCTCATGGTCGGGCGTGTATGTTGTGCAGGTTGACCCCGATGCAAGCCGGGAGCGTCACAGCGCATATGCATCGCTCAATGGCGTAACCCGCTTCTACGGCCCTCATTTCCAATCTCTCGCGGGCGCGTCGATTGACTATGGGAATGCCTACCTGCAGCAGGCGCATATCGACATTGCGCCTTTGCCTGGGAGGCTCGTTGTATTTCCTTCGTGGCTGCTCCACCAGGCCATGCCGTACCAGGGGAGTCAAGATCGCATTATCTTGTCGTTTAACGCGAGTATTCATAGAACTGGAGGGGACCAGTGGGCCAGTTACTCGGCCTCATAAGGCTTCGCCCCATTATGCAGCGCCATGGATGTGTTGCAGCGTGGTGTGCGACCCTCGTTGCGCTCGGGCCAGCAGGACCTGATCCACAGCCCGGACTTCTGACGCTCGCATGTGTCTGGTCCATGCTCACAGTGCTGAGGGTCTATCTGAACCGCGGAGAGGGCTCACATCTCAGCCCTGTCTCAGCCCAAGTCTCGATGGGAATGGCTATGAGCATTTGCTGGGCATCCCAGGCCATGTGCCTGAGCGACGGTACCCCTCATCTCCTTGTGCACATGATCCTAATGCTAAGTCTGCCAACGGTGCTGCAATGGGGACTTCGGTGGATGCGTCCCCTTCACCTCCAACTGCTCGGCCTTGCCATTCTCGCTGCCGCATTCATGGCTGCAAGCACACATCACTTGAGTATCTCTGTCTTGCTCGCACTCTTGGCATGGGGCACCCTGAGCCAGGTCGGTGGGACCAGCCCATTTCAGACGCGAGCACTGCAGTTTATCGGCCCGACGCTTCTCGCGATCGTCGGCTTGCTGTCGATTGATCTCGCTGTAGCGCTCAGTATTGGGCTTGGCCCTGCGCTATTGCTTGGCTTAGCCAGTCTAAAACCAAACGAGGAAAGGCTCTCTGACCCCCTCGACCAAAGCCCACATGGCCTCCATCCCGAGGACGCCAAAGCGTGATCGAGGGTGAGCAATCTTCTGCGCTTGGAAGTGAGCTTGCTGGCACCAAGGGATCGTTGAGGGCATTGATCACCAAAGCTCTGAGGGGGACCGCTCCGAGTCTTGGCCCGCTCGAGGCCCGACTCCAATAATCAACCACATCCTTGAAGCCATGTACGGGTGCCGTGAAATGATCGTCGAATTCGCGTAAGGTCACGGCTCGCGCTACAGCACCCAGATCGAAGAGCCCCGGGAACTGACGGGCCTTTTCACGAGCCTTCTCCTTCATCGTGGCCAAAAAATATTGCCCATAGATCCGCTGATTCAGTCCGCTATCAATTGCATCTCCACATGCAGCAAGGTCAAGCGGGGCAGACAACGCACAGAGTGCATCTACAGTCGGCTCCTCTTGCTTGGACAAAGGTAAGCGGGCAGCCCAATTGAGGAGCGCACTTCCACCAAGGCTTACGCCGATTGCATAGGTTGGCCCTGTATGGCCCCTTGTGAGCTGCGCAAGGAGCCAGCCAACCTCCTCGAAGTCTCCAGCATGGTAAGCGCGAGGGGCAAGATTCATTTCACCTGAGCAGCCCCGAAAATGAGGTATTGCCACAGACCAGCCGCGCGCCAGCGCTTCAGCTGAAAATGCCCGCGCATAGTGGCTAGAGGAGGAGCCCTCAAGCCCATGGAAGAGGATCAATCTTGGGCTGGGGGCGCACTCAGCGTTGTGTGACCGTGTAGTCCTCGCAACCCAGTCCACATCCACGAAATCACCGTCTGGCGTATGGAGCCGCTCCCGCGTCCAAGGCAGTTGCAGCGGCTGGAGGTATCGGCCGACAATTGTCGGAATCAATGTCTGAAGCTGCCCCCCGGGAGTCCACCAGTCTGAGGTTCGCTCGGGAGGACTCATCCTCGGCCCACGAGACCCATGGTCTGTTGATCCTCTCGTCCAAGCCAGAGGGCAAAGCCCAGACTGATCGCCGTGACGCCGATGAGCATGCCCGAGTAGGCAGCAGCCAAGCCAAAATCACCACCGACAGCCTGCTGAAATGCTGCAATGGGTAGCGTCCGAGTCGAGCCCGTGTAAAGCACGATGGTGGCGGAAAGCTCATTGAAAATCTCAAGCCAGGCAATAACAACACCCGCGAGAATACCCGGACGCATGAGGGGGACCATCACCCGTAAGAAGCCTTTCATGGGTGGCTCCCCGAGGCTACTCGAGGCCTCCTCTAGGGACTTGTCGATCTGCGCCACAATACTCGCCGAAGAACGCACAACATACGGCAGTCTGCGCACGAGCAAGACCATCACCAGGATTGCGCTCGTGCCGGTAAGTAACAACGGAGGGGTGTTAAACACCTGCGCGTAGCCAATGCCCAAGACAGTTCCCGGCACCACAAACGGAACCATCACCAAAAGATCGACGATACGGGTGAGCCCATCGTGGCGTCGGCTCACGGCGTAGCCCACCAGAGCACCCAGTACCGTAGCCATGGCGAGTGCAAGCCCTGCAAACTGCAGGCTATTGGTAAGCGCATTGCCCATCATCAGCCAGGCCTGAACATAGTTCTCGGTGGTGAACACTGGCAGAAACATCGCCCCGCGAACCTCCATGAATGAGGATGCAATGACAACCAACAGAGGCAGATTTGCAAGGCTTACCGTAAGGATGGCAAAGCCTACCCAGACCCTGGACCAGCGACCAGTCAGTGGTCGGACTGCTAGAGGCCGTCCACCATCATGACCGACCTGCACGCGCCGAGTAGCCCACCGCCCGAGTCCCACGGCCGTAAAGGCAACCAACACGAGGATCACACTGGTGGTTGCAGCCATTCCTGGCTCTGCACCGATCTCGCTCAGATACAGACTGTAGGCAAGCGTCGCAAGCACGGGATAGCGCTCGCCCTCTCCTAAAATACTGGGCAAACCAAAGTCCGCCATCACCCCCAGGAAAACCAACATGGCGGCGGTCACCATGGCCGGCCGCATAAGCGGTAACGTGACCTCCCAAAAGATCTGGTGGGGTCGCCGCCCAAGACTGGATGCAGCCTCTTCAAGACTTCCGTCCAGGCGGCTCAAGGCGCTGCTCATGACCAAAAACACAATGGGATACAGACTCAAGGCGCTGGCCAGAATAATTCCGCCAGGCCCATAAATAGTCGGCAGGCTCAATCCGACGGAGGTCCCCCACTCGGTTACCAGCCCGGAGCGTCCAAATAGAACAATCCAGGCATATGCACCAATGAATGGTGGGGACATCATGGACATCAAAACCAAAACCCGAAGCAGACCGCGTCCTAGAAATTGAAAGCGGGTAAATACAACAGCCAATGGAATACCCAACATCAGCGCAAGCACGGTTGCCCCCGCCGACACCACAAGACTGTTCATCAGCGCTCGGGTGTAGTACCCCGACCCAAAGAAGGTCGTGAAGTTTTCGAGCCCCACGCGACCCGAGACCTGCCCCACAAGACTCTGATGAGCCAGCTCGCCAAGCGGCCAGGCCACAGCTGCAAGCAACAGCAGCAGACAGGCACCGACAACTGCGGTCCAGGGGTCTAGTCGGTGGGATTCAGTCGCCATCCCGTTTCCGGATGGAAGTGCCGCGCGCGAAGGGGGTCATACCGCACGGAGACAGACCCCCCGACCATAGGCACAGCCGCTTGCGCGGGAAGGTCTAGCACCAGGCTCACGGCCTCACCCTTTACCAACAAGCGTTGACGAGGCCCCAAGAATGACCGATGGACAACGATAAGGTGATCCCACCCTGGCCAATCTGAACGCGAACTGATCTGAAGATCATCGGCGCGAATCCCAGTTCGGCAGGCTTCGGCACGGGAGACCCACTGGCAGCCCCCCACAAAATCCATCACAAACGCGTGCGCGGGCTCATCGTAAAGGACCTCGGGTGCAGCAATCTGCAGAATGGATCCGCCTTGCATGACGGCGACGCGATCTGACACTGCAAGCGCCTCTTCCTGATCATGTGTCACGTACAGGGTTGTCATACCCAATTCGGTCTGAAGCATGCGAATCTCATCGCGCATTTCAATGCGCAGCTTTGCATCGAGGTTAGAGAGCGGCTCATCCATCAGCAGAAGCTCAGGCTCAATCACGATTGCGCGAGCGAGCCCAACCCGCTGCTTCTGCCCTCCGGAGAGCTGACTCGGCATGCGTTGTGCCAGGGACTCAAGCTTTACACGCTGAAGCGCGCGCTCAACACGCTGGGTAAGTTGAGGCTCAGTCACATGCCGTGCCTTTAGGCCATAAGCGACGTTCTCCGCCACACTCAGGTGAGGAAATATCGCGTAACTCTGAAACACCATCCCAACATTTCTCTCATGAGGCGGATGATGCAAAACGCTTTTGCCCCGCACCTGAATATCGCCCTCATCAGGCCGATCAAAACCCGCGATCGCGCGCAACAGGGTCGTTTTCCCGCAGCCAGAGGGACCGAGCAATGTCACCAACTCCCCTGCATGCAGCGTGAGGGATACCCCATTGAGTACAACGGTAGGACCAAAGGCCTTCTTGAGGCCCTCGATTTGCACCATTTACTTGCGAACCAGTTGCTGGTACCTCGCCAAGTAAGCCTTTTGCTGCGCATTCGCCCATTCCTGCGGGTAGGTCTTCACATTGAGTTTGCCCAGCTCGGGGCCACCGCCCGCAGCCTTTACATCGGCGCGAACCGGGCGACGTCCGGAGGCCTTCACCATGAGCGCTTGACCCTCGGCAGACGCAATGTAGTCCAGGACGGCCCTACCCCCCGCTGCATTCGGTGCGCCTTTCACGAGCGCCATCGCATCCGCTGAGGAATTAATGCCGTCGGCCGGGTAGACCAGCTTCACAGGTGCACCCCCCTCAATGAACTTGAGCCCGTAGTCCTCAAGCGTCAGTGCCATCGCGTACTCCCCTTGAGCGGTGCCTCGAGCCACGGCAGACGAGCTACCCGTCACCACAAAATTCTTGAACATAGCCTCAAACAGCGCCCAGCCCTTCTGCTCGCCCTCGTTGTGAATGATTTGGAGCATTTGGGTCAGCGCTGAACTCGACTTGTCTGAACCGGCGAAGGCGATCTTTCCCTTCCACTTTGGATCAGCCAGATCGGACCATTTACTGGGTATGTCAGCAGGCGCAACCAACTTGGTATTAACCAACAAGACGGTGGGGATCGTCACGGTGAACGGGGTCCAATTGGGACTGATCCGATAGGCCTTGAGCAGTTTGTCGGCATCCTTGACTGTGTAGGGCTCGAAGAGATCAGGGTTTGCATCGACCACGTCTCCCCCTGTCGAGACGACAACGTCCGCCAATGGCCGTCCCTTCTCGGCACGCAGTCGCTTCATGAGTTCACCGCCCCCAGCCGACACCAATTGCACATCCAGCCCAAGCTTCGCCTTCAAGGCAGGCACAAGGGCCTTCTGAATATCAGACGGTGCGCTGGTATAGATCGTGACGGTCTGTGTCGCGCTCTGCGCGCTGGAGACGCTCGAGACGCTCAGTAGCCCTAAACTAACGGAGAAGAACAACCAGTGACGACGCGAGATCGACATTTCAAACTCCCTCTAAACAATGACGAATGGACTGCATAAAGTGGTCGAGATCGGGCGTGGGCGCCTGGGGAGCCTTTGCCTGCTCATCCCACTTTCGCAGTGAGATGGCATCGCGCGCATAGGGTCGTTGCAAGAACACCTGCGCGTCTGCCTCTGAGAAGACTCCCCCCTGCAACGCCAAACTTCTCTTGGAAACGTCGGAGAGCCCGTCGTAGTAGTCCGGATCGGCCCAACACAAGTAGCGCTTGGCCTGAACATGCAAATTCACAGGCTCCGTAACAGACGGCCCAAAAAACTGAGACAGCCAGACAGCGCCGATCTGCTCATGCGAATCATCTTGAGCGTGTGCAAGAGCGAGGGCGGCATCAGGGTGCAGCATGTGCCCCACATCGTGCAAAAGGGCTGCAAGAATCAGTGCGTGAGCCGCGCCAGCCTCCTGAGCCAAAAGAGCAGACTGAAGGGCATGCTCACGCTGAGTGACGCTCTCCCCGTAGGAGACATCTCCCGACCGGAGAAACAGCTGCTCAATGGTGGCTGAAACCGCAGAAATATGGGCGTTCATGACCGCCGAATATACCGCGAGCGCGTGACCGTGGTTCAATTGGGCCATGACCAGACAAATTCTCGCCATTGGCGGCGCTGCCCTGCCCCTGAATGATCAAGGCAGCCTCAAACTCATTGAGTTCTTCCTCAGTCTCACACGTGCCCGCAAGCCAAAGGTTTGTTTTATTGGCACCGCTCATGGTGACGCTGATGCGGGACGTCTGCGCTACTACGCAGCCCTTAGTCAGTTCAACACAAAGCCGACCCACTTGCCCCTGTTCGCTCGCACGCCCCAGGACATTGAGGGGTTTATCTGCGATCAGGACGCCATTCTGGTGGGCGGTGGGAACACTCGGAGCATGCTCTCGGTCTGGAGAGACTGGGGCGTCGATCTCGCACTTCGCAGAGCCTATGACCAAGGCGTCGTGCTCGGAGGATGGAGTGCGGGGTCAATCTGTTGGTTCGAACAAGGCGTAACGGACAGCATCGCTGGTCCGCTGACTGTGCTGCCCTGCCTTGGCTTCCTACAAGGGAGTAACTGTCCGCACTACGACAGCGAAAAGGACCGTCGCCCAACCTACGAAAAGCTCATCAGCAAAGGCCAGATTCAGCCTGGGCTCGCAGCCGACGATGGGGTTGGGCTTCACTTCGTAAACGAGGAACTCATCGAAGCCGTCAGTCAGGCACCAAAGGCCAAAGGGTGGCGCGTAAAGACACGTGGTAAGGCCTCAGCCTCTGCCGCCATCAAAACGCGAGTGCTTTAAGCCGTCTGCGTAATTCTGTTGCGGACCCACGTCGGAGGATCCTGTAAGCAGATAGGGCGCAAGAACCGCATTCTCGCGTCAGGCCCCACCGAGGTTGTTGCCGGCATGGTCGACGATGGGTATGGTCCGCCATGCTGCATGCCTGCAGAGACAGCCACGCCTGTGGGAACCCCAGAGAACAAGACACGCCCCGCAAGCCGCCTTGCAGCTGCAAGCAGGCGACGATGCGGTTCGGTGTCATCGTCTAAGCCCCACAGCGTGCAAGTCAGGCTCCCCTCGACCGTCGCCAGCACCTGCTCAATTTCGTCTACGCCCTTCACCCTTACCAACAGGCAGGCCGATCCGAAGATCTCCTCATGCAGCGTCGCCTGAGAGATAAACTGCGCAGCGGAGAGCTCTGCGAGGAAGACTTCGCAGCCAGGTTTGGGCTCGACCAGAACCGTCAAATCACATTGACGCGCTGCCCACATGCGGCGCTGAAAATTCTGCTCAATGGAGGCGTTCAACATGGGGTGGGTATTCGCATTCGTTAGCCTCACCGCAAGGTCAGATCGAAAGGAATCTCCGTGTGCCCCCTCCGGCAATAAGACAATGCCGGGGCTCGTGCAGAACTGGCCACAGCCCATCGTGATAGAGGCTGCGAGTGCCTCGGTCAGTGCAGCCCCCCGAGATGCCAGAGCGGATTCGAGGACAACAATTGGATTAACGGAACCCAGTTCACCAAAGAATGGAATGGGCCTGGTGCGCTGCTGACACGCCCGCCAGAGGGCTAGGCCTCCTTGAACCGAACCCGTAAACGCAACAGCGGCAGTCAGCGGATGCTGGCAGAGCGATACACCCAGCTCATACCCGTCGGCCATGACAAGCTGCAGAACATTCTCTGGAAGCTGCAGATCCTTCGCCACCGAGCGTGCCAACGCAGCGGTTGCTGCCGACAGCCGCGGGTGCCCCGGGTGACCTTTCACCACCACCGGGCAGCCGGCCGCGATTGCCGATGCGGTATCTCCGCCCAGTACTGAAAATGCAAAAGGAAAGTTACTGGCAGCGAACATGCCGACCGGACCAAGCGGCTCAAAATCCCGCAGCAAGGCCGGATGCCCGACGGGTGGGGACCCAGCAATCGCCTCAACCCAGAGGGGGCCATCCACAGCAGCGGTTTGAGACAAACGCGCGAAAAGCCGAAGCTGAAAACTTGTCCGCGCCACTTCGCCGGTGAGTCGAGCAGTACCCAAGTGCGTCTCCGCATCTGCAATTTCAATCAGCTCAGCGGCCTGAGCATCGACTGCATTCGCTAAGGCATCGAGCAATTGAAAACGGCTATGCGCTGGCTCGAGAGCACCGGAGAGAAAGACGGCCCACGAGGCCTCCATGGCAGCGTCGAGTTGATCCAAGGTCGTGAGGCTAGACATAACGCAGAAGAGTCCTATTCGAAAAAGTGCGGATGAGAGACCAGTAGAGTCTCGAGATTGCGGCGTGCTCCTGCCAAATGTCCTCTGATCGCTTGCACCGCAGCGGTTACGTCAATGTCCATAATGGCATTGAGGATTGCCTGATGCTCCGAAACAATTGCTCTTCGTTTTCCCCGCAGCGGCAGCTGGAGCCTGCGCACACGATCGAGATGAACACTCTTTTCCACCACGAGCTGGTGAAGCTCAAACTGCCCTGCGTGGCGAAACAGGGTGGCATGAAACAGCTGATCTAGCGCCATAAATCGGTCTAGTGCTCGATCGTCCCCAATCACCTTTCGCTGTTCCTTCAGGATTCCCGAGAGTTCGTTAAGGGCCTGGCCATCGATGCATTCGCAGAGCTGCTGAACAACCTCCACTTCGAGGGCGCGCCGCAGAAACTGAACCTGGTGAACCTTCGAAACCTCAATCGGTGCAACCTCTGTGCGAGACTGAGGGTACACACGCACAAGCCCCTCTGCCTGAAGCCTCAGTAGAGCATCTCGAATTGGGGTCTGACTCACACCATAGTGCGCAGCGAGACTTGATCGCGACAACAGGGCCCTTGGCTGGAGTTCAAGCGCAAGCATGCGCGCTCGAAGATCCGAGTAAACCTGCAGCGCTACTCCCATGCGCTAGCCCAACACCCCGATCTGCCATGGGCAGAACTCCTCTTCGCCCACACCAAGCTCCTCGCTCTTCGAGAGCTCCCCCGAAGCTATTCGTAGCATGAATTCGAAAATATCCTCACCCATCTGATCGAGCGTCTTGGTCCCGTCGATGACTTGGCCACAGTTGATATCCATGTCCGAGCGCATGCGCTCATACATCGGCGTGTTGGATGCAAGCTTGATGGTTGGGGACGGATACGAACCAAAGCAGGATCCTCGCCCGGTGGTAAAGCAAATGAGATTTGCGCCGCCCGCAATCTGACCAGTCGCAGAGACTGGGTCGTAGCCCGGCGTATCCATAAAGACGAATCCGCGCGTACGCACGGGCTCTGCGTAGCGATAGACCTCCATTAATCCTGTAGACCCTGCCTTCTTTGCACCACCGAGGCTCTTCTCGAGCACGTTGGCGAGCCCGCCCGCATTGTTGCCCGGGGAGACAATGCCGTTAATTTGGGTATTACGTCCCCTGCTGTACTCGAGCCACCAATTCATGCGGTCAACCAGTTTCCGACCAACCTCTGGCGTCACCGCGCGTGCCGTAAGGGTCTGCTCAACGCCGTAAATCTCCGGCGTCTCAGACAAAATCGCTGTGCCTCCATTGCGCACCAGGATATCGACCGCCTTGCCCAGCGCTGGATTGGCGGACAAGCCAGAAAACCCATCAGAACCGCCACATTGAAGTCCTACGATGAGATGTTCAGCCGAGCATGGCGTTCGCTGAATGCGATTCGCCTCCGGCAACATCTCGCGAATCGCCTCAATGCCGAGCTTCACAGCATTCTGGGTACCACCAGCATCCTGCATGGTAATGGTGCGAAGCATCTTGCCGGTCTCAAGGCCCTCCTGTTCAAAAAAGCGCTGCAGATTATTGCGCTCACAGCCAAGCGACACGACCAAAGCCCCCGCAATATTGGGATGGCGGATCATGCCTGAGAGGGTCCGTCGCAGGAGGTCCATGGGCTCACCCGTCATCTCCATGCCGCAGCCTTGCTCATGGACGAAGGCCACCACATCGCTTACGTTTGGATACGCCTCCAGCCGCTCAGAATCGAAATACGCCGAGATTTTCTTGGCAACCGTCGCTGAACAGTTCACCGTAATGAAGATGCCAATTGTGTTGCGGGTTCCTACCACTCCATTTTCACGCGCGTATCCCATAAAGGTTCTGCGCTGTGCGGCAGGCAACACGTCGGTCGGAACATAGCGCTGACCGAATGCATAGTCCTTTTCAACGTCATCAAATCTGAGATTGTGGCTGTGCACGAATTGCCCAGCCTCTATCTCTCGAGTTGCGAATCCGATAACTGTGTTGTACTTCAATACCGGCTCACCGAGGCGAATTGGCCGAGCCGCAATCTTGTGCCCAGCCTCGATGGCCTCTTGCACCAGAATGCCCTCCTCCACCACGGAGTCGCCAGGAGCATGGGGCAGGCGCGCAATCACCACATTGTCGGCCGCATCCAGGCGGATCACACTCGAAATATTGGATTGCATCAATGTATCTCCGGTTCAGACACTGGGCCCCCAAACTCCGTCTTCAGAAAATCGAAGTCGCAGCCCTTGTCGGCCTGCTCAATGTGTTTTGAAAACATAAAGCCATAGCCACGCTCATAGCGAGCTGGAGGGGGAACCCAAGCCTGCTTGCGACGCGCCAGTTCAGCATCGCTGACCAAAAGCGAGAGGCTGCGATTTGGGATGTCGAGCTCGATCATGTCACCGTTCTGAACCAAGGCGAGTGGTCCCCCGACATAGGCCTCTGGTGCAATGTGCAAAACACAAGCACCATATGAAGTCCCGCTCATGCGCGCATCAGACATGCGCACCATGTCCCGGATGCCCTTTTTGAGGAGCGCCTTCGGCATGGGAATCATGCCCCACTCAGGCATTCCAGGGCCACCCTGAGGCCCCGCGTTTCTCAAGATCAGGACCGTCTCCGGCGCGATCTCGAGGTCTTCGTCTTCGATGATGATGGACAACTCATCATAGCTATTGGCAACCAATGCGGGACCGGTGTGCTGGTGGAAGCGAGGGTCACAGGCTGCGGGCTTAATCACTGCGCCATCTGGAGCAAGGTTCCCCTTGAGCACAGCAAGAGAGCCCTCGTGATAAACCGGGTTATCCAAGGTTCGAATGACGTCGTCGTTGTAGACCTTCGCCCCTTCAAGGGTCTCACCGAGCGTTCGACCTGAGACCGTGAGGACTGAAGTATCCAAGCGCTCCGAGAGGTTGGACATCAAGGCCCGCAAACCGCCGGCATAGAAAAAGTCCTCCATCAGGGCAGTCTTGCCTACGGGGCGAACATTAGCGATGACAGGGGTGACCCGGCCTATGGCGTCCAGATCATCCAGACTCAGGCTCACGCCCGCGCGCTTGGCCATTGCAAGCAGATGGATCACGGCATTCGTTGAGCACCCGAGCGCCATTGCAACCGTTGCGGCATTTCTCACGGAGCCAGGGGTAAGAACCTGCTCGGGTCGCAAATCCTCCCACACCATTTCCACAATTCGGCGTCCGCAATCGGCAGCCATTCTCGGATGATTCGCATCGGCGGCAAGAATGGACGCTGCGCCCGGAAGGGTCAGCCCCAGAGCCTCCGCAATAGAGGTCATGGTTGACGCTGTTCCCATAGTCATGCAGTGGCCATAGGAACGAGCAATGCCTGCCTCTACCGCGACCCATTCATCCTTCGAGATCAAGCCCGCTCTTCGCTCGTCCCAGTACTTGAAGCTGTCTGTTCCGGAGCCCAGCACATCTCCTCGATAGTTTCCGCGCAGCATGGGGCCAGCGGGCATAAAAATGAACGGCAGGCCCATTGAGGTCGCACCCATCACCAGCCCAGGCGTCGTCTTATCGCAGCCCCCCATGAGCACTGCCCCGTCGACGGGGTGAGATCTCAGCAGTTCCTCCGTCTCCATGGCTAACATGTTTCGATAGAGCATGGTGGTGGGCTTGACATACATCTCACTGAGCGAGAGCGCAGGCAGCTCAAGAGGGAAACCACCCTCCTGAAATATCCCACGCTTGATGTCCTCCACGCGATGCTTGAAGTGCGCGTGACAGGGCTGGGCGTCTGACCACGTGTTCAGGATCGCGATGACCGGTTTATCGACCCAGTCAATCGGTGCGTAGCCCATTTGCATGGTGCGGGATCTGTGACCGAAGGAACGAAAATCGTCCGGCGCAAACCAACGCGCGCTCCTTAGATCTGCGGGTTTGAGTTTGTGAGGTCTTTTCATGGCTTGTACACTAATACATCAGTTTCTTGGAGGCAACCGATGATCACCGATGATGCACGCCGCAAGCTTAAAACCATCAGCACTGCGACTCTCACGACCCTGCTCTTCAAACGGGGGCTCAATAAGCAGTTCATCCAAGATGTGCGTCCTGTCGGCCCACTCAAAGAATCGATGGTGGGCGAAGCGTTTACGCTTCGATACATTCCAGCGCGCGAAGACCTCAATCCCATCACCGCGTTTCGCGATCCCGCCCACCCGCAGCGCCTGGCTATCGAGACCTGCCCGCCTGGACATGTCATGGTGATCGACAGCAGAAAAGATGCCCGTGCCGCCTCCGCTGGTGCAATTCTCATCACTCGACTCATGATGCGTGGCGCAGCGGGAATCGTCACAGACGGCGGATTTCGTGACGCTGCGGAGATCGCCGAGCTCGCGATGCCAGCCTTCCATCACAGACCCTCAGCCCCCACCAACCTCACGCTCCACCATGCCATTGACATAAACGTCCCCATTGGCTGCGGAGATGCCCCTGTCTTCCCCGGCGATATTCTGGTGGGAGACGCAGATGGTGTTGTCGTACTCCCCCATGAAATGGCCGAATCTCTGGCCCATGAGGCGTTCGAGATGACCGCCTTTGAGGACTTTGTCATTGAGCGTGTCAGAGAGGGGGCAAGTATTCGCGGCCTCTACCCACCAACGGACCCCGCGACCGAGGCAGCGTTTCAATCCTGGAGAGCGAGAGTCGGCCGGTAAACTAGCAATATGAGCCTACCCCCCTTTCGCCATAACAACGACGCCCCGATTCCAGACGATATTGAGGTCAACCAGTCCAAAAAGCTGTTAACGCTTCGATATGAGAACGGGCGCGTCATTACCCTTCCCTTTGAACTGATGCGGGTTTACTCCCCCTCGGCGGAGGTCGTCGGACACGGCCCTGGGCAGGAGACACTGCAAACCGGAAAGCGGCATGTGGGCCTGATCGGCCTTGAGCCCATCGGCAACTACGCCCTGCAGCCGCAATTCTCAGATGGGCATGACTCCGGATTTTTTACCTGGTCCTATCTCCAGTGGCTCGGAGAACATCAAGATGCACTTTGGGAGGACTATCTCAAGCGCCTAGAGGCGGCTGGCGGCTCGCGAGATCCTGCGTCAGGTTGAATCGGTCAGAGCAGTTCCGCCCGCATAGAGCGGGCGATCTCACTCGCCGGATTTGCAATCGCCTCGAGTAACGTGAAATGGTCATGCCCTGCGATCAGTTCATGATGAACATGACTTAAGCCATTGTCTTTAAGGTGCCGCTGGTATGTGGTGCCCTGCTCACACCATCGCGCGGGCTCCCTTTGTCCCGCAAAAATATAAGTCTCGGTAGGGCTCGGGCTGCAATGCGTAAGAGGGCAGCTGAGCAATGCGTCTTCAGGGGTAAGCCCAATCGTCGCGCTGACCGGCGCAGCTGCCCGCTCCATCAGCTCATAGACCCCACTCACCAAAACCAATCGATGCGGTCGAACCCGAAGAACATGGGTATGTTGTTGGCCGCGAGAAGAATGAAAAGCCATAGCAACCAAATGAGCCCCGGCTGAATGCCCTGTCACCACCACCTCTGAAGTGGCTAACGCCTCAGTCTGCACCCGAATGATTTGAGTAAGTCCAGCAGCGGTCTGGTCGACCAGGTCTGGTAGGCGAATCTGAGGCATGAGTGGGTAGGTCATGATCGCCATGGCCCAGCCCTCTTGAAGAAAGCCTGGCGCCAAGAAACTAAACTGATCCTTATGCCGACTCGACCAAAACCCACCGTGGACGAAAACCTGAAGCCCGCAGATCGGACGATCCTCCGGCGGCAAGAACAAATCGTACTGCTGACGCTCCCCAAGTCCGTATTGAGCATTCAGGGTCGACCTTGCCCAGTTCGATCGAAAATGGTGGCTTGCCCTCGTAAGCCTATCCATAATGGCCTCACTATCGGGCGTGGCCTGCCGGGGGTTGAACCAATCAGTCATGCGAGCAGTGTAGACCGATGGCTCTGATTTCTCATGAGGAGAAACTCCAAGAGCAGCTCAATCGAGCAGCAACTTGGGGAGACCTTGTCACCACAAGGCTTCGTGTGCTCGAGCTCTCTATTCATGGCAGCCTGGCACAGGCCCACGTCCAAGCCCTACTCCCCCTCATTCACCAGCGAGGAATGGTCCTGTGGCAAAACACGGGGGTAGCAGAGCGAGACCTTCCAACTGTGAGCCTGATCAAGGCCACCACCGCCCTGAAACCCGTTCATCTCATCATCGACGGACACAACCTCCTGTTCCGACTCGGTGTTCGATATGGACCGAACGCCCGGTCACTGCTCATTCAGGACTGCAGCGATTTGATTCAACGCTGGCCGAGCCTTCAGATCTCGCTATGGTTTGATGGAGATACGTCAGAGGACATCATCCAATCCAATCCACGGCTCATGGTGAAGTTCGCAGGCGGGAAAGGTCGAGACAAGGCAGACAAGGCCATTTTGCAGGCCCTTTATGAGCGCCATCAGAGACGTGAGAACGGACTGTGCTTCGTCGTGAGCGACGATAAAGGCGTATGGAGGCGATCCCTTGGCCTAGGCGGCGTAAGGGTCTGCTGTGCGGAGTTTCTCAGTCTGCTGGCTGTGGAAGGCCCAGGCGCAGAGGCCGAGCACCATTGAATTGAGGATGTGCCAAAGCCAATGGGTCCCAAGGGGAAACAACGCACAAAGAGGGCCATCAAGCTCCCGGGCCGAGAGCGAGATCGGGAATAAGAGCGCTGCCACAAGCATCCACCTTGAGGCGGCATAACAGCCCCTGAGCCACGAAATCAGTCCATAACCAAGCAGGCTCAACCATGCACCCACATAAAATCCAGGGGGAAAACTTCCGATCGCGTCTTGCAAATCAGTCGCCAAGACATGGATCTGCCAGACCAATATGAGCACGACCGCTGCAGCGCCAGCAGCGCTGAGGCGAGAAAACCCCCAGAGCACGCGAGGGGCAAGATAAGCGAAGGCAAGAATGAACACACCAATGAGGCCCACATCAAGCACTGCTGCCCAAGGCGTTGCAAAGGTATGAAATGCAAAGCTGCCCAGGCCAACCATGATCTCAATGACCGCCAGCACACGCCCCGCAAAGCTCGGGCCCAGAAGCAAAAAAAGTCCCACCGCGACGAAGGCCAAATTGGTGAATGCATTGATCGGCTCAGCCCAGAGCGAAGAATCCAGGCGCTCGCAATAGAGGTCTATTGCAGTACTCATGCCAAGTTACTCGTTCTAGTGATCTGCGCGAAGCACTGGTTCGCCTCAGTCGCCCAGGCGAAGTCCTTATCGGTAAGCCCTCCCACATCGTGGGTGGTCAGTTTCACGTCAAGCCTGCTGTATATGTTGGTCCACTCTGGGTGATGTTGCACTTGCTCGCTGAATGCGGCCATGTGCTGCATAAACGAAAAAGCCACGTGGAAGCTCGGGAACTGAAAACACCGATACAAAACACCGCCCCGCTCTTCGACCAGTGTCCAACCCTCAGGAATCCTCATGACTCATTTCCTCCTGATATTTCCGCCAGAGGTAAATCATATGTGTGAGACCAGCCGCCGCCAGGAATAGCAAGGCCATTGGCTCCTCGCGGTCTGCGACGCTAGAACGCGCGGCACCAAGCAAGCAAAGGCCAGGCAAGAGAACAAGTAACAAGGGCATCGGCGCAAAGCTGCGCAACAGCCCTCGAGCCCGAGCAGCACTGGTCAGCCAAATCAAGCATGGCCACTCGAGGAGTGTCACCAAGATAACCAGGTCGAATGCGAGGGGGAGGTTCATCGCAATTGCCTACTGATCTTCCGCAAACACCTCTCTTGCGTTGCGGAACGAGTCGATGGCCGCAGGAACGCCACAGTAAATCGCAGCCTGTAGAAAGACCTCTTTGATCTCGTCTTTGGACACTCCGTTGTTCAGCGCGCCGCGAACATGCAACTTCAATTCATGCGGTCGATTGAGTGCCGTGAGCATGGCCAAATTAAGCAGACTGCGTGTCTTCCGATCGATCCCAGGACGGTTCCAGACATCTCCCCAGCAATACTGGGTCACCAGTTCCTGCATGTCCCGATTGAAGTCGTCTGCATTCGCTATGGCCTTGTCAACATAGGAGGAGCCGAGCACCTCCCGACGCGTCTGAAGGCCTTGGTCAAACAATGCTTTGTTCATGTGGAAGTCCGATCTGTTGGGCGTAATTCCACAGAGTCTAATCGCCTAGAATTCGTCGTGCTGAGGCAATTCGTCACGAATCTCATACCAGGGGGCCTTGGAGCCGACAAAAATATGAGCTGTGGGAGATATGGACGGTGCGTCAACGAGCGTCCCAAGCGTGACATGCACGAAATGGCCCTCACGAACAACAGAATGCAGCAACGAACCACACGCGCTGCAGCGAACATCGTGATTCCCCTTCGGGTCACCGAAATACAGCAAGGGTGCATCTGGGGAGAGACTTAACCTCTCACGCTCGATTCCAGCGAATGACTTAAATGCTGCCCCCGTCGCGCGTCGACACTGCCCGCAGTGGCAGTTCAATGCGTAGACAAAGGCATCCTCAACCCAGTAGGTCGCGCGTCCACAAAGACATCGACCTGACAATATGCGAGCGGCCACGCCCTTAGCAATCAGGCTGCTTGCGCCGCAAACCGATAAGGCGCACAGAGCTGCTGGACGTAGGCACCGTGGGAGGGAAGTGCAGCAACGAGCCGCTTCACACGCGCTTGTATCTCGGCCAGGAAGCGCTGCAACTCCTCTGGGCTCATGAGGTCGGCAACCGGGTGGTAACTCGAAGGGAGCATGCCCTGCCCCATCATGACCTGAATCCATGAGTTCTCAGCGAACAGCTCATCGCTCGTCCGAAAAACACGCGCGCTCTCTCTAAAGAGCTCGATGCGGTGTCGAAGGCTGGGGAGAATGGACATCTCCCTCACATGCTTCCAGAGATCCGAGTCTGTCCGTTCATTGACGTGGTAGTGCAAAACAATGAAGTCGCGAATATGCTCGAGCTCACGCTTGGACTGTAGATTGAATTCATCAATGTCTGCCTGCTGAATGCCCGCGGACGGGAACAACTGCATGAGACGAATAGCAGAGCGTTGAATCAGGTGGATGCTCGTTGATTCCAATGGCTCCACAAATCCACTGGCGAGCCCAACCGCAATGCAGTTGCGCTCCCACACCTTCTCTCGCTGGCCGGGCAGAAACTTGATGAGCCTGGGTTTGGTGATGAGTTCACCTTCGACATTTTTGCGCAGCACATCCGGCGCATCGGCGTCACTCAACTCGCGGCTGCTATACACCATCCCGTTGCCCACACGGTGTTGCAACGGAATACGCCATTGCCACCCAAACGGATGGGCAATAGAGCGTGTGTATGGCCAAGGCTCTCGCACTGATTCAGTCTGAACCGCGACGGCCCGATCGCAGGGCAGCCAATAGGACCAGTCTTCATAGCCGACACCCAGCGCCTGCCCAAGCAGGAGTGATCTGAACCCCGTGCAATCGATGAACAAGTCGCCTTCAATGAGACCCCCGCCCTCCATCTGGAGTGCAGAAATATTCCCCACGAGTTTGGGATCGGCCCCCTCACCGTGTTTGAGGACCTGAGCGATCTTGCCTTCGATTCGCTTGACCCCATGAGACTCACTCATCTTTCGTAAAAATGCGGCGTACCGCCCTGCGTCTAGGTGATAGGCGTAGTTCAGTCCGTTATTCTGAACATGAGCAAACCGGTTCGCGAAGGCTGCGACGGTCTCAGGGTTGTAATCGGTGTAGGTCTGAGCCAGCCCAGATTGCACCGCCTTGAGCCAAAAGTGTTGAAATCCTGCACTCCAATGATCGTTCCCAGTGGAGCCAAACGAGTGGAAGTAATCTTCCCCAATATGTTTCCAACCCTCAAAGTTAATGCCAAGCTTGAATGTGGCGTTGGTCTCCGCCATGAACTCAGCCTCGTTGATTCCAAGCAGATTGTGAAATGTGTGGAGCGCGGGAATCGTGGCCTCTCCGACCCCTACGGTCCCAAGCTCCTCAGACTCAACCAGGGTAATCGAGAGACCCCTGCCAAGTAGCTTGCTCATGAGCGCCGCCGTCATCCATCCGGCTGTGCCACCACCCGCAATCACCACGCGATTAATTGTGTTCATTGTCAGTGCTCATCGGTTGAGTTTATTGAGAAGTTCAAGTCGGGCCTGCCTAGTGACCGTTTCATCGATCTTTCCGAGCAGCCCCCTTGCCTCCTCGGGGATGTGCTCCCAGGTCGATGCATTGCTATGAAAGATGAAGTGCTCAAAGTGATGATTCCAAATCCTACGCTCGTGCTCGGGTAGGCTTCCAAGCGTCATGAGCGCCAGACGCAGAGCGCTTAGCGGCGAGTCAACATACTCGGGAACCCTTCGCCACCAAGCATTGATGAGTGCATTCACCGAACCCAAGGCCTCTACATGGTGAAACCACATGCTGGGAATGAAGATTGCGTCACCCGGCTCGAGCTCAATATGCTCCGCAGCTTCTAGAGCCTGCTTGAAACGCGGGAATCGGCCGAAATCTGGCTTCGCAAAATCGACAAGACTTATGGGCTGTCCGGCTGGCGTGGGATCGAGCGGACCCATGTAGAGGTTGTGAATCTGCTCCGGAGGAAAAACGGTAAACCGACGACGACCACTCGCCACCACGGCTAGGTTATCGGGTAGGTCGTAATGGGCTGCAATCCGAGTCTGGTTCCCAAGCCACAGGCTCACCAGGGGGTCACGCGGTCCGAGACCCATTGGATTCGCATCCATAAAACCTGGCAGGATCGCCTCGACTGTCGTCGAGCCCACATACAAGGCAGGCGCATGAGTGGCCTGCGCAATACCGAGTAGTCCTGACAGGACTTGATCCAACGAAGCGGCATGTCGTTTGAAGTTAAAACCTGTGAGGGCTGCATCGGCGTAAAAAACCCGCCCCTGCTCCTCCGGCGGAACCTCAAAGAGCGTGACGTGAACACCGTTGTATCGCTGCATCAAATACTGCGCGAGAGCCAGATCAGACTGGAGTGAGGCTTGGACAACAGGCCAGCTCGCGAACGCACCTCTCACTGCAAACGGGCGCTGAGCCGTTAGAAGCTCACTTGGAATGGCACAGGGGTCAAATGGCTCCGGCCAGAGTGGAACTTCCCGCATTTTTCTGTCAGCGCCTCACGTATCGGTGCAGCAGACCGGGCAATTGTGCCAACGAGGCCATTTGCATGTAGATCGCCGTCAGATGGCCGTCTCGCGATAGGCCCTCTAGATCTGCACCCGAGAGATTTGCGAGTCGATCCTCGTTTACAGTAAACAAGCCTGTGAGACGGGAGTGCTCTCCACTTGGCATTTGAATATCAAGAACAAAGGGCTCGAGGAGTTGAAGCCTCTTGAGCGCGTCGATGAAAAGAGGAAGCTGCTGTGCCTGGGCGTGCAGCTGCTCCATGAGCTTGACGATTTGATCGAGATACTCGCTAAAGCCTCCGTGTGGGAGGAAGAGGGCGCTGCCGACTTCGCCCTCCGCTGCCCGAACCACTCTTGGGCTCTCAAGATCAATATGAAGCTGAAGCGAGTCATCTTGGGCTCGTCCAATTGCGAAGGGCTCTCGCTGCAAGGCCATAGGCACAACGGTTGCATCCCATCCCTGCTCAGTCAGAAATAAATTCTGACCCTCTTCAAGGCCAAACAAAGCAATGGGCTGGAAACCTGAATCGCTCTCAACATGCTGAAAGACGATCGGAAAATGCGCCTGCAAATGCCGAAACTCACCTGGCAGTGCAAGACAGCTGTGGCGGGCATCACCCAAGGCAGCAGATCTTTCCGTGCGAACTCGGAGGTCCCGGTGCTTCACGTTGTCCAACAGAGTGTGTTGTGTCATTGCGGCAGGTGGGTCAATTGATTGATAAGGCTTCTATGACCAGGAAGGCCGGCAAGAAGGCGTTGGGCCTGCCGGTCAGCCTCTTGCAGGCAATGCTCGGCGTGGGCTCGCTCGGCTGGACTCAGTGACATGACCTCCGGCCGAAAACCCATTCCATAGAGCACATATTGATAACTGGCAGCAGGGAACACTTCGTCGATTCTGCCGAAGTCATGGCGGGCAGGGGGCCGTAGTTTCCATAGGGGTAGGGATTCTCTGAGTCTCTCCGTCCATGTATCTGGGCTTCGGTGACGAACCCAATAATCACTGTCTGAGCGCTGCGTCAGGATGTAATGCAGCTTTAAGAAGTCAATCACTCGGGACCACCGATAGGAGAATTCCTCGTTAAAGCGACGCGAGACCGTCTCCATGCCCGCTCTGGTCATTGGAAGCTCATCGGAGATGCGTTGGGCAGACATCTCGACGAGTGCCAAGGCCGATGCCTCGAGCGGCTCAATGAAGCCTGCTGAGAGCCCAACGGCAACGCAGTTCTTTACCCAGAAGGCCTCACGATACCCAGGGTCGAACCGTATCAATCGAGGCTCCCCTCGCTCTCTGGGGGAACCACTTGAATCCAGGTAACGCGAGAGCGCGACTCGCGCCTCGCTCTCATCAGCAAAATCAAGCGAGAAGACGCACCCGACGCCCCTGCGGTTCTGAAGTCCAATGTCCCAGAGCCAGCCCTTTGCCCAAGCAGTCGCAATGGTGCAGGTGGCTAGCGGAGCATCGGATTGCGGGTAAGGAATCTGTACGGCCAGTGCGGCGTTATTGAACAAGGTCCGGCTCTCACTCCGAATGCCCACACCGTAATGCTGACCGATCAGCCGTGCAGCTAACCCGGAACAATCGATAAACAAGTCTGCTTCGAGGTCACCGTGCCTGCGTGTTCGCAGCGCTGAAATATCGCCAGTGGCAGAACAGACAACCTCATCTACATGGTCCAGCACATGGTGCACCCGAAGGCTGTTGCACGCGTGCTCACGGAGCATGATTCCGAACTGACCCGCATCGAAGTGATATCCATAGTTCGTCACCGAGGCAAACTCAGGCGTTTGGGCCTGCTTCGGCGCACGTCCGGCTTCACACAAGCGCACCGACGGGCTTACTGCGTCAGCGAACGACTTCTGGCCCTGTAAGGACATCCAGGCTTGTACCAACTCAGCGTCGTCGTCCCCGATGGGCAGAACGAATGGGTGGTAGTACCGATCACCATCTTTTCCGGCGGAGCCGGACATCCAGGAATCAAACCGAGACCCTTGCTTGTAGGTTGCCTGGCATTGTCGAATGAAGGCTGTCTCGGACAACCCAATTTTGCGGAGCGTGTCCCGCATCGACGGCCATGTCCCCTCGCCCACTCCGATGATTGGGGTCTCATCGGACTCAACCAACGTGACCGAAAGCTCGGGATGATCAGCAGCGAGCACGCTCGCTACCAGCCACCCTGAGGAACCGCCTCCCATGACCAGGATCCTGGTGATTCGGTCCCTCAAGATGTATCCCTCCAAAAAGTTTTAGAACTTCCAACGGCCCCCGAATACAAATCTGCGACCAAGCTGAGTGACCGACCCGATCTGATTTTCGTTCCGGAAATGGGTACGCACATACGAGTCGGTTAGATTAATCGCATCAAAGGTGAGACGCAGGTTCTTATTGACGTTATATCCGACACCAAGATCAACCTGCCCGTAGGGCTCCACGTACAAAGGCTGTGCCCCCTCGAGTCCCCCGAAATTAGCCACGAGGTACTTTCCTCGCCAGTTGTAGGCCAGTCTCGTGCTGAAATCAGCCTGCTCATAAAAGCCGACCAGGTTTCCGGAGTCTCCTAAGCCGACCAATACATCTGTCTGAGCACCGGCCTTATTGTTGTCGTAGCTCAGGTCCGAGCGCACCTTGGTGAAGTTGGCAGCCATGCCATAGCCGGAGTTACCGAAGATGTGTTGGAGGTTGAACTCAAGCCCACGGATCTTGCTGGTTCGCTCATTGTTCTCGAATGTTCCCAGCTGGAAAACCAAAAGTGGATCGCCTGGTTGACCTGCAATCGAGCGCGCGGCAACGTCCACCCCAGGTGCAGATGCGAGGTTTGCAAAAATGTACTGGCGAATGCAACCCGAATCGTTCGCCGCGCACCCACCCATCTGAATCGCTTGCTGGTAATAAGCGCCACCAATTGGGGTCGTCAAGCCAGGCACCGTCTGGGGAGCAATGATCGGGGCATTGTAATTGTCGATTGACTTGGTGAAGTAACTCGCCGCCACGTAGCTGCTCTTGGCATAGTAATGCTCAACAGACAGATCCCAGTTCATTGACTCCAGGGGCTTGAGGTCAGGATTTCCGACGGAGCCGGTTCCACCATCAAGGCGAGCCAGACCATTGAGCGTGCGTCCACCTTGTATCGCACTCCATCCGGGACGGCCAATCGTTTTTCCATGGCTGATCCGAAGCTTGGTGTTCCGATCTAAATCTGCGCTCCAATCAATCGAAGGCAGCAGATAGGAATAGCTCCCCTTGCGGGACGCTGAGGTCGTGCCACTGAAGATCACCGGCAGTTCATTGTCTGCAACCCAACGCACTTGGGTCGGCACAGATTCAACGCTCGGCGACGTAACGCGTGTTCTCTCGTAACGCAGGCCGACAGAGATATCCATGGGTACGTTCCACTCCCACGAGTGGTTGTACTGCCCGTATAGCGACTGGGACTTCTCAGTGGTCCGATAGTCATCCTTGAAGTCGAATGACGCCTTGAGCAATTCGTCGGAGCCGAGAATCTTGATTGCGGCCGCACGCGCATCTTCGAAACTAAAGCCAAAGTACTGGTTGAACAGTCTCGGGTCGTTTGAGCCAGGGATGCTGCTGAAGTAGCGGCTGATGGAGTCCGCCCGCCAGATGTTGTCAGGCATTGCACCCGGCCCACCAGCAGCACCGGAGCCCCACGAGTCGCGCTGCACATTTGCAAATGCAGATCGATTGTCAACCTCGGTCAGTGATAGACCAAAATCAAGACTCGAATCTGGATTGATCTTCCACACCCCCTTGGCTTGGGCTTGGGTGACCTCGTTCCTTTGGTAGCTGTTGCCAAACACGGAGCCCTGCAATTCCTGTAGGGATGGATCTAGCGCGCCGCCCTTGATGTTGAGCACCGGGAACTTATTGCTGAAGTCAACATAGGTGTCGCCTCGATTAAGCGAGGCGGTACCCAACGTGACGTTCGTGCCCAACGGACCGTCTGCGCCCGAGGTGGCGGAGGACCGGTGCATGTCAAAGTCGAAGTTCAGCTGGTTGCTCGCCTTCCACTTCAGGTTCAGTCCGATCTGTTGATTCTTGACCCTGGTCTGAATCGCCGATGCACCCATTGCAACGTCGGAGTTGGTCATGGTCTCGCCATAAATGATGGGAGACGATGGCGACCCAGGCTGGTACTCCCCAAACTGACCACCATAGTTGAACCACGCAGAGATATCGTTTCTGCGTTGCCGGAATTTCTGCTCGGACAGGACAAAATCCAATGTGGCCACAACGTCACTGGACGGCTTGAGCTGCAACACAGCCTGGCCGTTGAGGCGCTCGCGATGCACTCCCGTAAAGGCGTAATTCAGATTCTGCGGAACGCTGTAGACGGAATCCGGAGCTGGGCGATTCTTGATGGCATTCCATGATGCCGGAGGGAGTCCGCCCCATGCGGCATTTGGGCCACCCCAATCATTGTCCTTAATGCCATCGAATGTCTTCCAGCCGCTGGTGACGGCAGCCTGCGAATAGCCGGAGTCCCGCACCTGGTAGGTTCCCATCAATGTGATGCCAAAGGTGCCATCGCTAGACTGAGTGCTGTAGATACCGCTCAATTCTGGAGTGAGCGCCTTACCCTGCTGCTCAAGCGGAACATTGCGAGCTGTCTCGTCGTTGACCATCTTGACGCCAAACTGGGCGACAGTCTCTTTGATGTCGAACGGACGCTGAGTGCGAACGTTCACGGTGGCGCCCATCCCCCCGGTGGGGCTACTTGCTCGGCTCGTCTTGTAGACCTCGAGGGCCGACACCCCGTCTGCCGCCAAGTTGGAGAAATCAAACGAGCGGGAACTCGGGGCTCCACCGTCGAAACTCGAACCCGGCATCTGCCGGCCGTTCAGAAGGACGAGGTTGAAGTCTGGACCCATACCGCGGACCGTGATGCGTGTGCCTTCACCGTTGCTGCGCTCGATAGAGACGCCGCTTACCCGGCTCAACGATTCCGCCAGGTTTGTGTCTGGAAACTTGCCGATGTCCTCGGCCACAATCCCGTCAACAATTCCCTGGCCCTGACGTTTGAGATTCAGAGAGGTGTCCAGGCTGCTCCGGATTCCGACGACCGTTACTGAAGTGGTCGCAGGCGCCTCTTCTTTCTTAGCCTCTTGGGCCATAACAGACATGGAGCCGAACAAAAGGCCACAGGCAGCAACGAGTGGCTTGACCCTAAAACGGCGAGAATCGGAACGTAAGGCTGATCGCATGCGGGGTTCTCCCAGAAAAGTGACGCGATGATTAAATGTCGGTGAAAGCGCTTTCAAAAATAGAGGCAGACTTTTGTGAAAACGCTTTCAGGGGAGAGAATAAAAAATATTTCTCGCGCCTACAAGCACCTGAACCTTCCGTACAAACCCTAAATCAAGCACACCTTCTGCCCAAGCGCGAGCAGCGACAAGGCCCAAGCGGGAACCACATGAAACATGGTTTCTCCAAGCGTCTGGTTTACCCCTAAACTCCAACCATCCGTCACTTCCATGCTCAGTCAGCCTCGCAGAAAATGCCTGCCCGCCGCGCTACAACCACGACTCTAGCCCGCCCCACTGCCCCTGAGGAGGCAGTTACGCTGTCTATGGTGGCCAAGGCGGCAGGGGTCTCCGCCAGTACCGTCTCACGAATTTTGAATGGCACCGCCGCCGTCAACGAGGCGAAAAGCAAAGCCGTACATGAGGCGATTGCAAAGCTCGGCTACATTCCGAATCCAGTGGCGCGAGGACTCGCTGGTGGGCGCACGCTCAGCATTGGCGTCGTGACCCAATCCATCGACAGCCCGTTCTACGGGGTCGCGCTTCGTGGCATTGAGGATGAACTGGACCGCGTTGGCTACAGTCCGCTGTTTGTGAGCGGGCACTGGAATGCCACCGAGGAGGCTCGGTGCTTCGACATGCTGCGCTCTCGACGTGTCGATGGAATTATTGTGCTCACCGGCCGGCTTAGCGATTCAGCACTCAAGCACACCGCCAAAAGCTTACCCATCGTCGCAACCGGGAGGAGGCTTCGGGCACCGAATTTGTTCAGCTTGGACTTCGACAATCAATTGGGCGCCCGGCTCGCGACCCAGCACCTTGTAGAGCTCGGACACAAACGTATTGCCTTCATTGCGGGCAACTCAGAGCACCCAGACGCCAACGAGCGACTCAATGGATACAAGGCCGGGCTCGAACAGGCCGGCATTGCTTTTGACCCTGAACTGGTTGCACCCGGCCTCTTTCATGAGGAGAGCGGCCTCCTTGCAACAGAGCGCCTCCTGGATACGCGACGGCGATTCACCGCCCTGTTTGCTGCAAATGACCAGATGGCACTCGGTGCTTGCCTTGCGCTTCATCGCCGCGGACTGCGCATCCCGCAAGACGTTGCCGTGATGGGCTTTGACGACCTCTCGATCTCACGCTACAGCACCCCCCCACTCAGCACGATTCACCACCCAGCTTATGAACTCGGGCAAGGTGCAGCATCGGCCATGCTCTGTCTGCTTCGCGGCGAGAAGCCCACCTTTGAGTTGCCGGGCCCTAAGGTTGTCGCTCGAGAATCTACAGACGCAAAACGCTGAGGTAAGGCATTCCCTTATTTGACAGCCTTGACAGCGCGTCAGCATAATTTGAAACCGCTTTCATAAAGCTTTCAGTTTGGATCTAAACGGGTCAATGTTCAGCACAAAGCCCACCTCGACGCCCCCGGCAAAACGTTACAGACGTCAGCTCATCAAGGGTTTGACAGGCTCCGCTGGGCTATGTGTGGCGCCCCTCTCTTGGTCCAAGCCGCTTGAACCGGTGCGCCTTTCGGTAGCAGCCTTTCCGCTGGTCGACGAAATCATCAAAGCAGCGACCCCCAGGTTCAACCAGCAGTTTCCTCACGTTCGAATCGAGCTCACCAGCCGCCAGTACGCGGACCATCACACCGCAATGACGACAGCGCTCTCGACAAGCGTTCGCCTGCCCGACGTCATGGCGCTCGAGTCAAGCTACGTTGGCCGTTTTTCTCACGGGTATGGCCTTGAGGATCTCTCAAGCGGCCCCTACGACCTGGACAGTCTTAGCCATCGCTTCGTACCTTACGCATTTGGTCAAGCATTAAACAAACGCAATGAGCGCGTCGCAGTGCCAACTGATATTGGGCCGGGCACGTTGCTTTACCGGAACGACCTGTTATTGCGGGCTGGCCTCTTACCCCAAGACCTCTCCGCCTCGTGGGAGGGCTATGTTCAAGCAGGACGGCGCATCAAGGCAGTCACAGGAGCCTACCTCGTTGGCCATGCGCGTACTGTGAAGGACATCCTTATTCGCGTTGGCCTGCGCGCAGGCGATGGTCTTTACTTCGATGCGGAGTCCCGCGCCACCGTGAATTCCCCGAGGTTTAAGCGCGCGTTTGAGCTTTCGCGAGAGGTACGCGGCCTCGGGCTGGACGCCAGAGTCAACGCATGGTCCAACGAATGGGCTGAAGGATTCAGGCGTGGATCCATCGCGACCGATCTGACTGGGGCCTGGATGGTCGGACAGATGGCCAACTGGGTCGCGCCATCGACCAAGGGTCTCTGGCGAGTGACACAACTTCCAGAGCAGACCTACGTTGACTACGGAGGCACCTTCTATGCCATTCCCAGGCGGGCGAACGAGCAGACCAAGCCCTGGGCTTGGGAGTTCATCAAGGCGCTCACGCTCGACGCACAACTCCAAATTGGTGCGTTCAAGTCGCAAGATGCATTCCCCGCACTGGTGGAAACCCATCAAGACCCTTTTTTTGCAGAGCCCATCCCCTTTCTGGGTGGGCAACCCGCTCGACTGCTGTGGCGGGAGTCAGCTCAGCAGATTGTTGCCACGCAGCCTCACAAGCAAGCCAAATTCGCCGAGGAAGTCATCAATATTGAGCTGGACAACGTATTGGGGAATCGAAAAAGCATCGACAGCGCACTGGCGGATGCACAACGGCTCATTGAGAGACGAGCGCGTCGATAGCAATGGCTATATCTCGTCCCCCTTTTAGGCTCTCACCTCGATTGGCCCCGTATTTTTTTATTAGTCCGTTTCTGATTTTATTTGTCGTGTTTGGGCTCTTTCCCCTGATGTTCTCTCTGTATCTCGCCTTTCAGTCCTGGGAACCAACAAGCGGCCTGGCATTTATGGAGTTTGTGGGCTGGGAGAACTTCTCGTTCGCCTTCCAAGACGAATGGTTTTGGAAGTCGCTTGGAAATACGCTCTGGCTTGCGATCGCCGCAGGTGTCCCACAGCACCTGGTGGCTATTCCACTCGCTGTGTTCATCCACACCGCATTTAGGCGGCTTCGCAATAGCATGATGGCGGCTTATTTCGTGCCGTACATCACGTCTACTGTCGCGATCTCCATCATGTTCAGTGCCCTGTTTTCAACAGACTTCGGAATGATCAACAGCGCACTGCATGCAGTTTTTGGTGTGTCCCCGATTGACTGGTTGAACGACCCAAACACCATCAAACCGGCAATCGCATTTGTTGTTTTTTGGCGTTTCGTTGGCTTTAATGTGGTGCTCTATCTGGCCGCCTTGCAGTCGATTCCAAGGGACTTATATGAGGCCGCGACCATAGATGGTGCGTCGAGTCTGCAACAGTTCTGGTTTATCACCCTACCCAGCCTGAAACCCATGATGTTCTTTGGATTCACCCTGAGCATCATTGGAGGTCTCCAGCTTTTCGAGGAGCCTTTCATTCTGACCGCAGGCAGCGGGGGTACCGACCAAGCGGGCATGACAGCTGCTCTGTACCTCTATCGCATGGCCTTCGACTTTAATGACCTCGGGGGCGCAAGTGCCATGTCATGGATGCTCTTCGTCTTGGTTGCGGTGCTGACATATGGAATGAGCCTGGTATTTCGAGACAAGGCTGACGCGCCCGCTGGAGGGATACGCTAAATGTCCACAATGCACATCAGCAAGTTGGGCGCTTATGTCTTGGTTGGGGCGGGCTGCCTTGTCATGCTTGCACCGTTTTACTTCATGTTCGTTTTTGCTACTCACTCGCGTGGCGATATTTTCAACCTACCCCCTCCCTATTGGTTCGGGACACACTTTTTTCAAAACATTGAAATTCTGACCAACCGCCTTCCCTTTTGGGTAAACCTGGGGTGGAGTATTTACGTAGCGCTCGCTTCCACAGCGCTCACGCTCCTCTTTTGCTCTATGGCCGGTTACGCGTTTGCGCTCATGGAGTTCCGCTACAAGCGCGCGCTGTTCACGCTGGTGATGTCCACCATGCTGCTGCCGACCTTCATGAACATGATCCCAACGTTCATGATCATGGATGCCCTCGGTTGGATTGACGAGCATAGGGCGCTTTACATTCCCGGTGCGGCAAGTGCATTCGGTATTTTTCTCATGCGTCAGTTTTCGATTGCATCTATTCCGAGGGAACTCATTGAGGCTGCTCGCATGGATGGCTGTAGTGAATTCGGCATATTTTGGAGGATCGTGCTGCCACTCTTAAGGCCTGCCCTTGGGACCCTTGGACTCGTCACATTCATTGCCTCCTGGAACAACTTTATGAGTCCCCTCATTGTGATGCGAAGCATTGAAAACTACACGCTCCCCCTTGCCCTCAGAAGCCTGCAATCCCCAGTAAACACCGAGTGGGGCGCCCTGATGGCCGGATCCGCAATCGCCACGATCCCACTTCTGGTTCTGTTCGCAATCTTTTCGAAACAACTTATCGCAGGACTAACCTCGGGTGCAGTGAAGTAATGACCTTAACTTTGGAAGCAGATCATGTTTGAAGACGTCAGACTGTCCACACATTTTCCAGCGAATTTTATTTGGGGGGTTGCTACAAGTGCCTTCCAGATTGAGGGGGCAGCGCAGCAGGACGGCCGTGGAGAGTCCGTATGGGACCGATTCTGTCAGCGGCCTGACGCAATTGCTGACGGCAGCAACGGAGATGTCGCTTGCGACCACTACAACAGGCTCGAGGAGGACCTTGACCTGATCGCATCTCTCGGCGTCACCGCCTATCGCTTCTCAATCTCTTGGCCACGCGTTCAACCACTCGGCCTTGGCGATTGGAACGAGCCTGGGCTGACCTTTTACGATCGATTGGTCGACGGCCTTCGCGACAGAGGCATAGAGCCTCACATCACGCTGAATCACTGGGATTTGCCACAACATTTGCAAGACCTTGGCGGCTGGCAAGCCAGGGAGACCGTAGACCACTTTGTAACCTATGCACTAGGCATCTACAGGCGGCTTGGGGACCGGGTGGCAGCCATTACGACCCACAATGAACCCTGGGTCGTTGCTGTTCTGGGCCACGAAACAGGCATTTTTGCCCCAGGCATCAAGGATCGGCGGATCGCCACTCAGGTTTCACACCACCTCTTGCTTAGCCACGGAAAGGCCGTGCAGGCGCTGCGTGAAGCGGGATGCAGCCTGCCGCTTGGCATTGTGCTAAACCTCTCACCGATCGAGCCCGCCTCGGAACTCCCTGCCGATCTCGCATGCGCCCACATGGGCGACGCAAAAGGTCGGCGCTGGTACGCAGACCCGCTGTTTAAGGGTCACTATCCTCAGGAGGTCCTCGATGAACTTGGCGCTGATGCGCCAACGGTTCTGCCAGGTGACATGGAGGCTATCGCAACGCCCATCGATTTTCTGGGCGTGAATTACTACACGCGTCAGGTCGCACGCGCATCGGGTCCCGTGGATCTAAAAACCCTTGGCCTGCCGCTCACGGAAATGGGGTGGGAGGTCTACCCGAAGGGTCTGACGGACCTGCTCATGCTATTGCACCAAGACTATGCTCTTCCAGACATCATCATCACTGAGAACGGTGGGGCATTCAAAGATCCGTGGGTCAATGGTCACGTTCATGACGCCGATCGCATTGATTACCTTCGCACCCATATTCAAGCCGTTGCTCAAGCCATGGACCAAGGGGTGCCAATCACGGGGTATATGGTCTGGAGCCTGATGGATAACTTCGAATGGGCCAGTGGATACAGCAAACGCTTTGGGCTCGTGCACGTCGATTACGAGACGCTCAAGCGTACGCCCAAGAGCAGTGCCCACTGGTATCGAGACTTTCTGAAGTCTGCCCGGGTGTTTCACCAATCGAAGCAGAGTGCCTGAGAACATGGAGATCACGGCGCACCTCAGCCTTCGCGGACTCACAAAGCGCTACGGACAGCAAGAGGTCATCCGCGGGGTGGATCTCGATATTCTCAGGGGAGAGTTCCTCATCCTGGTGGGGCCCTCAGGGTGCGGGAAGTCGACACTGCTGCGCATGATCGCTGGCCTCGAGGACATTTCCGGGGGTGAGCTAGTCATAGACGGGAGGCGCATGAATGAGATACATCCTGCAGATCGCGGCGCCGCAATGGTCTTTCAAAACTATGCGCTTTATCCCCATATGACTGTCGCCGAGAACATGGGATTTGCACTGAAGATGGCGGGCGTCGGACGCCCAGAGAGAGCGCAGAGGGTCGAGGAGGCAGCAGCAGCATTGCGCATATCAGACCTGTTGGGACGCTACCCCAAACACCTCTCCGGCGGTCAACGCCAACGGGTGGCCATTGGCCGCGCGATTGTGCGAAAGCCCAGTGTGTTTTTATTTGATGAGCCACTCTCCAACCTCGATGCCTCACTTCGGACAGATATGCGTATTGAGCTCGCACGCCTACACCAAGAGCTCAAGACAACCATGATCTATGTCACCCACGACCAGGTAGAGGCGATGACTCTCGGAGATCGCATTGCTGTCCTGAGGGAGGGCAAGGTCGAGCAATTGGGGCCGCCTCTCGATCTCTACAATCAACCACGGAATCTGTTCGTCGCGGAATTTCTGGGCACTCCGAAAATCAATGTTGTGAGCCAGCCAGGGGATCGTGCCTGCGAAACGCATCGGCAATTGTGGATTGCGCTCACCCAAGGGCGATCTGATGCAGCGAACGCACGATATGCAGCAGTCCGCGCCGAGCAGGTCATCCTGAGACTACCTGGGGAGGGAGTGTCCGCCAAAGTGGCCATGGCAGAGCACCTCGGTGAGTCAACCATCCTTCATCTCGAGATCGACGGCCTCAAGGAACTATTCCGAGTGAGAACGACTGAATCGGCGAGGTTGTTCACCTCCGGAAGTGCAGTGTCGATTGGCCTCGATTCCACGCACACCCTTCTCTTTAATGACGCACCACACGGAGCACACTGAAGTGAAAACATCCGCAACGATTGCCGCCGGAGTTTGGATTGCACTCACCCTAGGCCTGACCTCAGTAGCCCATGCAGCAGCACCGAGGGCATTTGAACCTCCACGCGACTATCAATTGGTCTGGGCAGACGAGTTTGACCAACCCGGACTCCCTGACCTGACGCGTTGGGCTTTCGACACCCACCGCAACAAAGAGGGGTGGTACAACAACGAAAAGCAGTACTACGCGCATGGTCGTCAGCAGAATGCTGTTGTGCGAGATGGCCGGCTGATCATTCACGCCCGAAAGGAGTCGCTTCCCGCCGAACAAGACTGGGGAGGCCAGCGTTACACCTCCGCCCGGCTCATCACAAGAGGACTGGCGGAATGGACATACGGCTTCTTTGAGGTCAGTGCGAAGATGCCTTGCGGCCAAGGAACTTGGCCAGCCATCTGGACCCTAGGAAGTGGCGGTCGCTGGCCTGACGATGGGGAGCTTGACATCATGGAACATGTTGGAAGCAATCCGGAATACGTCTCCAGTGCCGTTCATGTCTCCATGGGACATGCTGGCCAGGCGTTCAGCGGCTCGATGCGGGTTGCTGATGCCTGTCAACGCTTTCATCGGTACCAGATGCACTGGACACCAAACGGCGTAACTTTTGGCGTGAACGGGCAGGCTTTTCTGCGGTACCCCAAAACCGATGTAGGCGCGCGGGGCTGGCCGTTCGATGCTCCGCAGTACCTGCTCTTGAACGTTGCGATTGGGGGTGATCTGGGGGGCGCGGTCGATGATGCGATTTTCCCGGTGGCCATGGAGATCGAATACGTCCGGGTGTATCAGAATCACTGGCGGAGGCGGTGAGATTCGAACTCACGGAGGGCGCGAACCCTCGCCGGTTTTCAAGACCGGTGCATTAAACCGCTCTGCCACACCTCCAAGCCGTGGCATATTGTACCAATGCCTACGCCACTTTCTGCCGCACGATACCGAACCGAGCTTGCGCACCTCCAGTTAGAGCTCGTCAGACTCCAAGAGTGGGTGAAACAAACCCAAGCCCGAGTGGTAGTCATATTTGAGGGACGCGATGCCGCCGGCAAAGGTGGGGTCATTAAGGCCATCACAGAGCCACTCAGTCCTCGCGTCTGCCGCGTAGCGGCCTTGGGTACGCCAACGGAAAAAGAGCGCTCACAGTGGTACTTCCAGCGATATACAGCCCACCTACCCTCTGGCGGAGAGATCGTCCTATTTGACCGTAGCTGGTACAACCGAGCGGGCGTCGAGCGGGTCATGGGATTTTGTTCAGAGGTGGAGTATCAAGACTTTCTCCACGCCTGCCCAAAATTTGAGGCGCTCTTGGTTCATTCCGGCATCTTGCTTGTGAAGTACTGGTTCAGTGTGAGCGAGCAAGAGCAAGAGCGCAGATTTCAAGAACGGGCCAGTAACCCAATGAAGCGATGGAAGCTGAGTCCCATTGACATCGCAGCGCGAGACCATTGGCTGGAATACTCAAAGGCGCGCGACATCATGATTGCGCACACCGATACAGCGATTGCACCCTGGTACATCGTTGAAGCCGAGGTGAAAGAGCGCGCGCGTCTGAGTTGTATTGCTCACTTGCTGTCACAGATCCCGTATCAGTCAGTGAAATTGCCCAGCGTTCGACTGAGAGCCCGCAGAAAGACGACTGCGCAGTATGTGCGACCGCCAAAGGACCAGCTGCACATGGTCCCCGACTACTTAAGTCTCCCCACTATTTCCAAATAGACCGTCAACCGACCATCGGCTGCACTCAAACCTTACGGACGCGACTTGTCACCGCAAGCTCGGTAACATTCACCCTTCCGCGGTGAAATGTGGGGCTCATATGCTGGTTTCAGCACTTTTCTCTCCTTACCTCAGTTCGACCCTAGCTTGGCGGCATGCATGGATCACCGCCCTCGGGTATGCCTGCCTCGCAGCACTCGGGCTCGCCTTGGTTTCTGGAGGCCAATACGCCAGCCCCATCTTTCCAGCGGCCGGATTTGGCCTAGCCGCCGTGTTGGTCTATGGCCCGAGCATGCTGCCCGCCCTCTTCGTCGGGTCGCTCATTGTGAATATCTTCAACGGCCTCCTCTTAGGCCAAGGAGTGACGCAGGCGCTTGGCGTAGGCGTTGCAGTCGCCTTCGGCGCTGCGCTCCAGGCCCAAGTGGGGAGCATGCTCATCCACTGGCAGCTCAATGATCGTTGGCAGCGACTAGAGGACGAGCGAGATGCGTCACTTTTCCTGCTCTGGGGAGGGCTCGCCGCAGCTTTCGTATCGGCCAGTGTCGGAAATCTTGCCTTGTGGACCGCGGGCATTGTTCCAAGCACGGGACTCCCAGAGAGCTGGCTCACCTGGTACGTGGGCGACACCCTGGGTATATGGGTTGTCGCCCCCATCGCACTGGCCATCTGGGGACGCGAGAGCACGCTCTGGCAATCTAGGCTTCGCGCCATGCTGCTTCCGTCCGCTTTGCTGATTGCCATGGCCCTCACAGCATTCTGGGTCATGGGGCAACTCGAGGCCGTCTCGAAGCAAAAGGCGCTCGACCGAAGCAGCGAGGAAATTGCTCAGCGCGTAAACGACCGCCTGAGTGCGAGGCTTTCTGCCCACAGAGAGGCACTCACCGCGCTTCGGCAGTTTGCGGAGGAACAGCCCAACGCGAGTTACGAGACATTTTCGGCTTTCGCTCAGACACTCCTTGCAGCGAACCCAGACCTCTTTGCGCTGAGCATCAATGACCGTGTGCTCAATGCCGATCGCCCCGGCTATGAAGCGACCGTATCCCGTCAAATTAACCAGCCTGGTTTTGTCATTCAGCACCGAATTGATGGGAAGCTTCAGCCTGCGCCGAGCCGACCGGAGTATGTTCCGGTCCGGATGATCGCGCCGCTGGACGGAAATAAGGCAGCCCTGGGCTTCGATATTTTCTCAGAACCTATTCGCCGCGATGCAATTGAACGTGCGTTCACAAGCAGAGCATTTGCGGTCACAGCGCCCATCCAATTGGTGCAAGAGGACAAACGACGCATTGGTCTGCTCGCGCTCATGCCTTACTACAGCCGTCAGACTGGCACCGCTCGGCCCGCAGTTGCCGGTTTTGCCGTGGCAGTGATCAAACTCGATGAGATGGTCAACCTCAAACATTGGGCTGCGGCCGAATCCCAGCTCATTTTTCAGCTTACCGACACACTGGCGACATCGGGCAAGCAGCTCCTCTTTCGGTCCAACGCAGCGCTCGGTGACTTCAGCGCTTTCGCGACTACGCAGGCCTCCTGGTCTCAAGCCCTCCCCGTCGCTGATCGGCAGTGGCTGCTCAGTGTGTTTCTGCCGGAGGGGGGTGCAGCAGCAGCCGGTGTGCCCGCCTCTTGGTGGGTCGGCATTTCGGGCTTCTTACTCACCGCACTCATTCAACTCATGATGCTCGGCATTACTGGTCGGTCTGCCCAGCTCAAGGCTGCGCACGAAGAGGTGAGTCGACTTGCGCTCTACGACCCACTCACCGGGCTTCCAAATCGAACCTTATTTTTTGACCGTCTGCACATGGATCTTCGACACACCAGTCGAGAGGCAAAACGGCATGCCCTGCTATACCTGGATCTCGATCAGTTCAAATCGATCAATGACTCGTCGGGCCACGCTGCAGGAGACCAGGTGCTCAGAGAAGCTGCTCGCCGTATGCAGAGCCTGGTTCGAGAGAACGATACCGTCGCCCGCATGGGAGGAGATGAGTTCCTGATTCTGCTTCACGATGTCGGCGAGGCAAGTGCAGCTTTGCGGGTGGCCGAAAAGCTTCTAATGGCGCTGTGTGAACCGGTTTATTGGCGGGGTGAGGCACTTCCGCTGGCTTGCAGCATTGGGCTCGCTGTATTCCCCGACCATGCTACGGATCAGGAGAGTCTGATTCGGGCAGCAGACGCTGCAATGTATCGCGCGAAGGCTGAGGGACGCGGACAAATCCGCGTCGCATCAAAACAACAAGCTCACTGAACGCCCAGCAGCTCGACGTCAAAAATAAGGGTGGCGTTTGGTGGAATAACGCCGCCCGCCCCTCGGCTGCCATATCCAAGTGCGGCTGGAATGATCAGCACCCTTTGCCCGCCTACCTTCATGCCGGCCACACCCTGATCCCAACCCTTAATGACGCGACCCGCACCGAGTGGGAAGACAAACGGTCGCCCGCTGTCTTTGGAACTGTCGAATTTCTGGCCCCGCCCATTCTCTTGGCCAGGGTTATAGAGCCAGCCGGTGTAGTGCACCTGAACACGCTGTCCAGATTTTGCCTCTGGTCCGGAGCCAACAACCCGGTCGACCATTACCAAGGCCGAGACGGGCTCTGGTGGTAGGTTTTGTAGCGGTGGGCCCGCGGTTGCACTCGAGGCTACAGCCAATGCTGGTGCGGCAAACAAAGCAGTAATGCTTGACCAAATTCCCATACTGTCTCCATAAAATACCGAATTGACGAAACGAAGTAAGCTCGAGAAAGTCTAGCTGTTTTGTTGATTCATACACATGGAGCCACCGCATGCAGCGCACGCCTTTATTCCTCGCACTCGCCATTGCTTTTTCCTCGTCCCAGGCGTGGTCTAGTTCACCCGACAAGGCCGCGGCGACCCCAGCCGCTGCACCCACTGCAAACAACGCCAAGGCCCCCGCGCCAAAACCCGGTGAACCCAAGCCCTTCGCAGATGTCACTAAAGACTTTAAGGCGACTGAAGGACTCTTTCCCATCTGGACCAAAGATGGCAAAACATTTTTAGAAATTCCAGAGGCGTGGCTCAACAAACCGTTTCTGTTCACGATCAATGTTGCAGAGTCCATTGGGGAGAGTGGCCTGTACGCAAGCCAGATGGGTATGAAACAGATGGTCCAATGGGAGCGTCACGGTGAGCAGATTCAGCTCATTGCGCTGAACACCAAGTTTCGAGCCAGCGGCGAGGGGCAGGTCGCTGCATCGCAGGCCTTCTCACCCAGCCTACTCGCCTATGGCAAGCAGGCGAGTGCCCCGCATCCCGAACGCAAAAGTATCCTAGTTGACGCCAATGGGCTCCTGATGCGAGACATTCTTGGACTCTCCACTCGCCTCGAAATGTCCTTTCGTCTGCCCTTCTCTCTCGATGCAGGCAATTCGCGCTTTTCAGCTACGCGATCAGATGCTCAACTCGCGGCGTTGACAGCTCGCATGCACTTTGCGACGCCTCGCATCCCTGCACCCTCTCCTGTATTCACACCCGGTGCACCACGACCCACCCCACCAGAGGCAACCCCAGATCCTCGCAGCATGTTCTTTTCACTGGTCTACAGTTTCAGGGCACTGCCCGAACAAGCCATGCGCCCCCGGCTCGCAGATCCTCGGCTTGGGCATTTCACTGAGTCTTACACGGATCTGTCGGATGACAGCCGACCCAACACCCGTGTCCACAACATCAAGCGCTGGAGGCTTGAGAAGGCCAGTCCGCTTGAGGCGCTCTCGGAGCCCAAGCAGCCCATCGTTTTTTGGCTTGACAAGAATATTCCGTCGAAGGTGCGGCCCGCGGTTCGAGACGGAATCCTAGAGTGGAATAAGGCCTTTGAAAAAATTGGGTTCAAGAACGCAATCGTTGTGAAGCAGCAGCCCGATGACGCCAACTGGGACAATATGGACGCCGGCCACGCCTCTGTTCGGTGGTTTGTTGGCTCCGACGTTGGGTTTGCAATTGGCCCAAGCCATGCTGACCCGCGCACCGGAGAAATTCTTGATGCTGACATGGGTATGAGCGATGTGTTCGGCCGCGGCACGCGCCGTCTGGTCAGCGACGACGTCGCCCGTGAATCCTCGAGCCGCGCACCCTTCACCCAAACCGTCTTCGATCTCAGCAGCCTTCACACCCATCATGACGCCTGCACGTATGCGAATGAAGCAGCCCATGAAATGAGTTTTGCCCTTGACTTACTCGAAGCACGTGGACTCGACCCCAACGGGCCAGAGGCAGATCGACTCGTGCTCGAGGCCATCAAGGACACAATGATGCACGAGACCGGACACGTCCTTGGACTCAAACATAACTTTAAGGCGAGCACCACCGTCACACAGGCACAGCTCAAAGACGGCACCTTCACCCAGACACGCGGAACCTCTGGCTCGGTCATGGACTACAACGCCTTTAACCTCCCGCTCGAGAGGGAGGCCAAGAGCACGTTTAGCAACCTCACATTAGGGCCATACGACTACTGGGCCATCGAGTACGCCTATACGGCGATCGACCCAACGAAGGAGGCGGAGACACTCTCCAAAATTGCCGGACGCAGTCAGGAGCCGGGCCTTGCCTACTCCGATGACATGGACGCTGGGCGTGGGCCAAACGGCGGCTTCGATCCGATGAGCAACCTGTTCGATCTCGGTGAGGATCCACTGGCCTGGTATCAACGCCGACTGCAGTTGTCAAAGGAGCTCTGGCAACGCGTTCAGAGCCAGCCCGTGCAAGCCGGCGAGGACCCACTCAAACGCAGGCGCAGCCTGATGTCTGGCTTTAGACTGCTGCGTGCACTGCCAACAGACGCTGCGAAGTATGTGGGTGGCGTTTACGCAGTGCGTGATCTGCCAGGAAGCGCGAGACCAAACTTCAAGCCAGTGGAGCCCAGCAAGCAAAGAGAAGCGCTTGAGTTCCTCACTCGTGAGCTGTTCAGTGCAAGAAGCTTCGATTTCAAGCCCGAGTTTCTTGCAAACTTGGCACCCGATTACAACGAGTGGGATCGGGGTGGCCCCGTCGACATTCCGGGTATGGTGCTCAGCCTCCAGACTCGATCACTCGACCGCCTGATGTCTGGCGACACAGCAAAGCGGGTTCTAGATCTTCCACTCCTGATTCCTGCCGCAGAGCGTAAGGGAACAATCAACCTGCCCGAGGTCTACGGCAGCCTGCGCACGGCGATTTGGAGCGAACTGACGGCAGGGACGTCGATCAGCAGCATGCGCCGCAATTTGCAGCGCGAGCACATAAAACGCCTACAGCTGATTCTGACAAGAGGTGTATCGCCAGGCGGGAGCAGCATGACTGTCGCTCGGGGCTACGCAATCAGCCTGCCCCCCTCACCCATGCCAGCTGACGCAATTAGCCTTACTCGCGTTCAAGCGAAGCGGCTTCAGAACGACGTCCGTCGCGCGCTTACCAAGCCAGGACTCGACTTCGAGAGCCGCGCGCACTTGGCTGAAACGCTCGACAGCCTGACCGCTATGCTAAATGCCCAGATGTCTCGCAGCTAACTCTAGGGCGCAACGGGGATCAGAATCTCGTTGCGCCGGTTCCAGGGCAATGTGAACGGATCGTTGTACCTGGCGACCTGCGCGTTCCCTGTGCGCACCCAGCCCCGTTCCTTGATCCAAGCCTCTAATTCGGCTGTCTTCTCGGCGACGGACGCCTCAGTGGTAAACCCACTGAAGCGGATTACGGCCATATGGTGCTCACCGACAGCGCGAATGCGAACAGAGGGGTCATTGGGTTTGGGCAGCGCATCGACGCTCATGCCAGATGGCATGACAAAATGCAGGCGCCAGCCATCGGGTTTAGGCTCGAGCGTTACGGGCGCAGTCATGGCGATTTTCTGAGACTCGCCAGACCCTGACTGATTGCCTCCGAAGATATAACCGGCCACGCGTCGAAATCCAGACCGACTGGCCTCATCAAACCCACCTGTAACCTCGGTCTCTGCTACGACAAAGCCGGGATAACGGCGCAATTCAAGCTGGCCGGATGGGTGCTGTTGAACCCGCTCAAATCTTGGCTCTTCTACGGCCATAGCTCCTCCGCTAACCCCGAGACCGCAGGCCATAAGCAGGGCTGTAGCGGTCGATATAAATGCGCGTCTTTTCATGATGCGCTACTGAGGAAAAATATGGGTGAACCGCTGACCCTGGTATTCGAATACGACGGTCCAGCCGCGCTGCATGGTAACCGGCACCATTCGGCAAACGGTTCGCCGCTGAGCCTGAACACCGGGGGTGGAGCCAACCTGACTGCCGATGATCGCTCCTGCAACCGCAGCAGCCGTCTTGCCACTGCCCTCACCCACTTGGCTTCCAATTAGCCCCCCAATGATGCCCCCAGCAATGGCGCCATCGTTGGTTTGGGACTCGACAATTTCCTCGGTGCATTGACGCTCTTGGAGCGTGACGAATCGAGGGGTCTTGCTGACCACCACAGCAACCTCCTGCGTGAGCGGTGCTGGCGAAGAGCCATACGCATTGGGAGCTTGGGCCAATGCCTGGGTCGAGAAGAGCGTGAGAAGCGCGGAGCTTGCTGAGAGGAGAACGGGTTTCATGGTGAACCTCCAATAGTGAGTATTAATACTGAGACCTTCATTTTCACTCTTTGTTCAGGCCTGCACTACTATGATTTGATGATGAATCCAAACCCACTTCGTGCGCTCTGGGCGCGAGATCGCGCTGCAATCAATGGCTGGCTTGCCATTCCAAACTCATTTTCAGCCGAGGTCATGGCCCGACAGGGCTGGGACAGCCTCACCGTCGACCTTCAGCACGGCCTGATCGAAGCGGCCCAACTCGTCCCCTTGCTTCAGGCCATATCTCAAACACCCACAGTGCCGCTGGTGCGCGTGCCATGGAATGACCCCGGTGTCATCATGAAGTCGCTCGACGCCGGAGCCATGGGCATTATCTGCCCCATGATCAACACCCGTGAGGAGGCCCAACGCTTTGTCTCAACCACCAGCTATGCACCCAGAGGGATGCGCAGCTTTGGGCCGGTCCGGGCACTTCATGTCTATGGGGCGGACTACCCGCAGTGGGCCAATGACCAGATTATTCGGTTTGCCATGATTGAGACACGCCAAGCACTCGACAACCTGGAATCGATTCTCAGTGTGGAGGGGCTCGATGCCGTTTACGTCGGTCCATCAGACCTCTCGCTATCCATGGGCTGCACAGCAACCTTCGACGATGTTGACCCACCTGCAGCGCAGGCCATTGAGCATATTCTTGCTCGAGCAAAAGCCCACGGACTGGTCGCGGGGATTCACAACGGGCGCGCTGAGGTTGCAAGAGCGCGCATTCAAATGGGGTATCGGCTGACCACCATATCCTCTGATGCGAGGCTGATCGCAGCCGGTGCGCAAGCCATCCTGAGAGCCATGCAAGACTGAGTCAGTCCTTCTTCTCGTGCACCTCAACGTCGATTACATCATCGTCGCCCCGGTTGCGAGACGCCCGAGACGAAACAGCGACCTGTGCTTGCCTCTGGCCCGTGGCCAACGTAATGAGGAAGTTGATCAGAGAGAATGTGAAGGCCGCGAGTACAGCCATCCAGTAGCCTGACAGATGGAAGCCCTCAACCAGTTCCGCGACAATGAGCAACACGAGCCCGTTGATGAGGGGTATGGCGAGTCCAGCGGACAGCACAATGAAGGGTAGGCTCAATAGCAAAAGCACCGGCTTGAGTGTGAGATTGAAAAGGGTCAGCACAAGGCTCGAGACAAACAGACTCTCCAGGCCATCGAACCAGAGTGACTCAAAGAAGTGGTCAACAATCCAGAGCGCAATGCTCGCGCTGAGCCAACTCAGTGTGACACGAGCCAACCAGGGCCAGGATCGGTTAACGGGATTCGGGGGTGAACCAGTCGGGCGCATAGTGACCAGTCTGCATGCGTGAGAGCCAATAGGCACAAGCCAATGTTTTGGCGTCTGTGACCAAGCCCTGCCCAATCGCATCAAAGAATGCATCGAGTGGAAGTCGAACCAGATCGAGGCATTCGCCAGCCTCGCGTTGCGCTACCCCCTCAGTGAGCCCGCGTGCGAGAAAGAGGTGGATTACCTCGGTCGAATAAGAAATGACGGGGTGCATCGGACCCAAAGCCGCCCACTCGCTAGCGGTGAATCCAGTCTCCTCGCGAAGCTCCCGCGCGGCGGTTTGGATGGGCGCCTCTCCCGGGTCGAGCTTACCGGCTGGAAACTCTAAAAAGCTCCGATTAAGCGGATACCGCCACTGACGCTCCAGGAGTACGCTTCCGTCCTCAAAGAGTGGAACCATGGCAGCAGCGCCCGGGTGTAGGGTGTATTCACGAATGCAATGGCTTCCATCTGCGGCGATTGCCTCATCGCGATAGATTTTGAGCAGTCGGCCATCGAGGAGATATCTGCCCGATACACGCTGCTCGGCAAGTTGCGGAGCGGGCTCGGTCGGTAAGGGCTGCGGCCGAGGATCGACGACCGATGCGTCAGGCGTCTGAGACATGCCCGCCCCTGCGGCGCAGCAAGTGCCGATAGACATAGCCGGGATAAGCCATGACCAGGAATAAAAGTGCTGTCATCGCATAGAAATTCCAGGTCTGATTCTGAATGGCACCGAGTCGCCCTTCCACCAGCAAACCAAACCCCAAGGTAAGGGCATAACCAACTAAGAGCTCAAGCAGTCGAAAGCTAAAGGACTTAGGTCCTTTGAGAATACCCAGACGGCGTTGTGCCACAAAGGGAAAGTTAGCGAGCAAAAAACCCACTGCAAGCCAAAGGACTGCTGCCAGGGTGACGCTCATGCTGCGAGCGAAGCCCGAACGACCTGGATGCACCAGGCCATGATGGGTCCGGGGAGGATCCCCAACAACAACACAGCAATGCTATTGAGTGACAGAACGGACTGCTGAAAGGCGCACAGAGAATGGCTCTGGTTTTCAGACTCTGGCTCATCGAAGAACATGACCTTGACAATGCGAAGGTAGAAGAATGCGCCAATCAGTGAGGCCAAGACGGCAAGCACCGCCAGCCAAATGTATCCAGCAGAGACAACTGACTCGAGAACCACAAGCTTTGCATAGAAGCCCACCGTCGGGGGAATACCAGCCAGTGAGAACACCAAAATCAGCATCGCCCAGGCAAGCACCGGGCGGCTTCTGCCAAGCCCCTTGAAGTCATCGAGGCGATCGAGATCGAACCCCTTAGAAGACGCCAGCAGAATCACACCAAAGCTGCCGAGCGCGGTCAACGCGTAGGTGACCACATAGAACATGGAGGCCGCGTAGGCCTGAACGGCCAGGCCCATGGCGCCACCGCCCGCCTGCTCAACTGCCAGAGTACCGGCCGCGGCCGAACCTATAGGAACCTCGAGAACACCAGACGCCAAGGCCAGAAGCATAAAACCCATGTGCGCAATGGTTGAATACGCCAGCACGCGCTTGAGGCTTGTTTGAGCAATGGCGACCACATTACCCACGATCAGGGACAACACACATAACACCAAAAGCATCTGCTGCCAGTCCACCGCAACACCAATGAGCCCAGAGACCAACAGACGTATCACCACCGCAAAGGCTGCAAACTTGGGAGCTGCTCCAATCAGCAGCGTGGTTGCCGTCGGAGCGCCCTGATACACATCGGGCACCCACATGTGGAAAGGTACGACCCCAAGCTTAAACGCGAGGCCAGCCACAATGAAGACCGTTCCGAACACCATGACAAGACGATCGGCACCGGGGGCGCCCAAAGAGCCAGCAGCGATGCGGTCGTGAATTTCGGGAATAGACAGGGTGCCCGTCGCGCCGTAGACCATGGAGAGTCCGTACAGCAGGAATCCAGAGGCAAGGGCTCCCAAAACAAAGTACTTCATTGCGGCCTCGACCGAAAGGCTGTGATCTCGACGAAGGGCTACAGCCGCATAGAGAGAGAGTGTAAGCAGCTCAATGCCGAGATACACCACCAGCAGGTGATTGGCGGAAATCATTACATATCCCCCCAACAGCGCAAACAGGGAAAAGTGGTGAAACTCGCCGAACCCCATGCCCTGCTCTTGCACATAGCGACGACCGTAGATCAATGTCGCGACCGTCGCAAACGTCGCTCCCGACTTGAGCAGGCTGCCCATGGGATCTGAGATCACCAAACCATTGAGGCCCACCTGTGGCACCCCGTCCATTGCATCAAGGCCGAGCCATCCACCGATCAAAACGAGGCCCACGAGCGTTGTCATGTGCACCGCCGTAGCAGCGCGCCCACGCGAGAAGACGTCAAGCAGAAGAACCAGAGCCAACAGTGCAAAAAGGGCAATGTCTGCGGAGATGGTCTGGAGTTGGAGCTGAGCGAGGGTCATGCGGGTGTCCCTTGAATGCGGTTATTGAACAGGGAGCTTAGAGAGGCTGACATGTCGAAGCAATCCATCAACCGAGGTCGACATGAGTTCGGTAAAGGGTGCAGGCCATACCCCCATCAGCAGGACTAAGAACGCCATGGCCATCAACATCCAGAACTCGCGCGCGTTCACATCGCTCAGAGCCGCCACGTGGTCGTTTGCCACGTCTCCAAAAATGACCCGCTTGACCATCCAGAGCGTATAGGCAGCACCGAAGATGAGCGTGGTTGCTGCGAGCAACCCAATCCAGAAATTGAACTTCACCGCAGCAAGGATCACCATGAACTCGCCAACAAACCCACTGGTTGCCGGCAAGCCCGCATTCGCCATGGCAAAGAAAACAAACAGCGCCGCAAACTTCGGCATGCGATTGACGACGCCGCCGTAGTCAGCAATGCGACGGGTATGCATGCGGTCGTAGAGCACGCCGATGCACAGGAACATGGCACCCGATACGAATCCATGCGAGACCATTTGCACAATGCCCCCCTGCACGCCAAGGCTGGAGAACATAAAGAATCCGAGGGTCACAAAACCCATGTGAGCAATGGAGGAGTAGGCAACCAGCTTCTTCATATCCTCCTGGACCAAGGCAACCAGTCCAATGTAGACCACCGCGACCAGGGATAGGCCAATCATGAGTGGAGCCAACTCGTGCGAGGCATCTGGTGCGATGGGCAGCGAGAACCGCAAAAAGCCATAGGCTCCAAGCTTGAGCATGATTGCAGCCAACACCACCGAGCCACCTGTCGGTGCCTCAACGTGCGCATCAGGAAGCCAAGTGTGCACGGGCCACATGGGCACCTTCACCGCAAAGGCGAGCAAGAAAGCCAAGAAAATCAAGATTTGGGCGTCGAGCCCGAGAGGCAGCGCATGCCATCCGATGATGCTGAAGCTTCCACTCTTGATGTAGAGAAACACGATGGCCACTAGGGTCAGCAGCGAGCCCAGCAAGGTGTAGAGGAAAAACTTGAAGGCTGCATAAACGCGACGAGGACCACCCCAAATGCCGACGATCAAGTACATCGGTATGAGCGTTGCCTCGAAGAAAATATAGAAGAGCAAGCCATCTAACGCACTAAACACACCCACCATGAGCCCCGACAACACCAAGAATGAGCCCATGTACTGATGCACGCGATCTTCCACGACCTCCCAGCCCGCCACCACCACAAAGATGGTGATGAGTGCTGTCAGGGGCACGAACCAAACCGAGAGGCCGTCTATGCCCAGGAAATAGTCCACTGAAAAAGGCGCGATCCAGGGCGTCTGCTCAACAAACTGAAAACCCTGATGCAAGGGATCGAATCCACCAATGAGGGGCAGCGTGACCAAAAAACTCAGCACGGCCGCAATGATAGATAGCCGCTTGGCAACAAGCGTCTGCCCGGCATTTTGCTGAGTCTGCTGAGCACCCCACAACACAATCAAGACCCCCAAAATAATTGGGAGCCAAATCGAGAGGGAGAGCCAAGGAATTGAGGCGTGAATCATGTGTCAGACCTTATTGGGCAACCGGTAGTGAGGCTTCCAGGAGCGGTGCGAACCACCAGAGCATGAGGGCAACGCCGAGAATCATCGCAATGGCGTAGTGATAGAGGAACCCGGTCTGCCCGAGCCGCATCAGCCCCGCAAACACGCCCACCATGCGGGCCGACCCGTTGACTAAGAAACCATCAATGAGGCCTTGGTCTGCTCGGGTCCAGAGCCCCGCACCGATGCGTCTGGCACCACCAGCAAAGACAGCTTCATTGATTCGATCGAGAAAATATTTTTCTTCAAGGAGTCGATGAACAGCGGAGAAGGCCCTTTGCATGGCCGCAGGAATAGAGGGTGCCAAGAGATAAAACACTGCAGCAACCACAACACCAGCCAAAGCAAGCCAGAAGGCTGGGGTGAAGGGAGCGTGCAAGGCAAGCGCAAGGGGCCCGTGGTAGTGCGTGGCTAGCTCGGCCATGGCAGGGTGGCCGGCATCTACAACGATTGCACCATCAAAGTAGCCACCGAAGAGGAAGGGCCCAATGGCAATCGCACCCAGTACAACCGAGGGAATCGCAAGTGCAATTAGCGGACCGGTGACGACCCAAGGTGATTCATGAGGCTCATGGTGGTGTGCGTCATAACGCGCCTGACCGTGGAACACCAGGAAGAACATGCGGAAGCTGTAAAAGGCCGTAATAAAGACACCTGCGAGCAACATGTAGTAAATCGCCTCAGCTGCCAGCAGGTTCGAGGCCTTTACCGCCTCAATGATCATGTCTTTTGAGTAGAACCCCGAAAAGAACGGCGCGCCTATAAGAGCCAAAGAGCCAAGGAGCGAGACGACGTATGTGATCGGCATTTTTTTCCAAAGGCCGCCCATGTGCCGCATGTCTTGTTGGTGGTGCATGCCAATGATCACAGAGCCTGCGGCCAAGAACAGCAGTGCTTTGAAGAAGGCGTGCGTGATCAGGTGGAAAACGGCAACGGAGTAGGCGGACGCTCCGAGTGCGACGGTCATGTAGCCCAGCTGTGAGAGCGTGGAATACGCAACCACACGCTTGATGTCGTTCTGCACAATGCCAAGGATCCCCATGAACAGTGCAGTAATGGACCCCACAATCATGACGAAGGAGAGCGCGATGTCCGAGAGCTCAAAGAGTGGCGACATGCGCGCGACCATAAAGATGCCAGCGGTCACCATGGTCGCTGCGTGAATCAGCGCCGAAATAGGGGTTGGCCCTTCCATTGAATCGGGCAGCCAGACATGGAGTGGAAACTGGGCACTCTTGCCCATAGCCCCAATAAACAAACAAATGCATGCAACTGCGAGGTAGGGCCAAGTCTCACCGGGGATCAACTCGAGGGTCATGGCACCCATCTCGGGTGCTGCCTTGAATGCAGCCTCGTAGCTCAGACTACCGGTTACTGCGAGCACTAGGCCAATGCCGAGAATGAACCCAAAGTCGCCCACACGATTCACCAGAAACGCCTTAAGGTTTGCGTGTATTGCGGTTGGCTTTTTGTACCAGAAGCCAATCAGGAGGTAAGACACCAGTCCAACCGCCTCCCAACCAAAGAAAAGCTGCAGGAAATTGTTGCTCATAACCAGCATGAGCATGGCGAAGGTAAACAAAGAGATGTAACTGAAGAAGCGCTGGTAGCCTTCGTCCTCCTCCATGTACCCGATCGTGTAGATGTGCACCATGAGCGAAACAAAAGTCACCACCACCATCATCGAGGCACTCAGGCTATCGATGAGAAACCCTACCTCCATGGTGATGCCACCGGCGACTGCCCAGGTGTAGACCGCGCCATTGAACACATTGCCCTCAAGGACATCGAGCAGAATGACGAGCGCGCAAACGAGTGAGACTGCGACACCCGCAATGGTGATGCGATGAGAGAGCACACGCCCTAGGGTTCGACCGAAGAAGCCTGCGAGCACGGCACCAACCAGCGGTGCTAAGGCGGCGGTGAGATAGATTCCAGTCATGCTGCCTTACCCCTTCAACTCATCAAGACGCTCAACCTCAACTGTCTTCAAGCTGCGGAAAAGCACCACCAAAATGGCCAGCCCAATCGCAGACTCTGCAGCGGCCACTGTAAGGATAAAAAATACAAAAACCTGGCCGGCAAGATCACCCAGATAGTGGGAGAACGCGATGAAATTCATGTTGACTGCGAGCAGCATGAGCTCGATCGCCATCAGCAGCACGATCAGGTTCTTGCGGTTCATGAAAATACCAATGACGCTCAGGGTGAAAAGCGCAGCACCCACAATGAGGAAATGGGACAGAGTCATTCACCGCCCTCCTTCGGAAAAGAAACCATGCGCAGGCGATCCTGCTTGCGAACCTGAACCTGCTGGCCTGGGTTCTGATGACGTGAGTCTTTTCGGCCGCGTAATGTCAGTGCAATGGCCGCCACCATAGCAACCAGCAAGATCACGGCCGCGATAATGAAGGCATAGACGTAATCGGTGTAGAGCACCATGCCAAGGGCCTCGGTGTTGCTCAACTCTGGTTTGGCCATGGGCTTGGGCTCGGAGACCTGAAAGCTGCGGATCAACACAGCCGCCATCTCGAAGAGAATCAGTGCCCCCACGGGCACGGCAACCTTGAGGTGATTCCAGAAACCTTGACGCAGCCGATCTAAATCGAAATCGATCATCATGACCACAAAGAGGAAGAGAACCATGACGGCGCCCACGTACACAAGGACAAGGGTAATCGCCAGAAATTCGGCCGTAAGTAGAATCCACAGACCCGCCGCACTGAAGAAGGCGAGCACCAGAAACATGGCTGCATGTACTGGATTGCGGCAGGTTATAACGCGAAGGGCCGCGAACAACAGAATGGCCGCAAACGCGTAAAACAGAGAAAGATTAATGTCCATCGGGGATCCTTGTCGGGTGCTCAGCGGTACGGCGCATCTGCCTCACGGGCCTTCGCAATATCAGCCTCATACCGATCGCCAACGGCTAGGAGCATCTCTTTTGTGAAATAAAGATCGCCGCGCTTCTCACCGTGGTACTCATGAATATTCGTCTCAACAATGCTGTCTACGGGGCAACTCTCCTCGCAGAAGCCACAGAAAATACATTTGGTGAGGTCAATGTCGTATCGGGTGGTTCGACGGCTACCATCTTCGCGAACAGTCGATTCGATGGTGATGGCCTTCGCTGGGCAGACAGCCTCGCACAGCTTGCATGCAATGCAGCGTTCCTCACCGTTCGGATATCGACGCAGCGCATGGAGTCCTCGAAAACGTGGCGACATGGGCGTTTTTTCTTCCGGGTATTGCAATGTGATCTTGCGGCGGAAGAGGTTCTTGAGCGTGACGCCAAGACCCTGGAGCAGCTCAAGCAGCAGGAACGATTTAACAAGGTGAGCAAAGGTAGCCATGTGCGTTCGCCTTATTTCCAAATATTCCAGGGGGTCTGCATCCAAACGCCTATCACGACCAACCAGACCAGGGTGACAGGAATGAAGACTTTCCAACCCAAACGCATGATCTGGTCGTAGCGGTAGCGCGGAAATGACGCCCGCAGCCAGATAAAGCAGCTCACCACGAAGAAGGTTTTTGCACCAAGCCAGATCCAGCCGGGAATGAAGTCAAGGCTTGCAAGTGGGGCACTCCAGCCACCCAGAAAGAGCAGCGACGCAAGAGCGGACAGCAAGATCATGTTGGCGTACTCGGCCAAAAAGAAGATAGCGAACGCCATGCCGGAGTACTCGACCATGTGTCCCGCAACGATCTCCGACTCGCCCTCCACCACATCGAAGGGGTGACGATTGGTCTCGGCTACGCTGGAGATGAAATACACTACGAAAACAGGAAGCAACGGCAACCAGTTCCACGAGAGGAAATTCAGGCCCATGTCGGCGAACTGTCCCTTCTCCTGCTGCTGAACAATATCGATCATGTTAAGGCTTCCCGAGACCATCAGTACCACCACCAAGGCGAATCCGATTGCGAGCTCATAGGACACCATCTGGGCAGAAGCACGCATGGCCGCAATAAATGCGTACTTTGAGTTCGAGGCCCATCCCGCAAGAATCACCCCATAGACCTCTATGGAGGTGACGGCCAATAGCAAGAGCAAGCCGGCATTGACATTGGCGAGGACCACATCGGGCCCGAATGGCATGACCGCCCACGCCGTCAGCGCCGGTGTAATGGTCATGACCGGCGCAAGCATGTAGAGGCCCTTATTGGCCCTGCTGGGTGTGATGATCTCTTTAGTCAGCAGCTTGAGTGCATCGGCAATTGGCTGCAGCAAGCCCAAGGGTCCCACCCGGTTCGGACCCATGCGGGCATGCATCCAGCCAATCAGCTTGCGCTCCCAGAGTGTGAGGTAGGCCACAGCTGCAAGCAGGGGAAGCACGACCAGCACAATCTGGATCAGGGTGTAGACCACGGGCCAGGCTGAACCTAACAGACCCTGCCCGGCCTGCTCGAACTGGAGGATGAGATCGGTCATGCTGCCCCCTGCGGCCGGATTCGCACGCGGCCGTTGCGCTGAGACAGGAGAGCAGCCTGGGGGTGCCCCGCTGCCAGCCTTAGGACACCTTGGGCAAGGGACGCGTCGGGCTCAACGGTTGTGGAGAGTAACTGCCCCTCTTGCTCCAGGCTGACTGGCATGCCTGATGCAAGACCTAAGTCACGCAGATCCACGGGGTGGAGATACGCCTTGGGGAAAGCTGACTGGCGCGTGGTGGAGAGGGCCTTTGCACGCCGAACAATGACATCGGTGAGATAGACCGGGGTGTCACCCAGGCGCTCAAGGCTTGGCTCACCAGCGGCCGGGGCCTCTGCACGAGAGCGTGCATTCGGGCTCGCAACGACGCGGAACGACAAGCCAGGGAGCCGCTCACCTGCAACAGCACCGGGTAGAACCTGCTTAAGTACATCATCGGAGGACATCGCATCGAAGCCCTCAAGCGCGAGCAGGTTGCCCAGCACACGCAAGACCTTCCAACCCGGGCGGGCCGAGCCCAATGGGCGTACCGCCGCCTCAAAGCTCTGAAGGCGCCCTCCAAGATTGACGAGACTGCCTGAGGTTTCGGTGAACGGGGTGATCGGGAGCATGACATTCGCGACATCGGAGACTGCGCTGCGATAGGCCGTGAGCGCGACAACTCCAAGACCATTGAACGCAGCAGCCCTCAGGTTCGCAACGGCGCGAGGACCATTTGCTGCATCGAGTATTGGCTCCAGATGCATTAGCAAGAAAGCCGCTGCGCTATCTTCGAGCATGTCTGCGGCATTTGCGCCGCCTGCCTGGGGTATTGCTCCGACCAGCGTGCCGCCCACCACATTTGCACCCGGAACAAGCACGCCAAGACGGGCCTCGAGCAGGTCAGCCAGGAGTTGAAGGCGAGCCATGATGAGACCTGCCTGAGGATGCTCAACCACCTGAGCACCAGCGAGAATTCTGACCGACTTGCTTCCCGAGGGCGCGTGGGCCAACGAGTGAGCAACGGCACTGGCCTGGGCACTCGGCTGCAGCGCCATCAACCCAGCCGGCATCTGCACGCCCTTGAGGATGGCGACCGCACTGATCACCTCCAGCACTGCATCGGCCCAGGCCGAAGGACGCGCTGTCATTTGAACGCTGGTCGGCATGAGGAGGTCTTCTGCAACGGCATGCAGCGTGCTGACCTCTGCTCCATGCCGGACGGCCTGACGAAGCCTCTGCGCAACCAGCGGCAGGTCTGCGCGCAGCAAACCACCCACCACAAAGCAACGCTCGAGGCCAGAGAGCTCCTCAACCGGGAAGCCCAGATGCATCACACCGGTCACGTCTGCATCGAGTGCTGGCTGGGATAGCCCGGGCCGGCAATCAATGCTGTCACTGCGCAGACCACGGGCCAGGCGCGCGAGCAAGGCGAGCTCCTCTACCGTGGCCATGGGAGCAGCCAATGCGCGGACCCGGTTGGGTCCTACTGCTGAGGCTGCTCGAAGAATGTCAGCGGCCTTGTTGAGGGCCTCCTCCCAGTCAGACTCTCGCCATTGGCCGTTGGAGTCGCGAACCATTGGGGTGGTGAGGCGATCCTCTGAGCGAAGCCCCTCGTATGCGAATCGATCACGATCCGAAATCCAGCACTCGTTGACCGCCTCGTTTTCGTAGGGCACGACGCGCACCACGTCTGAGCCCTTCGCCTGAACCACGAGATTGGCGCCCACGGCGTCGTGAGGGGAAACCGAGCGACGCCTAGCGAGTTCCCAGGTGCGTGCCTGATAGCGAAATGGCTTACTGGTAAGGGCTCCCACAGGACATACGTCGATCATGTTGCCCGAGAGCTCGCTTTCAATTGCGCTTCCCACGAAAGACATGATCTCGGAGTGCTCTCCTCGATTGGCCATGCCCAGCTCCATGACCCCGGCGATCTCCTGTCCAAAGCGCACACAACGCGTGCAATGAATACACCGCGACATTTCCTCAGCGGAGATAAGCGGGCCCATGGGCTTGTGAAAGACGACACGCTTCTCTTCTGAGTAGCGTGATTCTGAGGGGCCATAGCCCACTGCGAGGTCTTGCAGCTGGCACTCGCCGCCCTGATCGCAGATCGGACAGTCGAGGGGATGATTGATGAGCAGAAACTCCATCACGCCCTTCTGTGCAGCCTTGGCCTTTGTTGAGGCAGTCATGACCTTCATGCCGGCAGCCACTGGGGTCGCACAGGCAGGCAGGGGTTTGGGGGCTTTTTCGACTTCGACCAAGCACATGCGGCAGTTCGCCGCAATGGAGAGCTTCTTGTGATAGCAAAAGTGCGGGACATAGAGGCCGAGCTTATTCGCGGCATCCATGACCATGCTGCCAGGCGGTACCTCTACTTTTTGACCATCAATCTCAAGCTCAATCATGTTCGGCCTTCGGGGGAGGACACAAGGCAAGTCTTGTGGGTAATGTGGTGCTCGAACTCATGGCGGAAATGCTTGATAAATGCGCGCACTGGCATGGCTGCAGCATCTCCGAGCGCACAGATGGTTCGACCTTGAATGTTGTCGGCTACGCGGTTGAGCTGATCGAGGTCTCCGGGCAGGCCCTTGCCCTCTTCGATCCGCTTGACCATACGCCAGAGCCAGCCCGTGCCCTCACGACAGGGCGTGCACTGCCCGCAAGATTCCTCATGGTAAAAATAGGACAGTCGTAACAGGCATTGCACCATGCAGCGTGTCTCATCCATAACGATGACAGCGCCTGAGCCCAACATCGAGCCTGCCTTGGCAATGGAGTCGTAGTCCATGTCAATGGTCATCATGACATCGCCCGGAATAACGGGCATGGACGAACCACCGGGAATAACCGCCTTAATCTTTTTGCCGTCGCGCATGCCGCCGGCGAGCTCGAGTAACTTTGAGAACGGGGTTCCAAGCGGAATCTCGTAGTTGCCTGGACGCTCAACATCGCCCGAGATGGAGAAGACCTTGGTGCCGCCGTTGTTCGGCTTGCCCACCTTGAGATAGGCTTCTCCACCGTTGCGGATGATCCAGGGAACAGCTGCAAAGGTCTCGGTGTTGTTGATGGTGGTGGGTCGCCCGTAGAGCCCGTAGCTTGCCGGGAATGGGGGCTTGAACCGGGGCTGACCTTTCTTGCCTTCCAACGACTCCAACAGGGCCGTCTCCTCCCCGCAGATGTAGGCCCCGTAGCCATGATGGGCATGAAGCTGGAACTTAAATCCCTTACCCATGATGTTGTCGCCAATGTAGCCCGCAGCGCGCGCCTCTTCTAGGGCTGCCTCGAACCGCTCGTAGACCTCAAAGATTTCGCCGTGAATGTAGTTGTAGCCAGCGGTAATGCCCATGGCATAGGCCGCAATGGCCATACCCTCGATCACGATATGCGGGTTGTAACGCAGAATGTCGCGGTCCTTGAAGGTTCCTGGCTCGCCCTCATCTGAATTACAGACAAGATATTTCTGGATGGGCATCTTGGCGGGCATGAAGCTCCACTTCAGTCCCGTGGGGAAGCCCGCCCCGCCGCGCCCCCGCAATACTGAGGCCTTGACCTCGGCGATGACCTCTTCTTGGGTCATGCCGGGTCCACCGTCAGCGCCCAGAATCTTCTTGAGCGCTTCGTAACCGCCCCGTGACTCGTAATCTTTCAGGTGCCAGCCATCTGGGGTTAGGCCGGCGAGAATTTGCGGGGAAATATGGCGTCCGTGAAAGCACGTATCAATGAAGGGAATCTCGGGAGCCCCCATGTCAGTCTCCTTTGCTGGCCTGCTCGGCCAACTCTTCAAGTAAGGCATCGATTCGATCGTTAGACATCCAGCTACACATTCGGTGGTTGTTAATCAGCACGACTGGCGAATCGCCGCAGGCCCCCATGCACTCCCCTTCCTTGAGGGTGAAGAGCCCATCGGCAGTGGTCTGATTGAAGCCAATACCAAGCTTTGCTTTGATGTAGTCAGCGGCCTGGTTGCCACTGCGCAGTGCGCATGGCAGGTTGGTACAAATGGTCAGCTTGAATCGCCCGACTGGAGAGAGGTCGTACATGTTGTAGAAGGTGGCGACCTCATGAACCGCCATGGCCGGCATTTGAAGATAAGCGGCAATCTCTGCCTCGACTTCAGGACACACGTAGCCATGCTCAACCTGAGCAATTCGGAGGGCGGCCATTACGGCAGACTGCTTTTGATCGGCGGGATACTTGGCGAGCTCCCGGTCGATCTGGGCATACGCCTGTTCAGTGAGGCGACGCACGGGGGCCTCGGAGAGAGAAAGCTGAGTGCTCATCGATCGATTTCCCCGAACACAATGTCTTGCGTTCCAATGATGGTGACAACATCGGCCAGCATATGGCCACGGGACATCTCATCGAGTGCTTGGAGGTGCGCAAAACCGGGCGCACGAATCTTGACCCGATAAGGCATATTGGCGCCGTCTGAAACCAGGTAAATGCCGAACTCGCCCTTTGGATGCTCAACTGCGGCGTAGCACTCGCCTGCGGGAACATGGAATCCTTCGGTGAATAGCTTGAAGTGGTGGATGAGCTCCTCCATGTTGGACTTCATGCTCTCGCGGTCGGGTGGGGCAACCTTGTGATTGTCGGTGATGACTGGACCTGGGTGCTCTCGAAGCCAACGCACACACTGTTGAACAATGCGGTTGCTTTCCCTCATCTCGGCCATGCGCACGAGGTAGCGATCGTAGCTGTCGCCCTCTGTGCCCACGGGAATGTCGAAGTCAAGGCGGTCGTAAACCTCATAGGGCTGGTGTTTGCGCAAGTCCCATGCAATGCCCGAGCCCCTGAGCATGGGCCCGGTGAAGCCCAAGGCTTTCGCACGGTCGGGGGAGACCACGCCAATGCCGACCAAGCGCTGCTTCCAGATCCGGTTGTCTGTAAGGAGCGTCTCGTACTCATCGACGCACTTGGGAAAGCGCTGGGTGAAGTCCTCGATAAAGTCGAGCAGGCTTCCCTGACGGTTGTCGTTCAGACGATTAACCTCGCTCTTCGAGCGCAACCGATTCGGCTGGTACTGGGGCATGCGCTCGGGCAAGTCGCGATAAACACCCCCGGGCCGATAGTAGGCCGCATGCATTCGGGCTCCGGATACGGCCTCGTAGCAGTCCATAAGGTCTTCTCGTTCGCGGAACGCATACAGAAATACCGCCATGGCTCCCACGTCGAGCCCATGCGCGCCAATCCAGAGCAGGTGGTTGAGGATGCGGGTGATCTCATCAAACATGACCCGGATGTATTGAGCGCGCTCTGGTACCTCGACACCCATGAGCTTTTCAATGGCCATGACATAGGCATGTTCGTTCGCCATCATGGAGACATAGTCGAGGCGGTCCATGTAGGGAACCGACTGCAGAAAGGTCTTGGATTCTGCGAGCTTCTCGGTGCCCCTATGCAGCAGACCGATGTGCGGATCTGCACGCTGAACAACTTCCCCATCAAGCTCGAGGACAAGACGGAGCACCCCATGAGCCGCCGGGTGCTGCGGCCCAAAATTGAGGGTGTAGTTCTTAATTTCGGCCATAGTGTTCCTCGCGAATGACACGCGGAGTGATGTCCCTGGGTTCGATCGTGACGGGCTGATAGATCACTCGCTTCTGCTCAGGGTCGTAGCGCATCTCGACAAACCCGGAGAGGGGAAAATCTTTTCGGAAGGGGTGCCCAATAAAACCGTAATCGGTGAGGATGCGACGCAGGTCGAGGTGCCCTGCGAAGACGATGCCGAATAAGTCAAACGCCTCACGCTCGTACCAGCCTGAGGCGGGCCAGACCGAGGTCAGCGTGGGGCTGGTCGGCGACTCGTCGTCCTCACAGAAGATGCGCAAGCGTATGCGCTGATTGAGCGTGACTGAGAGCAAGTGCACCACGACTGCATAGCGAGGAGCAGACCAGACCCCTTGACCATAGGCGCTGTAGTCCATGCCACACAGGTCGATGAGGGTATCGAAAGCAAGCGCAGGGGCATCGCGAAGTGCCTGAGCGACCGCCAAGGCGTCTTGGGCCATCACCTCGACGGTGATCTCTGCATGATTCAACTTGATGGCTACAGCCTCACCAAGCGCTGCGCGAACTGCTTGGGCGAGTTGCTCAATGGGGGTGAGCTCGATGGACGCGCCCTCCCCCTCAACCGACTGAACCTGGGGTGTGATTTCTGGAGTAGACATGGGACGGGTCGTGAGTGGGCGAGTTAGTCGCGCGCGATGGTGCTTGTGCGCTTGATCTTTTGCTGGAGTTGCATAAGACCGTAGACGAGTGCCTCGGCCGTGGGGGGGCATCCCGGCACGTAAATGTCGACGGGCACGATGCGGTCGCAACCCCGCACAACGGAGTAGGAGTAGTGGTAATAGCCGCCACCGTTAGCACAGGAACCCATGGAGAGTACCCATCGCGGCTCGGGCATTTGATCGTAGACCTTGCGAAGTGCAGGGGCCATTTTGTTGCATAGCGTGCCCGCGACAATCATGAGATCTGACTGTCGAGGGCTAGGACGAAACACAATGCCGAAGCGATCGAGGTCGTATCGCGACGCGCCTGCATGCATCATTTCGACAGCGCAACAGGCAAGCCCGAAGGTCATGGGCCAAAGCGAGCCCGTGCGGGTCCAATTGATGACCTGATCGACTGTGGTGGTGAGGAAACCCTGCTTGAAAACGCCATCAATAGCCATGCCCTACTCCCAATCAAGCGCACCCTTCATCCACTCATAGATAAACCCCAGCACGAGGATGCCGAGGAAGACCATCATGGAAAGGAAGCCAAATAACCCAATATCCTGAAGCACCACGGCCCAGGGGAAGAGAAAGGCAATCTCAAGGTCGAAAAGAATAAAGAGAATTGCGACCAGGTAGTAACGCACATCGAACTGCATGCGCGCATCTTCGAAGGCCTCAAATCCGCATTCGTAAGGGGAGAGCTTGGCTGTATCAGGTTTCGAGGGGCCAATGAGTTTGCCCAGCAGCATGGGGACAACACCAACAGCCAGGCCCACGCCAATGAACAGCAGAACCGGGAGATAGTTTTCGAGGCTCATGCGCTTCCCTGATTGAAGGATGCCCGGACAGGCGCATCGTCTAACAACGTATATGGTGCCGACGGCGAGACTCGAACTCGCACAGCTTTCGCCACTACCCCCTCAAGATAGCGTGTCTACCAATTTCACCACGTCGGCAGGACGTGCATATGACAGCTTTACTGCTTTGCGGGCTGCTCCTTGTTGGCGTCGGCAGCAGCCGGTGCAGAGGGCGCACTGGGAACGCTGGAATCGACGGCAGGTGGAACGGAAACAGCACCTGGAATGGACTCCATGATAGCGCCTCCTGAGACAGGCTGCCGGAGGCTAGCACTGGCTAGATAGGACAAACCAAGGGTGCACACGAAGAACAGAACAGCAAGGATGGCTGTGGTCCGGGAGAGGAAATTGGCGGACCCGGAGGAGCCGAAAACCGAACCAGCACTGCCAGCTCCGAAGGCCGCACCCATATCGGCGCCCTTACCCTGCTGGAGCAGGACGAGCACAATGATGCCCAGCGCGGACACCAGTTGGACAACCTGCAAAAGACTCTCAAGTACGGGCACGATCAGACACCTTTCTGTTGCAATGCGGACACGCGCGTTGCCGCGGCCCGAAGGATACATGACATTTGATCTGCCTTCAGCGAAGCCCCTCCGACCAAGGCCCCATCGACATCGGGCTGGGATAGAAGCACCTCCGCGTTATCCGCATTGACACTTCCGCCATAGAGCACTCGCAGGCTATTGCCCAGGCCGGGCCAGCGCGCCTCTGCGACCTCGCGAATGCGAACGTGCATGGTCTGGGCATCGACGGGGCTCGCCGTGCGACCAGTCCCAATCGCCCAGATGGGCTCGTAAGCAATTACGCAGCGCTGAGCGGACTCGGGAGTGTCTGCGCAGGCGAGCGCGGCAGTGACCTGCTGGGATACAACCTCTTGCGCTTGGCCATGCTCACGCTGCTCAAGGCTCTCACCGACACAGATCACAGGCATGAGTCCACCCTGCAGGGCTGCCCTTGCCTTTGCTGAGACGAGAGCATCCGATTCATGGGCGCGTGCCCTGCGCTCGGAATGACCAACCAAGGCAAAACTGGCCTCGAAATCTTGAAGCATGGAGACCGATACTTCGCCCGTGAAGGCTCCCTGAGGCTGCTCGGAGAGGTCTTGGCCTCCCCAGAGTAGCCCCCGGCCGCGACAACGAACAGCCGCCTGAAACAAGTACGGTGCCGGCACCGCAAACCCTGCATCGAAGCTACCCGTAGCGAGCAAGCCCTCGCAAGACTGGAGCAATGCAGCCATGAGCGCCTCGTTAGACGCCATGTCTCCGTTCATTTTCCAGTTGCCGATGACCAGGGGTTTGCGCATGCCCGAGGGCCTTAATCTGCAGATGCAGCGTCGGAAGCCGCATCGGCTGCCACCGCACCGGCAATCAAGGCACCTGTTCCATCGTCGCTTGGCTTTTGCTCCTCGAGAAGGGCCTTCATGGAGAGGCGCAAGCGGCCCTTTTCGTCGGCCTCGATGACCTTCACGCGGACGATTTGACCCTCTTTGACATAATCTGAAACCTGGTTCACACGCTCATTTGCGATTTGCGAGATGTGTAACAGTCCGTCCTTTCCGGGGAGCACCTGAACAATGGCACCGAACTCGAGCAGACGCAGGACCGTGCCTTCGTAGGCCTTACCTACTTCAACCTCAGCAGTGAGCTCCTCGATGCGCTTCATTGCAGCCCGGGCCGCATCGCCTGAGGTTGCTGCGACTGTGATGCTTCCATCTTCTTGGATGTCGATCTGGGTGCCTGTTTCTTCGGTGATGGCGCGAATGGTAGCGCCGCCCTTTCCGATGACATCACGGATTCGCTCGGGGTTGATCTTCATGGTGTAGAGCCGCGGCGCAAACTCGGAGAGCTCCGTGCGGGCGGTACCCATGGCCGTCTTCATCTTGCCAAGAATATGAACGCGGGCCTCAAGCGCCTGGGCCAGTGCCACCTGCATGATCTCTTTGGTGATGCCCTGGATTTTGATGTCCATCTGGAGCGCCGTAACGCCTGCCTCTGTTCCGGCCACCTTGAAGTCCATATCGCCGAGGTGGTCTTCATCACCCAAGATGTCCGTCAGTACTGCAAACCGGCCACCCTCCTTGATGAGGCCCATGGCAATGCCAGCCACGTGGGCTTTCAGTGGCACGCCTGCATCCATGAGGGCCAGGCATCCGCCGCAGACCGAAGCCATTGACGATGACCCGTTGGACTCTGTGATCTCCGAGACGACACGCATGGAGTAGGCGAAATCTTCGGGCTTGGGCAGCACCGCAATCAGTGCACGCTTTGCCAGACGACCATGGCCGATTTCGCGGCGCTTAGGCGTGCCCACGCGCCCTGTCTCCCCGGTCGCGAACGGAGGCATGTTGTAGTGAAGCATAAAGCGGTCGCGATACTCACCACCGAGGGCATCGATGACCTGCTCATCCCGTGCGGTTCCGAGGGTAGCAACCACCAGGGCCTGAGTTTCACCACGGGTGAAAAGCGCAGAGCCGTGGGTGCGAGGCAGCACACCGTTGCGGATCGAGATGGGGCGAACCGTGCGGGTGTCGCGACCGTCAATACGTGGCTCACCGTTGAGGATCTGGCCCCGAACAACTGCGGCTTCGAGACCAAACAGCGTGTCATTCACGATATTGCCCTGCGGCGCATGCACGGCACCCGATGCGACATCGGCAGCCAACTGAGTGTCGACCATCGCATAGACTTCTTTAAGCTTCTGGGAGCGCTCTTGTTTGTTGCGGATCTGGTAGGCCGACTTGAGCTCGGTCTCAGCAATCGCGGTAATACGAGCCACCAGGGCCTCATCCTTTGCTGCGGGCTGCCAATCCCACTCAGGCTTGCCCGCCTTTTCAACCAGGTTGTGAATCGCTTGAATGGCAGCGCGCATTTGGTCGTGACCAAAGACCACCGCACCCAGCATGATCTCTTCAGAAAGCTGATCTGCTTCGGACTCCACCATCAACACAGCAGACTCCGTACCTGCAACGACCAAGTCGAGGCGAGACGTCTTCAGTTGGCTTGCAGTGGGGTTGAGCAGGTACTGACCGTCAACATAGCCCACACGCGCTGCTCCAATCGGGCCATTGAATGGCACGCCAGAAATCGCCAGGGCTGCAGACGCGCCGATCATGGCGGGAATGTCGGGGTCGATCTCGGGGTTTAGGGAGAGCACGTGAATGACCACCTGCACCTCGTTGTAGAAACCCTCGGGAAAGAGCGGGCGAAGTGGGCGGTCGATGAGGCGGGATGTGAGCGTCTCTTTTTCAGAAGGACGCCCTTCGCGCTTGAAAAATCCCCCTGGGATCTTGCCGGCGGCGTAGGTCTTCTCAATGTAGTCGACGGTGAGGGGGAAGAAATCTTGTCCGGGTTTGGCCGACTTCGCGGCGACCACGGTTGCCAAGATGACAGTGTCTTCCATGCTGACCATGACAGCGCCCGTGGCCTGACGGGCAATTTCGCCGGTCTCGAGGGTGATGGTGTGCTGCCCGAACTGAAACGATTCTTTCGCAATATTAAACACGGGGGATCCTTTATGAGGGTGTCAGGACGAGCAGGAGCAGGCACATCGGGTGATGTGCCCAGGCTCAGACCCAATGAACGGCAACAGCGCAGGTTGCCCAGGCATTGTTACTTGCGCAGACCCAGACGCTCGATGAGCGTGCGGTAGCTGGGCAGGTCGGTGCGCTTGAGGTAGTCGAGAAGCTTGCGGCGGCGTGAGACCATTTTGAGGAGGCCGCGCCGGGAGTGGTGGTCTTTCTGATGGACCTTGAAGTGCTCGGTGAGTTCGTTGATGCGGCCGGTGAGCAATGCGACCTGCACTTCGGGAGACCCAGTGTCGCTGGGCTTGCGCTGATATTGAGAAACAATGTCGGACTTCGACAAATTTGCAGTCGTCATTTGGCAGATTCCTTGTGTAAAGAAATGAACTTGCGGCTTAGGCTGCCAGGCCTAGCCGTGCTTGGGCTGCTAATGATACACGACTTAGGGTTGTTGCGGATTCACCCTTGGGGCATTGGAGAGGCGATTCAGGGCATTCAAATAGGCTTTGGCCGAGGCCACCACAATATCTGGGTCAGCACCCATGCCATTCACGATGCGCCCTTCCTTGGACAGGCGCATGGTGACCTCGCCCTGAGACTCGGTTCCGGTGGTAATCGCGTTCACTGAAAACAACAGCAACTCGGCCCCGCTCTTAACCTGAGCCTCAATGGCGCGGACGGTCGCATCGACCGGCCCATTTCCCTCCGACTCGGAGGACAGCTCTTTGCCGTGCGCCGAGAAAACGACCTTTGAGACGGGCTTCTCGCCCATCTCGGAGTGCTGGCTGAGGGAGATCAACTGGAATTGCTCGACGTTGGGCTCGCTCTCACCACTCACCAGGGCCTGTAGGTCTTCATCGAAGATCTCGGATTTGCGATCTGCCAAGTCCTTAAACTTAGAAAAGGCCTCATTGAGCGCTTGCTCGCTCTCGAGCTCTATGCCGAGCGCCTGCAGACGCTGACGAAACGCATTCCGACCGGAGAGCTTGCCCAGCACAATCCGATTGGCGGTCCAGCCCACATCTTCGGCCCGCATGATCTCGTAGGTCTCTCGATGCTTGAGCACGCCGTCTTGGTGAATGCCGGACTCATGTGCAAATGCATTCGCTCCAACAATGGCCTTGTTGGGCTGCACGGGATAGCCTGTGATCTGTGACACCAGCCGCGATGCCGGCACAATCTGGCTGGCATCTATCGACGGGGAGCACCCGAAGACGTCAGAACGGGTACGCACGGCCATCACGATCTCCTCGAGACTGGCATTGCCCGCACGTTCGCCGAGACCATTGATGGTGCACTCAACCTGACGAGCGCCGGCCAGCACAGCGGAGAGGGAATTGGCAACTGCCATTCCGAGGTCGTTGTGGCAATGGGTCGACCAGATCACGCGCTCGGCACCCGGCGTACGGGCAATGAGTTGAGCCATGCGATCGCCCCACTGGGTGGGCACGCTGTACCCCACCGTGTCGGGGACATTGATGGTGGTTGCACCCGCCTTGATGACCTCACCGAAGATTCGCACCAGAAAATCAATATCGGAGCGCACCGCATCCTCTGCGGAGAACTCGACATCGTCGGTGTAACGCAAGGCCATTTTCACTGCTGCCACCGCTGCCTCAACAACCTGATCAGGCTGCATGCGCAGTTTCTTCTCCATGTGAATGGGGCTGGTTGCAATGAACGTGTGAATGCGCTTTCGCTCCGCGGGTGCAATCGCCTCTCCGGCGGCGCGAATATCGCTTTCAGTCGCGCGCGACAGACTACACACCGTGCTCTCTTTGATGTTCTCCGCCACCGCCTTCACGGCCTCAAAGTCACCTGGGCTTGCGGCAGCAAAGCCCGCTTCGATGACATCGACGCGCAGTCGCTCCAGTTGACGTGCAATGCGGACCTTCTCGTCCTTGGTCATGGAGGCGCCCGGACTCTGCTCACCGTCGCGGAGTGTGGTGTCGAAAATAATGAGTTTATCGGTCATGATAGAAATAGACTAACTATCTTTGCTTTTTGATTCAACAAATAAAACCACATCTTTGCCTTGGTATTTCTGCCAGCCAAAAATGACGTATCCCGAGAGTGCGTACGCCGAAACGATCAGGAAAAGACTGCTCGGCGGATCCTGCGAGATCAGCACCAAGAGTAAGGCCCCAATGGCAATGAAGATAAACGGCACGCTGCGACGCAGATTGATGTCCTTGAAGCTGTAGAACGGTACGTTGCTCACCATGGTCACGCCTGCGTACACCGTAACCGCCCATGCGAGCCAGCGCAGGTCGGCAACGCTGCCGTCAAACAGCTTGGACTCGCGCAAGTCGGTGATCAGCCAGACTAAGCCCGCCACCAATGCAGCCGCTGCGGGACTGGGGAGCCCCTGAAAGAAACGTTTGTCGACCACGCCGATATTGGTGTTGAACCGGGCCAGTCTCAGCGCAGCACCGGCAACATAAATGAACGCTGCGAGCCATCCGAGCTTTCCCATCCCTTGAAGCGCCCACTCATACATGATCAAGGCGGGGGCGACGCCAAAGGACACCATGTCGGCCAGGCTGTCGTAATTCGCGCCAAAATCTGAGGTGGTGTTGGTGAGCCGGGCAACACGGCCATCGAGGCTATCGAGCACCATAGCCACGAAAATGGCCACGGACGCCTGTGCGAACTGGTTGTTCATCGCCATAACAATGGCGTAGAAGCCCGAAAAAAGGCAGGCTGTGGTGAATAAATTGGGCAGCAGATAGATACTCTGCCGCCGCCGAGGTCTTAGGCTATGCATGCCCCGCATCTTGGGGCGCCTGGGGCCAATGAGCAAGTGCTGTCGCATGTGCACTGACTTTCTGACCTACCGCAACCAGAGGCTGGCTTCCCACAGGCAGAAAGACATCTACCCGAGATCCAAAGCGAATGAACCCATAACGCATGCCGCGATCTACCCGATCTCCCGTCTCGACGTAGCAAAGGATTCGGCGCGCGATCAGCCCTGCAACCTGGACGCAAGAGAGCCTTCGACCGAGGTCATCGGTAATCTCGACGGCATTTCGCTCGTTCTCGGTGGAAGCCTTATCGAGCGCTGCATTGACGAACTTGCCTGGGCTGTAGGCGACCTGCCCAATACGGCCCTGGATCGGAGACCGGTTGGAGTGAACGTTAAAGACGTTCATAAACACGCTGATCTTAAGTGAGTCAGCACCTGTAAAGGGATCGGGTGCGGAGCCCACATAGACCACCTGCCCATCGGCAGGACTCGTCACTGCTGCTGCGTCGGGTGGCGGCACCCGCGCAGGATCTCGAAAGAACTGAAGCACGAATAAGACAAAGACCCACACCAAAAGCGCGAGCGAATCGAGCCCCACCCAGCCCAAGACCAGCGCCAGAAATACAGACCCCGCCAGAAAGGCCCAGCCCTCTCGAGCAATGATGGGATGCGGCCACTGGCGAATATCGGGCATGTTCAAGGTCAGGTCTCTACTCAATTAGTTGCGGGTCTGGTCCACGAGCTTGTTTGCCTTGATCCAGGGCATCATGGCGCGCAGCTTCTCACCCACCTGCTCGATCTGATGCTCGGCCGTCAGGCGACGGCGGGAGAGCAGCGTGGGAGCGCCCGCCCGGTTCTCCAGAATGAAGCTCTTTGCGTATTCACCTGTCTGGATGTTGCGCAGACACTCCCGCATGGCCTCTTTGGTCTGCTCGGTAACGACTCGAGGACCGGTGACGTACTCGCCATATTCCGCATTGTTGGAAATGGAGTAATTCATGTTGGCAATTCCGCCCTCATAAATGAGGTCAACAATGAGCTTGAGTTCATGGAGGCACTCAAAGTAAGCCATTTCTGGGGCATAGCCTGCTTCGACCAAGGTCTCAAATCCCGCTTTAATAAGCTCCACAGTGCCACCGCAAAGTACCGCCTGTTCGCCGAACAGATCGGTCTCGGTCTCTTCGCGGAAGTTGGTCTCGATGATGCCCGCCTTACCACCGCCGTTGGCGCTGGCATAGGCCAAGGCGAGGTTGCGTGCGTTACCCGACTGATCCGCGTGAACGGCGACGAGGTGAGGCACGCCGCCACCCTGGGTGTAGGTGCTGCGCACGGTATGGCCCGGGGCCTTGGGCGCGATCATGATGACATCAAGGTCTTTGCGCGGATTGACCTGACCGTAATGCACGTTGAAACCATGCGCAAACGCCAGCGCAGCGCCCTCTTTCATGTTGGGCTCAACCTCGTGCGCGTAGACGGAAGCAATGGTCTCGTCGGGCATGAGCAACATGACGATGTCTGCGCCATGAACCGCGTCTTTGATCTCAGCAACGGCCAGACCAGCTTTCTCCACCTTGGCCCACGAGGGTCCGCCCTTGCGGACACCCACCACGACCTTCACGCCACTGTCGTTTAAGTTCTGCGCATGTGCATGGCCTTGGGAGCCATAGCCAATGATGGCCACTTTTTTGCCCTTGAGCAGGGAGAGATCACAGTCTTTATCGTAGTAAACGTTCATGTTGTCGTCCTTTCAGAAAGAGGGGTTAGGCGCGGAGGATCCGCTCGCCGCGTGAAATACCAGAGGAGCCGGTGCGCACGGTCTCAAGGATGCTGCCCTCCTCGAGAGCTTCAATAAATGCATCGAGCTTGCTGCTGTCGCCTGTGAGTTCGATGGTGTAGGTCTTCTCGGTGACGTCGATGATGCGACCGCGAAAAATGTCCGCCATGCGCTTCATTTCCTCGCGCTCTTTCCCGACGGCGCGGACCTTGACCATCATCAGCTCACGCTCAATGTGCGCGTGGTCTGAAAGGTCAATGACCTTGACGACATCGATCAGCCGATTCAGATGTTTGGTGATCTGCTCGATGATGTCCTCGGAGCCACGGGTGACGATGGTCATGCGAGATAGCGAGGGATCCTCGGTGGGTGCGACGGTGAGGGTTTCGATGTTGTAACCCCGTGCAGAAAAGAGGCCCACCACGCGGGAGAGCGCACCGGGCTCGTTTTCTAAAAGAATAGAAATGATGTGTTTCATGGTGTGCGCTCCTTATAGGTCTTCTGAGCCGAGCAGCATCTCGGTCAGGCCTTTCCCGGCCTGCACCATGGGCCAAACGTTCTCCGTCTGGTCGGTGATGAAGTCTAAAAATACGAGCCGGTTCTTCTGAGCGAATGCTTCTTTGAGCGCGGGTTCGACGTCTGCAGGTTTGTCGATGCGCATGCCCAAATGCCCGTAGGACTCCGCCAGCTTCACGAAGTCGGGAAGTGAATCCATGTAGGACTCGGCATAGCGGCTGCCGTACTCAATTTCTTGCCACTGACGCACCATGCCAAGGTAGCGATTGTTGAGATTCACGATCTTGACGGGGATCTGATACTGCTGGCACGTAGAGAGCTCTTGGATGTTCATTTGAATCGAGGCCTCGCCGGTGATGCAGACCACCTCGGCATCTGGATGCGCGAACTTCACGCCCATCGCATACGGGAGCCCTACGCCCATCGTTCCAAGTCCACCCGAATTGATCCATCGCCGGGGTTTGTCGAATCGATAATATTGGGCCGCCCACATTTGATGCTGCCCCACATCAGAAGTCACAAACGCATCGCCCTGGGTGATGCGCCAAACCGCTTCTACCACCGATTGCGGCTTGATCACTTCGGTGCTGGGCTTGTATGCGAGACAGTTCATGGCACGCCACTGCTCGATCTGGGCCCACCAAGCGGAAAGGGGCTTCTCTGCTGGCTTGTGACCCGAGCCAAGCGCGTCTTTGATGTGAACCAGCATCTCGGCCAAGACCTCTTTCACATCGCCGACGATTGGCGTGTCGACCTTGACACGCTTCGAGATGGACGATGGGTCTACATCGACATGGATGATCTTGCGCGGGTTCTGGGCAAAGTGTTTGGGGTTACCAATCACACGGTCGTCGAACCGTGCGCCGATGGCGATGAGCACATCGCAGTGCTGCATGGCCATGTTGCACTCGTAGGTGCCGTGCATGCCGGGCATGCCAAGGAACTTCGTGTCGGACGCACGGTAAGCACCCAAGCCCATCAGGGTGTTCGTGCAGGGATACCCCAACAGGTCAACGAGCTCGTTGAGTTCAGCTGAGGCATTTGCGAGGATGACCCCACCACCGGTGTAGATCATGGGGCGCTCTGCGCCCAACATCATCTGCACGGCCTTCTTAATTTGCCCTGAGTGTCCTTTTACGACAGGGTTGTAGGAGCGCATGGTGACGCTCTCGGGGTACTCATACTTGCAGCGATTGCGGGTGACGTCCTTGGGAACGTCGACCAGCACCGGACCGGGTCGCCCGGTCTTTGCAATGTAAAAAGCTTTTTTAATGGTCGAGGCCAAGTCCTTAACGTCCTTGACCAAGAAATTGTGTTTTACGCAGGGGCGGGTAATGCCCACGGTGTCGCACTCTTGGAAGGCGTCTAGACCGATCGCATGGGTCGGAACCTGACCCGAGATGATCACCATGGGAATAGAGTCCATGTAGGCCGTTGCAATGCCAGTCACCGCATTGGTAAGCCCTGGCCCGCTGGTGACAATGCAACAGCCAACCTTCTCGGTCGAGCGCGCATAGGCATCGGCAGCATGCACAGCCGCCTGCTCGTGTCGCACGAGGATGTGCTTGACTTTATCCTGCTTAAAGATTTCGTCGTAGATGTAGAGCACGGCACCGCCCGGGTAGCCAAACAAGTGCTCGATCTTTTCTTCCTGGAGGCAACGCACCAGGATTTCTGCGCCAGTCATTTCCATTGAGTTCGGTCCTAAACAGTTCTAGTGATCCCCATCCGCCGGCGCCATTCATGCCCCAGAAGGGCATCAACGACACAGACCTGTAGACAGGGCCTTTGAGCTGATGGATCGGCGGGTGAACACACCTTGTGGGTGGCCGCCCGACGGTTTATCGCATTCAGTCAGTCTCTTGCCAGAGGTTGCGGCAAGCCGTCTATGGTATGCCGCAGCGCCATAAATGGTCAAATCAGTGGGCGGTAGACCAAGCGCGTTCCGAGGATCAGATCGTATGGCGTGCGACGGGCCTTGTTGAACCAAGCACCCAGCAGCCACAGACCGGAAAAAACGAAAACACTCCCAAGGGCAGCGCGCCCCATGGCGCGAGCGAGCGAGACGGGCCCCCCTGAGGTGGCGTCGACGAGGCGAAGGCCCAAGGTCTGCATGGGCAGTGTGACCCGCCCTCTGCTCCAGCCCCAGCCAAAATAAAGAAGCAAGGCCGCAGCCAGCACCCCCTGAAGCCCCAAGGCCTTCCAGTGGCTCGGGTCACCAGCGGCATCGGTCTGGTTCACCATCACACCATAGACAAATGCCAAGACCATGACAGGCCCAACCAGCAGAAAGCACTCGTAGCCCATGCACAGAAATCGACGCCAGAGTGTGGCGTCGACGAGATCAGCCTGGTGATACGGGGCGCTCAATGGACAACTCGAGCAAACGAGAACTGACCATCCAGGAGATCGACCGGAATGACATCGTTCGGCCCGAACCGGCCCTCCAGAATCAGTCTGGCCACCGGGTTTTCAATCTGACTCTGAATGGCTCGCTTGAGTGGACGTGCCCCATATAGCGGGTCAAATCCAACCTTGGCAACCTCATCGAGCGCAGCATCTGAGACCTCGAGCCGCATCTCGCGCTCGGCCAAACGCATTGCAAGGCGTTCGAGCTGGATCCTTGCAATCGAGCGCACATGGTCGGCCCCCAAGCCGTGAAACACCACCACCTCGTCAATTCGATTGATGAACTCGGGTCGAAAATGAGACTTCACCTCATGCATGACGGCAGCTTTGATCTCCTCGTTGGGCTGTCCGGTCAGTCGCTGAATCTCATGTGACCCTAAGTTCGAGGTCATCACCACAACGGTATTACGAAAGTCGACTGTCCGGCCCTGACCATCGGTGAGCCGGCCGTCATCGAGCACCTGAAGCAAGACATTGAAGACATCCGGGTGAGCCTTCTCTACCTCATCGAGCAAGATCACGCTATAGGGCTTGCGGCGCACTGCCTCCGTGAGCGTACCCCCTTCTTCGTACCCAACATAGCCTGGAGGTGCACCAATAAGCCTTGAGACCGAGTGTTTCTCCATGAACTCGCTCATATCGACGCGAACGAGATGCTCCTCAGAATCGAAGAGAAATTGGGCCAGTGCCTTACAAAGCTCCGTCTTGCCTACCCCTGTGGGGCCTAAAAAGAGGAACGAGCCATAGGGCCGATTGGGGTCTGAGAGCCCTGCCCGGGAACGGCGAATCGCATCGGAAACGAGGCCAACCGCCTCGTCCTGCCCAACCACCCGCTGATGAAGGTGAGATTCCATGCCCAATAGCTTCTCACGCTCTCCTTGCATCATTTTTGCCACGGGGATCCCCGTGGCGCGGGAGACCACTTCCGCAATCTCCTCGGCCCCTACCTGGGTCCTGAGCAACCTTGGTCGCACAGCCTTCTCGGGCCCACCGGAGGTACCGCCTTGATCCGCAATGGCATCCGCTGCTTTCAGCTTGGCCTCGAGCTCGGGAAGTCGTCCGTATTGGAGCTCCGAGACCTTCTGCCAGTCTCCTTTGCGGGTGTGCTGTTCGATCTCCAATCGGAGACGTTCAATCTCTTCCTTAATGTGCTGTGTACCCTGAACTGCGGCCTTTTCCGCACGCCAGATCTCCTCGAGGTCGGACACCTCGCGAGACAGGCGGGAGATCTCGTCCTCAATGAGGTCGAATCGACGCTTGGAGGCCTCGTCCTTCTCCTTTCGAACTGCCTCACGCTCAATCTTGAGCTGAATAAGCCTTCGGTCGAGTTTATCCATGCGCTCAGGCTTTGAGTCGATCTCCATTTTGATGCGGCTGGCCGCTTCGTCAATGAGGTCGATGGCCTTGTCGGGCAAAAAGCGATCCGTGATGTAGCGATGCGATAGCTCTGCAGCTGCAACAATTGCTGGGTCCGTGATTTCGACGCCGTGGTGTAGCTCGTATCGCTCCTGAAGCCCACGGAGAATGGCAATCGTGGCCTCTACAGAGGGCTCATCGACCAACACCTTCTGAAACCGCCGCTCAAGCGCTGCATCTTTTTCAATGTACTTTCGGTACTCATCGAGTGTGGTCGCTCCAATGCAATGGAGCTCGCCGCGAGAGAGGGCGGGCTTGAGCATATTGCCCGCATCCATGGCACCCTCCGCTTTCCCAGCACCCACCATGGTGTGGATCTCGTCAATAAACACGATCGGGTGGCTGCCCTGCTCCGCCATGGAGGCAACGTCTTTGAGTACCGCCTTGAGCCGCTCTTCGAACTCGCCTCGAAACTTGGCGCCCGCCAAGAGCGCTGCCATGTCGAGCGTGAGCACCTTCTTGCCCTTGAGGCCTTCGGGCACCTCACCATTCACGATCCGCTGGGCAAGGCCCTCAGCAATAGCGGTCTTACCCACACCGGGCTCCCCAATCAGCACCGGATTGTTCTTGGTTCTGCGCTGCAGGATCTGAATGCAACGACGAATCTCGTCATCTCGACCAATGACCGGGTCGAGCTTGCCTGCCATGGCCCGCTCAGTGAGATCGACCGTGTACTTCTTTAGGGCCTCGCGCTGCCCCTCAGCCTCCTGGGTGTCGACCCCAGACCCGCCCCGTACCGCATCGATGGCCATTTCCAGATTCCGACGAGACAGGCCGGACTCACGCAGCAGCTTGCCAGCCTCGCCTTTATCCTCGGCCAATGCCAACAAAAAGAGCTCGCTCGCAATGAACTGATCTCCGCGCTTCTGCGCCTCTCGATCGGTGAGGTTGAGCACTCGGTTCAACTCCGACCCGACATGGATCTCTCCCGATACGGACTGCACCTTGGGCAGCCGATCAAGCCCCGTTCTTGCCTCCTGTGCCAGCTTCTGGACATTACAACCCGCGCGGGAGAGTAATGAGCGGGTGCTTCCCTCCGACTGGTCGAGCAGTGACACCAGCAGATGCAGCGGCTCAATACTCGGGTTGTCGTGCCCAAGCGCGAGGCTCTGAGCATCAGATAGGGCTTGTTGAAAAGCGGTCGTTAGTTTGTCGATTCTCATGGCTTGACTCCTCATTCGGTCTTAAGCCATAGATGGGTGCGAACGCTGAGTATTTCAAGTACTACCGGCAGAACCCTCTGAGATTTGCCAGCGCCGTTTGGCCTGCTCATCTGACTCACGTGCATCCACCCAACGCGCGCCCGTGGGGGTCTCCTCGCGCTTCCAGAAGGGTGCCTCTGTTTTGAGAAAATCCATGATGAACGCACAAGCATCGAGCGCAGCCTCGCGATGGGCACTGCAGACTCCGACAAAAACGATCTGATCTGAGGGCAAAAGCGTTCCAATGCGGTGAATGACCTGAGCAGCCATAATCGGCCACCTCCCCTCAGCCTGCGAGATAATCGCTTCGATGGAGCGCTCTGTCATGCCAGGGTAGTGCTCAAGCGTGAGTGCCGAGACGGCATCGCCGTTGTTGCGCTCGCGAACCGTTCCGACAAAACTGGCAACGGCACCCACCTGAAGATTCAAGGCACCCGAGGAGTGCCTGCGAAGGGCATCGAGGCAGGCATCGACTGAGAAATCAGCCTCCTGAACAATGACTCGAGGCTGAGCCATTGCGCTTAGCCCCCGGTCACCGGCGGGAAGCATGCCACTTCATCTCCCGCTTGAATCTGCGTGGACTCCGATGCCATGACCTGGTTTACCGCGACGCGAACCCGCCCTGGATGGGCAAAATCTGCCCAGTCGTCCCCCCGACTTACAAGGGCGGCGCGAAGGGCTGAAACATCGCCCTCGATCCAATCGATCGCAAAGCGCTGAAGGCCAAGCCGCTCGCGAAGCGAGGCAAAGAGGCGGATCTCGAGTTGATTCTGCATGGGGTCGACCCTAGTGCACCAATGACTCGAACAGCACACACTGAACCGAGTCTCCGGGTTGAATGGGCGTCTGGGCGGGGACACGTACGAGACATCCAGACTGCGTCACGGAGGTGAGCAACTGAGAATTCTGTTTGGAATGCACCTGGACTGACCCGTCGGCCTGCAGCCAGCCGCGCATGAATTCCTGCCGCCGGTCCGGGCGCGTCCAGGAGAATGCTGCCTGCGCCAAAACCGATTGTGGCTCCACCCTCTGCACGCCCGAGGCACGAAGCAGAAACGGCCGCACCAGCAACACAAATGTGACCCATGCCGAAACCGGATTTCCCGGAAGCCCCAAGAATGCAGCCTGACCGACTCGACCAAATGCGAAGGGCTTGCCCGGCTTGATCGCGACCTGCCAGAGATCGAGCGCGCCAACGTCCCGAACAGCCGCCTTGATGTGATCCTCCTCCCCAACAGACACACCGCCGCATGTCAGCACCACGTCATGCGCAGCGCCAGCCTGAGCCAGAGATGCACGCGTAATGTCGGCCCGATCCGGCAAGACTCCAAGGTCTGTCACCTCAGCCCCGAGGGAAGCTGCGAGAGCCATCATCATGGGCCGGTTGCTGTCGAAAATTTGCCCGGGCGCTAGCGCCTGCCCTGGCTGCACAAGCTCATCTCCACTTGAGAACACTGCAACCTTGAGACGCCTGCGCACTTCAATTTCGCGGACTCCAACGCTCGCCAGTAAACCGAGATCTGCGGCCAGGAGGCGGCTGCCAACCGGCAGCACCTCGGCACCGACATGGAGGTCTCCACCGCGTTTGCGAACGTACTGACCCTCTGGAGGCGCAGCCTGAAAAACCACCTCTGCACCATCTGTAGTGGGGGTCGTATCCTCCTGCATGACCACTGCCGTAGCCCCGGGAGGAAGCGGCGCTCCCGTGAAAATGCGGGCAGCAGTCCCGGACTCGAGCGGCAATCCAACGTGCCCAGCCGCAATGCGCTGCGACACCCGCATGGCGCGGCCAGGTTCAACCTCGCGCGCACACACGGCGTATCCGTCCATTTGGGCGTTATCAAAGCCGGGCACATCGAGCGGAGATGCCACGGTCTGAGCCAGCACGCGACCGAGGGCGTGGTGCAGCGCTACGCGCTCGGACGGTGGTGCTGAAGGAGCGCGCGCAAGCAGTTCAATGAGTGCAGACTCGAGGGTGCGCATGCTAGGCACTTTCGCGACTATGCTCAACGATGAACGCCTTGAGGCGTTCTAGGTCGGCCTCCATGCGAAACACCCGTTGAGGCAATGACTCGATGCCCTCAAAGCCAGGTGGTCTTGGCGCAGGCCGTCCAAGCGCCTCCTCAATGGTCTCTGAAAATTTAATGGGCAATGCTGTCTCTAGACAGATCATAGGCTGCCCCGGCCTCAGGTACCGACGCGCGACATTGAGGCCATCTGCGGTGTGTGGGTCGATGATGCGGCCGTAGCGTCGGTGCGTGCTGCGAATCGAATCAAGGCGCATGGCGTGCGTGCTGGTTCCTGAGACCAGTCCCGAGGCGCGCACCTCGCGCCACGCCGGATCAGAGGGCTCAAGATAAAACGCTCCGGTCTGTGCAAGCTGGCTCCAGAGGGCAGCCAATCGATGGGCGTCTCCATCGAGCATTTCAAAAATGAAACGCTCAAAATTCGAGGCCTTCGAGATGTCCATAGAGGGGCTCGAGGTGACCTGGGTCTCGGCGGTGGATCGCGGCCGATACCGACCGGTCGCGAAGAATTCGTCAAGGACGTTGTTCTCGTTGGTTGCAACCACAAGCCGGTCGATGGGCAACCCCATGCGCTTGGCAACATAACCAGAGAGCACATTTCCAAAGTTGCCCGACGGCACGCTAAAGGAGACGGGCTCACCGATCGAGAGACCATAGCGCTCAACCGCCTGAAAGTAGCCCGAAAAGTAGTACACGACCTGGGCCGAGATGCGCCCCCAGTTGATGGAGTTCACCGCACCGATGCGCTGACTCGCCTTGAAGCTAAGGTCTGCGGAGACGGCCTTTACGAGGTCTTGGCAGACGTCGAAGCTACCTGGTACGGTGATATTGAAAATATTGGGGTCTTGCAAGGAATACATCTGAGCCCGCTGAAAAGCACTCATGCGCCCCTCGGGCGAGAGCATGAAGACCTTCAAAGCATCCTTACCTCGCATGGCATATTCGGCCGCGCTTCCCGTGTCGCCAGAGGTCGCACCCAAGATTGACAGGGAGGTACCCCTGGCCTGAAGCACCTCCTCAAAGACCTGACCCAGAAACTGCATGGCCATGTCCTTGAACGCCAGGGTGGGGCCATTGGAGAGCTCCAGCAGACCAATCGGTGTTCCGCCCTCCTCGGTGAGATGGGTCAACGGGGCAATTCGGGCATCTCCAAACTGCACGCGCGTGTAGGCCGCCCGTGTCAAACGCAGCAGGGTGTCGGGAGCAAGATCTGTGGCGAAACAGCCCATGACCTGAGCTGCTAGGTCGGGGTACGGCAGTGCAGACCAGCGCACCATTTGACCGAGAGAGACCTGCGGAATCCGCTGAGGCATGGCCAGCCCGCCATCGGGCGCAAGTCCCTCAAGCAGGACGTCTGTAAACCCGCCCAGAACAACCTCGGACCGGGTAGACCGATACTGGAGCGTCATGCAAAGTGCTCCACGCGCAGGGTTACCGTTTGCTCCAGAATGCTGGGTAGCTGGACGAGCTCGGCAAGTGCGAGCCTCAGATCGCGCTCAAGACAGGGGTGCGTCACGATGATGACATCGGTGTGATCTTGGGGCTCTTCCCTAGGCCTCTGAATGAAGGCATCAATGGAGATGCCTCTGTCCGCCAGGCGCCGGGTGATGTCGGCCAGAACGCCTGGTTCGTCTCGGACACCCATGCGCAGGTAGAACCCGGTGCGAACCTGCGCAATCGGCAGGACCGGCACCTCCTCTAGGCAGTTGTCTTGGAACCCCAGGGCAGGCACGGCAAGCGCAGCATCTGTTGGCCGGCGACAGAGGTCGATGAGGTCTGCAACCACCGCACTGGCCGTGGGCTCCGCCCCCGCTCCCTTGCCGTAATGGAGGGTTGTTCCCACCGCATCACCGACGACCTGCACTGCATTCATCGCCCCCTCGACATTTGCCAACAGCAAGCTCTCGGGCACCAGCGTGGGGTGTACACGCAGTTCTATTCCTTCGGGGCTACGTTTGGTGATGCCAAGGAGCTTGACCCGATAACCCAGCTGCTCAGCATACCGAATGTCCATGGCCTGAAGGCCCCTAATGCCCTCGATATGGGCCTTCGAGAACGAGAGTGCAATACCAAAAGCACTCGAGGCCAGCAGCGAAATCTTGTGGGCAGCATCGATACCCTCGACGTCGAAGGTCGGATCGGCCTCTGCATATCCGAGACGCTGGGCCTCAGCGAGCACATCGTCAAACGAGAGCCCCTTGGAGCGCATTTCGCTCAAAATAAAGTTCGTAGTGCCATTGATGATGCCAGCGACCGACTCAATGCGATTGGCAGCAAGCCCTTCTCGCATGGCCTTGATGATGGGAATTCCTCCAGCGACAGAGGCTTCATAGCCAATCGAGACGCCATGCTCGCGAGCCAGAGCAAACAGTTCATTGCCATGCACTGCCAGCAAGGCCTTATTCGCTGTCACAACGGACTTGCCAGATCTCAGTGCATGCTCCACGAGCGTCTTGGCAAATCCATATCCGCCTATCAACTCCACCACCACATCAATGTCAGCATTGCTCACCATGTCTGCGGCATCTGAGTAGACCTTGCATTGCCCTTGCGTGAGCGTTCGGGCCTTTTCCTGATCGAGGTCAGCAACGGCAGACACCAGAATGTCGCGCCCTGTTCGCCGGCGGATCTCCGCCGCATTGCGCGTCAGAACGGTGTAGGTGCCTCCGCCAACGGTTCCCAGCCCAGCAATGCCAACGCGCAATGGCCCCCCGACTTGACGCATTCCGCCGCTCACGCCTCTTCTCCCTCGGCGACTTCAGCCGGTACTTTGATCAGGCCGTCCTTTCGGAACATTTCGCGAATGCCACGCACCGCCTGGCGGATGCGATGTTCATTCTCAATGAGTGCAAATCGAACATGGCTATCGCCATATTCTCCAAAACCAATACCTGGGGAGACTGCGACCTTTGCCTCAAGTAAAAGCTTCTTGGCAAACTCGAGAGAACCGAGACCCGCATATGGCTGTGGAATGCGCGCCCAGATGTACATGGAGGCTTTTGGCACCTCTACATTCCAGCCAGCCTGAATCAGTCCGCGCGCAAGGGTGTCGCGGCGCTTCTGGTACTGCAAACGCACATCCTCTACGCAGTCCTGGGGACCCTCAAGCGCAATAACCGAAGCAACCTGAATGGGGGTGAACGTACCGTAATCGTGATAGCTCTTAATGCGAGCAAGTGCCGCGACCAGGTCTTTGTTGCCCACCATGAACCCAATGCGCCAGCCGGCCATGCTGTAGGACTTCGAGAGCGTAAAAAACTCTACCGCGACATCTCGAGCGCCGGGCACTTCCATAATGGAGGGCGCGCGGTAGCCATCGAACACAATGTCCGCATAGGCAAGGTCGTGCACCACGAGGATGTCGTGCTCCTTGGCCAGAGCCACCACCCGCTCAAAGAATGGCAGGTCGACACAGCGTGCAGTGGGGTTACTGGGAAACCCAAGAATCATCATTTTGGGCTTGGGAATGGATTCGCGTATGGCACGCTCGAGTTCTTCAAAGAAGTCCACATCGTCGGTCATGCGCACCGAGCGAATGTCTGCTCCCGCGATGATTGCCCCATAAATATGGATCGGGTACGAGGGGTTTGGGACCAGCACCGTGTCGCCTCGGTCGAGTGTGGCGAGCATGAGGTGTGCAAGGCCCTCTTTGGAGCCAATGGTGACAATCGCCTCCGTCTCGGGATCGAGATCCACCCCATAGCGGCGCTGATACCAACCCGTGATGGCCTTGCGCAGCCGCAAAATGCCCTTAGAGACGGAGTAGCCGTGGGTATGCTCCTTGCGGGAGACCTCGACCAGTTTCTCTACGATGTGCGGGGGCGTAGGGCTATCGGGATTGCCCATGCTCATGTCAATAATGTCCTCGCCCCGCCGACGGGCGGCCATCTTGAGCTCACCCGTGATGTTGAATACATAGGGCGGCAGACGTTGAATGCGGGGAAAGGGCTTCATAACAGGGGCGATTCCATTAATTAGATAAAACCTTTACTTTAGCCCAAGCCGGGCCGACAAAAAATTCATCAAAACCTGCTAGCGTTGGAATTCATGGGAACTTCCCTCCAGCCAGACCTAGCCCCTGGGCTCAACCGAATCACCGCCTACCGTGCCGACGCGGTGCGGGTGGGCCCAACGGAATTCTCGCACTCGGTGCTCGTGCTCCCGGAGGGCACCCCTCAGCGTTGGGAGCCCAGTGCGTTCGAACACCTCTCTGATGATCACTTGCGTGCACTTGCGACGCAGCCAGTTGAAGTCATCTTGATCGGAACGGGTACGCAAATCCATCTCATTCCCCCGAGCCGACTCGCGCGGTTTTTCCCCCGGACGGGCGTGGAATGCATGACCACCGATGCGGCCTGCCGAACATTTAACCTGCTCGCCTCAGAGGGACGCAAAGTGTTGGCGGCTCTCATCGTCCCGCCCCATTCTTCAAACCTCTCTCCCCCGGAGTGCACCACACCATGACCCAAGCCTCCCAGCACGCTCTTGTAGATGCTTTGCCCCCCATCACCATAGAGACCACACGTGGGCAAGCCAATCTGCATGATTTTCGAGGTCACCAGTTGGTGATTTACTTCTACCCAAAGGACGACACACCGGGATGCACGGTCGAGGGCCAAGACTTCACCAGGCTTCATCAGAAGTTTCTGGAGGCCGATACCCAGCTGCTCGGTGTCTCTCGCGACAGCATTGCGTCGCACCAGAAATTCATCGACAAATATGAGCTCAGTCTCACCCTGGCCGCAGACCCCTCGGAGAGCCTCTGCGCAGCGTTTGGCGTCATGAAAGACAAGAACATGTACGGAAAAGTCGTCCGAGGGGTTGAGCGAAGCACTTTTTTGTTCGACGCGCAGGGCAAACTCCAGCAGGCTTGGCGTGGCGTAAAGGTTCCTGGTCATGCACAGGAGGTCCTCGAGGCCGCCCAATCTCTTCGCTCTACCCGCTCAGAATAGGACCGCCCAATGCCACTCCCAAAGGCCCCAACAAAGCCTGCAACACTCCTAAAAGCCGATGACGCAGTGGTGGCGAAGACCGTTCACACCCGACGCCCCAGGAAGCAGGAGGTCGAAGAGTCGGCCCCCCACACACCCTCACCTGCTGCGCCAGTCATTGCGCCGCCCCCATTGAAGCCAGCAGCGTCCACGCGGGCCACTGCACGACCGGCGCCGCGGGCATCCGCCAGGAACACCCCTGGCAACGGGATCAACAAGCTCTTTGTGCTCGACACCAACGTGCTCATGCACGATCCGACCAGCCTCTTTCGGTTTGAAGAGCACGACGTTTACCTGCCCATGACGACGCTGGAAGAGTTGGACGGGCACAAAAAAGGGATGTCTGAGACCGCTCGAAACGTCCGCCAGGTCTCGCGAAGCCTTGACGCATTAATTGAATCCTTGACCAATGAAGCCAGGAAAGACCTTCGCACGGGCGTACCGCTCAGTGCGATTGGACACTCCGATGCGACGGGGCATCTCTTTTTCCAGACAGACATTCTGCCCATCGAGCCCGTCTCCGGACTGGCCACCCTCAAAGCGGATAACCAAATCCTTGGGGTTGTCCGAGCGCTCAAGGCCAAAGAGCCTGCCCGCGAGGTGGTTCTGGTCTCGAAAGACATCAATATTCGAATCAAGGCGCATGCGCTTGGACTACCCGCTGAGGACTATTTCAACGATCAGGTCATCGATGACGCCGACCTGCTCTACACCGGCAGCATGGCCCTGCCCGACAATTTCTGGGAATCCCACGGCAAGAATATGGAATCCTGGCAGCAGGGCGGCACGACGTTCTACCGCGTCACAGGCCCCCTCTGCTCCTCGTTTCATTTGAATCAGTTCGTGTACGAAGAGGGCGCAAAGCCCCTCTACGCCGTGGTGACTGAGGTCTTGGGCAGCACCGCAGTGCTGCGGGTTTTACGCGACTACACGCATCAGAAAAATGCCGTCTGGGGTATTACCGCGCGCAACCGAGAGCAGCAGTTCGCGATGTCGCTGCTCATGAACCCCGACATCGACTTCGTCACGCTGCTCGGGCAGGCCGGCACGGGTAAAACACTTTTGGCATTGGCCGCGGGCCTAGCCCAGTCTCTCGAGGCCAAGCTCTACAACGAAATCATTGTGACGCGTGCCACCGTGCCCATCGCCGAGGACATCGGATTTCTCCCGGGCACCGAAGAGGAGAAGATGCAACCTTGGATGGGCGCACTCGAAGACAACCTCGAGGTACTCAACAAAGGAGTAGATGGTGGGGGTGACTGGGGGAGGGGTGCAGCCTCTGACCTGATTCGCAGTCGCATCAAGGTCAAATCCATGAACTTCATGCGGGGTCGCACCTTCATCAGCAAGTTCGTCATCATTGACGAGGCGCAAAACCTCACGCCAAAGCAAATGAAGACGCTCATCACCCGGGCAGGACCCGGGACCAAAGTGGTGTGTATGGGCAATATTGCCCAAATCGACTCCCCCTACCTCACGGAGGGCTCCTCGGGGCTGACCTACACCGTTGACCGTTTCAAAGGCTGGGCGCACGGTGGTCACGTCACCCTGCAGCGTGGAGAGCGGTCTCGACTTGCTGACTTCGCCAGCGACAACCTCTAGCCCCCAAAATCGTGGCAATACTTTAGTATTGCCATATGCAGGAACCTATCTGCCTTTCCGAGGAGCAGCGAGACGAGCTCGTGTACGCACTGCGAGAGGAGGGGGCGCACCTTCTGGTCATCGGTGGCACCGCTGCCGACCATACCGCCCTGCTCTCGCACCTTGCGTATCAGCTTGAAGGCGCACTCCCAATCGTAAAGGGCGTCGAAGAGGCCCACGCCCTCGCTCATGTGAGGCAATGGCTCGCTCGTGTGAAGAGCGTGCCCCCGCAGGATCATGGCTGGTGTGAGGACGGTGTCTCCGACATCCAGCGTTGCGCCGTAGTCCTGGACTCCCCCGCACGCGAAGGTATGGAGCAGATCAGGCGACAACTCGGGGACCAAGTGCAATTTATTCTCACGCTCGCAGAGGCAACGGAGTCACGGGTGCACGAGGAGCTGCTGAAGATGCTCGAGGACCGCGTATTAGAGGTTCGACTGGACACTCCCCGAGCGCCCACACCCGCACTCAGCCCCCAACTTGCTCATCGGCTTGAGGTCGTCCTCGTCGGCGTTATTTTGGTGCTCGTTGGTCTCTCGACCTTATGGCTTGCAGACAGTGCCGTCTCAGAGCCCACGCAGGAGCCCACACCCGCGCCGGTCTGGACCGCACCCGTCTGGAGCGTTCGCCCCTAATGGATTGGGTCCAACTGGGGCCTGTGCTGGCCCTCCTCTCTCTGCTCAGTCTTGAACTCGCCCTTCAGCGGCACGGCCCTCAGGCGCGGGGAATCTTTCTGCTCTCTGGCGCGCACCTGACGGGGTTCTTGGCCATTCCACTCCTCGCCGGGCCACACGCTCTTCACCTGGGACTCTGGGATGGGCTCTTTGCACTGGCGCTCATTCCCATCATGGGCCATTCATCGCGCTCACCCAATCGACAACTCGCCCTCATCGGCGGCGTATTTATGGTGGCGCATCTTGCGGCAGCAGCTGCCCCCACAGCACCACCCTCAGAATTGGTTGAGGCCACGATTCAAGGCATTGGGCTCATCGGGTTCGGCCTCCTCGCTTTGCGCCTGCATCAGCAGCACCAGCTCACCAGCGCGTTCTTGGCGCTCCTGAGCGGGCTCGTTGCCTGGACAGGGCCAGACCAATGGTTGGCATTGGGATGCAAAGCCGCATTTGTGATCAGCTTGGTTCAGGACATCGTTCAACGTCGCAAGGATGAACAGCGACTTTTGGAGGACGCTCTGGTTCAGAGTGCCAATCAGCTCGAGCTGCCGTTCCGCATGACGGCTCAGGCACTTTTTCATGTCCCTGTCCCAATTCTTTTGGTGGAAGCAGGCAGCCGAGAGGTGCTCTACGCAAATGGCATGGCGCGGGCTACCCTGCGACAGACCGACTGGTCTCGGCGACCGTTGTCCTCTCTCTTTCTGGCGCTTCAGCCAGCTGGAGGGCATCAGGAGGAGGCCCTGCTCTTGGAACAGGAGGGGCTCATCCAGCGGGTCTTGCTTCATGCCATTCCCGCCCCAGGGGAGGCTGGGTCTCTTGAGATCATCTCGGTCACCCACGCTGCCCTGCACTCGGAGCATCTCTCCCGTTTGCTGATAGAGGAGCACATGGAGATTCACGGCACAGGCCGATGCCTCACCGACAGTCGATTTTCGATCGTAGCGGCATCGGCAGGCTGGCAACACACCTTCGGACGCCTAGACCGATACTTCCAATCAGGTATCGTTTGGGACAAACTGAGAATGGCCAACCCTGAGGCTTCCTTACTCCTGAAGGCCGAACTCGAGCTCGAGCGCACACGGCGGACGCGGTTCACCCAACCTCAGCTTCACGGGCCAAGCCTGCAGATTGAGGCCATGGGTTTTCGCGATGCCGAGGGCGCCAAGTGGTACCTCTTTCAGATCAGTCCGCCAAGATGAGTCAAAAAAAATCCTCTCCTGATCTGAAAACAATTCTCTTGGCTGTCGAAAAGTCGGGCCCAAAGGCCGTCACGTCTTTATGTCTTTTGTCGGGCGTGAGTGAGGCCGACTTCAAGGCTGTGCTCCACGAACATTCAGGGCACCAACTTGCAACCGCGCAGAGGCAAGATATCGAGAAGCGACTCCAGCAGGCGCTTGGGCTTCAAAACCCCACAAGGGAACACCAATCGCCAGGGCGCATTGCACGTGACCAGTGGCCAGAGACCCCCCTGAAGTCGCTTCAAATTTTGCGGGGGGTCCAGTATATTGAGCGCCCAGTCGAGGAAATACCGGCGCAGCCGAACTGGCCCATGGCGCTTGCCCTCATCCTCTACCTGGCCATCAGTCTGACGTATGCTTTAGGCCTATATGGCCAGCTCTAAGGGACTCCTCTCACCTACCCTGCTTCTCGTTGACGATCACCCGCTGATTCGACGGGCCTTATCGGAGTCGATCAGCGGTGCGCTGCCCGATGCACGCGTCTGGAGCAGTGCATCTGCCGAGGAGGCCGTCGTTGTCGCGCGAACCCAGTTGCAGCAGGGCTTCAAAGTGATTGCACTCATGGATCTCGGCCTACCGGGCCTCTCCGGCCTTGGCGCCATCCAGGCCCTCAAATCCCTGCAAGGTGAGATCCTCATCATTACGGTCTCCGGTTCTGACGATGAGGCGCAAGTGAGCGCAGCGCTCGGTGCTGGAGCCCATGCCTTCGTGAGCAAGGGTGCACCAATCGAAGGGCTCATTCAGGTGGTCTCGGAAGCCCTTACGGGCAATCTTCCTGCTGGAACTTGGCTCTCCGCCCAAGGCTACAGAGACAGCAGTGCGTTGCGGCCCGTGACGCTCACCGAGAGACAGCTTCAGGTGCTCTCCATGATCTGCGAGGGCCACAACAATCGCGATATTGCAGCCACCCTCGGCATTTCCGAAATCACTGCCAAAAGCCATATCAGCGGGCTTTTTCGAGCACTTGGGGTCGTAAGCCGCACACAAGCGGTTTTGGCAGCCCAGCGACTAGGGCTTAGCGCACCTCGTTGATTTTGCTTGCCAGCAGCGCGAGAAGCTCAGCAGATTCAAAAGGCTGCCTGAGCATGCGCGTCCATCGCGGTGTGCCCGCCTGGGGTCCGCCCTGGAGCGCCTGATCCGTGAGGATGATGGCCGGAATCCAATCGTTGAACTCTTCCTCGAAACGCTCTGCAATCTCCCACCAGGACGATCCATCTGAGGTGTTTTCAATGAGGAGAAAGTCGGGCTGCAGCCCCAAATCCGCAAGCGCGGCAAGGGCTTCACTGCCAGACGTATAAGCGAGCGTCTCAAGGCCATCGACCATGAGTGCGACGCTCAAGGCATGACGAGATTCCGGAATGGGGCTCACGATCACCACCAACCGCGGCCTCTTCGCGCCAGACAGCGCAGCGCGGGCATCTGTTGCCACATCATCAAGGCTTTGCGGGTCAGAGGGATCTAATGCCGCAAGCAAGCCGGGGTTCACAGATGCTGGGAGTACCACCAGGAATCCCGTACCCAGTTTACGGTGGCTTGACACAACGAGACGGGCACCAATACGCATCGCGATCTGCCGAGAGATCACCAGGCCAAGCCCAATGCCCTGGAGAGACGGAACGGTCTCTCCAGTCGGTCTCCTTTGGAGCTCGGCTCGAATGCGAGCGAGCTGTGGATTCCCCATCCCTGGACCGGTGTCACTGATCGAGAGCCGCAGAAATGAGCCACTGCGAAGCACCCTGAGCCGAACACGACAGGCCGGCGCGTACCGAAGTGCGTTCGCCAGGAGGTTGCGAACGAGCCGCTCAAGCAGCCGCCGGTCCGACCTTACCCAGGCCAGGTCAGGATCCGAGATCCGTAGCTCAAGGGCCCCGCCACTATCAGCAAACAGAGGAGATTGCTCCGCATAAAGCCCCTGCAGCAGGGAGACCAGGCTCACAGGCTCAGCACGAATGGCCAGAGAGCCTTGAACCAGCTGCGAAACATCCATCACGCCATCGAGAAGGCCTGTCATATAGCTCAGCCCCTGGCGAAGCCCGAGCCTCGCCTGATGGGCGGCCTCCCGCTCCCCGTCGGGCAACCATCCCGACGAGAGCGATTGCTCTAACCTTCGAAGGTACAAATTCATAGCCTGTATGGGCTGCCTAAGGTCGTGACTCATGGCCCCCACCAGTCGCTGCCGAATCAGGTCTCGCTCTCGCTCGGACTGCTCTCGATCTGAAAGCCGGGCTAACCGTTCACCGATCTGTGCAGCTGAACGCTCCAAGTTGCGGCGCTCCGAGCGCAGCCGAATGAGCACCAGCACAAGCACCAGGGCCACGAGTCCGAGAGCAAGAGCCATCCAGAGCAACGCAAGAGGATGCGGGAGGAACGACTGATCAAAGAACTTGCCCATTTGCAAAATAATACTTTAGTATTAGCACATGGCCCACTCGCCGTTTGACCCTCCCGACCGATCCTCCCCCCCGCCATCCAGCGAGGCATGGGGTTTCACCACGCCCGGTGCTAGACCACAAGGCGCCCCGAGCGAGGGATTCGGGCAGACCTACGCGTGGGTTCGGAACAGAATGTCTGCGGAGGATGCAGAACCGCAGGAACGCCTTCCACCGGGCCTATCCGACCTAAATAGACGGCTTGCTGAGGCTAACAGCCTTATCGACCGGGCATTGGCTGCACTCTCTGGCTCTGGTCAGGCTGGAAGCAGCCCAGAAGCCATTGGCATGCTCGGCGATGCCCTAGGAAGCCTATTTGAGCAGCTCGATGACGCCTCGGGTACAACCCGTACTGATGCGTGGTCGCCAATCACGGAGGGGCTCAGAGACCTCTCTGCCAAGGTCGATCGTCGAGAGGCGCTGCGACAGGAACTCGCGCTCACGCAGCAATCCATCGACAAGGCAAAAATGCGGCTGCTCGACGATATTCAATCTGTAGCCCGCCAAGAACACGAGCGCCTCACGGTCACCAAAGTCCGCAGCAAGATGGCATCTGCTCTTGCCGAGCGGATGATGGGACGACTTAAGTAAATAAACCACTTGACTAATACTTTAGTATGACTACACTCCACTCTATCCACAGTCCCCGCCGAGGAGCATGCAATGGCTGACAGTCTTCAGAAATGGGTCGGACGCAACCGCCCACCCCGCGTCCAGATCACGTATGACGTTGAGATCGGTGACGCAGTCGAGAAACGCGAACTTCCTTTCGTTGTGGGGGTGTTGGCTGATCTTGCCGGTCAGCCTGAGACACCACTGCCCAAGCTCAAGGAGCGCCGCTTCGTTGAGATTGATCGTGACAACTTCAACGAGATCATGGAAAAAATCGGTCCTCGACTGGATCTATCGGTACCCGATCGCCTCAAAGGCGATGGCAACCTGAAAGTCGAGCTGAAGTTCCGCCAATCGGGAGACTTCCACCCCGAGGCAATTGTCGGACAGGTGCCCCGGCTTGCAAAGCTGCTTGAGGCTCGCACCCAGCTCAGGGATCTCCTTGCCAAGCTTGATGGAAACGACGATCTGGGCGGAATCCTAGAACAGATCGTCTCCAATAACGATGACCTCCAGCAGCTCAAGCAGCCTGCTGAGAACGCATAAGCCTCTAATCGAACTCGAAAACGGTGACCACCATGGCAGAAGAGCAAGCAACCCAATCACAAGGCGGCGCAGAGGGCCAGTCACTCGGACTTCTGGATCGCATCATTCAAGAAGGCCGGATGGCCAACGAGCCTTCGCAGGCCATCTATGCGAGGCAGATGCTCGGCACCTTGGCCAGCGAGCTGCTCGACGAGGGCATGCGATTCAGCCCCGACAAAGGTCTGGTCGCAGCAATCAACGAGCGGGTTGCCGACATTGACCGCATGCTCACGGACCAGCTCAATGAAATCCTGCACCACCCCGACTTTCAGGCACTCGAGGGTTCCTGGCAGGGGCTTCGGGACTTTGTCTTTGGGACAGAGACCTCAACCCGTCTGAAGATCCGTCTGATGGTTGCCTCCAAGTCAGAGCTGCTCAAGGATCTTGAGTCTGCGGTTGACTATGACATGAGCGTGCTTTTTCGCAAGGTCTACGAGGAAGAGTACGGCACGTTCGGCGGCAACCCCTACTCTATGCTGATCGGTGATTACTACTTTGGCCGTCACCCGCAGGATATTTCGCTGCTGGAGCGCATTTCTAAAGTTGCCGCGGCGGCGCATGCGCCTTTCGTGGCTGCAGCCTCCCCCGCACTGTTCGATATGCGGTCGTTCCAGGAGCTGGGCACCCCGCGCGACCTCTCTAAAGTGTTCGAGAGTGCCGAGCTGGTCAGCTGGAATGGTCTGCGTGACTCAGAGGACTCGCGTTATGTTGCGCTTACCCTGCCGCGTTACGCAGCGCGCCTGCCGTATGGTGCAAAGACGCGTCCGGTCGAGAAGTTCAACTACGAGGAAGATGTCGATGGACGCGATCACGACAAGTACCTCTGGTCGAACGCTTGCTACCTCATGGGCTTAAAGATTACTGACGCATTTGCCAAGTACGGCTGGACAACGGCCATCCGTGGCGTTGAGGGCGGAGGCAAGGTCGAGGGTATGACGGCACACGCATTCAAGACCGACGAAGGCGATATTGTTCTGAAGTGCCCAACAGAGGTCACAATCACTGACCGCCGCGAGAAAGAGCTTAACGACCTGGGGTTCATTGCCATCGTCAACGCGAAGGGATCAAACGTTGCGGCTTTCTTTGGCGGACAGACTGTGAACAAGCCCAAGACTTACGACAAAGATGCTGCCAACGCAAATGCACAGCTTTCTTCCCGTCTCCCGTACATGCTCGCGGCATCTCGCTTTGCGCATTACATCAAGGTCATCATGCGCGACAAGGTGGGAAGCTTCCAGACCAAAGAGACAGTCTCGCAGTACTTGAACAACTGGATTGCCGCCTATGTGTGCCTCAACGAGAGTGCTCCCCAGGCCACCAAGGCACGCCTTCCGCTGGCCAATGCACGCATTGATGTGACCGAGGTTGCCGGAAAGCCAGGTGTGTATCAGGCTGTGGTGTTCGTACGCCCCCATTTCCAAATGGAAGAGCTCAAAGCTTCTATTCGGATGGTGGCCGAACTCCCCGCGGCGGCTGGCTAATTCAATAGAACCCATTCCATTACTGGAGCACCCTCATGAGCATGAGTGACATCTACACCCTCACCATCCCTGGTATTACGGGAAACGACCTGTTCTCGGAAGAGATCGTTGCCAAGAGCATCATTTGTATTACGTGGGAAATATCCGCCAACCTTCCCATGCAGCTCGATATTGCCAACGCCGAGCGTACCTCCGGACGTGTGGTGATGAGCGATATGAAGCTCACTAAAATGGTGGATCTCTCTACCACCGCGCTCTACTCCGCCTGTGCGGCAGGAAGCACATTCGAGGTTGCAACGCTCAAGATCGGCCGCACCGCCGGTGGGGTTTATTCTCCGCAAATGGAATGGACCATGACGAATGCCATGATCTCGTCCATTCACACCCACGGGCAGGGACGTGGCCAAATGCCACTCGATACATTCACTATCAGCTTCACGGGCATTAGCCTCAGCTACTCGCAGCAAGACAACACGGCAGCTATTGTCGGCAGCGACTTCTTTGGCTGGGATCTCGCAACCAACACTGCAATCGAGAGCCAGTAAGCCGCCCGCTGAGGGGCGGCCCTGGGCAGAGCCGACGGAGTCAACATGGCAAAGCTCGGTCCAGGTGGATTCCCCCCCCTCTTTGATCGGTTGGTCACACCGCAAGAGGGCTTGCTCACGCGCCGAATGGAGGTCTCAGAGATTAGAGACTCCATTCAGCGTAGCCTTCAGTCCCTCGTGGCCTCGCGCTCGCCCAGGTCGCTCGAACGCTATCTTTCAAGCGCATTGACGACGCTCGATTGGGGCGTCCCTGACTTTGGGTCGTTATCCCCAACGACCGAGGCGGATCGTCGCCTGATGTCCAAGGTCATTGAGAAGGCTATTACCTCCTTTGAGCCGCGCCTCTGCGATCCACACGTCAAGGCACTTGCACCCAGTGGGCCCTCCAGTGTCGTCGCAAGATTCGAAATTCAGGCCACGCTCACACTGCATCCGCTTCTGGAGCAACTGAGTTTCTCCGTGGGGGTTAGCCGTGCGCAGTGATAACGATAACGACTTGCTGAGCTATTTTGGACAAGAGCTCGCAGCACTGAGAGAGTCCGCACAAGATTTTGCAAGGCGCCACCCACGCGTCGCACAGGGGCTTGATCTTTCAGGCCAGGAGTCACGAGACCCCCATGTTGAGCGTCTCATTGAATCGTTTGCCTTCCTCACGGGACGACTCCAGCGTGATCTAGACCGGGAGTTTCCGCGTGTAGCCAGCGGCGTGCTCGAGAACGTTTGCCCTTCCCTGCTGTCCCCCATTCCATCGATGAGTGTTGCTCAATTGGGCGTCGTTGAGGGTACAACCCAAAACCGAGCACTCATCGTTCCAAAGGCCACACAGCTGCATGTGCAGGCGGACTCCGGTGAGCCCATTCGCTTTCAGACGACCCGACCCATCACGGTCTGGCCGATCCAGTTGAATCAGGTAGAGCTTACCGAAGGCGGTGATCTTTGTCTGACCATTGAGGCTAACCCTGGTGTCGATATAAAGACGCTGGAGATCACCGAATTGGAGTTTTATGTCCAGGGAGACTGGCGTCGTGTCGGCGGCCTTATAGACCTCATTGGAAGCCAAACTCCTTTGGTCCTTGCAGGCAGCAGCCACGACAACCTGCGTCCCATGCCTGGTGCCAGTGTGAGCATTCCCGGCATGCTCGACGCCGAGCCCTCTGTAGCCCTCCCACCCGGCGGGCACCCAGCCTATCAGCTGCTGCAGGAGTATTTTGCTTTTCCGCAGCGATTTCATTTTCTGCGCATCAGCGGGCTCGCAGAGGCACTCAAAAACAGCGTCAGTACAACGATTGCGCTCCGACTCGGACCGAGTGCCAGAAGGCTTCCCGCATTCGGGCGGGAGCACATACTGCTTGCCTGTGTGCCCATCATCAACCTTTTTCGACGAACCTCTGAGCCGATCACACTGAAAGAGGACCAACTGGAGTATCGACTCGTTGCGGATCGGGCGCGGGAGTCATCGACCGAGATTCACAGCATTCTGCAGGTCACGTCCTCCCAGCCTGGGGCCGCGAAGCCAGATGTCATCCCCCCACATGCTGCACTCAATGAGGACCTTGAGGGTGGGCTCTGTTGGCTATCTCGTCGCGATCAGACCCTTCGCGAGAACCTCTCAGGTACAGATGTCTTTCTGTCCTTTGTAGACGGCAGCCTCTACCCGGCTGCGACGCTCCCACCGATCATTTATGCAGATCTCCTCTGCACGAATCGCGCATTGGCTGAACAATTGCCAAGCGGTGCTCGCCTTCAAATTGAAGGAGCACAATCGGGCATCCAAGCGCGGCTCTGCATCGAGCCATCTCGCCAGAAAGCCCCACCGCTCGCAGGCGATAGCGTTTGGCGCCTCACACAGCTCCTCACGCTCACCCACGGATCGCTGGTGCATGGTCCGTCTCCTCACAAGCGCGTTCAATCGATGCTGTCCCTGTTTGCGGGCTCTGCCAGACGCGATGGAGAACAGATTCAGGGGCTTCTGGGCCTCACGGTGACTCCGACGACACTGCGTCGATCGGACCAGCCTTGGCAGCCATTTTGCCCGGGGCTATCGGTACGGCTTGAACTGGATCCGCAGGCATTTAACTCGGGGTCAATGGTCATCTTCTCGGGTGTCCTGGCTCGCTTTCTCACGCTCTACTGCAGCGTAGACCGATTCATACAGACATCGGTATGGCGGGGAGAGGACCAACTCATTGAATGGCCGCCCATGCATGGGGGGCAGGCGCTGCTATGAGCCAGAGCCAGGATCAACTCGCCTCCATCGAGACCTATGACCTCCTTGCCGCGATCGCCGCCCTCGATCGACTCGGCCGCCTGAAGGGCTTTCGTCCCCTCGATTCCCTCGACGGCCAACCGCGCAGCCAGGACGACCGTCCATCCGTATTGCTCAAAGGCCACGTCAGTCTGGGTTTCGCAAGTCGCGATGTGCATCAGGTGAGTGAGGCCCCCAGCTCAGGCGAGGCCTTCGCATTGAGCTCTCCCGCCTTTGCACTCGCGGGGTCTATGGGCCCTCTGCCTCTGGCGATTGCAGAGGACTTACTCGCCCATGCTGGACGGGGAGATCGGGCCGGTCTCGACTTCTTAGACCTCTTTCACGGGCGTCTACTTCGCCTCTTTTACCTCATTCGAAAGCGCTCGAGACCTGCACTTGGTGCCGCGACGGGGCGTCAAACTGCCCAAGCGCGTATGGTTCGCCAACTCACGCACCTCCCCGATGGGCAGTGGCTTCGGCATTCGGGTCTTCAGAGTGGCCTGCCTCAATCCACGGCTAGCCTCGCCCATCTGTTGAGCGAGCGACTCCAGACGGCCCTCAGCGTGACAGGACTTCAGGGCGCATGGGAATCGATTCGTGGCGCTGCGAGTCCAGCGCTCTGTCAAAACGCTCGGCTCGGAGGCTCACTGGTTCTGGGCACCCGATACTGGAACGCCACGTCATCCATCCTGATTCAGACCCCTCCGATCCATGCAGCGCATTTTTCGCACTGGCTGCCAGGGGGTGGACGCTATGTCATGCTGAAGACCCTTCTGAATGAAGTCTTACAAAAGACCATGACTGTGCGCATCCGCATTCAACCCGACGCCTCAACGGTTACACCTGCCCGCTTAGGAGGTGGACAACCTGTGCGCCTAGGTCAAAGCGCCTGGATTAAAACGAGACCGGACACCTTAGGGCTTCCGAGCGTAAGCCTCTCGCTAGGGGGGGAAACGTATGGCTGCTGACATGAGAGCGCTCATCTTGAGATTGAACGCGGCCGCACGCAGCCATCTAGAGCGCGCGGCTGGGCATTGCGTGCAAAAGACTCATTTCCAAGTAGAGCCCGAGCACCTCCTCTGGGCGCTGACGCATCCAACGCTGGCAGGCTTCTCGGCACTACTGGAGGCACATGCGCTTCGGCTTGATGCAATTCAGATGGAGCTTGACGCTGCACTTGAGGGCTTCAAAACCGGAAACGAGCGGACCCCCTCCTTTTCGCATCAGCTCAGCGCAGTGCTTGAGGATGCATGGCTCAAAGCGTCCGTCAGTCTTGGCGAGAGTGCTGTGCGACCGGAGCACCTTGTATGGTCCCTTGCGACATCAGAGGCCGTGGCTCCCTTGGTGGCGCAATCTGCACCCACAATGCTTCGGCTGCCGAGCACGGCACTGCAGGAATGGGTCTGCTCCTCGAGGACAAACAGCCCCGACTCTGATCTCAACTCAGAGGGCAGAGACACCGCACTCAGCCTTTACTGCCAGGACCTCACTGAGGCGGCGAGGCGGGGGCGCCTAGACCCCGTCGTAGGCCGCACGCACCAGATTCAGTCTTTGGTCGAGATCCTGATGCGCCGTCGCCAGAACAACCCAATCTTGACAGGAGAAGCCGGGGTTGGGAAAACCGCTGTGGTCGAGGGATTCGCTCAGTGGGTTGTGCAAGAGCAGGTTCCACCCATGCTCCGTTCGGTTCGGGTCTTGAACCTCGATCTTGCGCTCTTACAGGCGGGAGCGGGCATGAGAGGCGAGTTTGAGTCCAGACTCAAGCAACTGATCGACGAGGTCAAGCGTTCCCCAACACCCATTGTGCTGTTCATTGATGAGGCGCATCAGCTGATTGGTGCTGGGGGCTCCGAGGGAATTGGCGATGCAGCCAATATTCTGAAGCCCGCACTCTCTCGGGGTGAGCTGCGCACCATCGCAGCGACGACATGGTCTGAGTACAAGCAACACATCGAGAAGGACCCAGCGCTTGCGCGGAGGTTCGAAGTGGTTCAGGTGTCTGAGCCGAGCCCAGAAGAGGCAGAGGACATGCTCTTGGGTATGGTTCCCACCCTTGAGAAACACCATCACGTTCAGGTCCTCGATGCCGCCATTCGAGCGGCCGTAGACCTGACAAGCCGCTACGTGTCTGGGCGCAAGCTTCCCGACAAGGCCATTGTTGCGCTCGATCGCGCCTGTGCACGTGTGGCACAGGCACAGGCCGGACAGCCCAAGGCACTCACCGAGGCGGTTGCCAATAGAGACAAACTCTCCAGAGCCCTCGAGCGTCTCGCGCGTATGCAGGCCCGCGGAGAGACGGTTCCAGCAGATGCCCTATCCATGGCTCAGGCAAACCTAGACACCGCCGACAAGCACCTTGCATCACTGCGTTCCGCCATTGCCGGAGGTCGCGCGTCAGACATCGTGCCAAGCGCCGTCGATGAAGAGACCATTGCTGCAGTGGTGTCTGATTGGACCGGAGTTCCGCTCGGTCGACTCAAGCAAGCACAACACCAAACTGCGCGCGGCCTCTTTGTCCAACTCTGCAGGCAGTTGCGCGGACAGGACGATGCCCTACGGGTCATTTCGGACCAGGTGCTAAGCCATCAGGCTGGACTTTCGGATCCCAGCCGACCGACTGGGGTCTTCTTGCTGGCTGGGCCCAGCGGAGTCGGGAAGACTGAGACTGCCTACCAACTCGCCGAGCTGCTCTACGGCGGGCGGGACCAGCTCATCTTATTGAACATGACTGAGTTCCAAGAGCCGCACTCCGTCTCCGGCATTAAGGGATCGCCACCGGGGTATGTTGGCTACGGCAAAGGCGGCGCACTCACGGAGGCGGTTCGTCGCAAGCCACATGCCCTGATCCTGCTTGACGAGGCAGAGAAGGCGCATCCCGACGTGCTCGAGCTGTTCTACCAGGTCTTTGACCGTGGGATGTTGGAGGACGCTGAGGGAACACTGGTTGACTTTCGCCAGTCGCTCATTATTGTCACCACCAATCTTGCAGACACCCTAGTTGAGTCACTCTGCTCCGATGACCCAAACATTTCCCAGGAAGCGCTCTGTGCACGTTTGACGCCAGTGCTCAGCCAGACCCTTCGGCCAGCCCTTATGGGACGCATGACACTCGTTCCATTTCGGCCGCTCGGAGCCGCCCATCGAGAGCAAATTGCCATTGCACAACTGGAGTCGGCCGCGCTGAGAGTGCAAACCATGCATCGGGTCCCCCTTACCTGGGATGCGGACCTGCCACTTCAAATGGCTGAGCGCTGCCAAGGCAGCACTGGCGTGCGAGCCCTCAGCCAGCTCATTCGTCAGAGCGTGCTTGCGCCTCTTGCGAGCCAGCTGCTCGACTGCGCCGCCAGCGGAGATCGGATCACCGAGGCCCATTTATCCTGGGCCGAAGGACTTCAGCCCATTGCACTCAAGGTCCAGCGAGAGAGGCAAGCGTGAGAGACGGTTATCTCAAGGATGGATCTCGCGTGGTGATACAGACGCTCCTTGCAGGATCGAAGGTATGGGCAGAGTCTTTGCGTGCAGACGAGTGGCTTTCTCGGCCATTTGATATGGCGCTCGCTCTTGGGAGTGCAGACGCATCACTCGATGGTGCTGCGCTTTTGGGAACCGCCGTTCACATCACAGTGGAGCAGAACCGCGGACCAGCTCGCGATTTTCACGGCATTGTGAAGGGCTTCTCGCTGGTGGGATTTGATGCGCAAGAGGCGCATTATGAAATGGAGCTTGCACCCAAGCTGTGGCTGCTGAGCTTGGATCGTGGTCGTCGCATTTTTCAAGGGCACACCGCGGTCGAAATCGTGACGGCCTACGCACAGCGCGTGGGTCTCAGTGTGCGAAACGAGGCGGAGTTTGCCTCTCCCGCCAGGGAATACTGTGTCCAGTACGACGAGACTGCACTCGACTTCATACACAGACTGCTCGAGCAAGAGGGTATTGCTTACCATTTCGAGCACTCAAGCAGTGATCACACGCTGGTTCTGACGGACGCCCCCTCATCTTTTAAGCCAACAGCTGGCTCAGACCCACTCGTATTTCGAAGTCTCTCCCAAGCGGGGAGCTTTCCCGATAGCCTGCTTCGATTTGAGTCGAGGGCCCGACTGGTTACCCAGAGCTATGCAGCAAGGGACTACCAGATGGAGACACCGAACCAGCTCAACTCTGCTGAAACGCAGGCACAGATGGGCTCGGGCAGATCTTATTCTTACCCTAGCCGGCAATTTAGCAGTCAGGGCAGCAAGCTCTGGCTGGAGCGCTTAGCGCAAGCAGCAGACTGCGAATCACAGTCGTTCCGAGGTGAGTGCCTGAGTCCTAATCTCATGCCTGGCGTCCAGGTCGAAGTGGCCGAGCACCCGACAGTGCCTTTGAATACAAAGTACAGCGTGACGCAGGTGCGACACTTTGCCGATAACTCAGGCTACCGCAATCAATTTAGTGCCATTCTGGCCACTCAGCGGTTCCGTCCAGCACCCCAGACACCCGTGCCACGAGTCCTCGGGAGCCAGACCGCCATTGTGGTGGGACCTGAAGGCGAGGATATTTATACCGATCGCTTCGGTCGGATCAAGATTCGCTTCTTCTGGGACGAGGATCAAGAGCGGGCAGAGAACAGTTCATGCTGGGTTCGCGTGTCTCAGACCTGGGCAGGGAACGGATGGGGAACGCTGTTCATCCCACGGGTGGGGCAAGAGGTCGTTGTGACATTCATCGATGGAGACCCAGATCGACCCTTGGTAACCGGGTGCGTCTACAACGGCGAGAACGCCCCCCCCGTCTCGCTCCCCGATGCCAAGACACAGACGGTCATTCGATCAAAGCCCACCAAGGTTCCACCCTCCCTGGCAGAGACCCTCATGGCCGCCGGGCAGTTGGCCATTGACGACTCCCCTGAGGCTGCGGCTGCGTTCCTCTTCAATGCAGCCGAGGCTGCGCTCGTCGGGGGTGACCGTACCGAGGGCAACGAGATACGACTCGAAGACAAAGAGGAGGAGGAACTGCTCTACCTCCACGCCCAAAAAGACCTCCAGATCGACATTGAGGACAGCTCAACCACCACCATCTATACCGGCAATGAAACCCACACGATTGAAGAGGGCGACCTCACGGTGGCGCTCAACAAAGGGAGCGAGTCGCGCACCATTGCAGCAGATCGAACTACCAAAATCGGCGGAGATGATCTGCTCGCAATTGCGGGAAATCGCACCGAGGCCATGGATGGCAACCTCTCAACGACCGTGAAGGGGAATTACAACCTCACGGTAGATGGCGACCTGAGCATCACGGTCAAGGGCACACTGAAGATCAACTCAACCGGCGCCCTCACACTCGATAGTAAGGCTGCAGCGACGGTCAAGTCTGCGGCCACACTCTCTCTAGAGGGACTGTCCCTCAACGGCAAGGCGAGTTCTGGTGGCACCATCGACGGCGGATCCATGCTCACCCTTAAGGGTGGCATGGTGAAGATCAACTGAGCGCGCTATGACAACCTCTGAGGCCCTCAACCAGATTCGAGAATTCACGGAGCGCGGTGTGGTCGTGTTGCGTCAAACGCTTCAGAAAGATGAGCTCAACGGGCTTACTGAATGTTTCGATCTCGCTGGCCAGCTCACGGCGCGCCTGCACTACGCACACGGGCTGCTCCAGGGTGAAGCGAGCTACTTCAGCCTAGGCCAGCTGGTGAGATCATGCGCCTACGAGGCAGGTTTGCTTCACGGCGAGGCACTCGATTACAGCCTATCCGGAGTCCTCATTCAGCGCAGCCATTATTTAAACGGACTCCTGCATGGCACGACCGAACGCCTTTGGACAAACGGCGCCGTCATGGAGCGCCAATCCTTTGAACATGGGCGCCCAACGGGCCCCGTCGAAGCCTTCGACTCAGAGGGTTCACCGCTTGAGAGTCAGGCTCAGACGCGAACCGAGAAGCCCAGCCTGCTTCAGAGACTTTTCACGGGAGATGCGTAGCGTGGGCAAACTCGTTTGTAGCGGCGCAATGCTCAAATGCTCTTTTGGTATGGCGCCAGGCAGCCTCAACGTCCTGCCTTTGAATCGTGTGCAAACCGGCGCGCCGGATGCAAACGTGATGGACAACATCGCCTTCGTAAATGTCGCTCCGTTCGGGATGTGTCAGTCGCTTGCAAACCCAACAGTTGCCGCTGCAACTGCAGCCGCTATGGGGGCGCTCACGCCCATGCCATGTGCACCTGTGACACCCGCACCCTGGGTCCCAGGCAGTGCAACAGTCCTGATTGGGGGTATGCCGGCGCTGCAAGACAGCTCAAAACTACTCTGTATTTGGGGGGGAAGCATTGAGATCTCAATGCCAGGCCAGCAGACCGTGGAGGTTCCATGAAGATCGAGTTTCAAGTCTCTCTTCAAGGCAGGCTTGCAGTCATTGTGGTGATTTGCATCATTTTGATTCTGGTGTTGACCGGTGCAATTGGCTTCTCATTGGGTTGGAAGGCCGGCCATCTCGATGCAACCCAGGCGGCTGCAACGACGAAGCCCAACAAGCCCGCACCCCCCGCGGCCGGGAGCGGCTCATGAGACAACTGATTGGCATGATCCTGATCTCCATCGGCCTACAAGGATGCTCCACGCCCGCCTTTATCAAAGATGCAACGGACTGGGTCATTCCCAGCGGAGACAAAATTCAGTGGCGCTCATTGCAGCTTCAGCCACAGCCGAATGCGAATCAAAACTCTCCCATTGCGGTTGACCTGGTGTTGGCGCTCGATCTGATCACGGCAGATAAGCTAGAAACGCTCACAGGCGCGCAGTGGCATGCACAGAAGGAGGCCTTGTTGCCTGGCCTACAAGGCATGGTGAGTATTCGGCGATACGAGCTCACACCGGGTCATGGCCTTCAGATCCCAGAAGCGGATCTGCCCAAGGAACGCGCAATGCGTGTGCTTGTATTTGCTCATCTCAAGGCTGAAACGCTAGGACGACTCCGACTAAACCCCAAGCTTCGGCAGGTGGTGATTGAAATCGGCGAGGCCGACCTCTCCTTGCGAACAGACCCGCCCCCGCGCCCCTGAACACAGGACCATTGAACATGAAATCCGATCTCCAAAACGCACACATTCAATGGCACGAGGGCATGCTGCTGAGCCCTCAGCATTTCCAGCAGGAGGCTGCAAGAGTCGACAGCCTCATGTCATCGCAGCTGCTGCGGTCTCAACCTCGGGCATGGGGAATTGCGTCGCTCTCAGTGTCTGAGGCCGCGCTTGCATCACAGCAATTTGAGGTGGAGCAGCTCGAGGCCATCCTGCCCGATGGCACGCTGGTGTCATGGCCAAACGGACTCTCACGCCCACTGCGGCTCGACCTCAAGCCCTTTGCCGAGCAGCTCGAGCAAGGCACCCTACCCGTTTATTTGGCCTTGGCCTCACGCAGGGGGCTTCCAGATGGGGAACGCTTGGGGCGATTTGAGCCGCTCGTTTTTGCACCCATTGAAGACGAGGTATCCAATGCAGAGCCGGTCGACGTGCCGAGGCTGGCCTACAGCTTGCAGCTTTTTGCGGGCGATCGACCCCCATCAACCCTGGTCTCCTTCCAGATCGCGAGCCTGGAGGCTGAGGGCGGCCTCATTCGACCCGGATCCTTTATACCGGCCCTTCTGCAGCTCAGCGCTTCCCCTTCCCTGCTCAAGCGCATAGAGAATCTCTCCGCTCTGATCAGAAGCCGTGCGCACTTTCTTGCAAGACTCGCCAGTGCACAGGCCGATCCTCAACGTACAGCAGATCGGCAGGTTCAGCTGCATCGCCTGCACTGCCTCGTTCAGGGCCTGCCCGCATTGGAGCAACTGGTGAGCGCCCCTGATGCCGACCCGCTCTTCGCCTTTCGGACGCTCTGCAGCCTCATTGCGCCCCTCAGCGAGCTTCGTCCCGCGCAGCTACCTGAGCCCCCACCGCTGCTAGAGCAAGCGAACCCGGGACCCGGTTTTACCGCATTGCTCACACGCCTCGAAGATGCGGTCAGTGAGATCAGTCAAGACTATCGTGAGGTTCGGTTTGAGACTACGGCCGAGGGCTTCCGACTCAAGCTTCGCCCTGAGTGGCTTGAGCATCGTCTGGTGCTCGGTGTTCAAGGATCTCAATTGGAACAGGCAGCAGACTGGATCGACACGGCACTCATCGGGCTGGAGGATTTGATGCCAGACCTGCGAGCGAGACGTGTTCTGGGGTTGCGCAGGCACCGCATCGCAGCAGCGGAGGAGCTCGGACTCAAGCCGCTTCCTAACGTCGCGTTCTTTGAGATCGCATCATCTGAGTCACTGCTTGCGCCGGATTCGGTCTTGATCATCGAGCCATCGGCTCGACTGGGTCTGTCGGCGCGGCCGAGTCATGTTGTGCTCTACGTTGCAGGACTTCTGCGGAGTGCCGCTTAGGTTATGGCTCGAATTATTCGCCACTCCATCAAGTCGAATCTGATGCGCGAGAGCCCGAGAAGCCTGCTCCTGGAGCAGCTCGGCGCCTTCGCATTGGCCATCACGCGAGTCATCGAATCTCATCCACCCACATCAGAGCCTGAAACAACCGAGCAGCTTCAGCGCGCAACAGCAAGTGCCAAAGCCGTGGCCGAGCAGGCCCATACCCAGCTCGCAGACTTGCTGACGGCACAGGGACTTGAATTATCAGCACGCGGCACAGAGCCCGAGCGCGCGTTGGCTCAAGAGGCGCAATACCTCAAAGTTGCGCTTGCCGACGAGATCTTGATCCACTCTGCCTGGGCTGGTCAGCCGCCATTTTTAGACCATCTCCTGGAGATGGCACTCTTTAAAACATCGCGTGCCGGACAGGAAGTGATCGACCGAATTGAGCGCTTGCTCGCAAGACCTACAGATTCTGCCCAGCTGCTCGTACCCCTGTACCTGTTTGCGTTGAACCTTGGGTTTGAGGGCAGGCTTCGACCGCTCTCGCGGTTGCGGGCAGATGCGGGTTCAACGCGAACCGTTCAAGATCTCAAGCAATCCCTCTTCCGGCTTGTGCACCATCGCGACCCGGAGCCGCTCCATGCGCTTCAAAGAGCCGCAGCCCAAACGCAGAGGGTCATGTCCGAGCAAGCCTACCTTCACACGCTTCAGAACATGGTGCCGGTGCGCAGCTGGAGGCTCTCACGTGCGGGTGCCTGGATGATTGGCTGGGCCCTTGCGCTGCTCCTGTTGTCACAGATCGGTTGGGTTCTGCTGTCTGCGCCGCTCCGATCAGCAGTAAAGGGGAACGAGGTTACTCAGGCAGCACCCTCAGAGCGTGGTGATGAGTCAAGGAGCACAGCACGTGGGCAGTAGCCTTTACTTCTTGATTCCCACACTGCTCTTTGTCATTGCAGTGCTCGGGGTGGCTCTGAGATTCGGCATCCGACGGGCGGGGCAGCCCGATCGTGTGCGTTCCATGCTCTCCGTTCGGGAAATCCGACGCCAGACGCAGCTGCTCGTGAGCCGCGTCAAGCTCGTGATCGGATCGGACAGAGACCCGTATCAGGTTCCCTGGGCAGTTGTGCTGAGCGAATCGGGCCCAGACCCCCTCGGGTCATCGGCCAGCGCCTTGGCGTATCAGACCAAAGCAAAGGAGTCGCCCGTCGGGCAGAGCCACGAGGGTATGCAGTGGGCCATCTTTCAGACGGGCGTGCTGGTCTCCTTCGATCGCGCAGCGTTGGGAGATCAATCCGTTCGTCAAGAGGATGCGCGTTGGGACGCGTTCCTCGAGGAACTTGGCCGCCACCGATCGCGCAGGCCGCTTGACTCCATCGTGATTGGCATTCCTCTCAAGGCGCTCCTTGGAGAGGGCAATGAGCACCTTGCTCAGATCGAGACGCTCGCCACGCGACTCGGTGAGCGGATCTGGCTTGCGCAGAATCGGTACGCCCTAAGGCTGGCTGTCTACGTTGTCATTACAGGCATCGACGAGCTGCCAGGTGGAGACGTATTGCACCAGCTGCCAAAGCCCCTGAAGGACAGCATCCTGGGCTGGTCGTCACCGCATGATCTCTCTCAACAATTTGACCCGAGCTGGGTTGAGCAAGCCACAGAACAAGCCCAACAGAATCTCTATGCGCTTGCAACCGAGCTCTGCGCTGCCTACCCCGACGCGTCGCCTGCCGCGATCACGCTCATTCCTCAGAGATTGACTGAGGCGAGCGAGGCGACCCGAGTGTTCTGTGACCGCCTCATGCAAGCCGGCGGGGTGCATGAGCCCTTTTTCCTTCGGGGTCTGTATTGGATTGGCTCCGGCCCAACCCCGCTCTTTAGCCGTGACCTCCTCGAGAGCAAGGTGTTTGGCGAGTTCGGACTCACGCGGAGTGCCAGCGCGCTTCGGCTGGCACGACCGATTCAGAGCCGTGTGGCTCGCACACTGATCTGGGGCGCGCTGGGCCTTTGGACGGTTGGCGTAGGCGTGACTTTGTTTCAGATGAATCGCCTGCTCCCGGTGCTCGCCTCAGGCGTCGAGGGGCTCAACCGGGATGCCTTGCTGCGTCAATCAGCCGCGCAAACGGCAACGCTGGACTTTGCCTGGCGAGAGCGCACCGCACTCTCGCTTATCAATGGACTCGAAGAATTGAGCTCTGGACGTGCCACAGCGCTCGGGGGCGGCACGATCCTCTCATTTGTGCCAGGTTCTTGGCCGGTCTTTGACAGTCTGCTCGATCGAACCCAACAGCGGATTCAACGTGAATTCTCCGAGGTTGCAGCAGACACAATACGCCGGGCCATTTATCGTAATACGGCCCTAATCACTGGGGTGCAGACCGACCCGATCTCTGGTGAACTGCTCTTCGTGTCTGGTGAGTGCAAGCCATTACCTGCCGAGCAGCCATCGTCCTCGGCGAATAGCCCTGCAATAGATCGACAGCCCGCATTTCTTCACTTGAAGCAACTCCTGGGTCAATTGCAGACCCTCGACAAGGTTGTTGGTGCCTACGCTAGGCTCAAGACCAAGGCGCGCGCCTCTGAGCAGGACTTCAGGCGCGTCGCAGAGTTTGCATTCGGTCGCGGATTCGACTCAGACCTCCAGGCCAGCACGCGACTCTTTCAGGCAAGCCTTGTGAACGGCTCGTTTGACCTTCAACAGACCACGCTTGCCGCAGCGGCAAAATGTGCGACGCAGCATGTTCATCAGCAACTGATTACACAACTGGTCAGCCAAAACCGAGTGCTGTTGTCAGAGCGCGAGATCAGGACTGCTCAGGCACACCTGGAGACTCTGGTTGATGAGCGAATGGACAGCTCTGAGATTTTGGCTGGTTTCCGGGCCTTCATTGCCCAGTTAAACGCCCAACGTGCACTCCTTGCAGAGGGCGGATCAAGCTGGATGTCTGGACCTCAGCCCAGTCTTGAGAGTGCCCTGGCTCCCCAGGTCGAGCTCACGCGACAGACCAAGCTGCTGGGGCCCGAACTTGCTGATCGGCTGAGAGACGAGCAGCGGGCTGCTCTTGGTCAGCTCATCGTCAGAATCAGCGAACTCAAGGCCAACTCGGGAGAACCTGGCCTCATTTTCTCGAACAAGGTGGAGGAAGTTCACCTGAGTCCGGAACGCATCGCAGAGATCAAAGCCCTCGAGAACCTGATGGCGCAAAGCTTCATGACCGAGGCCAATGAACTGCCAATGAAAGCGCCGCCACCCGGCACGATCGTGGTCTGGGACCTCGCGTCCCTGGAGCGTGCAGTCTCCATGGCGTCGCTTCGCCGTCAGTATCTGGCGGAGGATCTTCCAAAGCTTCCCAATCGCGTTCGAGAGCTTGTGCTCAAAGAAATCAATTTTCAGGTCGGACACAAGATTGACGATGCTTTGGAACATTCCTATCAGAATGCAGGTGACCACCGATACATCCAAGATCAAGCCACAGTCGGGGGCTACAACACTGGAATCGATCTGCTCACAAAGCTCCTGATCGACCTTCGCGAAATGGGGCATTCAGAATCTGCCCGCCAGCTTGATCGCGTCATGCAGTCTGACGCTCAAGCACGTCTCGACAAATTAGGCGAGCGTGCCGTGTCACTGGGACTCTTCGACCTAGCCATTAAAGAGGCAGAGCCGGGCATGAGCACAAGTGACCAAAGCCTTCTGGGACTCGATGAAGCTGGGGTGCAGGACTATTTCGCTCAGCAACTGGCGCAACTCGAGGAGCTAGTGCTGCTGGCCAAGGCGTACCAGCGAACCTTGAGCATGAGCAACCTTCGGGGCCAATCAGACTGGGCTGCCACGCTGCGCGAGCTCGACAAATACAAGGCCAAGGACCCCCGGTCGAGTCTTGCAACGCTCGAGCAGTTTGCGCTTCTCATGGCCAAACCCGAGGATGCAACGGGATGCAGCACTCGTCTGCAATCAGTGCGACCGCCCAAGCGGCCCACCAATCTCTTTGATCGCAGACTCCGTGATCTTCACCAAGACCTCAGTCTACGGTGTGCAATGCGCGACCTGGAAGGGCTCAAACAGGTCTGGAGTCGATTCGCGCCCGGATACAACGCCTATGTCGCGGGTAAGCGACCGTTTGCCCCGTTCGCAGCAAACCTGCGGCCTGCCGATGTCTCAGAGATGAATCGACTGGTGCAACTCCTGCCGCGGATGCCAACACTCAACTCGGTTCAGTTGGGGATCAGCCCAGATGTCTATCGATTGCTACAGGTCTTTGGTTCGCAGTGGTCTGACATTCGGGCTCTCATGCTGCCGCTATTTCCTGTCGATCCGGCAGCCCCCGCTGGGCTAGACCTCCAAGTCACCCTGAGGGATCACATCGACCGCGAGCGGCATGGAAATAAAGTCATAGAGTGGTTCTTTGGCTCTGGTCGAGCCAACACCAAGCAGACGGGCCTTACCCTCAAGCCGCTTCGCTGGAAGCTAGGCGACCCCGTGCGCATCAGTCTTCGATTTGCTGACCAATCTCCTCTGGTACCGGTCGCAAGCCCTGCTCTTCCGTGGCTCACGGTGCAAGGGCGCACAGCCAGCATTCGCATCGATGGCCCCTGGGCTGCACTGGACCTCGTACACCTTCTCCGGTCTGCAGAGGTCAGTGCTGAGTCCGGTGGTGGTCAGGCCCTCGAGATCCGGATTCCACTTGCACCCGCTGGACAGCCTGGCACAGCGGCCACAGAGGAGGCAGTGGTCTACATCACACTGGCGCTCAGCGAACCCGGAAAAACCACGCCGTTGCGTTGGCCCAACGGATTCCCCGGTAAGCTCCCAGAAACGCTTACCCAAACCATCAGCCCATGACCGCAGAACAACTGGCTTCGCCTGAATGGATTCATGCACTGCGAGCGCCTTTGAGCGATGCAATGCCCAGTGGCCCGTGGTTGCGCTACAGCGAGTCGTTCCGGCTGCTCGAAAAAATGCGCATCAACGAGAGCGATGATCTCCCCCTAGGCGAATGGCAACGACCCTTAGTGAGAGCGGACTGGGGCAAGACCGCAGAGGCATGCCGGGCATACTTGCGCGAACAGTCCAGAGACTTGCATGTCGCTGCATGGCTCTGCGAGGCGCTTGCCGAGGCGGAGCAGCTCGAAGGCCTTGACCAAGGACTACAGGCCCTGCATGCCTTGGTCGAGAGTCAATGGCCGAGCCTTTGGCCCGCGATTGAAGATGGCGAGGTTGAGGCGAGGGTTGCTCCTTTTATCTGGATCAATCGGTCCCTGCCGGTCTGTCTTCGCCGCAATCTCGTGCTGCTTGAGCCGACCTTACTTCGACAGCAGCCCATTCGCCTAGACGACTGGCTTCGATGGCCAGCCGAAGACGCTGGCTCGGACAAAAGCAAGGCCTCTATTCGGAAGCTTGTTGGACCAGACGACCGCGCAGCCCTTCAAACGCTGCGAGCCTTTTCGATTCGATCGAGAGAGCACCTTAACAAAATTGAGCATCTGTTGGATGAGCATCTAGGGGCGGAAGCCCCAGGCTTCGGCGCGCTCAAGCAGCTCCTCGATACGATCGCTGAAACAGCACAATCACTCGGTCTGGAGCCAGCCGCCGCCCCGAAGGATAAGGTCGCAACCAACACGGTGAGTGCTACCCCCTCGGGTGCCCTGCCGGCGCCTGGATCCCTCGCCGCAAAGCCCACCAATCGTGAAGAGGCGCTCGCCTTGCTGAATGCAGCCGTTGAAAGCCTTCAGCGACATGATCCGCATTCTCCAGCAACCTTGCTGGCTGCGAGAGCAGCACTTTGGGGAGGGCTGAGCCTTCAGCAAATGGCCCAATTTGAAGCAAGCCAAGGACGGTCCCTTGCCACGACACTCGAACTGCTTGGCGTTCCCCTTCAAACGCAAACTTGATCGCGCGCTTTCGCTCTTTTAGTCCCCATCAGCAGGGCATTCTATTAGGCGCGCTTGGGGCTGTCTTGTTCTCGCATAAAGCGATCGTCATCAAGCTCTCTTACCTCTACGCGGCCAGCCCCGAGGTTTTGCTTGCTTTGCGCATGCTGCTCGCATTTCCTTTTTTTATGTTGGTCTTACGTTGGTTCGAGCGTGCGCCCGCACCCTCGATGAACGTCAGGGATTGGGCGCAAGTCGCCTTTTTGGGGTCCGTGGGCTACTACGCTGCCAGTTATTTTGACTTTCTCGGGTTGCAGACGATTAGTGTGGGGCTGGGGCGCGTGATCCTGTATCTCAATCCCGCCATCGTGCTCATTCTCTCTGCCCTCTTTCTGGGAAAACGTATCTCCCGTCAGCAATTTGCGGCGATGCTTGTCGCTTATGCAGGCGTTGTCATGGTCTTTTGGCACGACGTCAGCCTCAGCGGGGATGGCCTCTTCATTGGAGCGCTCTTTACCCTCGTGAGTGCCTTTAGTTACGCGCTCTACCTCGTGATGGCTGGAGAGATGGTCCAGCGCATGGGGAGCATTCGACTTGTCGCATATGCGAGCACTGCGTCTGCAATCTGCTGCCTCCTTCAGGTCCTTCTTGTAGATCCGATTGCCTTGATCTCGCAGCCCTGGCAGGTCTATGGACTCTCGCTGATCAATGCCACACTCTGTACGGTCGCTCCCATGGTTGCCGTCATGATGGCAATCGATCGGGTTGGGTCGACCGCTGCAGCTCAAGCGGGTGCTGTCGGCCCTGTGGCAACCCTCTTCCTGGGCTGGTTGGTTCTGGGAGAGCCGATCTCGAGCCTGCAGCTCCTGGGGACTGCAGTGGTGATTATTGGCATTTGGATATTGATGAAACTCTCTGGAGCCCGTGCATGAACCCTCTCTTATCAAGCTGGACGACCCCCTTTGAGATGCCTCCTTTCGGGGACATTGAGCCCGATCACTTTCTCCCCGCGTTCGAAGAGGGTATGGCGCGACACCAGGCCGAGATCGAGAAGATCGCGCATCAGGCCGCGCCAGCCTCATTTGAAAACACCATCATCGCGCTGGAGCAGGCGGGCTCACTTCTGAATCGAGTCGAGCGGGTCTTCGGGAATCTCACCTCCTCGCATACGAGCCCCGCGCTGCAATCCATCGAGCGGGAGATCGCCCCGAAACTCGCTGCCCATCATGGCCAGATTGCACTCAATGCCGCGCTCTTCACACGCATCGCGTTTCTTTACTCCCAGCGGGAGGCGCTTGGGCTTGATCCGGAATCCATGCGTCTCCTCGAGCGGCTACACCTCGATTTTGTGCGCAACGGAGCACGTCTCGTGGGCGAGGCGCGGGATGCCTTCGCAGCGCGTGCAACCCGACTGGCGAGCCTGCACACACAATTCGCCCAGAACGTCTTGGCCGATGAGGCGGATCTGCAGCTGCTATTGACCCAAGACGATGAGCTTGCAGGGCTTCCCGACTTTGTTCGACAGGCGGCTCGCCAGGCTGCGATTGAGCGTGGGCGCACGGAGTCCAACGCCCATGTCATCACACTCTCGCGCGCCTCTCTGACTCCGTTCATGACCTTCAGCACGCGACGGGACTTGCGCGCGAAGCTCTGGGATGCCTGGTGTAAGCGAGGCGAACATGAGGGCGCGCACGACAATCGACCCGTCATTCAAGAAATCCTGAGCCTTCGGCTTGAGCAGGCGCAGGCACTGGGCTATGCAAACTATGCCGAGTTTGCACTCGCAGACACCATGGCCCAGACCCCGACCGCGGTTCGGGGCCTCCTGGGGCGCCTATGGGAACCCGCTCGCAAGCGGGCCATTGCAGAGCGTGAGCTTATGCAGGCCCTCGCTCGATCGGAGGGGGTTCAAGACCCTATTGAGGCTCACGACTGGCACTACTGGGCCGAACGCGTGCGCAATCGCGACCACCAGCTCGATGAGTCAGCGCTCAAGCCCTATCTGCAGCTCGATAAGCTCGTCGAGGCCATGTTCTTTGTCGCCTCAAAACTGTTCGGTCTGCAGTTTCATGAGCGTCAAGATCTACCGCGCTATCTGGATGTCGTGCGCACCTGGGAGGTCACTGACCGGGAGGGTCGCCATGTGGGCGTATTCATGGGAGACAACTTTGCGCGCGCCAGTAAGCGTTCAGGCGCCTGGATGAGCGTGTTCAGAAAGCAGAATGGGCTGCAAGCGCCAGGTCGACCGATCGTGGTGAATAACAACAACTTCTCACAGGCACCTAAGGGCCAGCCCGCCCTCCTCAGTATCGACGATGCCCACACCCTTTTTCACGAGTTCGGTCATGGACTCCATGGCCTGCTCTCCAGATGCCGCTATCCGCGGCTCTCTGGCACCAGTGTGCTGCGGGACTTCGTTGAGCTTCCCTCACAGATCTACGAGCACTGGCTGCTGCAACCCGAAGTCCTCCAGAAGTTCGCGGTGCATGTCGAGACGGGAGAGCCCATGCCGGTAGCCCTCATCGAAAAGCTGCTCAAGGCACGCACCTTCAACCAGGGATTTGCAACGGTGGAATACCTCTCCTGCGCCTTGCTCGATCTGGACCTGCATGAAATGACGGACTTCTCCGATCTTGACCTCGAAGCCTTTGAGCGTGCGCGACTCGCCGCACTCCAGATGCCTGAAGGCATTGGCATGCGTCACAGATTGCCCCACTTTCAGCACCTCTTCGCAGGCTCGAGCTATGCCAGCGCCTACTATGTGTACATCTGGGCAGAGGTGCTCGATGCCGATGGCTTTGATGCATTCGTTGAGGCAGGTGACATTTTTGATCCCCAGACGGCCCAGAGGCTGCATGATGAGATCTACTCTGCAGGTAACCGAGTGGACCCGATGCAGGCCTACCTCGCATTCCGCGGGCGCGCGCCCTCAGTGGAACCGCTGCTGACTCAGCGTGGCCTAGACCAGTTCTAGTGCCGCCGCCCCCTCGGGGCTGCCGCTAAGAGCTCACGCGTGTAGGGGTGAGCAGGCTGCTCGTAGAGCGGGCCTGCTGGGCCCTGCTCCACCACACGACCGTTCTGCATGACAATGACCGTGTCGGACATGTGGCGCACCACGCCCAGGTCGTGTGAGATGAAGAGATAACTCAGCCCGAGGTCATGCTGCAATTCCTTGAGCAGATTCAGCACCTGCGCCTGCACCGAGACATCTAGGGCTGAGACCGCCTCATCACAGACGATCAGATCGGGCGAGAGCGTGAGGCACCGCGCAATGGCGATGCGCTGACGCTGACCCCCCGAAAATTCGTGGGGGTATCGATTCAAGGCTGAGGCACTCAGACCCACCCGCTCCAGTAAAGCAACAGCGCGCGCCTGGCGATCAGCTCCAGCAGTGCCTACGCCGTGCAGCATCATGGGCTCATCTAGAACCTGGCTTACCGTAAAGCGCGGGTTCAGGCTTGCATAGGGGTTCTGGAAAATGATCTGCACACGTCGCTTGTAGGGAGCGAACTCGCGGTCCGACATGGCGAGGAGATCGCGGCCCTCAAACAGCGCCTGACCACCGCTGGCCTTGTGCAGCCTCAGAATACAAAGGCCTGTGGTGGTCTTGCCGGACCCCGACTCCCCGACAATCCCAACCGTCTGCCCACGCTTGAGCTGAAAGGACACCTCGTCGACTGCAACGAAGGGATCATTTCCAAAGAGTCCCTTGCGACGATCGAAAACCTTTCGCAGACCACGCACCTCCAGAAGCGGGCCTTGGTCAGGAGTCTGAGTCGGCACTGGAGCTGCTGCGACATGTGCATCCGTGGCTGCGCCCATGAAATCGTCAATGGTCTGCAGCCGCTCTCCGGGGCGGTCAGGGTCAGGACGACAGGCCAGTAAGGCTTTGGTATACGGGTCCTGAGGCCGACTAAATATCTCGGAGACCGAACCCGATTCCTTCACGTTTCCAGATCGCATAACCACCACCGCGTGTGCAAACTCTCCAACAAGTGCTAAGTCGTGAGAGATAAACAACATAGACATGCGCCGACGCGCTTGCAGCCGCGCCAACAGCTCAAGAATCTGGCGTTGAATGGTGACATCGAGTGCGGTTGTCGGCTCATCCGCGATGAGCAGATCGGGCTCTGTTGAGAGGGCCATCGCAATCATGACCCGCTGCTGTTGGCCCCCTGAGAGCTCATGAGGGTAAGACTTCATGCGACGCCGTGGCTCTGGGATGCCCACTTCCTCTAACAGCGCGAGAACGCGCTCAGAAGCGGCAGCCTTTGAGAGCCCCTTATGCACCCGCAAGGTCTCAGAGAGCTGATCACCGATGGAATAGACCGGATTCAAGGAGCTCATTGGATCTTGGAAGATCATGGCGATCTTCTGACCGCGCAATCCTCGCATCACAGACTCCGAGGCATCAAGAAGCGACTGCCCCTTGAACCATACGCGTGACTGCGGACCCAGGCGCGCACTGCGTTTAGGCAGCAAGCCCATGATGGCTAGGGAACTCACCGATTTTCCGCTGCCCGACTCCCCCACCAAGGCCATGGTCTGCTCGGGCTGAATGGCAAAGGAGACATCCTCGATGGCGCGAACGGTTTTGCCTTCGGCACTGCGAAAGTCAACGGTCAGATGCTCAACGGATAGCAAGGGGCTCTGCGCGTTGTCCATATCAGTGGGTGAGCTTTGGGTCGAGAGCGTCACGAAGCGAATCAGTTAAAAGAGAGAGCGCCGTAACAAAAATGGCCATGGCGACGGTGGCAGCCGTGAGCTGCCACCAGATACCCACCAGCAGGTCGTTCTGGGCCTCGGTGAGCATAGTGCCCCAGGACACGCCGTCAACGGGGACACCAAATCCGAGGAATGACAGAATGACTTCCGCCTTGATGCAGGCCACTGTAAGAATGGAGAACTGCACGAGGATCACATGGCTGACATTGGGCAGAATGTGGACGAACATGCGACGCAGGCTGGAAGCCCCCATGGCATCTGCCGCCCGCACGTACTCTCGCTCTCGATGCTTCAGATACTCACCACGAACCAGCCGATAGGTGCCGGTCCAGCCGGTGACACCCAAAATAATCACGACCGCGATGGACCCTTTGCTGCCCAGCACCGCAGCGATGGCCAGAATCAGCAAAATATTCGGAATGGCATTGAATACGTTGTAGACCCAGTTAGAGAGGTCATCCACCCAGCCACCGAACCAGCCCGAAACCGCGCCCAAGACGGTTCCAAGACCGACCGCAACCAGGGCTGCGGCAAGCCCCACCAGAATGCTCGTCTCCGCGCCCTTGAGCGTCTTGTCCAGAATATCCCTGCCCCACTTATCGGCGCCCAGCGGCAGGTCCTTTGCAAGCTCCTCCGGTGACTTGGGGCGATGACTCTGAGCATAGGCTTGGGCCGCTGCAAGCCCATCGGCGATTGGATCGGAGACATCGGTCTCAGTGGGCGTGCGCTTTTGCTCTTGGGCATTACCCGTGAGCACCAAGAGCGCAGCAGCAAGCGGGTCTTCCACATCCGTCTCGGTGATGGGCATCTCCGCCGTTGCTCCACCGACCTGCTGCTGGCTCGACTTCGCCGTGGAGTCAGCGTCAGAAGCGAAAAGACTGGGAGGCGCATGCGAGACCGCAACCTGCTCGGCCCAATGACTCGCAAGCAGTCCGCTGGCTGTGAGTGCAACGAGTACAAGCCAAATGCCGACCACGCCCAGCGAGACCACGCCCACGCGGTCCGCCAGAAAGCGCTGTCGCGCAAGCTGCCAAGCGCTCTGACTCATTTGAGCTGAATCCGCGGATCGGCCAAGCGGTAGAGCAGATCGCCGATCAGGTTAAAGATCATGGAGGCCAGCGCCACATAGACCGTAATGGCCTTGATGACCGGAAAGTCTGAGCGTTCAACCGCGAGAATAATTTCGCGGCCCAGGCCAGGAATGCCAAAGAAGCGCTCGAGCAGAAAGGCGCCCAAAAGCAGGCCAGGCAGATTTGAAATCACGAAAGTAATGACTGGAACCAAGGCATTGCGAAGCACATGCACGAACATCACGCGCGTCTCGCTGAGCCCCTTTGCGCGTGCAGTGCGCACATAGTCTTGGTCGACCTCGTCCAGCACGAAGCTTCGAAAAAGGCGGGTGTTGGGTGCAATGCTGACGACCAGCCCCAGGAGAATCGGAAGCGGCGCATAAACAAGCAGATTCGTCCAGAACGCATCTCCCCAGCCCTGCACAGGGAACCAGCCAAGCTGATACGCAAGGAGGTACTGCCCCAGAATGATGAAGACCAGAATACTGACCGACATAAACAGCGTGCAGAGGGCCATCACCCCGCGATCGACGGCCGATCCGCGCACCCACGCCACTCCAACTGCAATCACAATGCCCAGTATGGTCTCCAGCACCAGCAGGGGCAGGAGCACCGTGAGCGATGCAGGCAGACGGGAAGCGAAAATACTCGAGACCGTCTCGCCTGTTGTCCAACTGGTACCAAAATCGAAGGTCACAACCTGCTTCACAAAAATGAGCAGCTGCATATAGAGCGGCTCATCCAACCCAAGCTGCTGACGAATCGAGGCGATCTGAGCCTGGCTCGACATGAGGCCCGCCAACACATAGGCGGGGTCTCCACCCACCCAGTTAAAGAGAAAGAAGACCAGCAGAATGACACCCGCCATGGTGGGCACCATCTGCCAAAGCCTTCGAAAAATATAGGCCGTCAAAGCGTGCTCACTTCTGCTTCTGGATATCGAAATACATAAAGTCAGCCGTTACCAGAGGGTGCTTGCGAGACCCCACCACCCAGGGCTGATTCAGACGCGTGGTGACCGCGGTGGAGCTCAAGCCCATCACGCCGTAGACCTCCATGAGCCGATAGAGGTTGTGCAGAATGCGCGTGCGCTCCGGTCCAGGGGGCGTGACCTTGAGCTGCTCGAAGTAACGATCGTAGTCGGCGTTCTCAAAGCAGGCGTAGTTATTCATTCCGATGGTGCGAGACGAGAGCAGTTTCATCACGTACACCACATTCGAAGCACGGGTCCAGCCCAATCCCCACGAAGGCACCGCACACTGCTTGCCCTGCTTGAGCATTTCGGGGAACTTGTCTTTCTTGACCTCAAGACGAATGCCGACACGATCCATGGAACGCTTCCAGAGTTCATCGCGCTCGCGGTCAATGGAGGCGGTTGATGAAAAAATCGTAAAGACCAGCGGCTTTCCATCGGGGTAGACCCGAAAGCCATCGGGCCCTTTACGGTATCCATAGTGGTCCAGGAGGGCATTGGCCAAGGCGGGGTCGTATCGATTCACGCCGCGATAGTTGGGGTCGTGTCCGGGAATCACCGGAGCCACAAGCTGGCTCGCCTTGATCGCTTGATTCTTGCGGATGACCCGAATTTCCTCGTCCACATCGAAGGCCATGATGATGGCGCGCCGCAGCGCAATGCGCTCTGGGGTGTACCCGCCGATGGCCGGGTCTTTCAGATTGAAGAACTGATACCGAATATCGGACTCTACGCTTCGGTACATGCCCATGCCTTTCTGGGCAAGTTCGGGCTGCAGCTCATTTTTGGGTGTGAGCGCCTTCTCAATGAAGCTCGTGGGTACGCTCAGGAGATCTAATTCTCCGCCCTGAAACGCCAGCCACGAGGACTGTGCCTCTTCGATAATGCTGATCTCCACACGGCCGATCTGAGGCATGAGGCGCCCCTTCATCTGCTCGGCCACTTTACGATCGGCTTCGATTGCATTGGAATCTGGCTGGTAATTCCACTCGAACCCAGGGAAGTCAGGGTTGGCCGTGAGAATAATCTTTGAGCCCGGAACCACCCGATCCAGCTTGTAGGGCCCAGAGCCAACGGGCCGCTGCATCATGGCCTCTGCACCATGAAACTCCACCACCTCTCTGGCCATGGCCCCCATGTAGCCCCGCTCAAAGACATCGAGCAGCTCGGGAGACGGACGGGTGAGGCGCAGACGCAGGGTATGAGAATCGAGCACCTCGATGCCGGGGATCTTCTGGTCGTAGTCAAACTTGCCGGTCTCGATCGCCTTCTTGTGGGCATCCGCCAGGCCAACGATTGCGTCCTCGAAGTCGGAGAGCTGAGGGGAGATGGACTTGGGGTCTGCATGCCTAAAAATGGTGTACGCAAAATCCTTGGCCTGAAGCTCGCGGCGTTTTCCCTTAAAAGCCGGATCCGGGGTGAAGTAGAGCCCCTTACGAATCTTGAAGGTGAAGGTCAGGCCATCGGGGGACACCTCGGGCATCGCTTCTGCCGCGTAGGGCACGAGCCTCGAAGGACTGGCCAGCCAATCCCATTTCACGAGCGTGTGAAAAATGGCCGAGACCACCGTATTGGAATAGAGATCGCTGATGCGCGCGGGGTCAAACCCGGTTGTGGCCTGGGGAAACGAGACCCGCAGCACCTTGTTGGGGTCGGCGGGGCTGCGGGGCTCTGCAGCCCATGCAGTCCCCCAAGCACTCGAGGCCCCAATCACCAATAAGCAGCAGGCCAGCACCATGCGTCGCATTCACTTGCTCCTACAATCTGGATGCTTGAATTCAACCACAACATTGACCTAGGGAGACCCCTAATGCCCGCCGCATACGACGCCTTGGCCCGCCAGCAGACTCAGCTCTATCGGCTTGGCCATTTGAGTGCAATCTGCAACTGGGATCAAGCGGCCAACATGCCGCCCAAGGGGAACGATGCCCGCTCGGCGGCTATGGCCGAACTGGCCCAGCTTATGCACCAACTCTCGACCGACCCCAAGGTGGACACCCTCATGCAGCAGGCGCTGCAGGAGTCTTTGAACGACGACGAGTCCGCAAACCTGCGCGAAATCCACCATCAATGGCGCAGACAAAAGGCGCTGCCCGAGCGCCTCGTTACCCAAAAGGAGATTGCAACCGGGCGGTGTGAGCACGCCTGGCGAAGCCAACGCCCCGCAAACGACTGGGCGGGGTTTCTCGAGAACTTCCGGCCCGTGGTGGCGCTCGCCCGAGAGGAAGCCGATCGCCTCTCCCAGTCACTGGGGGTGAGCCGCTATGAGGCCCTGGTCGACGGGTTTGAGCCGGGACTCACCGAGGCCGAAATCGAGGCCGTCTTTGGCCCACTGCGACAGTGGCTGCCCGGGCTGATTGCACAGGTCACCGAGAGGCAGTCCAGCGAGCCCGTGATTCAGCCCCAGGGCCCATTCCCACTGGAAGCGCAGCGCGCGCTCTGCGAGCGGGTGATGCACCTGCTTGGGTTTGACTTCACGGCAGGGCGCCTGGATGTCAGCACCCACCCTTTCTGCGGCGGTGTGCCCGAGGATGTGCGGCTCACCACCCGCTTTAACGCCCAGGAGTTTCTGGGATCACTCTACGGCACCATTCATGAGACGGGGCACGGCCGCTATCAGCAGAACCTGCCTGCGGCCTGGCTTGGGCAGCCGATGGCCCAGGCACGCTCCATGGCCTTTCACGAGAGCCAATCGCTCTTCTTTGAAATGCAGCTCGGCGCGCATCCGGGCTTTGTGACCCAGCTCAGCCCGCTCCTCATTGAGGCGTTTGGTCCCCAGGAGGCCTTTGAGCCAGAGAACCTGCAGCGGCTGCTCACCCGAGTGAAGCGGGGCTACATTCGGGTGGATTCGGATGAAGTAACTTATCCCGCGCACATCCTGTTGCGCACTAAGCTCGAGCGCGCGCTCATCGCGGGCGAGATCGAGGCCGAAGACCTGCCCTCGCTCTGGGATGCGGAGCTCGAGGCCTTGCTCGGTCTGCGCTGCGATGGCGAACACCATCAGGGTGTGATGCAGGACATCCACTGGCCGGCGGGTCTCTTTGGCTACTTCCCCTGCTACACGCTCGGCGCCATGTATGCCGCTCAGTGGTTCGCCACAATAGAGAAGGCCCGCCCGACCGTGCATGCGGAGATTGAGAGGGGCCAGCTGGAGCCGACCTTCGACTGGCTAAAGACCAACATCTGGCAGCAGGGGAGTCGCTGGACGGGCGCGGAGCTCGCCCATCGCGCAAGCGGGGAGACCCTGAACCCGCAGTACTTTAAGAATCACCTCAACCGTCGGTATCTGGCTTAACTGACGAGGATCAATAAAACCCTCCCCAAACCCGCGAGAATGAGCGCCCATGCAAACCCTTTTCGAACATTTAGAAACAGGCCAGGTGGCGGCGCTCCTGGGACTGATCGTTGGCCTCTGCTTCGGCGCCCTCGCCCAGCAGAGTCGGTTCTGCCTGCGCTCAGCCTGCATTGAGTTCTGGCGCAACAAACCTGGCGCCAAGTTCGCAATCTGGCTCTTTACCTTCTCGGTTGCACTCTTTATTACCCAGATCCTGATCGAGACCGACCACCTGAGCACGGGCAGCATCCGCCAGCTTGCGGCAACCGGGTCGATGAGCGGCGCCATCGTTGGCGGACTGCTCTTCGGGGTAGGAATGATCCTGGCCAGGGGCTGCGCAAGCCGTCTTCTGGTGCTCTCGGGCACGGGGAATCAGCGTGCACTGGTGGCTGGACTGATCGTGACCGTGGTGTCGCAGGCGTCGCTGCGCGGAGGGCTCTCGCCAGTCCGCGAAGACATCTCCTCTTGGTGGCTGGTGGACGCAGGCACCCGAAACCTCGCGGCCTACCTGCCCACCTACGCTCCTGTTGTGCTGGCTGTGGTGCTGTTTGCCATTGCCGTCTGGCTGGTGAGCCGACACAAGGGCGAGGAGAGTGTCTGGCATCAGGTGGCCGCCATCGGCGTGGGGATATCGGTTGCCCTGGGCTGGGGCCTCACCGCCTGGCATGCAAGCTGGTCCTTCGATGTAGTTCAGATCAAGAGCGTGAGCTTCACGGGGCCCTCAGCCGACACGCTCATGGGGCTTATCAATGAGCCAAGCCTGCCCCTTTCGTTTGATATCGGAATTGTGGGCGGCGTCTTCGCCGGGGCCTTTTTTGCCTCTGTGCTCAGCGGCGAATTCAAGATCCAAGCCTTCACCGAGGAGACTGGCCTTGCGCGCTACATCTTTGGCGCCTGCCTCATGGGGTTTGGCGGCATGCTAGCTGGCGGCTGCGCCGTGGGCGCGGGCGTCACAGGGGGGGCGGTGATGGCGCTCACCTCCTGGGTGGCGCTGCTGGCGATGTGGCTGGCGGCTGGCATGACCGATGCGCTGCTGGATAAGCCAAGCGCGTCAAGATAGACAGGCCGCCCCCCTACTCTCGACCCGCCAGCACCTTGTGTAGCCTGCACCGCGAGTCACCAGAATCATTCCGGGCCCCCCCTGCTTATAAGCCGTCTCTAAAGACGCGCGTCTTGCCTGCTGAGCTCGCCCGGCCAGCCCAGAATATCGGCATCGGCAGTCACCAATGTTGCCCTGTGGTGGATGGCCGTTGCCACGATGAAGCGATCGGCGGGGTCTTTGTGAAAATTGCGCAGTTGGGCAGCAATGAGACTCAAGCGACCATCAAGGCTTATCTCTTGAATGCCGGCTTGGAGCAGATCAGACCGCCATGCCTCTGCTGGGATCGGCAACTCGATCCGCCCTTTCGCGGCCAGCATGGCTGACTCCCAGAAGCTGATCGCATTGACTGCCACTCGATCCGTTCGCCAAACACGGTCAATTAAGCCCCGTGACTGCTCGCCGAGCGCCTTGTCGTCTCGGTCTAACCACAGCAAAACATGCGTATCGAGAACAATCACGCCAGGGCATCCCAGTCATCGGGGTCGAGCGGCGCGACGACGTCGCACAACACCTTCAGGCCTGGATGCAATCCGAATGGAGAACTCGTCCGTCCACCCGAGTAGGGGTGTACCTCTGCCACGGGCCTGCCGTTCTTTGTCACAACCAGGATTTCGCCACTGTTTGCGACCTCATCTACCAATGACAGGCACTTGGCTTTGAACTCTGAGATTTGTATGGTTTGCATGTATAGCCCCCTTAGTTGACCATTTTAAATACTATAGTCATATGAATGACCATGGTCAACAAGAAGCCCACTTTATCAAGCCGTGATGCCTCAGGGCGGCCCACTGTGGAGCAGCCCCCTACTGGCTCACTTCTTTGGCAATTTCAATACCCACCGATACGAGCGACTTGCCTCCAGCGCCCTCGGCCGCGCACTTGTCTATCCACATCTGCTGGAGTGCCTCTCGCGTGAGCCCCTTGCCAACCGTAGCGGGGCTGCCCATACCGTAGCCCGTGAGCATGCCCTGAAGATAGGCGGTAATGGTCGCCGCAACCGTTTTGTTGCTGGCCAGCTTATTCACTTCAGTGCAACTGAAACGGCCAAGGCCGTGGGCCAAAAAACCGGACTGGGCGGAGGCTGCAGTGGCTACAGAACCTGCTGCGCACACGAAGGCTGAGGCGAGCATGAGCTTGCTGATTCGGGGGGGAGAGTGCACGGCGTTTCCTTCTTCCAGAGGATTCATATCCTCTTAGTATCGGAAAGCGAGAAGAAATCTTCAACCGCGACGCCGGTGTATGTGGCGTCCCCTAGGGGATTCGAACCCCTGTACTCACCGTGAAAGGGTGATGTCCTAGGCCTCTAGACGAAGGGGACCCGTAAAAAACGAGCCGACTGCATTTTTGCTGCTACACGACCCATCACCGATTCGGTGGTGGAGCTAAGCGGGATCGAACCGCTGACCTCTTGCATGCCATGCAAGCGCTCTCCCAGCTGAGCTATAGCCCCGTGTAAAAGCAAGCGCGCATGTTAAGGCATTGCACAAAACTTGTCCAGTTACGGGTAAGAAAAGAGGCCCGGTGCTACCATCTGCGGTCTATGACTGCACAGCTGATTGACGGCCTGGCGCTATCCCAGGCAACCCGCGAGGCCGTGCGCGAGCGCGCAAAGTCCTTTGTCTCAAAAGCCCACCGAGCACCCGGCCTCACCGTCATCATCGTGGGGGAAAACCCAGCGTCTCAGGTCTATGTGCGCAACAAGGTCAAGGCCTGCGAAGCCGCGGGTATTGCATCTGAACTCATCACCCTGCCGCAGTCCACGACAGAGCCAGAACTGCTCGCTCGCGTGCGCGCACTCAACGCAGACCCCAAAGTCGATGGCATATTGGTGCAGCTGCCCCTGCCCGCGCACATGAGCAGCCACACCGTCATCGAGTCCATTGCCGCAGAAAAAGATGTGGATGGGTTTCATGTAGCCAATGCGGGCGCACTCATGACTGGCCAGCCCGTCTTTATTCCCTGCACCCCCTACGGCGTAATGAAAATGCTTGAGCACACTGGCACCCCGCTGCGTGGCGCAGAGGCCGTGGTTGTGGGCGCGAGCAACATCGTAGGCAAACCAATGGCGCTGTTGCTGCAAGCGGCAGGTGCCACAGTGACCATCTGCAACAGCAAAACGCGCGACCTTGCCAGCCACACCCGCCGAGCCGATGTGCTGGTTGCGGCCGTGGGACGACCGAACTTTATTACCGCTGACATGGTCAAGCCGGGAGCGGTTGTTATCGATGTGGGCATTAATCGCCTCGAGTCAGGCAAGCTCGCCGGAGATGTCGATTTTGCCGGCGTCTCTGCTGTGGCCGGCGCCATCACACCGGTACCCGGTGGCGTTGGCCCCATGACCATCGCCATGCTGCTCGTCAATACACTGGAAGCTGCTGAAAGGACCCTCGCCTCATGACCAACCTCGCCGACCTTCAATCTCTCAGCCACGCCTTGAGCCAAGAGCCGCTGCCCCGTTACGACCTGCTCGACCCCAAGACCATTCCCGGTGCAGTAGACGCGCTCATCGAGGCCGGGCAGAAAGCACTGGAGGCTGCAGTTGCACAGACAACACCTGACACCTGGTCAGATGCGATTGCCCCGCTCAACGATGCCATGGAGCAGCTCAACCGTGCCTGGTCCGCAGTGCACCACCTCGGCGCCGTGGTCGACAGCCCTGAATGGCGCGACTGCACCAACAGCAGACTCGAAGCGGTAAGCCGATTCAGTGCCTCGGTCACGCAGGATGAACGCCTCTACGAGAAGCTCAAGCGCGTAGCGAACACGGCCGATGTCTCGGGAAACCCCGCAAGAGAGCAAGCGGTCGCGCATGCCCTGCGAGACTTCCGGCTTGGCGGCGCGGAGCTTGATGCGTCCCAGAAGGTTACCTTCTCCGATCAATCGGCTCGGCTTACCCAGCTTGCCCAGCGATTCTCAGAGCAGCTGCTCGATAGCACCAACGCCAGCACAGTCCACATCACAGACGAGGCAAGGCTCTCTGGCCTGCCGGCCCACGCCCTCGCCGCAGCCAAAGCCGAAGCAGAGCGCAAGTCTCTGGAAGGTTGGGTTTTCACCCTACAGGCGCCCAGCCTCACGGCCGTTCAGCAATTCGCAGATGATCGCGCGCTGCGCGAGAACCTCTACCGCATGAACGCCAAGAAAGCGTCCGAACTGGCGGAAGAGGGTCCAGACCACGACAACACCCCCATCATGGGCGAGATTCTCGCCATTCGACAGGCGCAGGCAAAAACCCTCGGTTTCAGCCATGCCGCGCAGGTCTCCCTAGAACCCAAAATGGCCTCAAATTCAGAGGAGGTCTTGCGATTCTTGCGCGAGCTCGCGGGCAAGGCCCGTCCCAGTGCCGAGCGCGATCTCTCAGAGCTGCGCGCATTTGCCAAAACCACCCTTCATCTCGACCCCCTCGAGCCCTGGGACATTGCCTATGCCAGCGAGAAGCTGCGTCAGGCGCGCTACAGTTTTTCCGAGGATGAGGTTCGCCAATACTTTCCGCTTCCCAATGTGCTGCGGGGTTTGTTTGGAGTGATTCATAAGCTCTTCGGTGTGGACATCAGCCCCCTTATAGGGCTTGCGCCCTCGCCTGCTTGGCACCCCGACGTCCAAATGTTCCAGGTGCGCCGAGACGGCTCAACCATTGGTTACTTCTTCCTCGACCTCTATGCCCGCTCCACCAAACGCGGTGGCGCCTGGATGGATGACAGCCGCGGCCGAAAGCTGCGTGCAGGCAGGCTCCAGCTCCCGATCGCGCTCATGACCTGTAACTTCGCAGCGCCGGTCGATGAGCGGCCGACAACCCTCACCCACGACGAAGTGATCACCCTGTTCCATGAGTTTGGACATGGGCTTCACCACTTGCTGACCGAGGTCGATGAGCTCGATGTCTCGGGTATTAATGGCGTGGAATGGGATGCCGTGGAACTGCCCAGTCAGTTCATGGAGAACTTCTGCTGGGAGTGGGAGACGCTCTCTCACATGACTGCTCACATCGATTCAGGTGAGGCCCTGCCTCGTCCTCTCTTCGACAAGATGGTTGCGGCCAAAAACTTCCAGAGCGGACTCTTTACCCTTCGCCAGATCGAGTTCGGACTTTTCGATATGCGCATTCATGCCGAACTCTCGACGCTCACCGCGCAGGAGCCTCAGGCTGCAGGCCAAGAGATCATGCGGGTACTGCAAGAGGTGAGAGACGAAGTTGCTGTCATCAAGCCGCCGTCCTACAACCGCTTTCCACAGAGCTTTGGTCATATCTTTGGCGGTGGCTATGCCGCTGGCTACTACAGCTACAAGTGGGCGGAGGTTTTGTCAGCCGATGCCTATGCCGCATTTGAAGAGGCAGGGCCTGAGCACTACGAAGCCGTGGGGCTTCGCTTCTGGCGCGAAATCCTCTCGCGCGGGGGCTCGCGCCCAGCTATGGAGAACTTCAAAGCATTCAGAGGTCGCGAGCCGAGTATCGAGCCGCTCTTGCGGCATTCAGGCCTGCTGCAAGCTGCTTGAATGTCAACGGTCAAGTCAGAGGGGCCTCGGTCGGCCGTTGTACTGCTGAGCGGTGGCCTCGATTCTGCGACCTGCCTGGCCATTGCGAAATCGCAGGGCTACATTGCACACGCAGTCTCTTTCGATTACGGGCAGCGCCATCGCATTGAACTCCATTTCGCTGCGTGCTTAGCTGAGAGACTCCAGGCCGACAGTCACCGCGTGTTGCGTGTCGATCTCCGGCCCATCGGCGGATCCTCCCTCACGGACGACATACCCGTGCCCAAGCATAGGAGCGTCGACGAGCTCGGCACGGGCATACCCAGTACCTACGTGCCCGCGCGCAACACCATATTCTTGAGCTACGGACTTGCGCTCGCCGAGGTGCTGGGCGCGCATCGACTCTTCATTGGCGTCAATGCCCTCGATTACAGCGGCTACCCCGACTGTCGACCCGAATTTATTGCGAGCTTTGAGCGTATGGCGAACCTTGCAACCCGCGCAGGCACTGAGGGAGCAGAGCCCTTCAAAATCGAAGCGCCCCTGCAGCATCTCAGTAAGGCCGAGATCATTCGCAAGGCACGGTCACTCGGCCTGGACCCCGAGTGGACGCTAAGCTGCTACGACCCCAGCCCAGAGGGTTCCCCCTGCGGCGCCTGTGACGCCTGCCTGCTGCGTGCAAAGGGCCTGTCGGAGGCAGACGCGATGGGGGCAGGGGCATGAGACTCGCCAGCTGGAATGTGAACTCACTCAAAGTGAGGCTCCCTCACCTCCTGGATTGGCTTGACGAGGCCAAGCCAGATCTCCTTGGCCTTCAAGAAACCAAGCTGGTTGACGAGAAATTTCCGCGCGAGGCCATTGAGTCTGCGGGGTATCACGTGGCATTTGCCGGTCAGCCCACCTACAACGGCGTGGCCGTTCTCGCGCGCGCCGATCGCTTTGCGCCGCTTGACGCCTGTGTTGTCAACGACCCCAGCCTGCCCGATGACCAGAAGCGACTGCTCGCCGTGACAGCGACCCCGCTCGATGGCGGCCCCAGCCTGCGGTTTATCAACGCCTACATGCCCAATGGATCTGCGGTCGGCAGCGAGAAATACGCCTACAAGCTCGCCTGGCTCGCAGCACTGCGCGATCGACTTGCTGCAGAGCTTGTGCAGCACGCCCGACTGGCCCTTGTGGGTGACTTCAACATCGCGCCTGCAGATATTGACGTCCACGACCCCGCTGCATGGCAAGGCCAGATCCTCTGCTCTGAGCCCGAACGCGCTGCGTTCCAAGCCTTCGTGGCGCTCGGGCTGCACGACAGCCTGCGCCTGGTCCATCCCAGCGCTGAGGGCGCCTTCTCCTGGTGGGACTACCGCCAGGCCGGTTTCCGAAGAAACCTCGGTCTGCGCATCGACCTTGTGCTGATCTCGAGCGCTCTGCAGTCTGCAGTTCTGGACGCAGGCATCGATAAAGGCCCCCGCAAACGCGAGCAGCCCTCAGACCACGCCCCGGTCTGGGCCGATCTGCGAGATGCCTGAGCTTTTCTCACCAACCGCCTTGGCGATTGGTTTCTGGTCATCCGCGCACTGTTTGGCCATGTGTGGTGGGCTCGCGATGGCAGCGGGCCATACGGCGCGATACAGAGGTCATCCGAGCCGCTGGCAACAGCGCGTGGAGCTGCTCTTCTGGCAGCTTGGTCGCATTCTGAGCTACGGATTTATGGGAGCCTTGGCTGGTCTCATGGGTGCGTTTTTTCTTCAGGCTGCGCCCCTCGATTGGGCCCGAACCACCGCCATGGTATTGGCCAACCTCATGCTGATTGGCCTCGGTCTACACCTCGCCCGACTCTCCAGCCTCATTCAGAACCTGGAACACCTGGGCCAGTTCGTCTGGCGTTACTTCGCCCCATGGGCCCAGTCCACACTGACGCCCCAGCCCGTTGAGGGCCTTTTGCCGGGGCCATCACTCGGCGTGCGGCTCCTGAAGGCATTACGCACAGGCGCGATCTGGGGATGGCTCCCCTGCGGGCTTGTTTACAGCATGCTGGTCACCGCCTCGGTTACCGGCAGCGCAGGCAAAGGCCTCGGATGGATGATCTCGTTTGGGCTGGGTACCCTTCCAGCGCTCTGGGCCACATCAGTATTCTCGCAGCGACTGCTCGGGCGTTTCACGCAAGACGGGGTGCGCCGCGCAGCCGGCCTGCTGATTATTGGATTTGGGGTGTGGGGGCTTTTGCGCGCATTTGAACTGGTCTCTATCCCCTGGCTCGATGGCTTCTGCCTGACGCCATAAACGCAACTGCCATTCATGACACCCCCGCAATCCACACCCTCTGGCCTGCGCTGCTTTCATTGTGGTGAGCCGATTTTTGGGTCCGTGCGCTGGACCGTACAGGTGCTGGGAGCGGAGCAGCCCATGTGCTGTGCCGGATGTCAGGCCGTGGCGCAAGCCATTGTTCAGGCGGGGGCGCAAGGCTATTACGAACAAAGAACGGTCGAGGGTGTTGACCCACAGGCCATTGAACGCCTTGCACCGTGGGCCCAATTGCTCGAGGACCCAGCCTTCCAAGCGCGGCAGGTCCAGGTGCTGCCCTCAGACAGCGTACAGGGCCTTCGCCAGACGCAATTGGCCATCGAGGGCCTGCGTTGCGGGGCCTGCGCCTGGCTGATTGAGCGGGTTCTGATGGGACTTCCGGGCATGGTCTCTGCCCAGGCGAATGCCACCACAGCCCGCCTCTCGCTGCGATGGGACCCCGAGCAGACCAGCCTGCGTGCGGTGTCTGAGACCCTGATTCGCTATGGATATGCCGCACTTCCGCTGGGCTCAGAGGCACTTGAGGTTAGCCGGCGCGACGCAGAACGCCAAGCCAGCCGGCGGCTCTTTGTGGCCGGGCTCGCAGCCGCGCAGGTCATGATGCTGGCAACCCCCGAGTATGTCGGCTTCGATGACCTCGACCCCGAGACGATTGCCCTCCTGCGACTTGCGTCTCTGCTGATCACCCTGCCCGCCCTGCTGTATGCCGGAAGCAGCTTCTATCAGTCTGCATGGCGGGTCCTCTCGCAGGGCAGGCTGAATATGGATGTGCCCATTGCTATTGGCCTCTCGCTTGCCTTCCTTGGAAGCGTCGCGGGCTTGGTGCTCTCATTCGAGCATGTCTACTTTGATTCCGTCTGCATGTTCCTGTTTCTGGTTCTGGGTGCTCGCCAGATCCAATCTCGCGTGCGAAGACGCACCCTCGCGAGACGAGAGTCGCTCTCGCGCGATCCACCGAGCCTTGCCCACCGCATCTCTCCAACCCCTGGCACGGTGGCGCCTTGGCAGCTCTGCGTTGGCGATCGCATTCGCGTGCCCTCGGGTGAACGCCTGCCTGCAGACGCCAGCCTGATTTCCGAACGCGCTGAGCTAGACCTGTCATCGCTCACTGGGGAGCAGCAACCCATGACGCGCGCAGCGGGTGATCATCTCCCTGAGGGTGCTATCAACGTGGGGGCAGACCTTGAGGCCCACGTCTCGAGCGACCCGGCGTCTGGAACCCTCACGCGCCTATCCCAACTCGCCGAGGAGGCAGCTGCGCAGCGGCCCACCTGGGCCCTCTGGGCAGACCGCATCGCAGCCATATTCACGGCCCTGTTGTTAACCCTGGCCAGTGCCGTCTTGGCAGTAAGCCTATGGCTTGGCCTGCCGCTTGAGGACTGGCTCCCGCGGCTCATTGCAGTGCTCGTCGTATCGTGCCCCTGTGCGCTTTCAATTGCAGGTCCCGCGGCCTATTCCGCTGCGCTTGCGCGCCTTCTGGAGCGTGGGGTCGCGGTCTCGACGCCACAGGCCATTGAGTCAGCCTGGTCTCTGACCGATATGGTGTTTGACAAGACCGGCACCCTCACCGACCCCACCCAATCCGAGGTGAAGGTCCATTGGCTGCCGAGCGCTCAGCCAAAGGGCGGAACGGACCCGACGGACCCGATGGACCCGACGGACCCCGTGGGTCCGATATCACTCTGGCACTTGATTGCCGCACTCACCGACCTGAATCGTCACCCGCTGAGCCAAGCCCTGCATCGGGCCGCACACAAGCAGATTGAGCTGAACCCAACCAACACCCCCACCGCGTTGGCGCTCACCTCACGTCAGACACACTCGGGCCTTGGCATTGAAGGTTTCCTCTCTGACGGACGCATCGCTCGCTTGGGCTCAGGTAGTTTCGTGCGAGCGCCTGCCCATCTTCAGTTCAACCTCTATCTGGCGGTGGGCACGCAGGAACCGCTTCCCGTGGTGGCGGCGTTTGATCTGGAGGACAGTCTGCGGCCCGAGGCCCTCAAACTGCTCCACTGGCTGCGAGCAGAAGGGGTGGAACCTCACCTCTTGAGCGGAGATCGACAGTCTCGCGTCGACCGTGTGGGCGCAATGCTTAATTTCCGCACTCCCGAGCAGCACGGCGACATGAGCCCCGCACGCAAGCAGCAGTGGACATCGGCCCTCCAGCAGAGTGGGCGCAGGGTTGGGATGATCGGAGACGGTATAAATGACGCCCCCGTGCTCGCCACAGCCGACCTCTCCATTGCCATGGTTGGCGCTGCTCCCTTGGCCCAGCAGCAGGCCGATTGCTATCTCTTGCGCCCCGGACTCAGCGGCTTAAAGACCCTCATAGACACCGCGCGGCGCACGCGCCGAATCCTCAAGCAGAACCTTGTGTGGTCCGTGGCCTACAACCTGTGCGCGATTCCGCTTGCTGTGGCGGGGTTTATCTCCCCAATCTGGGCCGCAGCCGGGATGTCTGCATCTTCCCTGGTCGTCATGCTCAACGCATCACGACTGCTGCGCTAGACTCAGGACACCATGGAGACCCTACCCCTGCTGATTGGCATTAGCCTCATTGTCATCGGATGTGTGGTCTGGCTATTCTTTCGCATGTCATCAAGCGGCCAATTTGACGACCTCGAGGCACCGGCAAGGCGAATTCTTCTAGACGACGACAGACCCGAGCAGCCCCCAAACCCCAAAGAACCCCAGTAAAGGTCGACCAGTCCACTCGGGTTTTCACGGATTTGACCTAGATCAAGGCAATATGTCGATAGAGGCATATAGTCCAAAATATAACAATCCAAGGGGGTATTCCGTCATGGCTGCAGTATTTGACCAATTGGGTCATGCCACCGCGCGTTCCGGTGGTCCGTCTGACATTACGCAGACCTATAACTACGATGTCGTAAGACTCTTTGCCTATGCGACGGTGTTCTGGGGAATTATTGGCATGTTCGCTGGCGTCTGGATTGCCGCCCAGCTCGCCTTCCCAACCCTGGCTGAGGGCATCTCCTGGCTCTCTTTCGGACGGCTTCGTCCCCTGCACACCAACGCGGTCATCTTTGCCTTTGGCGGCAATGCCTTGCTAGCGACCTCCTACTATGTGGTGCAGCGCACCTGCCACACCCGCCTCTTTGGCGGCTCCCTGGCCATGTTCACCTTCCTGGGCTATCAGGCGGTCATCGTCCTGGCGGCGATCACGCTGCCCATGGGACTTACCTCCACCCATGAATACGCCGAACTGATTTGGCCGATCGACCTGCTCTTGGCCGTCACCTGGGTGGCCTATGCCATTGTGTTTTTCGGCACGCTCATGACCCGCAAGGTCGAGCACATTTATGTCGCCAACTGGTTTTACGGCGGGTTCATTCTGACGGTTGCCTTGCTGCACATTGTGCGCAGCGCAGCTGTGCCCATCAGCCTCACCGAGGCGGTCCCCGTCTTTGCGGGGGTTCAAGACGCCATGGTGCAATGGTGGTACGGCCACAATGCGGTGGGCTTCTTTCTGACCGCTGGCTTTCTGGGCATGATGTATTACTTCATTCCGAAGCAGGCTGAGCGCCCCGTGTATTCCTATCGCCTGTCGATCGTGCACTTCTGGGCGCTGATCTTCACCTACATGTGGGCTGGCCCCCACCATCTGCACTACACCGCGTTGCCCGACTGGACCCAGTCTCTGGGCATGGTCTTCTCCCTGATCCTACTGGCTCCCTCTTGGGGCGGCATGATCAACGGCATCATGACGATGTCCGGTGCTTGGCACAAGCTGCGTAGCGACCCCATTCTGAAGTTCCTTATTGTGTCGGTGTCGTTCTACGGTATGTCTACCTTCGAAGGCCCCATGATGGCCATCAAGACCGTCAACGCGCTTTCGCACTACACTGACTGGACCATTGGTCACGTGCATTCTGGTGCCTTGGGCTGGGTCGGCTTCATTTCCATTGGCTCGCTCTACTACCTTATCCCTCGCCTGGTTGGCCGCACCAGCATGTTCTCCGTCAAGGCCGTCGAGCTGCACTTCTGGATTGCCACCATTGGCATCGTGCTCTATATCGCCGCCATGTGGATCTCTGGAGTCATGCAGGGCCTCATGTGGCGCGCACTCAATGAAGACGGCTCGCTCACCTACACCTTCGTCGAGAGCGTGAAGGCCACCATGCCGTACTACGTCATCCGGCTCTCGGGCGGCATTCTCTACCTCTCGGGCATGTTCGTCATGGCCTGGAACGTGGTCATGACCGTGCGCAACCCACAGCCCGTGAACAACAGCATTCCCGCTGTTGCACACCACGCCTAAGCCGCATCTCAACAGGAACTACGACCATGGGTTTTCGTCACGAAATCATTGAAAAGCGCCCCACCCTGCTCATCGTCATGACCTTGCTGGTCGTTGCCGTGGGCGGCCTTGTGGAGATCGTTCCCCTCTTCTTCCAGAAGTCCACCACCGAGGCCGTCACCGGCATGAAGCCACATACGGCATTAGAGCTGGCAGGACGTAACCTCTATATCCGAGAGGGCTGCGTGGGCTGTCACTCCCAGATGATTCGCCCCTTCCGCGCAGAGACTGAGCGCTATGGCCACTATTCCGTGGCTGGCGAATCGGTCTACGACCGCCCCTTTTTGTGGGGCTCCAAGCGCACAGGCCCAGACCTTGCTCGCGTCGGCGGGCGCTACTCCGATGAGTGGCATCGTGTGCACCTGGTAAACCCCCGCGATGTGGTGCCCGAGTCGGTCATGCCAGCCTACCCCTGGCTTGAGGGCACCGCGCTCAAGATGCCGCACATCCAAACCCAAATGCGAGCGCTTCAGGGCTTTGGCGTGCCTTACACCGAGGAGCAAATTGCGGCAGCCTCGGGTGAACTCGAGGGCAAGACCGAAATGGAGGCCATGATCGCCTACCTCCAGTCGCTCGGACTCGCACTGAAGGACAAGCGGTCATGAACGACCTTCACGCAGCGTTGACTACGCTCTTTTTTCTGATCTTTGTCGGCATCATCGCCTGGACCTACAGCAAAGGACAGAGACAAAAAATGGATGAAGCTGCGCAAATTCCGCTGCATGACGACGAACCCATTGAACATTCTCGAGGCAAGCAAAATGGCTGACTTCACCCACTCCTTTTGGAACCTTTTTGTCATCATTGGTACGGTCGTGAGCGTGCTGGCATGTGGGGTTTTTCTCTTCTTCCTCTCCCGTACCAAGATCCAATTCAAAGAGGGAAAGGTTGAAACCACCGGGCACGTCTGGGATGAAAACCTTGCTGAGTACAACAACCCGCTGCCCCGCTGGTGGATGATCCTGTTCTACATCACCATCGTGTTTGCCATCGTCTACCTGGTGCTCTTCCCTGGGCTGGGCGATGCCAAAGGCAGTCTGAGCTGGTCGTCTACGGGCCAGTACGACAAAGAGGTGGCCGCAGCCCACGCTAAGTTCGGCCCCATCTACGCCAAATACGCTGCAACGCCCATTGAGGAGGTGGCCAAAGATGAGGCCGCCCTCAAAATCGGGCAGCGTATTTTTGTGAATAACTGCGCGCAGTGCCATGGCAACGACGCCCGAGGTGGAAAGGGCTTCCCCAACCTGACCGATGCAGACTGGCTCTATGGCGGAGATGGCGCCGCCATCAAAACGGGCATTCTCGAGGGCCGCATGGGCATGATGCCACCCATGGCCGACGCCGTTGGAGGGCCAGCAGGCGTGGAGAACGTGGCCAACTACGTCCTCAGCCTCTCCGGCAGTCCTCACGATTCTGTCAAGGCAGCGCTCGGCAAGGAGCAGTTCGCAGCCTGTGCCGCCTGCCACGGCGAGGATGGTAAGGGCATGACCGCCCTGGGCGCCCCCAACCTCACCGACAAGGTCTGGCTCTATGGAGGCTCGATTGCGACCATCTCTGAGACCATTAACAAAGGCCGCGGCGGCGTCATGCCGGCCTGGAAAGACATCCTTGGCGAGGAGCGCTCACACCTGGTGTCTGCGTACGTCTACAGCCTGAGCAACAAATGACAACAGGCCCCGCCAATACGCCAGGCGGCCCGTCTGGCGGGGCGCCCGTCTCTGGCGCAGTGGTTGAGCAGACCGTACTGCTGTATGCGCCCGGCAAGAAAATCTATGCCAAAGCAACCAAGGGCTATTTCAATAACTGGCGCTGGGTCTTTGTTTTTCTGACCCAGGCGCTGTACTACTTAACGCCTTGGGTTCAGTGGAACGGCCGACAAGCGGTGCTCTTTGACTTAGAGGCCCGCCGGTTCTACATCTTCGACCTGATGCTCGTGCCACAGGACTTCATATACCTCACGGGCCTGCTGCTCATCTCCGCGCTGGGTCTCTTTCTCTTCACGGCCATTGCGGGGCGCCTATTCTGCGGCTACGCCTGCCCACAGACGGTCTATACCGAGATCTTCATGCAGGTCGAGCGCTGGATCGAGGGTGACCGGCATGTTCGCATGCGACGCGACCGAGAGAAGTCACTCTCCGCACGCCTGCCTCTGAAACTCAGCAAATGGTTTGTCTGGGCCCTCATCGCCCTCTGGACGGGCTTCACCTTTGGCGGCTATTTCACGCCCATCGACCAGCTTGGCATGGGGGTTTTGGCAGGCACGCTGGGCTTTTGGCAGAGCTTTTGGATTCTCTTCTACGCCTTCTTCACCATGATGCAGGCAGGCTTCATGCGTGAGCAAGTCTGCAAGTACATGTGCCCATACGCACGGTTCCAAAGCGCCATGTTCGACCGCGACACGCTCATCGTCAGCTACGACACTGAGCGCGGCGAGCCCCGCGGCAAACGCGCCAAACACATTGACCCAAAGTCCGTCGGCAAAGGGGACTGCATTGACTGCGGTGTCTGCGTGGAAGTCTGCCCTACCGGTATTGATATTCGCGATGGCCTGCAGTACGAGTGCATTGGCTGTGGTCTGTGTGCCGATGCCTGCAACACCATCATGGACCGCATGGGCACCCCACGCGGTCTTGTTCGCTACGCGACCCTCAATTCGCTTGAGCATCGCCTCACCGAGAAAGAGGTTCGGCAGCATTTCTTCAGACCGCGCGTGCTGATCTACGGCACCATCCTGCTCACCGTAACCATTGCGATCCTCACATCCTTGGCTATGCGCACGCCCCTCAAGGTCAATGTCATCCGAGACCGCGGCGCGCTCGCTCGCGAGGTCGAAGGCCAATACATTGAAAACACGTATCGCCTGCAGATCAACAACACCAGTGATCGGCCCCATCGATTTGTTGTCGTGCCCCATGGCATCAACCACCTCAAGGCAGACGGAGACACACGCTTTACCGTCGAGGCTGGCGCAGTGAGCACCGCAATTGTCAGTGTGCAACTCCCACTGGCAGACGCCGAGCGCATGTCCAGAGGCTCTCACAAGATCGAGCTCGAGGTACGCTCGGAAGACGACCGAGCCCTCACGGTCACAGAAAAAGCGGCCTTCTTCCTTCCGCGTTGACAAGAACCCATATCGTGCAACCCGCCCCCCGTCACTGGACCCGAGAGCCATGGCCCTGGATCATCCTGGGCATGCTGGGCACTGTGGTCATCGCCAGCGTGATCACGCTATTCATCGCCATGGACACCACCGACAGCCTTGTGGCCGACGACTACACCAAGCACGGAAAGGCCATCAATCAGCGGCTCGAGAAGGACGACACAGCACACCGACTCGGCGTGGTGATTACGCCCACCTTAACCCCTCAGGGAGGGGGGCTTGTGCGCATTGAGGCTGCGCTCAGCATGGCCGACTCCTCGGCCCTTCGTCCCGAGTCACTCAAGCTCAGCCTGTCTCATCCCACCATCAGCAAGCTCGATACTCAGCTCACCCTGGCCAGACTGCCCTCTGGCGCCTATTTTGTGGTGGTGTCGCCGCCCAAGGCAGGGCTTTGGCACGCTGCCTTTGAGCCCCCAGATGGCAGCTGGCGGGTTCGCACCCGACTTGAAATAATACAAGGAGACAAGCATGGCGAATGAAATTCCTGTTCAAGAGGGCGTGCGTGATTCACGTCTGACCCCATGCATGGCCCGCGCAGCCATGAGCATTGCCTGGCCCTCCTTCCTCGCGGCCACTGCGTTCACCGGCCTGTTCTTCTCGTCCATTGATCCCAACGAACTGGTGGTGTTCGGGCTTCCGCTCGAGCTGGATCGACGCGAAGCCTATGGGTTCGGGTTCATGATCTTCTGGGCCTTCTCTGCCTTAGCCAGTGCTATGACCTACCTGTTGGCTCGCCCGCCCAAGTCCTAGCCCCACAGGGCGCTGCCTTGTTATTCAGCCTCTAAGTTCAGAGTCTGAATTTTGCGAGTGATGGTGTTGCGCCCGACCTGCAGCACCTGGGCTGCCTCGAGACGCCGGCCACGTGTGAGCTTGAGCGCTGTTCCATACACTGCGGTCTCGAAGAGCCGCTCCCAATGCGCCATTTCGGCCTCAGACGACCGACTCGGGTCCCGCTGGGCTCTCTGAATAGCCTGAGAAACCGCCTGAACCAACGGCTCTAGCCAGAGCGCATCGTCGGCCTGAGGTCTGCCCTGTGAAACAGCCCGTGGAGACAAATCTGAGGGCTGCAGGTCCGGGAGCTGCGCAAGACGCTCCGGGCCTCGGTCTCGAAACTCCGGGGGCAGATCGTCCACTTCGACTCGCGGGCTTGGTGCCATGACCGTGAGCCAATGACAGAGGTTCTCGAGCTGGCGGACATTGCCGGGGAATGGGTGCTGACTGAGCGCATCCATCGCTGCGGCAGAGAGCCTACGCACCTCGCTGCCGAGCTGGCGAGCGGATCGCTCGAGAAAATGACGCGCGAGATCGGGAATGTCCTCGGCACGCTCTCGCAGCGGGGGCAGGCGAAGGCGAATGACATTGAGCCGATGAAATAAATCCTCTCGAAACTTGCCATCTGCGACTCGGCGCTCGAGATCTTGATGGGTGGCTGCAATGACGCGGACATTCGCCTTGAGGGGCTGGTGGCCCCCCACCCGATAGTACTGGCCATCGGAGAGAATTCGCAGCAGCCGAGTCTGCAGGTCGAGCGGCATATCCCCGATCTCATCGAGAAAGAGCGTGCCGCCCTCGGCCTGTTCAAAGCGTCCGCGTCGCTGGGCCTGAGCACCCGTAAAGGAGCCGCGCTCGTGCCCAAACAACTCCGACTCCAGCAGATCTTTGGGGATCGCAGCTGTGTTGAGTGCAACAAACGCGCGATCCGCACGCGGGCTGTGTCGGTGTAGTGCTTGTGCGACAACCTCTTTCCCCGAGCCCGATTCCCCTGTAAGCAGCACAGTCGCTGTGGACTGCGACAGGCGCCCAATGGCTCGAAAGACCTCCTGCATGGCCGGTGCCTGACCCAACATCTCAAGCACTGCCGTCGATTTCGGCACTTCGACTCCGCCTCCACCCTGGCCTCGCTGGCAGGCCTTGAGAATGAGGGCGGTGGCCTCATCCACATCGAAAGGCTTTGGCAGGTACTCGTACGCGCCCCCTTGAAAAGCTGAAACCGCGCTGTCGAGGTCCGAGAAGCCCGTCATGATGATGACCGGGAGTTCTGGAAGCCTGGCCTTGACTTGCTCGAGCAGCTCAAGGCCGTTGTCTCCAGGCATGCGAATGTCAGAGACTAGAACCTGAGGAACATCCTCGGCCTGAAGCGCCTTCATGACATCCTGCGCGTTCTCAAACAGGCGACATGGGAGCTCCGCGCGACGAAGCGCACGCTCTAATACCCATCGAATCGATGCATCATCGTCGACGATCCAGACTGGCTTCATGGTGATTTGGCTCCCTCGATCTCTAGCGGTAGAACAATCTCAAACACGGATCCAGCGGTCGTGGTGCTGCAACTGATTGCACCCCCGTGCTGATGCACCACGGTCTGAGCAATAGTCAAGCCAAGACCATGGCCTTGCGGGTGCCCCGAAACCAAGGGATCGAAGATCTCCTCTCGAATGGCCTCAGGAATACCTGGCCCGTTATCTGAAATGGACAAAGCAATGGCCAGTCGATGCCTACGCCGGTGCAAGGTGACCTGACGCGCTGCACGCGTTCGAAGCACAATCCTCCCCACCTCGGTGCGCTGGTCTCGCGAGGCTTCAAGCGCTTGGGCTGCGTTGCGCACAATATTGAGCGCCATCTGGATCAACTGCTCGAGATCGCCCTCAATTTCAGGCAAGCTGGTGTCGTAGTCACGTTGTATCTCAAGCGCCTGCGGAAACTCGGCCAACACCAGTCGACGCACACGCTCGAGCACCTCATGAATATTGAGAGGTTGGCGATTCTGGCTGCGCCGGACAGGGGCCAGCATGCGATCGACCAGTGACTGCAGGCGATCTGACTCTTTGATAATGACCTGGGTGTACTCACGCAAGGTCACACTCGGAAGCTCTGAATCCAGCAGCTGGGCCGCCCCGCGAATGCCGCCCAGCGGATTTTTAACCTCATGACCCAGGTTCCGAAGCAACGACTGATTCCGCTGCAGCATCTCTGCCTGTCGCTCCTCACGGTCAATGCGATGAAACGCATCCGGATCGCGAAGCTCTACAGAGGCCATCAAGCCACGCTCGGCGATGGTGTGAATGGTGGTGTCGAGGACGACATTCCCACGCAACCCGACTCGCCATGGAAGGTGCTGCCGATAAATACTGTGCTCTCCAGACCAGGCCCCTGAGAACGCCTGCTCCGCGCTCACAGCATCGGCAATGAGACCCTCAATATCGGCCCCCGTGAGCTGAGCCTCAGAGAGCCCCAGCAGACTTTGAGCGGGCGAGTTCGCATAGGCTACCTGCCCTCGACTGTCGACCAGAATGACAGCGGTACTCAGGAGATCGAAAAGACTGTAGTCAGCCATGGGCGAAAAAAAGGGGGCGACACGCGCCCCCTGTCCTGATGCTCAACTGCGAGCCCTTAGGCCGAGTAGTACATATCAAACTCAACAGGGTGGGTGGTCATGCGGAACCGAGTGACCTCCTCCATTTTGAGGTTGATATAGGCGTCGATCATGCCGTCGCTGAACACGCCACCGCGGGTCAGAAACTCGCGATCCTTGTCGAGGCACTCAAGCGCCTGGTCAAGCGAAGAGCAGACCGTGGGGATCTTCTTGTCTTCCTCTGGGGGCAGGTCGTAGAGGTTCTTGTCTGCGGCCTCACCGGGGTGAATCTTGTTCATGACGCCGTCGAGACCAGCCATCATGAGTGCAGCGAAGGCCAAATAGGGGTTCGCTGTGGGGTCTGGGAAGCGAACTTCAATGCGACGGCCCTTGGGACTTGCAACGTAGGGAATGCGGATCGAAGCGGAGCGGTTACGTGCCGAGTAGGCGAGCTTGACGGGGGCTTCGAAACCAGGAACCAGACGCTTGTAGCTATTGGTGCCAGGGTTTGTGATGGCATTGAGTGCGCGAGCGTGCTTGATGACGCCGCCAATGTAATGCAAAGCAAACTCAGACAAGCCAGCGTAACCGTTGCCTGCGAAGAGATTCTCGCCGTTCTTCCAGATTGACTGGTGCACGTGCATACCGGAGCCGTTGTCGCCCACCACAGGCTTGGGCATGAACGTCGCAGTCTTTCCGTAGCTTGCCGACACGTTGTGAACCACGTACTTGAGGATTTGGGTCCAGTCTGCACGCTGTGTGAGCGAGGAGAACCGGGTGCCAATTTCGCACTGGCCCGCACCTGCCACTTCGTGGTGGTGGACCTCGACAGGCACGCCCATTTGCTCGAGGATCAGGCACATCTCGGAGCGAATGTCCTGGAAGGAATCAACGGGGGGCACGGGGAAGTAGCCGCCCTTCACAGCGGGCCGATGGGCCAGGTTGCCACCCTCGTACTCAATACCGGTCGACCAGCTGGCTTCCTCAGACTTGATCTTCACGCCACAGCCGGCCATATCGACATTCCAGGTCACGCCATCAAAAATGAAGAACTCGGGCTCGGGACCGAAGTAAGCGACGTCGCCAATTCCGGACGACTTCAAGAAGGCCTCAGCGCGCTTTGCGATGGATCGGGGGTCGAGGTCGTATCCCTTGCCATCTGAGGGTTCAATCACGTCACAGGTGATGTTGAGGGTGGACTCTTCGCGAAAGGGGTCCATGACCGCGGTTGCAGCATCGGGCATGAGCAGCATGTCAGAGGCTTCAATGCCCTTCCAGCCTGCAATGGAGGAGCCATCAAAGGCGTGGCCCGACTCAAACTTGTCTTCGTCGACTTGATGGGAGGGAACAGAAACGTGCTGCTCTTTGCCGCGCGTGTCGGTGAAACGGAAGTCCACGAATTTGACTTCATGGTCGGAAATCATTTTCAAAACATCTTTGGCGCTGGCCATTGAGAGCTTCTCCTGGTGTTCTAAAAGGTCTAAGAAAAACGTCTGAGATCGGGAGGATACTGTGCAGATTCCATGCCAGCGTTCGAAGGGGAGACTTTTTCGCCGGCTTCGCAGGCGACCAGGGCTCCACGCACATTATTGCACCATTATTGTGCTTGTATGCGCACTATTTTAGGTCTTTCTGCCTTTTTTTGGTGCACAAAGAGGATCTGAAGGTCACTCAACAGATCGAGTCCCCGTGTCGTGGGGCGCCAGATGCCCTCGCGCTGCTCCATGAGCCCGAGCGCCTGCGCTCTGGTGACGCCCCCCAACAGGTCCTCTAAGGGGCGACCGGTCTGTTCACCGTAACGAGAAGGCTCTATGCCCTCAACAAGCCGAAGCGCGTTCATCATGAACTCAAAGCCAAGGTCCTCATCTCGCACAGCCTCCGTCTGTCGATGACTCCCCGCGCCACGCGCCACGGCCTCCATGTACTGAGACGGCGCTCGCAGACACCACTGGCGAAGGGTACCCCTCTCGGGGAGCCTGAGCTTGCTGTGGGCCCCAGCCCCAATGCCAAGATAATCACCGAACGTCCAATAGTTCAGATTGTGGGTACACCGCTCACCTGGCCTTGCATAGGCTGAGACCTCATATCGCTCGAGCCCCGCGCCCTGAATCTGTGCAATGAGTGCGTCTTGCATATCGCCGATGAGCTCGTCCTCCGGAAGGGTCGGCGGATTGCGGGCGAACTCGGTATTGGGCTCCAGCGTGAGTTGGTAGAGCGACAGGTGACCCACCCCGGTGGAGAGTGCTGTGTCGACGTCCCGCAATGCTTGGGCGAGGCTCTGATCGGGCAAGCCATACATGAGGTCAATGTTCACGCGATCAAAGATCTCAAGCGCAGTCGTTGCAGCCTCGAGCGCCTGTTCTGGGTCGTGGATCCGGCCGAGTCGTTTGAGGTGCTCCGCTGAGAAGGTCTGCACCCCGAGCGAGAGCCGTGTAATACCTGCTTCGCGCAGCGCTTGAAACTGGCCCGCCTGCGCGGCTCCAGGGTTGGCCTCGAGCGTAACTTCACAATGGGGTAGCACCCGCATGCGTGCGCGGATATTAGAGAGCAGGGCTCCAATGCCATCAGGGGAGATGAGATTCGGCGTCCCGCCGCCGATGAAAATGCTGCTCACAGGTCTCCCCCAGACGCTGGGCAAGGCCTGCTCGAGGTCTGTCATGAGGGCTTGGAGGTAGGCCTGCTCCGGAATAGCACCATCAGGACCGACACCATGACTGTTGAAGTCGCAATATGGGCATTTGCGCACACACCAGGGCATGTGCACATAGAGACCCATGCTGCTCATGAGCGGAACCTCACCAGGCCGCGAGCAGGGCACGCGCAGCCTGGCCGCGATGACTGCGTGCATTCTTTTGGTCAACGGTCATCTGGGCTGCGGTGCAGCCCATCGCCGAATCAAAAAACACAGGGTCGTACCCAAACCCGCTCTCGCCATGCGCTTCCAAGCTGATCCTGCCCTGCCAGCGCCCTTGCGCAATTAGGGGCAGAGGGTCATCGGGCGCTCGAATAGCAACCAGAACGCAAATAAACGCCGCAGCGCGCTCACCCTCAGGCACATGCTGCATTTCACCCAAGAGCCAACGCCAGTCATAGTCCGAGGTTCGCACCCCGGGCCTTCCCTTCAATGCGCTGACCATCAGACCCGAGTCATCCGCGAAGGCCGGTAGACCCGTCTTGGCACTGGCATGACGTGCCTTGGCCAGAGCATTTTCGACAAACCCAAGGAAGGGCTCCTCACAGGACTGAACGCCGAATGCAGACTGGGGCGAAATATCGAGATCGAGCGGGGCAAGCAACTCTGAGAGCTCTCGCGACTTGCCAGCGCTGCTGGTCGCAAGCACCCAAGACGCCCGAACCTGCGACGCGCGATTCATCGCTCAAGCCCCGCCTCGAGTTGATCGGGGTTCTGCATAAGCAACAACTGCAGGCCGTGAAGGCGCATGAGCCCAGAGGTTCCCAGATCGACGAGCCGATCGAGCTCAGCCCTTGAAAATGGCTTTCCCTCGGCAGTGCCTTGAATCTCAATCAGACCCCCGCTTGCCGTCATGGCCAGGTTCAGATCCGTGTCACACCCTGAATCCTCGGTGTAATCGAGATCGAGCAGCGGCTCCCCCGAGACAATCCCCACAGACACGGCTGCAACGCGATCACGCATGCACGTGGTCAAGCCCACGGCATGAAGGGCATCAAACAGGGCAAGGCAGGCGCCCGTAATGCTCGCGGTTCGCGTGCCGCCATCGGCCTGGAGCACATCGCAGTCGAGGGTAATGGTGCGCTCACCCAGCGCCTCGAGGTTGATGATTGTGCGAAGGCTGCGACCAATGAGGCGTTGTATCTCGAGGGTTCTGCCGCCCTGTTTTCCACGTGCTGCCTCCCGATCGCTTCGGGTGTGCGTGGAGCGCGGGAGCATGCCGTACTCAGCGGTCACCCAGCCCTGCCCCTTACCCTTTAGAAAACCCGGGACACGATCTTCAATCGATGCTGTGCAGAGCACCTGGGTGCGCCCAAAGCTCACCAGCACGGACCCCTCCGCGTGGCAGGTGAAACGGCGCTTAAGGGTAACGGGACGCAGGGCATCGACGGCACGTTGGTCGGATCGTGTAACCAGGGACATGAACTTCTCCGTGTGAGCTGATTGGGCGCACTACAATACAGCGCTATGACGATTCTAAGCATGACGGGCTTCGGCTCCGCCGCAGGAGAAACTCCGCTGGGCATGGCTACCGTTGACGTGAGAACCGTCAACAGCCGATTCTTCGAGTTCGCTGCGCGCATCCCTGACGACCTGCGCGGCTCCATCGAGATGCACCTCAGGGACTTGGCCCAGCGCAGCATCAGCCGCGGCAAGATCGACCTGCGCATTTCCATTGCACGGGCAGACCAGCAAGGCCAGCTCCACTCCGTGGACCTCGAGCGTGTCGCGGAAATTGCACACGTCCTCAAGCGCATTCAAGCGCTACCCGATGGCAATGCACTTGTGCAACCCATGTCCCTTTCGGACCTGCTGCGCTGGCCTGGGGTGATGGCGCAGAGCCAGGCAGACCCCGCCCACGTTGAGCAGGCCATCCGTGCGATTGCGAGCCGAGCATTTGAGACGCTGCAGGCCTCGCGTGCGCGCGAGGGCGAGCGTTTGACGACACTCATCCAGGAGCGCCTGCATACGATGACCTCGCTTGCCAGCCGGGCTGAGGCACTCATGCCCGAGGCCATGAACGCGCTACGCGAGAAGCTCAGTCAGAAGCTGCACGAGGCCTTTGATGGCGTCAGCGGCCCAGATCTGCAGGAGGCCCTTGCCGAGCGCATCCGAGCCGAGGCGCATTCAGCCTCGATTCGAAGCGATATCGCCGAGGAAATTGACCGACTCAGAGCCCACATGCAAGAGGTTGAGCGCACACTGCAGTCTCAACAACCAGTCGGAAAACGCCTCGATTTTCTTGCGCAGGAACTCAACCGAGAGGCCAACACCCTCGGCTCCAAGGCAGCCAGTCTGGCGCTGAGTCAGACCGCGATGGACCTGAAAGTCTGCATTGAACAGATCCGCGAGCAGGTTCAGAACTTGCAATAACCCATGATGACCATGGCCCAACGCGGAAAGCTCTTCATCATCTCTGCGCCTTCCGGTGCAGGCAAAACGAGCCTTGTGAAAGCGCTCCTTGCCGATCCGAGCTGCCCTATCCGATTGAGTATTTCCACCACGACGCGCCCCCCGCGGCCCGGCGAGGTCCACGGTCGCGAGTATTACTTCACCAGCAGAGAAGCGTTCACCGCACGTGCGCAGGCGGGTGAGTTTCTGGAGTGGGCGCAGGTGCATGGCAATTTGTATGGCACTGCAAGAGCCACCATTGCAGAGGGCCTTGCACGGGGTGAACAGATACTCCTTGAGATCGACTGGCAGGGTGCAGCGCAGGTGCGGACCCAGTTTCCGACTCAGGTGAGCAGCATTTTTATTCTGCCCCCCTCACTGGAAGAGCTTCAGCGCAGGCTTGAGGCCCGAGGCCAAGACACCCAAGAGGTCATTGAGTCCCGCGTAAGGGCCGCCCAGTCCGAAATGGAGCACGCGGGCGAGTTCGATCATGTTATTATGAATCAAGACTTTAGCGTTGCTTTGAAGGCGCTCAAGGCGCTCGTTCAGACCCACGCAACCCCCTGATTAAAGGACCCTTTCATGGCTCGTATTACTGTAGAAGATTGCCTCTCGCAGATCCCAAACCGCTTTGAACTCGTACTCTCTGCGGCGTATCGCGCACGCCAACTTGCTCAGGGGGCAACACCTAAGCTCGAGTCCAAAGACAAGCCCACCGTCACCGCGCTGCGTGAGGTTGCTGCTGGACTGGTCGGGCGGGAAATGCTGCGCAAGGTGCCTATCTAAGCACTTTGCCCAAGTCGATCGAGGCGCTCCTCAGCGCAACCCCATACCTCGACTCTCATGACCGGGCCTTGCTGTGCGAGGCCTATGCATTTGGGGAGCACGCACACACGGGGCAGTTTCGCCAGAGTGGCGAGCCTTACATCACCCACCCCCTCGCAGTTGCTGGCGTCTGCGCTCACTGGCAACTCGACATTGATGCGCTGCGCGCGGCCCTGCTGCACGACACCGTAGAGGACTGCGGCGTAACGCATGAGGCCATTGCCGAAGCCTTCGGCCCAACGGTCTCAGCGCTGGTCAGGGGGCTTACCAAGCTCGATCAGCTTGAGTTTCAGTCCCGAGAAGAAGCCCAAGCCGAAAACTTTCGCAAGATGTTCATGGCCATGGCCGATGACGTGCGCGTCATCCTCATCAAGCTTGCAGATCGGCTTCATAACATGCGCACCCTTGCAGGGGTGAGCCGCGCAAAGCGAGCCCGCGTGGCGCACGAGACCCTCGAAATCTACGCACCCATTGCCCATCGACTCGGTCTCAATGAGGCCTATCGAGAGTTCGAGGACCTCTGTTTTGCGGGGCTCTACCCCGTGCGGCATCGCGTGCTGCAAGAGGCCTTACTGACGGCCCGGGGCAATCGCAAGGAGGTGGTGCATCGGCTCACCTCCCAGATCATCGAGCACCTGCCCAAATTTGGCTTACAGGCCGAGGTCAGTGGGCGTGAGAAGAGCCTCTTCTCCATCTACCAGAAGATGCGAGAGAAGCACCTCTCCTTTGCAGAGGTGCTGGACATCTATGGATTTCGCGTTACGGTCGACACCATCCCTGAGTGCTACCTCGCGCTGGGCGCGCTGCATGCGCTCTTCAAACCATCTCCCGGCAGATTCAAGGACTACATCGCTCTGCCCAAGTCGAATGGTTATCAGTCGCTTCACACCGTCGTCATTGGCCCGTACGGTACGCCCTTGGAATTCCAAATCCGGACCCAAGGCATGCACCAGGTCGCAGAGGCGGGTGTGGCGGCCCATTGGCTCTATAAGGAGCAAGCCCAAGAGGTAAGCCCCCTGCAGCAAAAGGCCCACGAGTGGATGCAGTCGCTACTGGCCGTTCAGACTGCGGAACCGCGCGAATTTCTCGATCACCTCAAGATCGATCTCTTCCCCGACGTGGTCTACGTGTTCACGCCCAAGGGGTCCATCAAAGAACTCCCCAGAGGATCCACACCCGTCGATTTTGCCTACACGGTGCATACCGATGTGGGTAACCGGTGCATTGGTGCACTGATCAACGGTCAGTCCAAACCACTCGATGTCGAGCTGCGCAATGGCGACGTGGTGAAGATTGAAACGCGAGCAGACTCCATTCCGCATCCCGGCTGGCTGGGCTTCGTAAAGACCGCGAAGGCAAGGGCAGAGATTCGGCACGTCCTAAAAACCACCACGCAGGAGCGCGCCATCAGCTTTGGGCGGCGCCTGCTCGAGCACGCAGTCAAGGCGCTTGGCGCTAAGGGGCTCGACGACCCAATGCTGCAATGGGATATGGTCTGGCATGAAATGCCCGCCAATGATCGCGAGAGCTTGTATGCCTCTATTGGACTGGGACATAGCCTCGCCCACGTGGTCGCTCGACGCCTCATCTCCAACAGCAGTGAGGCTCCTGCTGCCCGACGAGATCGCAAGCTCAGCCCGTTTGCGCAACGCGCTCTCAAGCTATCGGCTGAACACCTCACGCACGAAGAGACTGGCATCACCCTCAATGGCTCCGAGGGAACGGCTGTTCAATACGCACATTGTTGTTACCCCATTGCGGGCGACAATGCCTGCGGCCATATGCGCGGCGGCACGGGCCTTATGGTGCATCGGGCCAGCTGCCCAAGCGCGAAGCGCCAACGCGCAAAAGAGCCCCAGCGCTGGGCCGATATTCTCTGGGGCGAGCCCATGCACCGAACGTTTGAGACGCACCTGGTCGTCGATGTAACCGACTCCCCGGGTGTCCTCGCGCTGGTCGCTGCCGCTATTTCTACAGCCCACGGCAACATCCTAGACCTGCGCATTGAGCGCCAAGGCACGGGCTTTCCGTCAATGCACATTGCAATTGAGGTCAAAGACCGTCAACACCTGGCAGAGGTCTTGCGTAAGATCAGAAAGACCAGCTCGGTGACAAAGGCAAGCCGCGCGAGCCGTGTCGGGGGCTAAGCGCCGGCGATCGTCATCGAGTCGATCAATATCGAGCCGCACGTCTTGTTACCCCGCACGACCTCGTCGGATCCCACAGCCACAATGCCCTTGAACATTGCTTTCAGATTCCCAGCAATGGTGACTTCTTCAACGGCATGTTGAATCTGCCCGCCTTCAACCCAATACCCAAAGACACCGCGAGAATAGTCTCCCGTCAGGCCATTCACACCTTGACCCATCACCTCTGTCACCAACAAGCCGCGCCCCATCCGCTGGATCAAGGCCTCTAGACCGTCAGACGGCTTGGTCTTGCGACTCGAGAAGCGCAGATTATGTGAGCCCCCTGCATTCCCAGTGGTTCGCATGCCGAGCTTGCGAGCAGAGTAGGTCGAAAGAAAGTAACCAGACACGCGCCCCGCATCAATGACGCGGCGGGCCCGAACCTGAACCCCTTCATCGTCGAATGGGCTGCTGCCAGCACCCAGAGGAATGAATGGGTCTTCATCGAGCATGATCGACGCTGGAAAAATCTGTTCACCCATGGAGTCCAATAAAAAACTAGCTCGGCGATAAAGGGCGGATCCGCTCAAGGCCTGCACAAGCGCACCCACCAGACCGATGGCCAGAGGCGCCTCAAAAATCACGGGACAACTCATGGTCGGAATGCGACGCGCGCCCAGTCGAGAGAGCGCCCGATGCGCTGCGTATGCGCCAATCTGTCGCGGGTCCCCCAGTGCGCCTGGGTCTCGACTGGTGCTGTACCAGTCGTCTCGCTGCATGGCCTCGCCCTGCTGGGCGATGGGCGCCACACTCAGCCAATGTCGGCTGGACGGAAACCCACCCATAAAACCACGGGTATTGGCCATGACGAACTGACCGTGGTTCGCTGAAACAGAGGCGCCATCGCTGTTTCGGATGAGCGGGCTCACTGCACGAGCTGCGGACTCACATTCGAGTGCAAGCTGAGCAGCGGCATCGGCCTCGATGGTCCAAGGCCGAAAGAGGTCCATGGTGCGGGGCTGAGTTTCAATATCCTGTGCGTCGGGCAAGCCAGAGAATGGATCTTCGGCCGTGAACGCTGCAAGGTCTGCTGCCCGGCGTACTGTCTCGAGCAGGGCGTCCTCTCGAAGGTCTGCGCTGGTGGCGTGGCCCTTTTTATGGCCCTTGTAGACCGTAATGGAGGCCGCCCGATCTCGGGTCCGCTCAATGGTCTCAAGCTGGCCCAGACGCGCTGTAACCGACAGGCCACTGTGCTCTGAGACCTCGACTGCCGCATCGGTCGCACCCTGCTCACGCGCCATTTGCAGCAAGGTTTGGGCTGCCGCTTCCAGCTGAGCGGGCTCATAAAAAAAGGAGGATTTCGATTGGGAGCTCATGCGTCAGAATATTGCCATGAACCACACCGACAATCCCACAGACCGCGCGAGTACCCGCATCGGACTCGTTTCCATCAGCGATCGTGCCAGCGCGGGGGTCTACCCCGATGAAGGCCTCCCCTCGCTCAAGCAGTGGCTCACGCGCGCCATTACGAGTCCCTGGATTTGCACCGAGCGTTTGATTCCCGACGAGCAAGACCAGGTCTCTGACACATTGCGCAGCCTGGTTGACCAAGAGGGTTGCGATCTTGTCCTGACGACAGGCGGCACAGGCCCCTCTCCGCGGGACGTAACACCCGAGGCCACTCTTGCCGTGGCGGACAAGACGCTCCCTGGTTTTGGCGAGCAGATGCGACAGATCTCGCTTCAGTTTGTCCCAACCGCCATTTTGTCGCGGCAGGTCGCTGTGATTCGAGGCCGCTCGCTCATCATCAATCTGCCCGGACGACCACGTGCCATTCAGGAGACGCTTGAGGGGCTTCGCGATGCCGAGGGCAAAATCCAAGTGCCCGGTATTTTTGCGGCGGTTCCTTACGGCCTCGAGTTGATTGGCGGGCCGAGCATCTTCACAGACCCCGCCGTGTGTAAGGCCTTCCGTCCCAAAAAATAAGCCTCAAGACGGTTAACGCCCTCACGCAGGACGGGAATGGGCTTGGGAAATGACACCCGAACCATCTGCTCGGGAGCCTGGGTCGTGAAGTCTCGACCAGGCGCCATGAGTACGCCCAGTTCATCGCAGACCGTCTCGCAAAAACGTGCACTGTCCTGGCCATGGGCCGACATGTCGCAATAGACATAGAAGGCCCCCTGAGGCGTAGCGGGCACGCGAAGCCCAATGGACTCAAGCGCCGGAACCAGATACGCCGCATGCGCCGCATACGCGTCTCGGTAGCCATCGACGATTTGACGTGTCTGAGGCGTGAATGCGGCCAATGCAGCCTTTTGTGAGAGAACCGGCGGCGAGATGAACAGGTTTTGCGACAAACGTTCGAGTGCAGGAATCAGCGTTGAAGGCGCCACAACCCAACCCAGGCGCCAGCCGGTCATGGCGTAGGTCTTGGAAAAACTATTAATGGAGATCAGACAGTCATGCGGTCCATGCGAGAGATGCAGCAGCGACCGAGCCGGCGCGCCAAACACCAGGCGCAGGTAGATCTCATCGGCGAGCAGCCAGCCACCCAGCCCGCGCACGGCCTCGAGCACGGAGGCGGCCTGGGGCTCGGGGATGAGCGTGCCTGTTGGATTCGCAGGTGAGGCCAAGAGCAGCGCCTTCGTCTTGGGCCCCCATGCGGCTCTTACCTGCTCTGCCGTGGGCTGAAAGCCATGTACCGCGTCCAGTTGAATGAGCCTCGGGACGCCACCGAGTGCCTCCACGAAAGCTCGATTACAGGGGTATCCGGGGTCGGGAATGAGCACCTCATCACCAGGATCGATGACCGCAGCCAAAGCCAACAACAGCCCCGCAGACGCCCCGGCAGTGACCACGACCTGTTCAGGCGAAACCGAGACTTGATCCCGCTCCAGATAGTCGCTGGCAATGCAAGACCGCAGCTCTGGCATGCCCAAAGCCGAGGTGTAGTGAATCCTATTTTCAAGGAGGGCCCGCTGAGCGGCCTCCACAATGGGGGCAGGCGTTGGGAAATCAGGCTCTCCAACAACAAGGTTTACCAGGCTCCCGCGGCTCGGATCACGGCGGGCAGCCCGCGAGAGGATCTCCATGACATAGAAGGGCTGAATGTTGAGCGCGCGAAGCGAAAGGCTTGGGTTCATACCGATCATTCTCTCACTGCACTGCGAACACCTGAGAGGCCCCGAAGCAGGGCAAGCACGCGCTGAAGGGTTGTACGGTCAGCGAGCTGGACCTCGAGCCGAATGGAGAGCCCCGCCGATCGCCTCTGGCTCGCCAGCCGAAGGATGGGCACCTTCTCACGCACCAGACCGTCGGTGACCTCCTTGAGTAGGCTGTCGCTCGACTCTGCCTCAATGCGAATCGCTGCCTCATAACGGCCCTCAGAGGTGTTCGGATCTCCCCAACTGGTCTCAATCATGCGATCGGGGTTTGCCTCCATGAGTCGTTGTGCGGCGGGGCAGCCCACCCGATGAATAGAGACACCCTTGCCTCGGGTGACAAACCCCACAATCTCATCGGGCGGCAGAGGTCGGCAGCACTTAGCCATCGAGGTCAATAGCCGGTCCACCCCAAGCACCAAGACCCGGCTCTTGGCCGGCTCAAGCCCACGCCTGCTCCACCGCAACTCGGGCTCGGCTGTGTCCGCCACAACGGCAGGCTCTCGGGGCTCTTGCTTCTCGGTGCGCTCGGCTCCCTCTCCCTCCTGCGCATGGAACCACGCGCGGACCTTTGCACGCGCTCGGCTTGACACCAGGTAGCCAGACTCCGCGAGCATCCAATCCCGACTGGGACTGCCCTGCTTGTTTGTCAGCAGTTCAACGGTCTGACCCGTCTTGAGCGCAGTCTGAAGGGGGACGATCTGTCCATCGACCTTGGCCCCCTTGCAGCGATGACCAAGCTCGGTATGCAGTGCGTAGGCAAAATCAAGGGGTGTCGCGTTAACCGGGAGCTCGATGATCTTGGCTCGCGGCGTGAGCACATAGATGCGATCGCCGGAGAGTTTGACCTGACCAACGCTCTCCCCCCAGGCCAACATCTGGCGAAGCCATTGAATCTGAGCGTCGTAGCCCCTCGCGGAGGGCTGTTGTTCACCCCCAGCCTCCTTGTATTTCCAGTGCGCGGCAACCCCGTACTCAGCCCGCAGATGCATTTCGTGGGTTCGAATCTGAATCTCAAAGGGGCGGCCATCGGGGTCGAGGACGACCGTGTGTAGAGACTGATAGCCATTGGGTTTAGGTCGACCAATGTAATCGTCGAACTCATCATCCATGGGCGTAAAGGCAGCATGGACAACGGCGAGTGCCTCATAGCAGTCCCGCGCTTCATCCACCAAGATTCGAAAGGCTCGAAGGTCGCGCAGCGCATCGAAGGAGAGGCCCTTGTTACGCATCTTGTTGAAGATGCTGTAGAGGTGCTTTGGTCGACCGCTCACCTGTGCGGCAATGCCCGCCTCGCGCATCAGCTGCTCTAGAGCCGCCTGCGTGCGTGCAATGAAGGACTCACGCTCGGAGCGGCGCTCATCGAGCCAACCAGCAATCTGCTTGTAGCGATCGGGGTCGCTCAGGCGAAACGCATGATCTTCGAGCGCCCACTTCAGCTGCCAGATGCCCAATCGGTTCGCCAGAGGCGCCTGCACGCGCAGGGTCTCTTCTCCAAGCCGTTGACCAGCGTCGGAAGGTATGCCTTTCACCGCACGCTCAAGCCTTACGAGGTGCTGAGAGAGGCGGATCAGGACGACCCGCAGATCCTCACTGAGCGCCAAAAGCATGCGTCGCAGCGCCTCAGCCTGATTCGCGTTCTCGATGGCATGCGTGACCGTGGAGAGCCTATCGAGACCCTGCCATAGGGTGGCGTACTCCTCGCCCCAGAGCTTCTTGATGGCCTCGGGGTGGCCCAGTGCTCTGGGCGCTGCGGGATAGAGCAGGCAGGCCGTCTTGCTCGCCTCGTCAAGGCCCAACAGGGCAAGCCACTCTGCAGCTCGGGCTGCGTCCTCACGCTCCTGCGGACTAGCCCATGCCTCCGGGTGCTCCTCTAGCCAGCCCAGCGCCCGTGCATGCAGCGCAGACGTTGATGTGGTGTCAGGCTGACTTGGAGAGGTGCCGTTCAACAAGGTCACAGAGCAAATGCCCCAAGACGAGATGCCCCTCTTGGATCTGGGGCGTATGCGTGGACGGCACCGCAAGTACGACATCCGCAAGCCTGCCCATATCACGCGGGTCGGACCCGGTCATGGCGATGGTTGAGATGCCCATATGGCGCGCGACTTCCATGGCAGCGAGGATATTCTTCGAGCGACCAGAGGTCGAGAGCGCGACCAGGACATCACCGGCTTGGCCAAGACCCTGCAGCTGGCGCGAAAAGACCTGATCGAAGCCAAAGTCGTTGCCGATGGCAGTCATGGCCGATGTGTCGACATGAAGCGCCATGGCGGGCAATGGAGCACGGTCGATCAGGAAGCGACCCAAGAGCTCAGCCGCAAAGTGCTGCGCCTCGGCTGCGCTTCCCCCGTTGCCTGCAAAAAATACACGTCGTCGATGCGAGAGTGCGGTTGCACAGGTCTCAACGGCCTGCAGCAGCGCCGCATGAAGCGATGCCTGCTCAAGCATGGCCTGCGCCACCTTCCGAGTGGCCTCAAGCGACTGTTTCAGGTGATCGAGGTGCTGCGAATCGGTCATGCGGCGGCTTCCTCGCGAGAGGCCTTGCGGCGCTCGTGCTCCACCAAATGGCGTTTGCGCAGGCGAATGCTCTGAGGAGTGATCTCGACCAGCTCGTCGTCTGCAATGAACTCCACTGCCTTCTCGAGCGTCAGCTGGATTGGCGTGGTGAGGTCGATGTGTTCATCTTTGCCGGATGCGCGCACGTTGGTGAGCTTCTTTTCTTTGACCGGGTTCACCACAAGATCGTTATCGCGGGAGTGAATACCAATGATCATGCCCTCGTAAAGCTTCTCGCCTGGCGATACAAACATGCGGCCACGCTCCTGCAGTTTCCAGAGGGCATAGGCCACCGCTTCGCCGTCGTCTTGGGAAATCAGCACCCCATTGCGACGCTCGGCGAGCTCACCCTTGTATGGCCCGTAGGCATCGAAGATGTGGCTCATGAGGCCCGTACCGCGGGTCATGGTGAGGAACTCCCCTTGAAAGCCAATCAGGCCACGCGCGGGAATTCGGTACTCAAGTCGCACCCGGCCTTTGTCGTCCGGAACCATGTCCATGAGATCGCCCTTGCGCAGGCCCAGGTTCTCCATGACAGGCCCCTGATGCTCTTGCTCAACATCGACGGTCAGCATTTCATAAGGCTCAAGCCGCTCGCCGGCCTCGTCGGTCTTGAACACTACCCGCGGACGCGACACAGCAAGCTCATAGCCCTCACGGCGCATGTTCTCGAGCAGGATGGTGAGGTGCAACTCTCCCCGCCCCGAGACCAGGAAGGTATCGGTGTCGGCACCAAACTCGACGCGCAGCGCCACATTACTTTTGAGTTCGCGCTCTAGGCGCTCGCGAATCTGACGGCTGGTGACAAACTTGCCCTCGCGGCCAGCAAGCGGAGAGCTGTTGACCATGAAGTTCATGGACAGCGTGGGCTCATCGACCTTCAGCATGGGCAGCGGATCGACAGCGTCAGGTGCACAAACCGTTGTACCGATGTTGAGTTCATCGATGCCATTGATCAGGACAATATCGCCCGCCTCGGCTTCCTCGACGGTCTCGCGCTCGAGACCCCGGAACTTCAGCACCTGGTTGATACGCGCCTTCTTGGGCGAGCCCTCTGGTCCGTCCTGAATGATGACCTCTTGGAGCGGGCGCAGACGGCCGCGTGCGACCCGGCCGATACCGATCTTGCCAACATAGCTCGAGTAGTCGAGCGAGCAGATCTGGAGTTGCAGGGGCGCATCGGATTCGTCGTCTCGCACAGGGACGAACTTAAGCACCGTCTCGAAGAGGGCGCGCATGTTGGTTTCGGTCTTGCTGTGATCGAGTGTGGCAAAACCCTGCAGGGCCGACGCGTAGACCACAGGGAAGTCCAGCTGCTCCTCGGTCGCACCGAGCTTGTCGAAGAGGTCGAAGGTCTGGCTCACCACCCAGTCGGGACGTGCACCGGGACGGTCGATCTTATTCACCACGACAATGGGCTTGAGGCCCTGTGCCAGCGCCTTGCGCGTAACAAAGCGCGTCTGGGGCATGGGGCCCTCAACTGCGTCGACGAGCAGCAGCACCCCGTCGACCATAGAGAGCACCCGCTCGACCTCACCACCGAAATCGGCGTGTCCGGGTGTGTCGACGATGTTGATGTGCGTTCCTTCGTACTCGACCGCACAGTTCTTGGCGAGAATCGTAATGCCGCGCTCTTTCTCAAGATCGTTCGAGTCCATGACGCGCTCGCTGACAGCCTGGTTTGAACGGAAGGTGCCCGCCTGCTGAAGCAGTTTGTCGACGAGGGTGGTCTTTCCGTGGTCAACGTGGGCAATGATGGCAATATTGCGCAACTGGCGCATAAAACTCTCCTGGGTGAACCGAGTCGATCGGCTAGGGTGTGGGTAATTGGGACAAAAGCCTTTGGGGGTGGAGCTGACCGGCTCGGAAAACACCGACGCCGAGGAAATTCTGGTGGCTGCTCATGACGCGAATGCGACGACCACCGAGGTCCGCTGAAAAATGATTGGCCTCGACAGGATTGCCATGCACAAACCGCTGCGATTGAGACTCGGCCAGGGTGACACTGGGCCAGTCCTGAATGAGAAAGTCCACGGGCTTGAGCCAGCTATCACGGGTCTCGATGCTTGCATGCTCGAGGTCATTCAGGCTGTGTGCGTGATCGATGGTCAATGGGCCCACGCGTGTGCGGCGCAGCCCGACCAGATGAGCACCGCAGCCCAGCACCTCACCGAGGTCTTCGGCCAGGGTTCGAATGTAGGTGCCCTTCGAGCACTCTACGCGCAGGGTAATTCGGGGTAGCTCACAGGCCAACAGCTCGAGCTGGTAAATGGTCACGGGGCGCTTCTTTCGCTCCAGGGTCTCTCCTGAGCGTGCATAGGCGTAGAGCGGCTTTCCCTGGACCTTGAGGGCGGAGTACATGGGGGGGCACTGCTCGATGTGCCCCTCGAACTGACGCAGAGCCGACACGATCTCTGCGCGCGTGCAGGTGACGGACCGAACCGAGAGCACCTCGCCTTCGGCGTCTGCCGTGCTGGTTGTCTGGCCCAGCAAAACCTCTGCCTCATAGGCCTTATCTGCGTCGAGCCCCTCCTGCGCGAACTTGGTGGCATCTCCAAGAAGAATGGGCAGCAAGCCGGTTGCCATAGGGTCGAGCGTGCCACCGTGGCCCGCCTTGGCTGCGGAAAAGAGATACCGCACGCGCCCTAGAAACTGGGTCGATGATGGGCCACGGGGCTTGTCGGCCACGAGGACTCCGTGCACCGCTCTGCGCATGCTCGCCATATTGCTACCCTAGTCCTCAAGGGCGCGAACGCGGTTAGCCTCGTCGATCAGGCCGCTGAGCGCAACACCCCGTGCCAGTGACGTGTCGTGCACGAAGTGAAGCTCTGGGGTTTGGTGAATCTGAAGCAGCTGCCCCAAGCGCGAACGCAGGAACCCGCGACAAGCCGCGAGTCCTTGCTCCGACTTTAGGCGCTGCTCCTCGGTGTCTGGGAGCACGGTGTAGAACACCTTGGCATGCGCGTAGTCGGAGGTGACCTCGACCTCTGAAATGGTGATCAGGCCCAGGCGGGGGTCCTTGGCCTCGGTCTGAAGCAGCACGGCCAGGTCGCGCTGAATCTGATCGGCGACCCGGAACCCACGCTCAACAACAGACCTAGAGGGTCCGCGCGATTTCTTGGATTTCGAAGACCTCAAGCTGGTCCCCTTCCTGGATGTCGTCGTAACCCTTCAGGGTGAGACCGCACTCAAAGCCCTCACGCACCTCTTTAGCATCGTCTTTGAAGCGTTTGAGGGAATCGAGGTAACCGGTCCAGATCACGACATTCTCGCGAATGAGGCGAATGTGCGCATCGCGGCGAACAATGCCCTCGAGCACCATACAACCTGCAATGTTCCCAAGCTTCGAGACTTTGAAGACCTGACGAATTTCAACCATCCCGAGGGTGTTCTCACGGCGCTCAGGTGCGAGCATGCCCTGCATGGCGCTTCTGACCTCATCTACCGCGTCGTAGATGATGGTGTAGTAGCGCAGGTCGACCCCGTTGGCCTCGGCAAGCTTGCGAGAGGTCTGGTCGGCTCGCACGTTAAAGCCAATGATGACGGCCTTAGAGGCAATGGCCAGGTTGATGTCGGTCTCGGTAATGGCACCCACACCGGAGTGAACCACCACCACCCGCACTTCCTCAGTCGAGAGCTTCAACAGCGATGCAGAGAGCGCCTCCTGAGAGCCCTGGACATCGGCCTTGATAATGAGCGCGAGCGTCTTCGCGCCCTCGCCCATGTTCTCGAAGATGTTCTCGAGCTTGGCGGCCTGCTGCTTTGCCAGACGGACATCGCGGAACTTGCCCTGACGAAAGAGTGCGATTTCACGGGCTTTACGCTCGTCGCCAAGCACCAGCATTTCATCGCCCGCCGAGGGGACCTCGGTGAGTCCGAGGATTTCTGCGGGAATGGATGGGCCCGCCTCGTTGATGTTGCGACCAGACTCATCGAGCATGGCCCTCACCCGTCCGAAAGAGCTTCCGGCCAGGACGATGTCGCCCTTCTTGAGGGTGCCGGCTTGAACGAGCACAGTGGCAACTGGGCCGCGACCACGATCAATGCGCGCCTCGATGACAAGGCCTTTGGCGGGTGCATCGACTGGGGCCGTGAGCTCCAGCACCTCGGCTTGCAACAGCACGTTCTCGAGCAGCGTATCGATGCCCTCACCGGTCTTGGCTGAGACCGGCACGAAGGGGGAATCTCCACCGAACTCCTCGGGCACAACCTCCTCTGCCACCAGCTCATTTCGGACCCGATCGGGGTTGGCGTCTGGCTTGTCGATCTTGTTGATCGCGACCACGATGGGCACCTTGGCGGCCTTGGCGTGGGCGATTGCCTCTTTGGTTTGGGGCATAACACCATCGTCGGCAGCGACCACCAAGATCACGATATCCGTTGCATTGGCACCGCGTGCACGCATGGCGGTGAACGCCTCGTGACCTGGGGTGTCGAGGAAGGTGATCACGCCGCGAGGCGTATCGACGTGGTAGGCGCCGATGTGCTGCGTGATGCCGCCAGCCTCGCCTGCTGCCACCTTGGTTCGACGAATCGTGTCAAGCAATGAGGTCTTTCCGTGGTCAACGTGACCCATGATGGTGACGACAGGCGGACGAGATGTGGACTCTACCTGCGTCTCCTCTGGCGTTTCCTCGAGGAAGGCCTCAGGGTCGTCGAGCTTTGCCGCATAGGCTTTATGGCCCATTTCTTCGACCACAATCATGGCGGTCTCTTGGTCGAGCACCTGGTTGATGGTGACCATTTGGCCCATCTTCATGAGGGTCTTGACCACTTCAGCACCTTTGACGGACATCTTGTGGGCCAGATCTGCAACGCTGATGGTCTCGGGCACGTGAACATCGCGGGTCAGTGGCTCGGTGGGTGCTTGGAAGTTGGCGGTCTCTGCGGACGCACCACGTGAGCCCCTGGCCTTAGGCCCTGCCCTCCAACCACCCGTACCTCCGGTGGAATCGCCTCGGGTTTTGAGTGCGCGGCGCTTCTGGGCATCATCCTGCCAGGTAGACGAGAGCTGGGAAGACTTAACGGACTTCTCAGACTTCTTGTCTTTGGGCCTGTCTGTCGACTCCTCGCCTGGCTTCTTGGCAGGCTTGGTGAGCGTGATGGTGGTGTCGGGCTTTGCAGCTTCCGGCTTGGGTGGCTCGGGAGCCTTGGCGGTTGCAGCCAACTTCCCGCTTCTTGCTGCGCTCATGAGGCGGTTGATGGCTGCCACCTCATCTTCCACCGCCCGACGCGCGTCAGCCGCGGCCTGAGTGGCTGCCTGCTCGGCAGTGACCTTGCGCACGCGAGACTTCTTCGCCTCGGCCACCTCAGCGGCCTCAGTCGAGCCCTCGGCCGGCGTTGGCGCTGCAGCATCTGCTGCTGGTTCAGCCTGCTCTGGTGGTGCCTCGGATGCCTTGAGGGCAGCAGCCTCCGCAGCCTGAGCGCGCGCGAGCGCCTCTTCCTCTGCACGCAGCCGCGCCTGCCGTTCTTCCTCTTGACGAGCCAGAAGCTCTTGCTGACGCTTGGCCTCGGCCTCACGCCTCGCCAGCTCGGCCTCATCGATGGCAGGAGCAGCTGGAGTAGCCGCAACGGCGGGAGCAGCGACGCCCTCGGTGTCGTCACGCTTCACAAAGGTGCGCTTCTTGCGAACCTCGACTTGGATGGTGCGCGACTTACCCGATGCGTCTGCCTGACGAATTTCAGAGGTCTGGCGCTTGGTGATAGTGATCTTTTTGCGAGCTGCGTCCTCGGACCCATGCGCACGACGCAAGGCGTCTAGCAGACGCTCCTTGTCGGACTCCTTGAGCGGGTCGCTCGCGCTGGAAGCCTGCACACCGGCCGACTTCAACTGCTCCAGCAGCGTTGCGACGGGGACTTTCAGTTCGGCGGCAAAACTCTCGACTGTATTAACGGCCATCCTGCGTCTCGCCTCCTTCTTCTGCAAACCAGTGGGCACGCGCCTTCATGATGAGCTCGCTGGCAGCAGCCTCGTCGAGGCCCGCCATTTCAACGAGTTCATCGACGGCCAGCTCGGCCAGATCGTCGCGTGTGAAGACCTTGTGGTCGGCCAGCTTGGCCGCCAGGTCGTGGGTCATGGTTTCGAGGTCGAGGAGATCCTGCGCTGTCGTCTCGAGCTTCTCTTCCTTGGCAATTTCTTCCGTGAGCAGCGCATTGCGGGCACGCGTGCGCAGTTCGTTCACTGTGTCCTCATCGAATGCCTCGATCTCGAGCATTTCGGCAAGTGGTACATAGGCGATTTCTTCGAGGCTGGAGAAGCCCTCGTCTACCAGCACCTCAGCCACTTCTTGATCGACATCGAGTTTGTCCATGAAGGACTGGAGCACAGTGTGGCGCTCGGACTCAAGGCGCTGCTGGGACTCTTCGGAGGTCATGATGTTGATCTGCCAGCCAGTGAGCTCTGAGGCAAGCCGCACGTTCTGCCCGCCACGGCCAATCGCCACCGCAAGCTGGTCTTCCTCAACGACAACATCCATGGCGTGACGCTCTTCGTCAACCAAGATGGAGCTAACGTTTGCAGGGGCAAGGGCTCCAATCACAAACTGCGCAGGGTCTTCAGACCACAGCACAATGTCGACCCGCTCACCAGCGAGCTCATGTGTAACCGCCTGCACACGGCTTCCGCGAACGCCCACGCAGGTTCCGATGGGATCAATGCGCCGATCCTTGGTGTGGACCGCAATTTTTGCGCGCACACCGGAGTCACGAGCAGCGGATTTGATCTGCATGAGCCCCTGCTCGATCTCTGGGACTTCCAGCTCGAAGAGCTTCATGATGAACTCGGGCGCCGTGCGCGAGAGAATGATCTGCGGGCCGCGCGGGGTTCGATCGACGCGAAGCAAGTACGCGCGCACACGATCTCCCGGGCGGAGATTCTCTTTGGGGATCATCTGATCGCGAGGGAGTCTGGCTTCGATCTTTCCCGCCTCGACAATGACGTCTCCACGCTCCATGCGCTTGACGGTGCCATTGATGACGGACTCTCCACGCTCGAGAAAGTCTTTGAGAATCTGCTCGCGCTCCGCCTCACGGATGCGCTGCAGAATGACCTGCTTGGCAGCCTGCGCGCCAATTCGGCCGAATGGAACCGCCTCCATTTCCTCTTCGATGAAGTCACCGACTTCGATGTCGTCGATCTGCTTGCGCGCCTCGGTCAGAATGATCTGCAGGTCGTGGTCCTCGAGCTCGCCATCGGGCACAACCTGCCAACGGCGGAAGGCCTCGTAATCGCCAGACTCACGGTCGATGCTCACGCGAACATCGACCTCATCTGAGAACTGTTTTTTGGTCGCGGAGGCCAGGGCCATTTCAAGGGCCTGGAACACAATGTCACGCTCAACACTCTTCTCACGCGCCAAAGCATCAGCTAACAGCAGAATCTCGCGGCTCATCGCCCTTTCTCCTTAAATGAAAACTGAGGAACCAGGCGAACCTGATCCACATCATCCAGACAAAAATCGAGGGCCATGGGCTCTCCGCCCTTACCCGCAAAACCAATTCGATAGGTCGAGGCCTCGGGTGCATCGGGGTTTGGCTCGGCGATCACCTCGAGCAATCCCTCGAAGTTGCGCTGGCCATTGACCGGCCGGCGCAGCCGAGCCTTCACCTGCTCACCTGCGAACCTCACGAAATGCGCATGACGACTCAAGCGGCGATCCATTCCTGGTGAGGACACCTCAAGTCGCTCGAAGTCCACACCCTCAACAGGCAGCGCATGGACCAGCTGATGTGAGAGCTGTTCGCAGTCAGAAATGCTGATGAGCTTATCGCCCGAGGGGAAGTCAATGAAGACACGCAACACACCGCCCTGAGCCAGTTCTAGATCGACCAGCTCATAGCCAAGGTCTTGTGCGTTCGCCTCAATGATGGGCCAAATGGCCTCTGCAGACATGCGGATTTCCTGTTCGTGTCGCGTTCGTCACGCCAAAAAAAAATGGGCTCTACGGAGCCCATTTTTCGTGGATTGCCCGGATTATAACGGGCCGCAGACAGTTCCAGCAAGCGAAACCTAGGTTGGTCGCTTGCCACCCCTGGGCCCACCTGCTGGGCCGCGTCCCCCCCCTCCTCCAGCCTTCGCACGAGGGGGGCGTTTGGCTCCACCACCTTTACCCCCCGGACGCTGGGGCGCGGAGAGTGAGGGACCACTGGGCTTTGCAGTGCCCCAACTCGTCTGAAGCGGGTTGGGTTTCTTGGCGCCCTGACGCTTTTTCATTGGGCCGCCAAGCTGGGAAAGGTGTGCATCGGCGCCGCTGGGTTGCCATTCGTCGTCGTCGTGGCCTTCGCGCATGGGCTCAGATGACGTCTGAAGATGGTCAAGAATGCCGGGTGCCATTCCCTTGGCCACGACCGCACCCTCCGTGGCGCTGTGCGGTTTGCGTCCAGAGCGCTGCCCGGGCGCAACCATGCGAGCGGCCGCCCGCCCGCCCTTACCCTTTGGCCCCCGAGGCTTGGCCTGAGGTTTCATGCCCACGGAGTCGAGCAACGCCTGCAGGGCCTCGGGAGAGAGATCGGCAGACTGGCCCCTGCGCAGCGTTGAAGGCAAGGCAATGGGGCCATAGCGGACCCGAATCAGTCGGCTCACGGTGAGACCCACAGCCTCAAACATGCGCCGGACCTCGCGATTACGGCCCTCCTTGATGACCACCTTGAGCCAACGATTTGCACCCTCGCCGCCGGCGAACTCGATTTTGTCGAACTTGGCTGGGCCGTCTGAGAGCTCAACGCCTTGCTGCAGCTGTTCAAGTGCTTCATCACTGATCTCGCCATACACCCGCACGGCATACTCGCGGTCCACCTCCGAGCGGGGGTGCATGAGCCGGTTGGCCAAGTCACCCGATGTGGTGAACAGCAGCAGGCCCTCGGTGCTGACATCGAGACGGCCCACGGTGATCCAACGCCCGAACTTCACCGGCGGCAGCTTTCGGAACACGGTGACCCGCTGCTGCGGATCAGACTTGGTCACGATCTCGCCAGAAGGCTTGTGATAAGCCAGCACGCGCACGGGCGGAGGCTCAACACGCACCTTGATGGGCTTGCCGTTGACCTTAACCTGATCGACGTGGGTGATGCGCTGACCGATGTGCGCAGGCGTTCCGTTTACGGATACACGGCCTGCCAAGATGAGCTCCTCCATTTCGCGGCGCGAACCAATGCCCGCATCCGCGAGCACCTTGTGGAGCTTGGGCGGGTCGTAGCTCAGGCCAGAGGGACGTCCTGCTTGAACCTGGGTCTGGTCCTTGGAGGGCAGCAGCTCGATGAGCTCCTCCTCGACCGGTGGCGCAGCCTCTTGGCTGGCCAAGAACTCTGCCTCTGCCTTTTGGAGCGCCGCGTCCTCGTCCGTATCGGAGGACTCGTGAGGCTCGAGAGGCTCGAGGGGCTCTAATTCTTCATTCATGTGTGTCTTTCAGGTAATGGGGTCGGGCGATGGCGCATCGCCGGCGCGCAGCAGCATGGCGGAGGCGGCTTCTGACCAACCCTCCTCGAGTGCGGGAAGTTCTTCAAGGGAGCGCAACCCGAGGTCATCGAGAAACGCACGCGTGGTGCCGTAGAGCGCAGGTCGACCCGGTGCATCGCGATGGCCGATCGCCTCGATCCAGCCGCGATCCTCGAGCGACTTCACCACGGTGCTCGCAACTGCGACACCACGGATGTCTTCAATATCGCCGCGGGTTACCGGCTGGCGATAGGCAATGATGGCGAGGGTCTCGAGGGCTGCGCGAGAGTAGCGAGGTGGCTTTTCTTGGCGCAGTTTGTCGAGCGCCTCTCGAAGCTCAGGTCGTGTCTGGAACCGCCAGCCCGAGGCCAGAGGAACCAGTTCGACGCCTCGGTCAGACCAATCGCGTCGGAGATCGTCGAGCAAAACCCTGAGGGTTTCCTCATCGAATGCATCATCAAAGAGCCGCCCAAGCGACTGCAAGGTCAGGGGTTCTGAACTCGTCAAAAGGGCGGCCTCGAGCAGTTGCTTTGCCTGGGCCGTGTTCATGTCTTAAGAAAACCCGCTGTAGCGGGCAATGTTGCTTGGCGGAGACGGTGGGATTCGAACCCACGATGGGCTTTTGGCCCATACTCCCTTAGCAGGGGAGCACCTTCGGCCTCTCGGTCACGTCTCCAAGCCGACAAACTATGATTCTAACCCGAAGGCCTTGTGCAAGGCGCGAACGGCGAGTTCCATGTATTTATCGGCAATGACCACCGAGATCTTGATCTCGCTGGTGCTGATCATTTGAATATTGATGCCTTCTGCAGCCAGCGTTTCAAACATCTGACTGGCCACACCCACATGAGAGCGCATGCCAATGCCCACCACGCTCACCTTGCAAATCTCACTATCGCTCGAAATGCTCTGAGCGCCGATCTGGGGCTGCACCTGAGCCGAAATCACCTCGAGTGCCTTGGAGAGCTCGTTTCGGTGGACCGTGAACGAGAAATCGGTCATGCCGTCGTGGCTGGCGTTCTGGATGATCATGTCGACATCGATGTTCGCCTGGGCCACCGGACCCAGAATTTTGTAGGCAATACCTGGTTTATCTGGGACGCCTGCAATGGTGATCTTGGCCTCATCTCGATTAAAGGCAATGCCAGAAATAACGGCCTGCTCCATGGTTTCGTCTTCCTCGTAAGTAATCAGGGTTCCCGACTGGGATTCGGTTTGAAGATCCATTTCGGGATCGGTCAGGCTCGAGAGCACACGGGTCTTCACTTTGTACTTACCCGCAAACTCAACGGAGCGGATCTGGAGCACTTTTGAACCCAGGCTCGCCATCTCGAGCATTTCTTCGAAGGTAATCTTCTGCAGCCGCTTAGCCTGGGGTTCTACGCGGGGGTCTGTGGTGTACACGCCGTCGACGTCTGTGTAGATGAGGCACTCTTGCGCACGCAGCGCGGCTGCGACTGCCACGGCCGAGGTGTCGGAGCCACCCCGGCCGAGCGTGGTGATGTTGCCGTGGTCATCCACACCCTGAAAGCCCGTAATGATGACGACCTTGCCCGCTTCCAGATCGGCTCGCACCCGTGCGTCGTCAATCGACTCAATGCGTGCCTTGGTGTAGGCGCTGTCGGTCTTGATGGGAACCTGCCAGCCCGCGTAGCTCACTGCCGCAACGCCCTGTGACTGCAAAGCCAAGGCTAGCAGCCCAACTGAGACCTGCTCACCCGTGGCGGCAATAAGATCGAGCTCGCGGGGATCCGGGCGTTGGGTGATTTCTTTTGCCAGACCCAGCAGTCGGTTGGTTTCACCCGACATGGCCGAGGGGACGACCACCATCTGATGACCTGCTCGGTGCCATTTCGCGACGCGACGCGCCACGTTCTGGATGCGTTCGGTTGAACCCATCGAGGTTCCGCCGTATTTGTGAACAATGAGGGACATGCGTTTAGAGAGCTAGAGGCTCTGCGATCAGTAAGGTAACCCGCAAAAATACCCGAAAGGGGCGACTTGCATCAAATTGAGGGGCGACGACGCGCATTTCAATCTGCGAATCAGGCCCCCCCACACGAAGCTGACGGATGAGTTCCTCGAGCCTGCGGGTAGCGGGCATGGGATAGCCAAGCTTGATGAGCCAGGCGCGCATGACACGGGCCATGCGCGCGTCCGACAAAGCCCGCAACGCGACCACACACAGAGCGGGGCCGTGCGGCCCTGGCTGCAGGCAACGGGCCAGGTCAAGCGCCACCCACTCTTCAATCAGGCTGCGGTCTGACTGCAGATGAGAAATACTTCTGCCCATAGCCTCCAAGGCACCGGCGCGCATGCTCACAAGCTGCGGAATGACCTCGAGTCGGAGCCGATTTCGGTCCAGATCCACCGACTGATTGGAAGGGTCCTCAACCCACCGCAGCATGCGCGACTCAGCCTCTGTCATCAGTTCCTGCTTAGACTGACCCAACAGTGGGCGCCAGAGTGCCACCCCATCGAGCCCAGCCTCCCGCCACTCGGACATGGCGGTAAGCCCTTCCAGGCCAGCCCCTCGAATCCACTGCAGCAGACTGGTCTCGACCTGATCATTGAGGTGATGCGCCAAGGCAATTACAGGCGCATGCGCCGCCGCGGCCACTTCAGAGAGCGCTTTGCGACGAGCGCTTCGCGCTGCAGCCTCAAGGCCCATCAGCTGTTGCTGTTCATGCGGAATATGGACGTGGCGTATCCAAAGGCGAACACCCAGCCGATGACACTGCGATTCAGCGCATTCCAGGAAGCGATCTGCCTCCGGCTGAAGTCCGTGATGAACGTGTACGCCATGCAGAACGACGCCCTGCCATTCGGGATCCAGACGAACGCGCTCGGCGAGCAAGTCGAGCAAGACTGCAGAATCGAGCCCCCCTGAGACACCAACCAGTAAGGGCCCAGAGCAGAGCTTAGGCGGCCTCTTTAAAGCGACCATAGGCCCGAAGTCGCTGCTGTCGGCGTTCGATGAGGGCCGCGGGGGAGAGTGCATCGAGTCCTTTGATCGCCCTTTGCAGCTCTCGCCTGATGCGCGCGGCTGTGTCGGATGGGCTGCGATGCGCACCCCCCAGAGGCTCAGGGATGACACGATCAACCAGCCCCAGCTTCGAGAGTCGATCTGCGGTGATGCCGAGAGACTCCGCAGCATCGGGGGCCTTGGCCGCACTTTTCCAGAGAATGGATGCACAACCCTCCGGAGAGATCACGGAGTAGGTGGAGTACTGCAGCATGAGCACCTCGTCGGCCACAGCGATTGCCAGCGCCCCTCCAGACCCCCCTTCCCCAATGACTGTTGCCACCAAGGGAACGCGAAGGCCTGCCATCACAAAGAGATTGCGGCCAATGGCCTCAGACTGACCACGCTCCTCGGCACCAATACCCGGGTAGGCCCCGGGAGTATCGACGAAGGTTAAGACGGGCAGCCCGAACTTTTCTGCGAGCCGCATGAGGCGCTCGGCCTTTCGATAGCCCTCTGGCCGCGGCATGCCGAAGTTGCGGTAGGTGCGCTCTTTGAGGTCTCGCCCCTTCTGGTGACCGATCACGACCACCGAACGCCCCTCCAGCCGGGCCAACCCGCCCACGATGGCAGGGTCATCGGCAAAGGATCGGTCGCCATGGAGCTCGACAAAATCAGTGACGACCGAACTCAGGTAATCCAGGGTGTAGGGCCGCTGCGGGTGGCGGGCCACTTGCGAGATCTGCCACGGAGTGAGCTTGCCGTAGATACCCTCAAGTAATTCAGAGGATTTCTGGCGCAGCCGAACGACCTCTTCCTCAATGTCGATTCCACCATCGGACTGCATAAAACGCAGCTCTTCGATCTTCGCCTCGAGCTCTGCGACCGGCTGCTCAAAATCGAGATAGGTCAGTGCCATATCACTCCCTGTGGGCGACGAGTCGCCACGTAGTGCCTTGCGGGCTGTCCTCTAAGACGACCCCCCTGGACAACAAGTCTGCACGAATTGCGTCGGCATCGGAATAGCGTTTGTCGGCCTTTGCCTGCGCACGAGCCTGAATGAGCCGCTCAATCTCATCGGACGAGATGTCGGTCACGCCAGACTGCTTGATTGCGGCGGCAGCGTACTCGAGCATGCCCAAGGTCAATGCCAGGCCACGCATTAGCGTTGCAACCTCCTTGGCATGACTGAGGTCTGCCGCATGGAGCCGCTGCACCTCGTTGGCCAGCGCAAACAGACAGGCAAATGCCTCGGGCGTGTTCAGGTCATCGTCCATGGCCGCCCTAAACGCCTGCGCCTGCGGATGGGCTGAGGCCATGGCGCCTGCGGTCAATGCTGCGCGCTCGGATGCATTCACAGCGCTGCCCAGTCCCACCACCTCGAGCGCGTTGTAGAGCCGTATGAGACTCTGACGTGTCTCTTCAATGGCCACATCCGAATAATTCAGCGGGCTTCGGTAGTGGGTGCGCAACAAAAAGCCGCGAAGCACCTCGGGGTGCACGCGGGCGAGCACTTCTTTAATGGTAAAGAAGTTCCCCAGCGACTTTGACATCTTCTCGTCGTCGATACGAACAAAGCCGTTGTGCATCCAAAGGCGCACGAATGGCTCATCGATCTCGGGGCGGTAGGCCCCTTCGGACTGAGCGATTTCGTTCTCGTGGTGAGGGAACTGGAGATCGGCTCCGCCCCCGTGAATATCGAACGGATATCCCAGTAGGTCGCAGCTCATGGCGGAGCACTCGATATGCCACCCGGGTCGCCCCGGCCCGTATGGGGAGGGCCAGATCGCATCCTGAGGCTCGTCAGGTTTGGCTCTTTTCCAGAGCACAAAGTCGAGCGGGTCGCGCTTGCCGTCGGCCACCGCCACGCGCTCACCTGCGCGGAGTTCTTCAATCGACTTGCCGGACAAAAGCCCGTAACCCGCAAAGCCACGCACCGCGTAGTGCACATCGCCGGGCGCGCCCTGCACGGGGTCCTGATAAGCAAGACCCTTGTGCTCAAGCCGTTCGATGATGGAGAGCATCTGGGGAACGTACTGCGTGGCGCGGGGCTCATGGTCAGGCGGCAGTATGTTGAGTGCGGCGCAGTCCTGCGCCATAGAGGTAATCATCTCTTGCGTGAGCGACGCGATAGAAATTCCCCGCTCCACCGCCCTCCGAATAATCTTGTCGTCAATATCGGTGATGTTGCGCACGAAGGTCACACGCAGCCCAGTGGCCATGAGCCAGCGCCTGAGCAGGTCGAACGCCACCAACATGCGGGCATGCCCCACGTGACAGTGGTCGTAGACCGTAATGCCACAGACATAGACCCGGGCGTGGCCCGGTTCGATGGGCTGGAAGTCCTGCTTAGATCGAGATAAGGTATTGAATAATTTCAAGAATTCACCATGCTAGACTGCCCACTTTAACACTTCAGATGGCGTGGGAATCTGCGCATTTTATGGCCTGTCTGCTCCTTGAACGTTCGTGCCTTCGCCTCAGGGCACTCATTCTCCTGATGCTGATGATCGGAGCGCCCTCCATCGCCCAAGCGCAAATGAGCGACTCGCCCTTGGCATCGCGTACCGCCCCAGCACTCTCGGCGGAGATGAACCAGGCCATGGAATGGCTCGAGCTTCGGTCATTGAGCCGCGCCCAAGACCTCATCGAGGCATCGCTAAACGAGAACCCTCGCAGCCCGATATGGCGCTTTCTCAAGGCCACATTGCTTGCAGAGCTCGGGCAAGACGCAGAGGCCATTGCTGCGCTCGAGGCCTTCGTGAGTGAGTTTCCCGAGCTCGCAGAGCCCTACAACAACCTGGCTGTGCTTTACCTGAGAGTTGGCCAGGCCCAGAAGGCGCGAGAGGCGCTCGAGCGGGCGCTGCTGAACCGACCGGGCTATTCACTGGCGCACGAGAACCTAGGCGACCTCTACGCGGCGCTCGCTCTCCAATCTTACGAGCGCGGCCTTGCAGCACGCCAGCCTTCTGCGCTCATGCGGGCCAAACAACAGCATCTGCAAGCACTGCCCAAAGCCGCCCCGCTGCGACTCACCCCCCGATTCCCTCAAACCGAAAGGACACCCCAGTGATCGAATTCAAGACCTCCATGGGCAGCTTTACGCTCACCCTCAACACAGAGAAGGCACCCAAGACCTGCGAGAACTTCACACAGTACGTGCAAGACGGCCACTTCGACGGCACGATTTTTCATCGGGTGATTGACGGGTTCATGATTCAGGGCGGCGGATTCGATGCCAACATGAACCAAAAGCCTTGCCGCGACCCCATCGATAACGAGGCTGCGAATGGGTTGAAGAACAACCGCTACACCGTGGCCATGGCCCGCACCAACGACCCCCACTCCGCCACTGCCCAGTTCTTCATTAATGTGGCCGACAACGACTTTTTGAATTTTCGCGCCCCCATGGCTGACGGCTGGGGCTATGCGGTCTTCGGTGAGGTCACTGCAGGCCAGGACGTGATCGATGCCATTCGTGTTGTCAAGACCGGACGTCATGGCTTTCACCAGGACGTTCCCGTTGAACCTGTCGTGATCGAGTCCGCGCGCGTCCTTGCATAAAACAGCGCCAGCGCTCACGCGAGAGCACCGCGTGCTGGTGCTCTCCGACCTGCACCTTGCAGACGAGGCGCCCGCCCTCACCGACTTTGCGCTGGGGTGGCTTACCCAGGCTGTTGATCGTCATGTGCCCAGTCACATCTGGGTGCTGGGAGACCTCTTCGATGCCTGGGTGGGCGACGATCAGATCGGCCTGAGCGCGACCGCGCAGCGGGTCGCGGGTGCCCTTGAGGGCGCCCACCAGAAGGGCGTGAGCATTGGCCTCATGCGTGGCAACCGAGATTTTTTATTGGGCGCAGACTTCGCACAGGCCTGCGCAGGCAGCCTGCTTGTGGACGAGTGGGTGGGCCTGCTGCCCGACGGCACACCAACACTCATCTGCCACGGCGATGGTTTCTGCCTCGACGATACCGAGTACCTCGCTTTTCGGGAGCAGACCCGTGCGCCTGAGTGGCAAAAGGCGTTTCTCGGTCAGCCCCTCGAACAGCGACTCGCGGTTGCTCGACAGATCCGCGCCCAGAGCGAGACCGCCAAGGCGACAAAATCGTCAGAGATTATGGATATCCGACCATCGGCTGCAGTCGATCGGCTCAAGGCCATGGGCTGCACCCAGCTCATTCACGGGCACACCCATCGTCCGGGGCATATTGCGCTCGGACACGACTTTCAGCGCTGGGTCTTGCCAGACTGGGAGGCCCCCGCCACCACCAAAGACCACAGGCGCGGCGGCGGGCTCCTGCTCACCCAGAAAGGTGTTCAGGTGCTGGGCGTCTCTGATTTCTGAACGGGTTGCTGCACGGATTGCTGTTCCTGAAGCGCCTGGCGCAGGGCCTCAATTTCACGCTGCTGCCGAACCATGTCATCGCGCATTTGATGGAGCAGCACATCGAGCGGGTCTTGCGCACTGGGCGCCAGCCCATAAGCCGCAAAAGCTTCGCCCTGCCGCTGTCGTGAGAGCGAATCTGCCTGTTCTTCATTTACAACCCTTGCGGGAATACCCACCACGGTCACACCCGCTGGCACGGCCTTGACGACCACTGCATTCGAGCCAATCTTGGCCCCAGCGCCCACCGTGAAAGGGCCCAACACCTTGGCGCCCGCACCCACCACCACACCGGACTCGAGCGTGGGGTGACGCTTTTCCCCCTTGGTGAGCGAGGTGCCCCCAAGGGTCACACCCTGATAAATGGTGCAGTCATTCTGGACCTCTGCAGTCTCACCAATCACAACCCCATGCCCATGATCAATAAACACCCGGCGTCCAAGCTGTGCGCCCGGATGAATCTCGATTCCCGTGAACCAACGGGTGAGCATGGAAAGAAAGCGAGCCAGGATTCGGAGCGGCCACAACTGAAAAGACCAGAGCCAATGCGCAAGTCGATGCAACCAGATCGCATGAAGACCTGGGTAGCAGATCATGACCTCAAAGCGCGAGCGCGCCGCGGGATCGCGATGCAGGATGGTGTCCAAGTCTTCTAAAAATCGGGTGAGCACGCCTAGCCCCTGCGTTGAAGTTGTCGTTCCATCTCGGTGAGGATACCGCGCAACATCTGAACCTCATCTTCAAGCAAACCCGACCGGGCCCAGAGCCGCCGTAGGCGATCGTGCATGCGTCCTGGGTTTTCCGGGTCAAGTGCCTCACAGGCCTGGGCAACCCGCAGGAGATGGTGATGCAGCCCGTCCACGGCGGCTGCCTTGGCGGGGGTGGCCGTGGGACGCCCTGCACCGCCCGTAGTGGGCGCAAGCGCCTCGGCCAAATTGAGCTGACGCAAGCTCATTCGCATGGCATAGCTCACGAGCTGCACAGCCTGAGAGAGATTGAGTGAGCTGAATGTTGGGTTTACATCGAGGCCGCAGACACGGTTGCACAGGAGCAAGTGTTCGTTGGAGAGCCCCGAGCGCTCTGGACCGAAGACCAGCGCGACCTCGGCGTGCGGCTCTTGCGCCAGCCACTGCGCGAACTCCGTGGTCGCATCAGAAAGTGTGCGCCGCGGAGGCTCGAACTCTCGTGGCCTTGCTGTGAGTGCGAGGCTCAAGGTTGTGGTGTCGAGGGCGGCTTGCAGGCTGCCAAATACCGTGTGTTGCAGCACGCGATCTGCACCCGAGGCCATCGCAATGGCCTGCGGGTCTGAGGTGAGCCCGCGATCGATGTCGGCAATATAGAGCCGACTCAGGCCCATGGCCAACATGGCGCGGGCACAGGCGCCCACATTGCCTGGGTGGGTTGGCTCAACCAAGACAATACGAACCCGATCAAGCCAGGAATTCAGGCTGTCCATCGGATTCGCGGTGAAAGCGCATTAAAATGCGCCTTGCTCTTAAACAATCGAGTGGCCATGCATCCCTTGCTCAATACTGCGGTGAAAGCTGCACGTCGAGCTGGCGCAATCATTAACCGCGCTAGCTTGGATATCGACCTGATTCAGGTCGCCCGTAAAGACCGAAACGATTTTGTCACGGAAGTCGACAGAGCCTGCGAAGCAGCCATCATCGATATTCTGGCAACGGCCTACCCCGATCACGGGTTTCTCGCGGAAGAGACCGGCTACACGCGGGGCGGCAAGCCCGCGACCGGCTCCCTCGAGAACGTCTGGATTATCGACCCGCTCGACGGCACCACCAACTTCATTCACGGCATGCCGGTCTATGCCGTCTCGATCGCACTCATGCAAAAGGGCCAGATCACCCAGGCAGTGGTCTACGACCCCAGCCGCGACGAGCTCTTTCTGGCCTCGAAGGGCAAAGGTGCCATGCTCAACGATCGCCGGCTTCGCGTCTCAAAGCGCGACCGCATAGACGAGGCCCTCATTGGCACTGGCTTTCCGTTCAAGCGCCAAGAGCAGATCGACCTGTATGTCTCCATGTTCAAGGCTTTTAGCAGCCGCGTTGCCGGTCTGCGTCGCCCGGGGGCTGCAGCCATCGACCTTGCCTACGTTGCTGCAGGTCGCTATGACGGGTTCTTCGAGATGGGGCTTCAGCCCTGGGATGCCGCCGCGGGAAGCCTGCTCATTACAGAGGCTGGCGGCTATGTCGGCAACTTCAAAGGAGAGCCCGATTACCTCTTCTCCGAGAATTTGATCGCAGCAGGACCCAAGGTGTTTGCCCAGATGGTGGCCATGCTCTCGCCCTACACCCTGCCCGAGGCTGCAGCCACTCGGGCACTCATGCCGCAGCAGGACTAAGCTCATGGCCGAGTCTACGGCCCACACCCCCATGATGCAGCAGTATCTGCGCATCAAGGCTGAGCACCCGCATGCCCTGCTTTTTTATCGCATGGGCGACTTCTACGAAATGTTTTACGAAGATGCCGAGCGTGGTGCTCGCCTCTTGGGCATTACGCTTACCACCCGTGGCCAGAGCGCTGGTGAACCCATCGTGATGGCAGGCGTTCCGGTGGTGTCTGCGGAGGCCACATTGGCACGACTGCTCAAGGCGGGCGAGACTGTTGCCATCTGCGAGCAAATCGGCGACCCGGGTGCCAGCAAAGGGCCAGTTGAGCGCAAGGTTGTGCGTGTCGCCACGCCCGGCACGCTGTGTGAAGAGGGGCTTTTGCCCAGCCGCGCCAGTGCATGGCTCATGGGCCTGAGCCCAGACGAGTCAACGGCCTGTTGGCTCGATGTGTCCACCGGTGAAGTCTGGTGGGCAACGCTCTCTGACCCTGACCAGATGGAGTCTCTTTGTACGCGGTTAAGCCCGGCAGAGCTGATCCTCTCCGAGACGCATGCATCGACAACGCGAGGCACTGCAGGCCCCGTGGTTCGGCGTTTGCCCTCTTGGCACTTCGATGCAGCGCTGGGTGAGCGCCTCATGAAAGATCGACTTGGGGTGCTAAGCCTGGCAGCCTTTGGTCTCGACAATCCTGCTTCATCGCGCTCAGTGCTTGCAGCCCTGGGAGCCACACTGGGATACGCCGAGCGCAGCCTGGGGAGGCCCCTGCATCATTTGCAAGCCCCTCGACAGGAGCGCCAAGACCAACAGCTGGTGCTCGATGCCGTTGCCCGACGCACACTGGAGCTCACCGGCGCGCTGCTCGCAGAGCCCGACGCTCCGCAGGTCAGCCTGCTGGAGTCCATTGATCGCTGCCAATGTGCTGCCGGTGCGCGCATGCTCAGGCAGTGGCTCCTTTCACCTAGCCTTGACAATGACCTTCTCGCGCGCAGGCACGACGCACAGCACTTTCTGCTCCAAGAGCCCAGCCGTCTTGCTCGGGTTCAATCTGCGCTCAAGCCCATTTACGACCTGGGCAGGCTCGCTGCTCGACTGGCCCTGACCCACGCAAAGCCGCGCGACCTCACAGCGCTGGCGCGGTCATTGCGTGGCCTCCAGCCCCTTCAAATCGAGACGGCGTCCGCGCCCGACGCTGGTCTTCACGCCATTCATGAGGCCCTTTCAGATGCGGCCCTCCTGGCCTGTGCAGCGCATATTGAGCGCGCCATTCAGGACGAGCCCTCGGTTCAAGTCAGAGATGGAAATGTGATTCGTGAGGGTTTTAGCGCCGACCTAGACGAGCTCAGAAGCGTGCAGACCGAGGGCCACGCGTTTCTGCTCAGTCTCGAGGAACAGGAGCGCCTGAGCACCGCCATTCCAAATCTGCGCGTTGGCTTTCACTCCGTTCATGGCTATTACATCGAGGTCACTGGAAGTCATTTAGGGCGGGTTCCCTCGCACTATCAGCGCCGACAAACACTCAAGAATGCAGAGCGCTTTATTACGCCCGAGCTCAAAGCATTTGAGGACAAGGCCCTATCAGCCCAAGATCGTGCGCTGGCGCTCGAGAAGGGTCTCTTTGATGCGCTCTTGTTGGATCTTGCGGCTTACCTAGGCCCCATTCAAACCGCTGCACAAGCCGTTGCCGAGCTGGATGCCCTGGCCAGTTTGGCGAGCCTTCAGCGTGAACTGGGATGGCGCCTACCCGAGCTCACGCAGGCGGCCGAGCTCGACATTCGAGGGGGGCGTCACCCCGTCCTCTCGCAACAGCTCCAGGTCTTCACGCCCAACGACAGCCGACTCAACGCTGAGCGCCGCATGCTGGTCATCACCGGCCCGAACATGGGCGGCAAATCAACCTACATGCGACAGACGGCCCTCATGGTGATTCTTGCCAGAATGGGCGCCCCACTTCCCGCGGAGTCTGCGCGGATTGGGCGCATCGACCGCATTTTCACCCGCATTGGTGCTGCAGACGACCTTGCCGGTGGCCGATCCACCTTTATGGTCGAAATGACCGAGGCGGCACTCATTCTTCACCAGGCCAATGCCAGCAGCTTGGTGCTCATGGATGAAATCGGTCGCGGCACCTCGACATCCGATGGGCTTGCACTGGCCGAGTCCATTGCCCATTCCCTTGCCACACAGAATCAGTGCCTGTGCCTATTCGCCACCCATTACTTCGAGCTCACGGCACTAGCACAGACCGTCGACGGCGTTCAGAATGTTCATGTCGGTGCAGTGGAGCACGGCCACAAAATCGTCTTCCTGCACGAGATTCAATCGGGACCCGCGAGCCAGAGCTATGGCCTTCAAGTGGCACGTCTGGCGGGCATCCCCGAGTCTGTGCTCACACGCGCCCGTGCTCGGCAGGCTGCTCCCACCCGAACGCGTGAGACTTCTCCATCGCAGCAAATCACTCTCTTTCCGACAGATCTATGAACCTTCAGCGTCCCCTTCCCTGGCTTGGCGGCCTCAGCCCAAACACGTTCATGCGTGAGTATTGGCAAAAAAAGCCTCTCTTCGTGAAGGGCGCATTTCGCGATGCATTCTCGCGTGCACTGCCAGTCGATGAGGCTGGCTTTCGGCTGCTCTGTAGCCATCCAGAGCTTGCGATTCGGCTGGTGGAGGGGGCTGGCTCCACGCTTGCGCATGGGCCCTTTAAGGCGAATCAATTGCCCAAACCCAAGGCATCTGGCTGGGCCATGCTTATTCAGCAAGTCAACACCGCAGTTCCCGAGGCATCGGCATTCCTTGAGCACTTCCGATTTATTCCAGATGCCCGACTCGAGGACCTCATGGTGAGTCTTGCTGGACTCAACGGCGGGATTGGCCCGCATGTCGATTCATATGATGTGTTTCTAGTGCAAGCCTGCGGCACTCGAGACTGGAGCATTGCTGAGCAGTTTGATCCAGCCTTCGTCGAGGACATTCCGCTCAGGGTGCTAAGTGACTATGCACCCGAGGAGACCTTTCATTGCGAACCGGGAGACCTGCTCTACCTTCCACCCAATATTGCGCACCATGGAGTGGCGACCAGCGCAGGCTGCATGACCTACTCTGTCGGATTTCGCGCCCCAGACCCAGTCGAGATCGCCGACGAGGCTGTCGGCCTCAAGCTTGACGCGCTGGAGTCGCTCGGCTGGTCGGACCCTTGGCTCAAGGCCACACAGAACCCTGCAGTGGTTCCGCAGGCCATGATGGAAGCCATGATTCAAGCCGCCCGCCAGTGCCTGCCCAGCGACGCAGAGCTCGCCCGGTCCGCTCTTTTAACCCTCTCCCGGCTTCACCCCGGCGCGCAATGGCCAGTCCCTGGCTCGTTGTCGCTGAAAGCCTTCGAGGGACGCCTTCAGCGGGGGACGGGTTGCCGTCTGGCCCTGTGCACAGGGGCCCGCATCATTCGATATGAGGGACTGGTCGCCGCCAACGGAGAGGCCCTGGACCTCACCAGCCTGAAGGCTCCAGAGCGCAAACAAATGCTGCAGTGCATTCAAAACCTTGCCGAAGACCGGATGCTAGACCTGCCAACCGACTTTTGGCATGACAAGCGCACTGAATTTATTCAAATCTTTCATCAACTTCACCAGAACGGAGTCTTGGTTGTTTTGTCGAAATCCACCCGTACACAGCGCACAAAAAGGGCTATGATTACGGACGGAACTGAGTGAAAACGCTCTTCCTCTCTATATTTTCAAAATTATCCCAAGGAACTAACATGACCAAGTCGATTCTCGTAGCTGCTCTGTTTGCTGTTGGCCTGGCCGCTTGCGGCAAAAAAGAAGAGAAGCCTGCTGAGGCTCCTGCTGCTGCTCCCGCACCCGCTGCTGCTCCTGCTGCCGAGCAGAAGCCCGCTGACGCTGCTGCTCCTGCTGCTGGCGCACCTGCTGCTGCTCCTGCCGCACCCGCTGCACCTGCTGCTCCTGCAGAGCCCGCCAAGAAGTAATTTGCTTGGCTGATAAAAAAGGCGCTGCATCTGCAGCGCCTTTTTTTATGCCACGGCCACCCAGTCCACCCCTGCGTGCTGCGAGGCCACCTCAAAACACGTCGAGCCCCACTCGACCATCGCAATGCTCTCTCGTACGCGATCCTCATGGTTATTCACCTGACTCAGGTGCGCAGCCACCACGCGCTGCATGCGATTGCTTTGAATCCGCTGTAACAAATCAGATGCTTGTGTATTCGAGAGGTGCCCGTAGTCCCCTCCAACACGGGCCTTGAGCTTCGGGGCATAGGGCCCAATCCTCAGCATCTCGGCATCGTGATTGAATTCAAGAAAAACCGCATCGAGATCGCGCAGTGAATTCACGACATGAGGCGATACATGTCCCAAGTCCGTCACAACAGCAACGGACTGCGCCCCAGCTGCAAATCGAATTGCAACCGGCTCACGCGCGTCGTGAGGTACCGCGATCAGGTCAATGCGAAGGCCCATCCATTCAAATGTGGCCCCTGCGTGAACGAGTGCAAGCCCAAGAATGCCGTCAAAAGCGTCCCCCATGGCCAGTCGGGTTCCATGGGTACAGATGACAGGACATTGAGCTGCCTTGGCTACCCGGGGAACGCCTGCACTGTGGTCGCCATGCTCATGCGTGACGAGAATGAGGTCGATCGCAGCGGGCTCGAGGCCCCGCAAAGCCAAACGCTCGGTGAGGTCTCGAATACCAAGGCCACAATCCACGAGCACCCGACAGGTCGAGTGACCAGGTGAAGATGCCTCTAGCAGGAGGGCATTGCCCTCGCTGCCACTGCCGAGGCTGGTAAACCGCACTCGGCTCAAAACGCTACTTCAAGCGTTCGAACAATACCGTGAGCATCTTCTGCGCATTGGCATCTGTCACGGGCTTACCCGCCTTATCGAGCACCTGTAGGCTGCTCTTGTCTGCCTGTGAGGCAAGCTTGAGCTGATAGGTGACAGCAGGATCGGGTTCATCGCCAGCGAATAAGCGGCCAAAGAAACCCTTCGTTGTTCCCGACACCGTAGGGTCTCGATAACGCACGAACAAGAGGCCCTTTGCACGATCGCGGTCGTCTACAGAGAAGCCCAGACGATCGATGGCCACACCCACACGACGCCATGCGCGATCGAACGGCTCATCGATATCGATGGCCAAACGGCCCGCTGACGTGTCGAGTCTGACGGCTGCAAGCGACTGGGAGGCTTCGGCTTGCAGCAAGGCTTTGGCCTTCTCGTCGGGCGCACCCAGTCGAAGCATGATGCGCCGGAGGAAGTCTTGTTCGAGTTGGGGGTCGGAAGGACGATTCACCCAGCGCGTGCCAGCATTTTCGCTGTTGCCAGTCTGCTGCTCGAGCAGACCCCGATGCGTGAGGCTCATTTCAGTCTGGCCATCTGGACGGCGCTCAACACGCAAGCGAAATTTGTCTCGCTCGCCGGTATCGTAAATGCCGTCCACCAATCGTCCAAGCGAGCGGCGAATAAAGTCCTGAGGAATTTTGGCGCGGTTCTCTGCCCACTCGGTCTCAAGCACGCCTCGCTCCTGACTGTCGATGACCAGGGTAAATCCGAGCTCAGTCCAGAACTGACGCAGCACAGGCCAGACCTGCTCTACGGGCTTGTTGACCACAAGCACCCGAAGATCGCCTTGACGCTCAAATCGCATGTCCGAGAACGCAGGCAGGACGCCCGACTGCACCGGTGCGCCAGCGCGCTGGCCCTGTTCAAAGGCTGCACGGCTTGCAACGCCCGAGGCAGGCACCGAGAAGCGATCATCCGCGCCCGGCTTGAGCAGGTCGGGAGGCACATCGAGCGGGGTATTGCGCGCTTTAGATGATTGGTAGTCGACGTCGCTGCTGCCCGTGAGCGTGCTGCAACCCGAGAGGGCAAGCGCGGTGGCTACGGCTACGAGGGTGAGTCGGGAACGAACAGATGCGGTCATGCAAGGGCTCCGAGAGATGTGAGGGCAGCCTCAACCGAGGCCTGCCCGGCCTCCGACAAGGAGACCAGGGGAAGTCGAATACCACCGGGCATACGTCCCATGCGGGCAAGGGCCCATTTCACAGGGATGGGATTGGCCTCACAGAACAGGGCCTTGTGAAGCGGCAAGAGCATGCGATTCAATGCAGCGGCCTCTTGCGCACGTCCGGCCATTGCAAGGCCGCAGAGTTCTGCCATTTGTTTGGGTAGTACGTTGGCTGTTACAGAGATGTTGCCCTTTCCGCCCAACAGCATGAGCGCGACCGCAGTTGCATCGTCGCCGCTGTAAACCGCAAAACTGCTGGGAAGGTCACGAATGAGCCACTGCGCTCGCTCAATGTTTCCGGTGGCCTCTTTGATGCCCACCACATTGTCGACCGCTGCCAGTCGCACAACGGTGTCGTGCGCAAGATCCGCAACGGTGCGTCCTGGCACGTTATAGAGAATGACGGGAATATCGACTGCCTCGGCCACCGCTTTGAAGTGCTGGTAGAGACCTTCTTGCGTGGGCTTGTTGTAGTAAGGCACAACTTGAAGGGATGCATCTGCGCCCAGCCTGTGGGCTTCGCGGGTGAGCTCAATGGCCTCAGCTGTGGAGTTTGCGCCGGAGCCCGCAATCACGGGAACACGGCCGGCAGACTGGTCTACCGCAATCTTGATGAGCTCGAGGTGCTCCTCCACATTGACCGTGGGGGACTCACCTGTGGTCCCGACCGCCACAATGCCGTGCGTGCCTTCCGCAATGTGCCAGTCGATGAGCCGACGATACGACTCCAAGTCGAGGGAACCATCGGCGTGCATGGGGGTGACGATGGCAACCAGGCTACCTGTGATTGGGTCTCTCAGACGCTTATTCATGGGACAGGCTCCTATTCTGACTAGCCGAAGTCGAGGCCGATTGCCTCGCGAACATCTCGCATGGTCTGCCGAGCAAGCTCACGCGCGCGCTCGCAGCCATCTGCAACGATGCTCTTGACCAGATCAATGTCTTCTTCGTACGGACGGGCCCGCTCGCGGAACTCGGCCTGCTCGGCAATGACCGCATCGATGAGTGGCTGCTTGCAGTCGAGGCAACCGATTCCGGCAGAACGACAGCCCTCCTGCACCCATTGGCGACGGTCGTCTGGCGAATAAATTTCGTGCAACGCCCACACGGGGCAGCGCTCTGGTTCACCCGGATCCGTTCTGCGAACCCTCGCGGGGTCTGTTGGCATGGTGCGAATCTTCTTGGAGACCGAATCGGGCTCCTCGCGCATGGCAATGGTGTTGTTGTAGCTCTTGGACATTTTCTGTCCATCGAGTCCAGGCATGCGAGAGGCCGGTGTAAGTAAGGCCTGGGGTTCAACCAGAATAAGTCGACGGGCACCCTCTAAGTAGCCAAACAGCCGCTCGCGGTCATCGAGCGTAAGGTTTTGGCTGTCTTGCAGCAAGGCCTTTGCAGACTCTAGCGCTTCATCATCGCCCTGCTCTTGGTAGCGCGCACGCAGATCGAGCAGCAGCCGGGCTCGCTTAGACCCGAGCTTCTTGGCTGCCTCCTGGGCCTTCTCCTCGAAGTGAGGCTCGCGCCCATACAGGTGGTTAAAGCGACGCGCAACCTCACGGGTGAGCTCCACATGGGGAACCTGGTCTTCACCAACAGGCACTTGGCCGGCTCGGTAGATGAGGATGTCGGCAGCCTGCAGCAAGGGGTACCCCAGAAACCCATAGGTGGAAAGGTCGCGATCGGTGAGGCGTTCTTGCTGGTCTTTGAAGCTGGGTACGCGCTCGAGCCAGCCCAGGGGGGTGCACATGGACAGGAGCAAGTGAAGTTCTGCGTGCTCGGGCACGCGAGACTGAATGAAGAGGGTGGCCTGATTGGGCTCAATGCCTGCAGCGAGCCAATCGATGACCATATTCCAGACGTTGGCCTCAATGACATGAGGCTCCTCGTAGTGCGTGGTTAACGCGTGCCAATCGGCAACGAAGAAGAGGCACTCGTACTCATTCTGGAGTTGGACCCAGTTCTTGAGTACGCCGTGGTAATGGCCCAAGTGAAGGGCACCAGTGGGCCGCATGCCCGACAAGACGCGTTGGGGGTACATAGATGCTGGATTCTATCAGTGCGCCCGGGCGTCCTGAACCGTCCAGCCCGCCCACACGGGCAGCGTGCCGTCGGGCAGAGGCGGGGCACGGCCGACATCGCAGCGGCTCTCTTTGGGGCAATGAAAATCAGATCCGCGCGAGGCAGCAAGCCCCAACTCCACTGAGAGCCGCTGGTAGCGGCGGGTGTCGTCCTGAGAGTGGCTTCCGGTGGAGACCTCGATGGCGCCTCCCCCAAGCGCCATATATTCCTGCATCAGTGCCCAGTGAGCGGTCTCGCTCAGGCGGTAGCGTGCCGGATGGGCGAGAACCGGCACCCCCCCCGCAGAGAGAATCCAGCCCATGGCATCTTTGAGGCTCGCCCACTCGTGAGAGACGTAGCCAGGCTTGCCCGGTGTAAGAAAGCGATCAAAGACCTCCTGCACACCACGGCAAACGCCAGCCTCAACCAGCGCGCGCGCGAAGTGCGTGCGGCCAATAAGGTTCGGGTTACCTGCGAACCCCAGCGCTGCATCAAAAACCGAGGGCATGCCCGACTGAATCAGGGCATTGTCCATATCGCGGGCGCGCTGAAACCGGCTGGTTTGCATGGCCCGGAGTGCCCCCGAAAGCGCTTCATGCTCACGGTCGAAGCCCAGTCCAACCAGGTGAAGGGTCTCCCCACCCCAGGTGACAGAGATCTCGACTCCGTTGAGGAATGGCACCTTGAGGTCGCGAGCAGCCTCCTCGGCCTCGGCAAGGCCATCGAGGGTATCGTGGTCGGTAATGGCCATGAGCGCGACCCCATGTTCGCGGCCACGAGAGACCAAAGCCGCAGGGCTCAAGACGCCATCAGAGGCGCTGGAGTGCATGTGCAGGTCTACATTAAGATCGTGGGGCAACATTCCTCTATTCTCTCACTCTCTCATGCCCATCTACCAACTCCACGAACGAACGCCCGCCCTCGACACCAGCGCCTATGTCGCACCAGGCGCCCAGTTGATCGGCTCAGTGCGACTCCATGCCGAGGCGAGCGTCTGGTTCAACGCAGTCTTGCGAGCAGACAACGATGAGATCGAGGTGGGCTCTGGCTCCAACATTCAAGATGGGGCTGTGTTGCATGTCGATCCTGGTTGCCCCATTCGCATTGGTGAGCGGGTCACCGTTGGGCATCAGGCCATGATCCACGGCTGCACGATTGGATCCGAGAGCCTGATCGGCATGCAGGCCATTCTTCTGAACCAGGTGGTCATTGGTTCGCACTGCCTTGTTGGCGCTGGCGCCCTGGTGACTGCTGGTACCGTCATTCCCGATGGCAGCTTGGTCTTGGGCAGCCCTGCCAAAGTGGTGCGAAGTTTGAAGCCCGAAGAGATTGAGGACCTCCTGCGCGCTGCGCAGAGCTACCGTGAGCGCGCAGCCCAGTATCGGGCTGGGTTGATCGAGCGCTAACCCATGTCAAACATTGCACCCACGGCAGATGGACTCTGGAGACTCTTGTTCGAAGACGCCCACGCCCGCGCCCACTTGGTGCGCCTAGACCGGAGTTTTCAAGAGATCGTGGCGCGCCATGGCAATCTTGACGCGCCCGTCATCCAGCTGCTTGGGGAAATGGCGGCATCTGCGGCCCTGCTCAGCGGCTCTTTGAAGTTTGAAGGCTCCGTTGCGCTGCAGATCCATGGCGACGGACCAGTCCGCTTGGCCATTGCGGAGTGCACTGCAGACCTCAACATTCGCGGCACCGCCACGTGCGATGCGTCCCAGGTCATCCTGCCCTCCGCTGCACTCAAGTCCTTGGCAAACCGTAACGGTCTGGGTCGGCTCAGCTTGATCCTTGACCCCCAGAAGCCTGGACAGACGCCCTACCAGGGCATTGTCGCGCTGGAGACCGAACATCTTGCCGGTGCCGTCGAGGGCTATATGTCTCAGTCTGAACAGGTCAAGACTCGGCTCTGGCTCGCCTGCGACGGGCAGAGTGCGGCCGGGCTCATGATTCAACAAATGCCGCATGAGGGTGGTCACACCCGAGGCCCTGCGCTCCCCGAATCACTGGAGCGCGCTCAGCGAGACGAGAGCTACAACAGGCTCTGTCTCCTGGCCGACACCCTGCAGTCGGAGGAGCTTCTGATGACTCCCGCCGAGCAGCTGCTGCATCAGCTCTTCTGGGATGAAAACGCCCGACTGCTCGAGCAACAGCCCGTGCAGTTCAAATGCCCATGCAACCGCATGCGCGTTGGACGCATGCTGACCGGCCTTGGGCAGGCAGAGATTGAAAGCATCCTCACGGAGCAGGGCCAGGTAGAGATTCACTGCAACTTCTGCAATGCAGGCTATCGGTTTGACCCGATCGACTGTGCGCGGCTTTTTACCGAGAAGGATCTGGGGCTTGAGGCTTCGACGGGGCCGGGCCCGAGCCAGACGCACCATTAGTCTCGGTCGAAAACTGAAAGAATTTTTCGCCGGGACGCTTTAACCCCAGCTCGTAGCGTGCCCGCTCCTCTACCGCAGAGAGACCCGTTTGGAGGTCTCGGACCTCGGCCTCGAGCGCTTCAATTTGTTCGCGCTGTGCTTGCACGCGAGCCCGTCGTTCGTCGAGTTCCTGCTCGAGCCGCCAGACATGCAGCCAGCCGCCCTGACCGAACCAGAGCGGCCACTGCATGAGCAAGACAGCCACCAGCAATGTCTCGCTGAGCGTGGGCATTCGGAGGCGCGAGAGCCACTGCTTGAGCTTCACTGTGCGCCCCCGGGCCTAGAACACAGCGGCCTTAGCCGCGCTGACGCAGCTGATAAAACGCGTCGAGCCCTGGGTAATGGCCGGTCGAGGCGAGGTCTTCTTCGATGCGCAGCAGTTGGTTGTACTTCGCCATGCGATCGGAGCGCGAGAGCGAGCCCGTCTTGATCTGTAGCGCATTGGTTCCTACCGCAATATCTGCAATGGTGGAGTCTTCCGACTCTCCCGATCGGTGAGAGACCACGGCGGTGTACCCAGCACGCTTGGCCATCTCAATGGCAGCAAAGGTCTCTGTGAGGGTTCCGATCTGGTTGATCTTGATGAGAATAGAGTTTGCGATCTGCTTAGAAATGCCCTCGCGCAGAATTTTGGTGTTGGTTACAAACAAGTCGTCGCCCACCAGCTGAACTTTCTTGCCCAAAGCGGCCGTGAGCTTGGCCCAGCCATCCCAGTCATCTTCAGCGCAGCCATCTTCAATGCTGATGATGGGGTACTTGTCACACCAGGTCGAAAGCACATCCACCAGACCCTCGGCTGGAAGCGAAAGCCCTTCAGCGGAGAGCTCGTAGCGACCGTTCTTGAAGAACTCGGAGCTTGCGCAATCCAAGCCCAAGGCAATCTGGCGTCCGGGCTCATAGCCGGCCTTCTCAATGGCACGCAGAATGAGCTGAATGGCCGCTTCGTGGTTGGCCACGCTCGGCGCAAACCCGCCCTCGTCGCCCACCGCAGTTGACATCCCCTGGTCGTGAATCAGCGACTTCAGGGCGTGGAACACTTCGGCACCATAGCGCAGCGCCTCTCGAAAGCTCGGGGCACCGACCGGAATAATCATGAGCTCTTGGAGGTCGAGATTGTTATTCGCGTGTGCGCCACCATTGATGACGTTCATCATGGGAACCGGCAGCGACATGGGGCCTGAGCCGCCGAAATAGCGGTAGAGCGGCAGACCTGCGTCATCGGCAGCGGCGCGGGCGACGGCCATCGACACGGCCAGCATGGCGTTTGCGCCCAGGCGCGACTTGTTCTCGGTGCCATCGAGTTCGATGAGCGTGTGATCGATGAACGCCTGCTCGGAGGCATCGAGCCCCATGAGCGCCTCTCCGATTTCGGTGTTTACATTTTCAACGGCCTTGAGTACCCCCTTGCCCAGATAACGGGATTTGTCTCCGTCACGCAGCTCAATGGCCTCGCGCGATCCGGTGCTGGCCCCGCTGGGCACAATCGCGCGCCCCATCACACCGGACTCGAGCAGCACATCACATTCAACGGTAGGGTTGCCGCGGCTGTCGAGGACTTCGCGGCCAATGATGTCAACTATTGCGCTCATGCAGATGCTCCCTGGCGGGCTAGTGCCGCCTCAATGTACGACTTGAACAAAGGATGCCCTCGGAGAGGGGTTGAGGTGAACTCCGGGTGAAACTGGACTGCGACAAACCATGGGTGCACGGCGCTGGGCAGTTCGACCATTTCGACCAGAGACTCGGTTGGGGTCTCTGAGGCAATAGTGAGTCCTGCATCCGCAATGCGCTGCTTGAGTTGGTTGTTGACTTCGTATCGGTGGCGATGGCGCTCGTAAACGGAATCGCCATAAATGTCCTGGGCCTTCGTACCTGAACGAATGGCGCAGCGCTGCGCTCCCAGCCGCATGGTGCCCCCGAGATCGGACTCTTCAGACCGGCTTTGTACCGAGCCATCGCGCTCGGTCCACTCGGTAATCAGAGCCACAACGGGCTCTGGCGTGTCAGGGTTGAATTCAGTGGAGTTCGCCATGGCCATGCCTGCGACATGGCGCGCGTACTCAATGACCGCAAGCTGCATACCCAGGCAAATGCCCAGATAGGGCACCTTGTGCTCGCGGGCGAATTGAATAGCCTGGATCTTTCCTTCAACGCCACGCTTGCCAAATCCACCCGGGACCAGAATGGCGTCAAAGGACGAGAGCATGGACGCAGCATTTCCCTCGATGGTCTCGGAGTCGATGTATTCGATCTGAACCCGAGAGCCCGTGTGCAACCCGGCGTGGATGAGGGCTTCCGTAAGGGACTTGTACGACTCGGTAAGGTCAACATATTTGCCCACCATGGCCACACGCACCGAACGACTGGGGTGATCAAGCTTGTGAATGAGCCGATCCCACTCGGTGAGGTCGGCTGGTTTGGCCGTGAGGTTGAGGGTTCGGCAGATCTGCTCATCGACGCCCTGCTCCCAGAGCATGCGCGGAATGCGATAAATGCTGTCGACATCGGCTACAGAAATCACGCCCTCTGGCGGCACGTTCGAGAAGAGCGAGATTTTCTCGCGCTCGTCGTCTGGAATGGTCCGGTCTGCTCGGCAGAGCAGCAGGTTGGGCATCAGGCCAATCTCTCGCAGCTTTTGCACCGAGTGCTGCGTGGGCTTGGTCTTGAGCTCTCCCGCAGAGGGAATGAAGGGCACCAGCGTGAGGTGCACGAAACAACTGCTGTTGCGGCCCTGACGAATACTGAGCTGGCGAATGGCCTCTAAGAAAGGCAGCGACTCAATATCGCCAACCGTGCCACCCACCTCAACAATCGCCACATCGACTTCCTCTGGGGTGCCCACACGGGCTCCGCGGGCAATGAAGTCTTGAATCTCGTTGGTGATGTGGGGAATGACCTGAACGGTCTTGCCAAGGTACTCACCACGGCGCTCTTTGCGAAGTACAGAGTCGTAGATCTGACCAGTGGTGAAGTTGTTCACCTTGCGCATGCGAGAGTTGATAAAACGCTCGTAGTGGCCCAGATCGAGATCGGTCTCGGCGCCATCTTCAGTCACAAACACCTCGCCATGCTGAAACGGGCTCATGGTGCCCGGATCCACATTGAGGTAGGGATCCATCTTGATGATGGTGACCTTCAGGCCACGCGATTCGAGCAAGGCCCCCATCGAGGCAGAAGCAATGCCTTTTCCAAGCGAGGAGACCACACCGCCTGTCACGAAGACAAATTTGGGCATGGCTTAAACCCCGATCAGACGACAGCCCGTCTTGGCCTGAACCTCATGGGCATCGACGCCCGGGGCCAGCTCCTTGAGCTCGAGTCCATGGCGCGTGACCTCCATGACAGCCAAGTCGGTAATGATCATGTCGACCACACCCACCCCTGTGAGGGGAAGGTTGCAGGTCTTCAGAATTTTGATGTCCTCGGTGCCGTCCTTCTTCTTGGCCGTATGCTCCATGAGCACAATCACCTTATCAACGCCAGCGACCAGGTCCATAGCGCCGCCCATACCTTTAACCATCTTGCCGGGGATCATCCAGTTGGCGAGGTCGCCGTGTTCGGACACCTGCATGGCGCCCAGAATGGCAAGGTTGATATGCCCCCCACGAATCATGGCGAAGCTGTCTGCACTCGAAAAAATGGCAGAACCCGGCAGGGTGGTAACCGTCTGCTTCGATGCGTTGATGAGGTCGGCATCGACCTCCTCCTCGAGCGGGTACGGGCCAATGCCCAGCAGGCCATTCTCAGACTGCAGCCAGACCTCTATGCCTTCGGGCACGTTGTTGGCTACGAGGGCAGGAATTCCAATTCCGAGGTTTACATAGAAGCCATCGCGCAGCTCATGCGCAGCGCGTTTGGCCATTTCATCGCGGGTCCAGGGCATATCTCTCTCCAGAATGGGGGTTAGGCCGCGCGCGTGGTTCGCTGCTCGATGGCCTTCTCGGGGCTGGCATTGAGCACGATGCGCTTGACGTAGATGCTGGGGGTGTGGATCTCGGCGGGGTCGAGCGTGCCGTTCTCGACAATTTCCTCGACCTCCGCGATGGTCATGTAACTGGCCGTGGCCACGTTCGGGTTGAAATTGCGTGAAGTAAGGCGATAGACCAGATTTCCCGCCTTGTCCGCCTTCCAGGCCTTCACAAGCGAGATGTCTGCAAAGAGGCTGCGCTCCATGACGTACTGCTCGCCATCAAACTCGCGCACTTCCTTGCCTTCTGCAACCACGGTTCCGACGCCCGTCTTGGTGAAGAACGCGGGGATGCCCGCCCCGCCCGCACGCAGCTTCTCGGCCAGCGTGCCCTGAGGGGTGAACTCCAGTTGCAGTTCGCCTGCGAGGAACTGCCGCTCGAACTCCTTGTTCTCGCCCACGTAGGAGGAAATCATTTTCTTGACCTGCCGGGTGGCGAGCAGCTGCCCTAGGCCCTTGCCGTCGACGCCGGCGTTGTTGCTGATGGCGGTGAGGTTTTGGGCACCAAGCTCGCGCACGGCTGCAATCAGGGCTTCCGGAATACCGCAGAGGCCAAACCCCCCCACCGCAAGCGTCATGTTGTCTTTCAGAACATCTTCAAGCGCGGCGCGGGCGCTGGGGTAGATCTTATTCATACCAACTCCAGGGAGGTCATTAAAAAGGTCAAGCCCGTAAAATGGCGGATTCTTATAGTTTACTGGCTCAGAAGGGTCGCTCATGGAACGTGAAACCATGGAGTTTGATGTTGTCATCGTCGGTGCTGGCCCTGCAGGGCTCTCTGCCGCCATCCGGCTCAAGCAGCTGGCGGCTGAAAAGGGCCGAGACGTAAACGTCTGTGTCCTGGAGAAGGCGGGTGAGGTCGGGGCGCACATCCTCTCCGGAGCGGTCATGGACCCTATTGCCATCACCGAACTCTTTCCCGACTGGAAGGCCCAAGGCGCGCCTTTGCACACCCCAGTCACGGAAGACCGCTTCCTGTTCCTGTCGCAAACAGGCCACTGGAAGACCCCCAACTGGATGCTGCCGGGCTGCTTTCAGAACCACGGCAACTACGTCATTAGCCTCTCCGATGTCACCAAATGGCTGGGCGAACAGGCTGAAGCCCTCGGCGTTGAAATCTACCCGGGATTTCCTGCGGCAGACCTCATCTATGGCGAAAACGACGAAGTGCTCGGCGTCGTCACAGGCGATATGGGTATTGGTAAAGATAGCCAGCCCACCGACCAACACCAGCCAGGTATGGCCCTCATGGCGCGCTACACCCTGCTCGCCGAGGGTGCGCGTGGCCACTTGGGGCGCGTGGTCATGGAGCGCTATCGGCTGCAACGGCGGTCAGACCCGCAGAGCTATGGCATTGGCATTAAAGAGCTCTGGGAGGTTGACCCTGCCCAATCCCAGCCCGGACTGGTGGTTCACACAGCCGGCTGGCCACTCTCCAACGACACCTATGGCGGGTCCTTCCTCTACCACCTGCAAGACAACCGGGTGGCCGTTGGATTTGTTCTGGGCCTGAACTACAAAAACCCCTGGCTCTCGCCATTTGAAGAGTTTCAGCGCTACAAGACCCACCCGGCCATTCGCAAAACCTTTGAAGGCGGCAGACGCATCGGCTATGGCGCACGCGCGCTCACGGCTGGCGGGCTCAACAGCCTGCCCGAACTCGCCTTCCCAGGGGGTGCGCTGCTGGGCTGCGATGCAGGCTTTCTGAATGCCTCTCGCATTAAGGGCAGCCATGCGGCCATTAAAAGCGGCATGCTCGCGGCAGAAGCCTGCTTCGATGCGCTCGGACAGAGCGCGCCTCCCCAGGTGCTAGAGGGTTACACCAGTCGCTTCAAGTCGTCCTGGCTGCACAAAGAGCTGCACAAGGCGCGCAACTTCAAGCCCGCCATGTCCAAAGGCCTCTGGCTTGGAAGCCTTATTGTGGGCATTGACCAAAAGCTTTTTGGTGGCGAGGCCCCCTTCACACTGCACAGCCAGAAGCCCGACCACGCCTACCTCGAGCCTGCAAGCCAGCATGCACCCATTGCCTACCCCAAGCCCGATGGGGTGCTCACCTTCGATCGCCTGAGCTCCGTCTTTCTCTCGGGCACCAATCACGAAGAAAACCAGCCGGCCCACCTCACGCTCAAAGACGCCTCCGTGCCCGTTGCGACCAATCTCACTCAGTTCGCCGGGCCCGAGTCGCGCTACTGCCCAGCCGGTGTGTATGAATACCTCGATGCGTCTGGCAATCCAGTGAATGCGCCAACCGAAGGGGCTGCGCTGCGCATCAATGCCCAGAACTGCGTGCACTGCAAGACCTGTGACATCAAGGATCCCACACAGAACATTGTCTGGGTCACGCCAGAGGGTGGTGGCGGTCCGGTCTACTCGGGGATGTAGGTCATGAGCTTTCTCAGCCGCCCTCCTGTCTCCTCTTTTGCCATGGTCATGGGCCTCTGCGGCTTGGCATTGGTCTGGGCGCGCGTGGCCCAGCTCGGCTGGATACCCGATCTCGCGCCAGGTCTTGCGCGCGCTGCGGCACTCTTGGCTGCGTTCGTCTTTACCTTGCTGCTGCTGCTCTACCTGCGCAAATGGATTGCGCAGCCTAGCCTGGTGCGCGAGGAATGGGCGCACCCCGTGAAGTCCTCTTTCTTCGCAGCCATCTCAGTGTCTTTTGCGCTGCTGGGTACCGTGGCCTTGGGGGTATTCGCCCCGCTCGCGCTCGCCCTCTGGTCGATTGGCGCCTTGCTCCAGGTGGTGGTCATGATTCTCGTGCTCAACGCCTGGTTTCACCGAGAAAGCTTTCAGCCCGCTCATGCCAATCCCGCTTGGTTCATTCCGGCTGTGGCCAATGTGGTCCTACCCCTGGCAGGTGTGCGGCTGGGCTTTGAAGAATTCTCCTGGTGGTTCTTTGGCGTGGGCCTGCTGTTCTGGATCGTGCTCATGAGTGTGGTCATGGACCGCCTGCTGTTTGTGCAGCCCCCACTGCCCGACCGTTTACTGCCAACCCTCTGCATTCTGTTGGCCCCCCCCACAGTGGGCTTTCTGTCTTGGGTTCAGCTCACCAAACAACACCCCGATGGTCAGGGCATGGATGGCGTGGGGCAGCTGCTGTTCGGACTCGGTGTGTTCTTCGCGCTGTTTCTGCTGAGCCAAGTGCGACGATTTATACGGCTGCCTTTTTTTATGTCCTGGTGGGCCTTCTCATTTCCCACGGCTGCCTTCACCACCTCCGTGTTGGTCTATGGTCAGTTCATGCCGGCGCCCTGGGTCACGCCACTCGGCGGGCTGATGGTGCTCATCACCACAGTGCTCATTCTTTTTCTATTGGTGAGAACCGCCCTGGCGATTGCGCGCCGAGAAACCCAATGGGTGGACTAGCCTACTCAGGCTGCTGAAGGCCTGCCAAATCTGCCCTTAAAGCCTCTGGAATCGGCACGGGCCGCTGGGTGGCACGATCTACATAGACATGCACGAAGTGGCCCGCAGCGCAGATCTGCGGGTCGTCATTCTTAAACAGCCCCACCTCATACCGCACACTAGAGTTGCCCAGCCGGGCCACGCGCAGGCCTGCGTGCACGACATCCGGAAACGCAATCGAGGCAAAGTAGCTGCAGCTGGTTTCCACCACCAACCCCACCACCTCACTGGACTGGAGATCGAGCAAGCCCCGCTCAATCAGCCGCTGGTTCACCACGGTGTCGAAGTAGCTGTAGTAGACGACGTTATTCACGTGGCCATAGACATCGTTGTCCATCCAGCGGGTGGGAATGACCTGGAAATGGGGGAAGTCAGAACGAAGCAGGGATTTGAGGGACTGAGTGCTCATGGTGCCTAGGGACTTGCAAATCGATGGGGCCCGGAGTACTGTATAAAAAACTAGTACCCAAGAGGCCGATTGATGAAACTGCTCACGCCACGCCAACAAGAGATCCTCGAGTTTATCCAAAGCCACCTGCAAGCAACAGGCTTTCCCCCCACCCGGGCTGAAATCTGCAAGGCCCTGGGCTTTCGCTCGCCCAATGCCGCCGAAGAGCACCTCAAGGCCCTGGAGCGCAAGGGCGCCATTCAGCTCACGGCCGGGGCCTCGCGGGGCATTCGGCTGGTTGGCACCAAGGCAGCATCGGGCGGCCTTGGCAACAGCCTCCTGGCGGGTCTCGGTCTGCCCTTGGTGGGGCGCGTGGCAGCCGGCTCGCCCGTGCTCGCCACCGAACACATCGAGCAGCACTTCCAGGTCGACACCAGCCTCTTTAAGGCCAAGCCCGACTACCTGCTCAAAGTCCGCGGCCTGAGCATGCGCGATGCCGGCATTCTCGATGGCGACCTGCTCGCCGTAAAAGCCCTGCAGGGCCTACCCGAGGCCCGCAATGGTCAAATGGTGGTCGCCCGCCTTGAAGACGAGGTCACCGTCAAATGGTTCGAGCGCCAGGGCCATACCGTCTGGCTCAAGCCCGACAACCCCGACTACCAGCCCATCGAGGTCGATATCCGCCGCCAGTCCCTCACCATCGAAGGCCTGGGTGTGGGCATTATTCGGGGGTTTTAAATGAGTACCGCCCCACGCCCCATTCAAGAACTGGTGCAGCTACACCCCGACCTCTGGCAAGCCTCAGGCCAGACAGACCGAGGCCAGGCCGCGGTACCCAGTGGCCACCCTGCCCTCGATGCCCAGCTCCCCGGTGGGGGCTGGCCCAGTGGCAGCCTCACCGAACTCCTGGTGCGCGCCGTGGGTGTGGGCGAGCTTCGGCTCTTGGCACCTGCCCTGCGTCGCCTTGCCCATGCGGGCAAACAAATCCTGCTGCTCGCGCCCCCTCAACTGCCCTATGGCCCTGCTCTTGCTGCCCTGGGCCTCGCCCCCGAGCAGTTTCTGGTGGTCCGTGCCAAGCAGGCCGCCGATCGGCTCTGGGCCCTCGAACAGAGCCTGAAGTCCGACAGCTTTGGTGCGCTGCTGGCCTGGCTCGACGAACCCACTCGGCCTGAACACATCCGCCGCTTTCAACTGGCTGCGCGTCATGCCAAGGGGCCTGTCTTTCTCTTTCGCCCCCTTGCAGTCCAAACCCAGGCCTCTGCAGCCCCTCTGCGGCTCGCCCTGCTGCCACGCCAGTACCCAGGGCTTGCGGTCCAGCTGCTCAAGCGACGTGGCCCTGTACAGGCCGACCCCATCCTGGTGAACCTGCCATTGCCCAGCCGCGCCCTGCGGCCCCTGCAAGAGCCCCAGCACCAGGCCCCCACACTCGCCCCCATGCGGCCCTCGCTCTCCACCGCACAAATTCAGGGTCTTGGTCATGCTCTGGATCGCCTGTCAGTTTCCAACCCCTATCGCACCTCTGAGCGTTCGACTCTCTCCTGAAGAGTCCTTCGAGTCGGTTCGTCAGCGCATGGGGCAGTGGGCACTGCAGTTCACGCCCGATGTCTGCCTTGGCCAATGGCCCAACAGCCTGCTGCTCGAGGTCTCACCCAGCCTGAAGCTCTGGGGCGGCCTGCAAGCCCTGCTCGAGCGCCTGCGCAGCGGATGGCTCAGCCTGGGCTGGCCCGAAGATGCAGGTATTCACATGGCCTGGGGGCCCACCCCACGGGCAGCCGATTGGCGAGTCGCCTGGGGTGCCCCCTCAGACGCCCCACTGGCCGATCTTCCCCTGCGTTGCATTCCCGAGCTGCAGTCCCAGCTCAGCAGCCTCGAGCGCATGGGGCTCTCTACCCTGGGGCCGCTACTGCGCCTGCCTCGCGCCGGGCTCACCCGCAGGCTCGGCCCCACAACCCTTCAAGCCCTCGATGCCGGCCTGGGGCGCAGACCAGACCTACGCACCCCCCTGCAGCCCCCCAAAGTCTTCGAGCAGGCCATTGAACTGGCCCAGCCCAGTCATGACCTTGCATGCCTAGCAGAAGGCTGTCGGCGGCTTTTGCAAGGCTGTGTGGCCTGGCTACAGGCCCAGCAGTGTGGGCTGCGAGAAGCCCAGTTTTATTTTCACTCTGGCCATCGCGAACAGCATCTCGTGCGCATTGGCCTGGCCGATCCCAGCTGCCAGATCACCCGCATTCAGTCCTTGCTCTACCAGCGGCTCGAAAAAGAAGCCCTGCCCGCTGCGGCCCATCTCATTCGCCTTCAGGTCTCATCCATCGAGCCCCTCGCCCTCGAGACTCTCGATTTTTTTGGCGGAGCCCATCGACAGTCCGACCAGCTGCGCATGCTCTGTGAACGCCTTCAGGCCCGGCTTGGCGATCACCAGGTGCTGCGCATCCACCTGCACGACAGCCATCAGCCCGAATCAGCCAGCCAGCTTGCCGCACTCCAGGCCCCAGCCCCGCGCGGCACTCAGTCCCTTACAGCCCCGCCCCCTAGCGCACTGCCCCCACGGCCGCTCTGGCTGCTTGAGGCCCCCGTGGCACTGCCCATTCGCGGAAACAAGCCCTTCTATGAAGGGCCCCTGCGGCTGCGGGCAGGACCCGAGCGCATTGAAACCGACTGGTGGACTTCCCCACTGCGGCGCGACTACTTCGTAGCCGAGACCCAAGATCAGCGACTGCTCTGGGTCTTTCGAAACCCAAGCCACGAGTGGTTCCTGCATGGCCTCTTTGGCTAGCCCACACCCATGGACTATGCCGAGCTCGTCTGCCGCAGCAACTTCAGTTTTCTGCAGGCCGCCTCTCACCCCGAAGACTTAGTCGCACGGGCCCATGCACTGGGCTATAAGGCATTGGCCCTCACCGATGAGGCCAGTGTCTCAGGCAGCGTGCGGGCCCACCTGGCCGGTGAATCCCTGGGCATACAGGTCATTCACGGCGCACAGTTTGTGCTCACAACAGGGCTGCGGCTTTCTTTCCTGGTGCGCAATCGCACCGGATGGGCCGAGCTCTGCCGGCTCATTACCCTGGGCCGCAGACGGGCTGAAAAGGGCCGCTATGCGCTCAGCCCAGAAGACTTCCAGTCCCATGCCATGACCAACTGCCTGGCCCTCTGGCTGCCCAGCCCCGATCAGTCGGAGTCTGACCTCCACCCCGAGGGCCGCTGGATGAAAGCCCAGTTCGGCGACCGGGTGTCGCTGGCCTACAGCCTCTCCCTCCGAGCAGACGACCGCGCCTGGCAGCAGCAGCTCATGACCCTCGGTGCGCTGCTGCGTATGCCGCTGGTGGCCACCGGCGATGTACTCATGCACCGCCGCAGCCAAAAGCCGCTCGCCGATCTGCTCACGGCCATTCGCATGGGCTGCTCGGTGGCCGAGTGCGGACAGGCCCTCACCGCCAACGCCGAGCGGGCCCTGCAGCCGCGTCTGCGCATGTCTCGCCGCTATCCCCCCGAGCACCTGCAGGCCAGTCTCCTGCTGGCCGAGCAATGCCAGTTCTCGTTAAGCGAGCTGCGCTACGAATACCCTGACGAGATCGTGCCTGCAGGCCTAACGCCAGCCCAATGGCTGCGTCACCTCACCGAGGAGGGCGCACGCCAGCGCTTTCCTCTACACCAGTTTCCCGAGGGCATGCCCGCAAAGGTGCGCCAGCAGATTGAGCACGAGCTCAGTCTCATTGCCGACCTGCAGTACGAGCCCTACTTCTTAACGGTCTACGACATTGTGGCCTTCGCGCGTTCGCGCGGCATTCTCTGCCAAGGTCGTGGGTCTGCGGCCAACTCTGCGGTCTGCTACTGCCTGGGCATTACCGAAGTCGACCCCTCACGCATGAGCATGCTCTTTGAGCGTTTCATCTCTAAAGAACGCAACGAGCCCCCCGACATCGATGTGGACTTCGAACACCAGCGACGCGAAGAGGTCATTCAGTACCTCTACACCAAGTATGGCCGCGAGCGAGCCGCCCTCACCGCAGCCCTCATTCGCTATCGGCCTCGCTCGGCCCTGCGAGACAGTGGCAAGGCACTCGGGCTAGACCCTGTTGTGGTCGACCTTGCCGCCAAAGGCCGCAGCTGGTGGGAGGGAAAATCGATTGTGGCGCCGGGCCTCAAGGCCTCCATTGATGAAGGCCTAGCCCGTCTGGCTCAGCTGCAACCAAACCAGACACTGCCCAGCACGCCCAGTGAGACCGCCCTACAGCAGTGGGCAGACATGGCCAACCATCTGCTGGGTTTTCCGCGTCATCTCTCGCAACATGTGGGCGGCTTTGTCATTGCCCGCCATAGCCTCAGCGAGCTCGTACCCATTGAGAACGCGGCCATGCCCGAGCGCAGCATCATTCAATGGGACAAAGACGACATCGATGCCCTGGGCCTGCTCAAGGTGGATGTGTTGGCACTGGGCATGCTGTCCGCCATTCAACGGGCACTGCAGTTTGTCGGCCAGAAGATGGGCCGCACCACCCCGCTGCCCATGCAGGAGGTTCCCGCAGAAGACGAGGCCACCTACCAGATGATTCAGGCCGCCGACACAGTGGGGGTCTTTCAGATCGAGTCTCGAGCCCAGATGAGCATGCTGCCGCGGCTCAAGCCCGCCTGCTTCTACGACCTGGTCATCGAGGTCGCCATTGTGCGCCCCGGCCCCATTCAGGGCGGTATGGTCCACCCTTACCTGCGCCGCCGACAGGGCCTCGAGCCCGTAGACTTTCCCAGCCCCGCAGTACGCCAGGCGCTTGAGCGCACCTTGGGTGTGCCCATCTTTCAAGAGCAGGTGATGCAGCTGGCCATTCTGGCCGCGGGCTTCACCCCAGGCGAAGCCGACCAGCTCCGACGCGCCATGGCCGCCTGGAAGCGCAGGGGCAGCCTTGGTCCCTTTGAAGATCGTCTCATCAGCGGCATGCTCATGCGCGGCTACAGCCGCGACTTTGCCGAGCGGGTGTTCGCCCAGATTCAAGGCTTTGGTGAATACGGCTTCCCCGAGTCTCATGCCGCGAGCTTTGCGCTGTTGGTCTATGTCAGTTGTTGGCTCAAGTGTCATCACCCCGATGCCTTTCTGGCGGCGCTGCTCAACAGCCAGCCTATGGGGTTTTATGCCCCCGCTCAGTTGGTGCGCGATGCCCGTGCCCATGGGGTAGAGGTGCGCGGTGTAGACATACAGGCCAGCGCAGTCGACAGCAGCCTGGAGCCGCCCGCGTCCGCAGCTCAGCCGCTCACAGCCCATCCACGCGCGTCGCTCTGGCCCGTACGTCTGGGCCTCAACCGCGTGGCCCAGCTCTCCCAAGAGGCCATGCATCGTGTGGTTCAAGCCCGTACAGCGCACGGCCGCTTTCAGTCCATTGAAGACTTGGCGCAGCGCGCGCAGCTCAGCCGCGTCGACCTACAGGCCCTGGCTGCAGCCAATGCACTTGAAAGCCTGACGGGCCATCGCCATGCCGCCAGCTGGGCAGCTGCCGGGCATGAGCCCATGAAGGGGGTGCTGCATGCCACACAGGTACAAGAGCCCGAGCTGGCCCAAGACCTTCTGCCCGCCCCCACAGAGGCTGCCAACTTGGTGTCTGACTATGCAAGCCTGGGCCTCACACTTGGCCGTCATCCCATTGCCCTGATTCGGGATCAGCTGCGTGAGCGGTTCAAGAGCGTGCCCGCCATTGAGCTGCGGCAAATGCCCAATGACCGCCTGGCCCGTGCCACCGGCCTGGTCACCCACCGCCAACGCCCAGGGACAGCCAAGGGTGTGGTGTTCATGACGCTTGAAGACGAGACAGGCAGCGTGAACCTGATTGTCTGGCCCGATGTGCTGGCGCGTTTTAAGCAAGCCTGCCTACAAGGCCAGGTCATTACCGCCTATGGCCGCTGGCAGACTCATCATCTGGTGAGCCTGCGCATTGAAGATCACACCGCACTGCTGGCCCAGGCCCTGGGGGGCATGGTGCAGAGAAAGTCGAGAGACTTCCACTGATCAACCTCAGGCCCCAAGCCGACGAAACCCCGTGATGCGTGGCCCCCAGTAGCCACTGACCAGACTCTCAAGCCGCACGGTTCCGCCCTTCGCAGGTGCATGCACGAACCGGTTCTGGCCGATATAAATGCCCACATGCGAGTAGGTTTCACCCGTGGTGTTGAAGAAGACGAGGTCTCCAGGTAGCCGGTCGGCGGCATCGATCTCACGACCCGCCCGGCTCATCTGCTCTACCGTGCGCGGCAGACGGGCCCCGAGCGAGCGCTGCATGACATAGACCACCAGGCCGCTGCAATCGAAACCACTCGCAGGTGTGTTGCCTCCCCATTTGTAGGGCGTACCCACCAGCGAGAAGGCCTGAATGGCGGGCTCGGCAAGGCCGCGCACTTCTGACTCGAGCCTTGCCTCTGGAATAGTGGGGCTTGTCGATGAGGGGCCGCGAGTTGCGCAGCCCGATAGCCACACCACCAGAAGCAGCAGCAGAATGCGCACGGCGCAGGCCCTCCAGTCCTAGAGCCCTAGAGCCCTCGAGCCAAGTCCTGCATCAGGTCTTCTACATCTTCGAGGCCAACCGCCAGTCGAATCAGCCCCTGGCCTATGCCCGCCCTCTGACGCGCCTCTTCTGAGATTCGCCCATGGGTGGTTGAAGCTGGGTGCGTGATGATGGACCGGGTGTCGCCCAGGTTGCCCGTGCGCGAGAAGATTTCCACTGCATTGACCACACGAAAAGCAGCACGCTGAAGCGCCTCGGGCGATTCACCTTTGAGCTCAAATGAGACCACCGCCCCACCGCTCGACTGCTGCCGCATGGCCAATGCATGCTGAGGGTGAGAGGGCAATCCGGGGTAGAGCACCCGCGCAACCGAGGGCTGCTGCTCGAGCCACTGCGCTAAGGCCAAGGCCGAGGCCGAATGGGCCTGCATGCGAATTTTGAGGGTCTCGAGTGACTTGTGCAGCACCCATGCATTGAAGGGAGCAAGCGAGGGACCGCAGGTGCGCACCACTTGGCGTACCGGGTCGACCAGGGCCTTGGGCCCCGCGACCGCACCGCCCAACACCCTGCCCTGGCCATCGATGTATTTGGTTGCAGAGTGCAGCACCAGGTCAATGGGGAACTCGAGCGGACGCTGCAGCGCAGGCGTGCAAAAGCAGTTGTCGACCACAGTCAGCACCCCCGCATTGCGGGCTGCCTCTCCAATGGCTTGAAGGTCGGCAATCTCGAGCAAGGGATTTGAGGGTGTCTCAAGATAGATGAGCTTCGTCTTGGGGCCAATGGCATGGGCCCAGGCAGCTGCGTCGGTGAGCGGCACCATTCGAATGCTCACACCAAACTTGGTGAGGTAGTTGTCAAAGAGTTGCAGCGTGGCCCCAAAGAGACTGGGCGTTGTCAGCACCTCATCACCTGCTCTCAGGTGACCCAGGCAGACAGCGAGAATGGCCGACATGCCCGAGGCCGTGGCTACGCAATCCTCGGCACCCTCGAGTGCTGCAAGCCGCGCCTCAAACATCTGGACCGATGGGTTGGTGAACCGAGAGTAGACCGTTCCGGGCTCTTGGTTCTGAAATCGGCGGGCGGCCTGTTCGGCGTCGTCGAACACAAAGCTCGAGGTGAGGTACATGGCCTCACTGTGCTCGCCAAACTGGGAGCGCTCGGTGCCGGCGCGCACGGCAAGCGTGTTGAAACCAAGACCGCTGCGAAGCCTGGGCTTATCCACGGGCAGCCTCCAGTCGATCGAGCAGTGCGGGGGTGACATCACCGGTGATGTAATGTCCGTCGAAGCAAGAGGCTTCGAGACACTTCACAGAGGGGTTAAAGCCCTGCACATCGTCGCGCATCTCAGAGATGCCCTGATAGATCAGCGCATCGGCACCAATGGCCTGGCAGATTTCCTCATCGCTTCGCCCGTGAGCAATCAGCTCATGGCGTGTGGGCATGTCAATGCCATAGACGTTTGGGAATCGAACCGGCGGCGCCGCAGAGGCGAAGATGACGCCCTTGGCGCCAGACTCACGGGCCATGCTCACAATCTCTCGGCTGGTGGTTCCGCGCACGATCGAATCGTCAACAATGAGCACGTTCTTGCCCTTGAACTCCGTTGCCATGGCATTGAGCTTCTGGCGCACCGACTTTCGACGCACCTCCTGGCCCGGCATGATGAAGGTGCGGCCCACATAACGGTTCTTAATAAACCCCTCTCGGTAGGGCACGTTCAGATGCATGGCCAGCTGCAATGCTGCGGGACGACTGGAGTCTGGAATGGGCATGACGACATCGATATTGCCCTTGGGAAAGCGCTTGACCACCTCGAGCGCAAGCGTCTCGCCCATCTTGAGCCGCGCGTCGTAGACCGAAATGCCGTCCATGAGCGAGTCGGGCCGCGCGAAGTAGACATACTCAAACACGCAGGGGTTGAGCCCTTGGGGCTGGCCACAGACCTTGGCCGAAAAGGTGCGATCCTCCGTGAGCACCACGCACTCACCTGGAGCCACGTCGCGCAGCAGCTTAAAGCCCAAGGCCTCAAGTGCGACAGACTCAGACGCCAGCATGTACTCCTTACCTTTCGGGCCGTCAAGCACACCAAGCACGAGAGGACGAATGCCGTAGGGGTCGCGAAAGCCCACTACGCCGAAGCCAGGAATCATGGCCACACAGGCATAGGCACCCTTCACCCGCTGGTGAAGCACCGTGACCGCGGCAAAGACCGCATCGGGGTCGAGCGTGAGGCCACTGACCGCCTGTTGCAGTTCGTGTGCGAGCACATTGAGCAGAACCTCGGAGTCGCTCTCGGTGTTGATGTGACGTCGGTCGCGTTGATACATGTCCTCTTGCAGTTCTGCTGCATTGGTGAGGTTCCCGTTGTGGCCCAACACAATGCCAAAAGGTGCGTTCACGTAGAAAGGCTGCGACTCCTCTGCACTCAGGGCGCTCCCTGCTGTGGGATAGCGGACATGGCCAATGCCCATGTCTCCGGTGAGGTTGCGCATATCGCGAGTGCGAAAGACATCTCGGACCAGCCCATTGCCTCGCGCGAGGTTAATGCGCTTGCCCTGAGCGGTTGCAATACCTGCGGCGTCCTGCCCCCGGTGCTGCAGCAATAGAAGCGCGTCGTAGAGCATTTGGTTGACGGGACCAGTCGAGACAATGCCAACGACACCGCACATGGTTAGGAACCTTTCAGAAGTTCAGAAGGAATACGACTCGACACAAAACTCGGCATCCAGGGCGTGAGCACCTGAATGGACCACTCGAGTGCAGGACGCGCATAGGCGTTCTGCCACTCGGGCTGTGCGGGAAGCGGGGTCATGGCCCCAAGCACCGCAAGAATAGACATGATCACCACGCCACGAACCGCTCCAAATATTGCGCCCATGGCACGGTCAAGGACACTGGCACCGGAGGCCTTCACCAACTCTTTGAGGGTCGCCGTCACCAGACGCCCGAGCAGCAGCACGATCACCACAATGAGCAGGAAGGCGAGGGTAAGGGCCAGGGGCTCGGCGAGCCACTCGGTGAAGGGCTCGGCCACCATATGCGCCAGACGGCTGCCGGCGACAATCGCCAAGACCCAGACCGCCAGAGAGGCCACCTCTTGAAGCAGGCCGCGCAGAACCGAAAGCAGAGCCGACGAGAGCACCACCACCAGGCAGACCCAGTCGATCCAGGTGAGGGCTTGCATCATGGTGTCGCCACCTTCACCACCGCCGCGTCGTAGCCTTGCAGCTTGGCGCGTGCAACCACCCCACTGGCATCCTCCTCAGACAGCGGCCCAATGCGAACCCGATGACGCTGCGCGCTGCCCGTGCCCACCGCACTGATGGCCACCTTGTGGCCGGCCGACTCCAGTCGTTTCTTGACCTGATCTGCTGTTGAGCGACTGCTATAAGCCCCCACCTGAACAAAGACCTGGCGCGTCTGCACCGCAGGCGCTGGGGCGGGAGTGGGAGCGGGCGCGGGAGCCGGGACAGGAGCTGGGACGGGAGCAGTTTCGGACGCAGCGGAGGTTGCTGGCGTGGGCAGCGTTGCGACGGGCGGTGTTGCAGCGGTCGTTGCCGGTTCAGCGGGAGCAGGCGCAGGGGCAGGCGCAGGGGCAGGGGCAGGCGCTTCGGCCTTCTGGGTCGGCATGATCACTGCGAAATCGCGTGCCAACGGTCGGGGCGTATCGTGCAGCACGCTGTAGGCCACCATGGATGCAAGCACCGCAAAAATAAGCGCGCCAATCAGGCGCCAGCGCGCCCTTTGACGGTGCTCCGCCATTGGGTCTGCACGCTGGCTGTCTTCAGAGGGCATCGGGGGCATGAGGCGCTTGACCAATCGTTCGGGCTTGATGCCAAGCCTGGGCAACCGTTATAAAAGATCCAAAGACTGCGATCCTATCACTGGCGGATGCCCGCTCCACGGCCCCTGCGAGTGCCTGTTGCACATTGGGGAAGAGATAGACCTCGACTGGCGGGAGCCCCTTTCGCCCGCCCTCGGGCTGCGTGGCCAAGGCCGAATCGAGTGCTTCGCGCAGCCGCTCTGCAGTCTGCGCGCGTGCGCCGGCCACCTCGGGCCCAAGACTTGCCAAACACCAGATATCGACCCGGCTCATGAGGCGTTCAAACACGGCCTGCGCATCTTTGTCTGCGAGCATGCCGACCACGGCAATGGTCTGTGGAAAGAAGCCCATCTGGTCTAGATTCGCGGCCAGCACCCCGGCCGCATGCGGGTTGTGTGCCACGTCCAGCACGACAGCAGGCTGACCGGGAAGGACTTGGAACCGACCGGGCAGCTCGACCATGGCAAGGCCCTGACGCACGGCCCCCTGCGAGACAGGAATGCGATCTGTCAATGAGGCGAAAACGGCAAGGGCAGCCGATGCATTGAGGAGTTGATTGGTGCCGCGCAACGCCGAATAGGCCAATGCATTGCGACGCACATTCCGGCCCGACCAGCCCCACTGCTGACGATCGCCTTGAAAATTAAAGTCGCGCCCAAACTGCCAGAGGTCGGCTCCAATTTGGCGTGCCACCTCGAGTGCAGCCTCGGGGGGGACAGGGTCCGCAACAATGAAAGGGCGACCATTGCGCGCCACGTGTGCCTTCTCCCAGCCAATCTGCTCACGCGTATCACCCAGTAGGGCCTGATGGTCGAGATCCACCGAGGTCAGCACGGCGGCATCGGAGGCCAGGAGATTGACGGCATCGAGCCGACCCCCCAGGCCAATCTCGGCGACGAAGAGGTCGACGCCCTGGTCGTGAACCATTTTGAACGCAGCCAGTGTGACCCACTCAAAATAGGTGAGGGTTGTGAGGGCCTGGTCGCAGCCGGCTGCCACCGCCTCGAACGCCAATACCCATGCCCGGGCCTGACTCAGTTCACCATTGAAGCTGAGCCGCTCCTCGAACTGCAGCAGGTGAGGCGAGGCATAGACCGCAACGCGATAGCCGGCTTGCACCGCGATGCTGGCAATGAGCGCACATGTGGAGCCCTTGCCATTGGTGCCCGCAACCACAACAGTGGGCATGCCCAGACGAACCTCGTGCCCCTGCATGGGCAGGTCCATGGCTGCAGCAACCACACGCACGCGGTCCAGACCAAGCTCGATACGGGACTCACTTGATTGCTGCTCGAGCCAAGTGAGCCATTCCGCAAGCGAAGCACCCCGTGCAGGGCCCTGAGGCCCTTTAGGCATGTCGCTCGCTTGGGGTCAGGAGACGCAGCAGCTCTGCCAAGTCCTGCTTCATTTTGCGACGGTCCACAATGCGATCGACAGCACCCTTTTGAAGCAGAAACTCCGCGCGCTGGAACCCCTCAGGGAGCTTCTCGCGCACGGTCTGTTCAATGACTCGGGGACCGGCAAAGCCGATGAGCGCCTTGGGCTCGGCAATGACCACGTCGGCCACAAAGGCAAAACTCGCCGAGACCCCTCCCATGGTGGGGTCGGTGAGCACAGAGATGTAGGGCAGCCCGTCTCGGGCCAATTGCTCGAGTGCACCGGTGGTCTTGGCCATTTGCATCAAGGAGAGCAGGCCCTCTTGCATACGGGCGCCACCGCTCGCAGCAACCGAAATGAACCCGCAGCGCGCTGCCCGGGCAGCCTCAACGGCCCGCACGAATCGCTCGCCCACCACGGACCCCATCGAGCCTCCCATAAACTCGAACTCGAAACAGGCAATCACCACCGGAACACCATCGATGCGGCCCTGAATGGCAACCAGGGCATCTTTCTCGCCTGTCTCAGACTGGGCCTCGGAGAGCCGCTCGGTGTACTTGCGACTGTCTTTGAACTTCAGACTGTCTACGGGTTGTACCTCGGCGCCGATCTCGACGCGATCTTCGGCATCGAGCAGCAGGTCGAGTCGAACACGCGCGCGAATGCGCATGTGATGGCTGCAGCTGGGGCAGACCTGCAGATTGCGCTCGAGCTCGGTCTTGTAGAGCACCGCATCGCACGAGGGGCACTTGAGCCACAGGCCCTCGGGGACCACGCGCCGCCGATTTTCAGACTGCTGAATGCGAGGGGGTAGGAGCTTGTCAATCCAGCTCATGCAGCTGCCTTTGCTCCAAAGCGCGCATCGAGGGCCTGGCGAATGGTGGCCAGAAACGCACCGGCCGCCTCAACCGCCTCGGAGGCTTCGCCATCTTTGGCCTGGGTTTCCATGAGCTTGATGATGGCGCTGCCAATGACCACCGCATCGGCATGCTCGGCCACGGCGACTGCGGAGACTGCATCCGAAATGCCAAACCCAACACCCACGGGCAGCTTGGCGTGCTGGCGCAGCATTGCGACCCGATCGGCCACACTGGCCACATCGAGGCTGGCCGCACCCGTCACGCCTTTGAGCGAGACGTAATAAAGGTACCCCCCACCGAGTCGCGCAACCTGTTCCATACGGCTGGTCGACGAGGTGGGTGCAAGCAAGAATATGGGATCGATCTGGGCCGCGCGAAGCGCCTGCGCGAATGGCTCGCACTCCTCAGGCGGGTAGTCCACAACCAACACACCATCGACGCCTGAAGCCGAGGCCGCCTTCACAAAGGCCTCTTGTCCCATGCGCTCGATGGGGTTTGCGTAGCCCATGAGCACAATAGGTGTGTGCTGATTGGTCGCCCGAAACGCAGACACCCAGCCCAGGCAATCGGAAAGGCTCACGCCCTGGGCGAGGGCTCGCTCGCTGGCGCGCTGAATGACAGGACCGTCGGCCATCGGGTCTGAGAATGGAATGCCGAGCTCGATGACATCGGCGCCAGCCGCAACCAGCGCATGCATGAGCGCCAAAGTGGAGGCTGGAGCGGGGTCGCCAGCCGTGACGTAAGGAATAAGCGCCTTACGGCCAGAGGCTGCGAGGCCCGCAAAAACAGAGGCAATGCGTGACATTCAGTCTCCAGAGTTAAAGCGACAGACCGCCCGCCTGTGCGACCGTGTGCATGTCTTTGTCGCCGCGGCCGGAGAGGTTCACCAGGATGATCTTGTCTTTGGGCAGCGTGGGCGCAATCTGGGCGGCATAGGCAATGGCATGACTGGTCTCGAGCGCCGGAATAATGCCCTCGATGCGGCAGCAGTCGTGAAAGGCTTTAAGCGCGGCATCGTCGTTGACAGGCACATACTGGGCACGGCCAGAGTCCTTGAGCCAAGCATGCTCAGGGCCGACGCCTGGGTAGTCGAGGCCAGCAGAAATGGAGTGGGTCTCCACGATTTGTCCGTTGGCGTCTTGCAGGAGATAGGTGCGGTTGCCATGCAGAACACCCGGGCTTCCTGCCGTAAGAGACGCGGAATGATGACCGGTATCGACACCGTCTCCACCGGCCTCCACGCCGACAAGCGCCACACCGTCCACACCAATGTAGTCGTAGAAAATACCCATGGCGTTGCTGCCCCCACCCACGCACGCCACCACCATATCGGGCTGGCGCCCCACCATTTCAGGCATCTGCCAGAGGCACTCTTTGCCCACCACAGAGTTGAAGTCGCGCACCATCATGGGGTAAGGGTGCGGGCCAGCCACCGTGCCGATGATGTAGAAGGTGTTGTCGACATTCGTGACCCAGTCGCGCATGGCTTCATTGAGCGCGTCTTTGAGGGTTTTGGATCCACTCTCAACGGGCACCACCGTGGCCCCGAGCAGCTTCATGCGATAGACGTTCGCGGCCTGACGCGCCACGTCAGTGGAGCCCATGTAGACCACACATTCCATGCCAAATCGCGCTGCGACGGTTGCTGTGGCCACGCCATGCTGGCCCGCGCCGGTTTCGGCAATGACGCGGGGCTTCCCCATGCGGCGCGCCAAAAGCGCCTGACCAATGGTGTTGTTGACCTTGTGTGCACCGGTGTGATTGAGGTCTTCGCGTTTGAAATAAATCTGTGCGCCGCCGAGCTGCTCGGACCAACGCTTGGCGTGATAAATGGGGCTGGGCCGACCAACAAAATGCTTGAGCTCGCGGTGAAACTCCGCCTGAAATTCTGGATCGTGCTGGCTCTGCGCATAAGCCGCCCGCAGCTCATCGAGCGCAAAGCTCAGCGTCTCGGAGACAAAGCTGCCCCCGTAAGGGCCAAAGTGACCGGTGGCGTCTGGAAAGTTATAGGGAAGATCGTTTGCCTTCATGTGAAGTCCTTTTGCTTGGTCTCGTCGGCAGCCTGGACAGCCGCCATAAACGATCGAATCCGTGCCGGATCTTTCCGGCCTTTCTGAACCACTCCCTGATCTCGCTGCTCTACTCCACTGGATACATCGACTGCATCGGGCTCTAACATCTGGATAGCCTGCCCCACCGACTCTGCGTGTAAGCCACCACTGAGCACCCATCTGCCCGCCAGCATGGCACGTAATGAAGCCAACCGGCTCCAGTCGAAGGCATGCCCGCTCCCGCCAAAGCCCGCCGAATCGGCGTCGAAAAGCAGTGTGGAGACGCTCAGATACGGCTCGATGAATTTTACCAGTGCGTCCTCTGTATTGAGGGCAGTGCCCATACGAACCGCCTTGATGACCGGCCGACCCAGGTCCTGGCAGTCTGCAACGGACTCATCGCCGTGCAGCTGGATATGGCTCAGGCCCACCTGGCCTGCAGTCTGAAGGACCTCCGCACGCGTGGCGTTTACGAAGAGGCCCACCACCGAAACCCAGGGGGCAGCCCGACGCGCGAGCGCCTGGGCCTGCTCGAGCTGCACTGCGCGCGGGCTTTTGGGGTAGAAGACAAGCCCAATCGCATCGGCGCCGGCCCGAACCGCCGCGTCTACGTCGTGCTCACGGGTAAGCCCACAGATCTTTACTCGGGTACGCATGCGAATGGCTCCGGATAATCGACTGCAGTCAGGCAAAGGCCCTGGGCTGGAAAGGTTCGCCCCGCAAGGGTGCGATCACGACCGGCGAGCACCTCTGCAACCCATTGGGCGGGACGCGCCCCCCGCCCCACTTCCACGAGTGTGCCCACAATATTGCGAACCATGTGGTGCAAGAATGCATTTCCTTTGAGGCTTAATGTCAGCATGCTGCCCTGCTGGCTCCAGTGGCACTGCGTCAACACCCGAATGGGGCTTGCTGCCTGACATTCTGCTGCACGAAATGCGGAGAAGTCATGCTCCCCAAGCAGGCAGCGCGTTCCCTCCTGCATGGCCTCAAGATGCAGAGGCTGAAAGACCCAGGTGGCGTAGCGCTGCTGCAGAGGGTGGTCGACGGGCTCATTCCAGATCTGGTAGCGGTAGCTGCGAGCCAGCGCCGAAAAGCGCGCATGAAATTCGGGAGACACCTCGGCCGCCCAGCGCACGCGAATCTCGGCAGGCAGAAAGCTATTGAGACCGCGCACCCAGTTCCACTGGGGTCGCGACACGTCCGTATCGAAGTGCACGACCTGCCCCTCGGCATGGACCCCGGCATCGGTTCTACCGGCAGCAGTGGTTTCTATGGCCGATGAGGGGCAACCGAGGAAGGCTGCGATTGCGCGCTCGAGCTGATCTTGAACCGTATTGCCGCCTGGCTGTGTCTGGTACCCCTGAAAGCTGGTGCCATCGTAGGCCAGACCCAGCGCAAGCCTCATAGCAGAATACGAAGCATCCGTCGCAGGGGCTCAGCTGCACCCCACAAGAGCTGATCGCCGATGGTGAACGCCCCGATGTACTGCGGCCCCAGTGCCATTTTGCGAATGCGCCCCACAGGAATGGTGAGCGTACCCGTGACCTGCACGGGCGTGAGCTGGTGAACCGTGTCCATGCGGCTGTTGGGCACCACCTTCACCCACTCATTGTCCTTGGCGATCATGTCCTCAATTTCGTCGAGTGGCACATCGCGATTGAGCTTGAGGGTGAGCGCCTGGGAGTGGCAGCGCATGGCACCCACACGCACGCAAATGGAGTCGATCGGAATTTCGGGCTGGTCGAACCCTGGGCCGCGGCCGAGAATTTTGTTGGTCTCGGCTCCGCCCTTCCACTCTTCGAGGCTGGTGCCGTCTCCACGGTCTTGGTCAATCCAGGGAATGAGGCTTCCCGCCAGCGGCACCATGAAGTGCTGGGTCTCGTCTGCCGACAAGCCTTTTTGCGTGGCCAGCACGCCGCGATCGATGTCAAGGATGGCGCTGGCTGGATCGTCGAGCAGGCTTCTCACCGATGCATTGAGCGTTCCCATCTGGGTGAGCAGCTCACGCATGTGCTGAGCCCCTCCGCCCGAGGCCGCCTGGTAGGTTGTGGCCGTCATCCAGTCGACGAGGCCGGCCTTGTAGAGCGCCCCCACACCCATGAGCATGCAGCTCACGGTGCAGTTCCCGCCAATGAAGTTCTTAATGCCTTTGCCCAGCGCAGCGTCGATGACATTGCGATTGATGGGGTCGAGCACAATCACTGCATCGCCATTCATGCGCAGGGTCTTCGCTGCGTCGATCCAGTAGCCGCTCCAGCCCGATGCGCGAAGGGGCTCGTAGACGGCTTTGGTGAAGTCGCTGCCCTGACAGGTGAGCACCACATCGCACTGCGCGAGCGCTTTGAGATCGTGCGCATCGTAGAGCTGAGGGTCGACCTGCTGGAGGCCCGCAAGCGCTGTGGGCACCTGGCCGCCTGCATTTGAGGTTGAGAAAAATCGGGCCTCGAAGTGCCCAAAGTCTTGCTCGTCTTGCATGCGCTGCATGAGCACTGAGCCCACCATGCCGCGCCATCCAACCAGTCCAACCCGCTTCATGCCCTTCCCTTTCCTCGTTTTGAATTCTGTGTGGCGCCTGAATTAGCCAAGTGCCGCCAACACGGCGTCGCCCATGCCACGGGTGCCCACGCGCGTACAACCCTCGCGTTGAATATCGCCGGTTGCATACCCCTGCGCCAAGACCTTCTGCACCGCCGCCTCAATAGACTGGGCCGCTTCGCCCAGCCCAAAGCTATAGCGCAGCATCATGGCCGCGGACAGAATGGTGGCCAAGGGATTGGCGAGATCTTTGCCTGCAATGTCGGGGGCCGACCCATGAATGGGCTCATAGAGGCCTTTGTTGTTTGCATCGAGCGAGGCCGAGGGCAGCATGCCAATCGAGCCTGTGAGCATCGAGGCCTCGTCGGAGAGGATGTCTCCAAACATATTGCCCGTCACCATGACGTCAAACTGCTTGGGGTTCTTGAGCAGCTGCATGGCGGCGTTGTCGACATACATGTGGGTCAGCTCGACATCGGGGTAGGCCTTGCCCAGCTCGATCATGATGTCGCGCCAGAGCTGCGTGGTCTCTAGCACATTGGCCTTGTCTACGGAGCAGAGCCGGCGGCTGCGCTTCTGTGCAGCCTGAAAGGCCACATGGCCAATGCGCAGAATTTCAGTCTCGGAGTAGCGCATGGTGTCAAAGCCCTCGCGCTCTCCGTTCTCGAGGATGCGAATGCCCCGCGGCTGACCAAAATAAATATCGCCCGTGAGCTCACGAATGATCATGAGATCCATGCCTGCGACCACCTCGGGCTTGAGGGTGCTCGCGCCCGCGAGCTCGGGATAGATGGTGGCCGGACGCAGATTCGCGAACAAGCCGAGCGCCTTGCGCAAGCCCAGAATGGCCTGCTCGGGCCGCAGTTCACGCGGGAGCGTATCGAGCGAAAAATCGCCAACCGCCCCAAACAAAATAGACTCTGCGTCTTGGGCAAGCTTGAGTGTGGCGGGCGGCAACGGGTGACCGCTTGCCCTGTAGCCCGCACCACCCACCGGGGCCTCCTCAAGGCTCAGGCCAAAGTGGCCCTGCGCCGAGAGCCGCTCCAGGACACGCACGGCCTCGTGCGTAATTTCGGGGCCAATGCCATCGCCAGGCAGCACCGCAATCTTGAGCACTCTCATGCGTGAAGCGCTCCGTGCAAGTCGGTGCCAAGCCAGGGCTTGTCTGCAAGCCGCTTGGCCTCGTAGGCCTTGATGAGGTCTGCCTTCTGAAGCGTGAGCCCAATGTCGTCAAGGCCATTGAGCAGACAGTACTTGCGAAAGGGGTCGACCTCGAAGCTGCGCTCAAAGGTGCCATCAGTGGTCTTCACCGTCTGAGCCTGCAGGTCGACCACCAGCCGGAAGCCTTCTTGGGCTGCGGTTTTCTGAAAGAGCAGCTCGAGGTCATCTTCGGAGAGCACGATGGGCAGCACGCCGTTCTTAAAGCAGTTGTTGTAGAAGATGTCTGCATACGAAGGGGCAATCACGACGCGAAATCCGTAGCCATCGAGCGCCCAGGGCGCGTGCTCGCGGGAGGAGCCACACCCAAAATTGCGGCGGGCAATGAGCACACTCGCACCTTGGTAGCGGGCCTGGTTGAGCACAAAGTCGGGATTGAGCGGACGCTTGCTGTGATCCATGCCCGGCTGCCCCTCGTCGAGGTAGCGCCATGCATCGAATAGATTGGGCCCAAAGCCCGTGCGCTTGATGCTCTTGAGAAACTGCTTGGGAATGATGGCGTCCGTATCGACATTGGCACGGTCCATCGGGGCCACCAGCCCCTCGTGAATGGTCAAAGGTTTCATGCCAGAGTCCTTACATCAACAAAGTGGCCTGCAATGGCTGCAGCGGCAGCCATGGCCGGGGAGACCAGGTGCGTGCGACCACCCGCACCCTGACGCCCCTCAAAGTTTCGGTTGCTGGTGGAGGCAGAGCGCTCACCGGGCTCGAGCCGATCGGCATTCATGGCCAGGCACATGGAGCAGCCGGGCTCGCGCCACTCAAAGCCTGCCTCGATGAAGATCTTGTCGAGGCCCTCGGCCTCGGCCTGGGCCTTGACCAGTCCTGAGCCCGGAACCACCAGGGCCAGCTTCACATTGGATGCCTTCTTGCGCCCCTTGGCGATGGCAGCCGCAGCACGCATGTCTTCAATGCGCGAGTTGGTGCAAGACCCAATGAAGACCTTGTCGACTTGTATGTCGGTGAGGGGCATGTTGGCCTTGAGATTCATGTAGGCCAATGCGCGCTCCATGCCCTCGCGAACCATGGGGTCGGTGGCGGCTGCAGGGTCGGGCACGCGGGAACCCACGGGCAACACCATTTCAGGCGAGGTGCCCCAGGTGACCTGCGGCTCAATATCCTCGGCCTTGAGCTCGACCACGCGATCGAAGACCGCATCTGCGTCGGTGTGCAGTGTCTTCCAATAGGCCAGGGCCTGATCCCAGGCTGCACCGGTGGGCGCAAGTGGCTTGCCCTTCACATAGGCCTCTGTCTTTTCGTCGAAGGCCACCATGCCCGCCCGTGCGCCAGCCTCGATGGCCATATTGCAGAGGGTCATACGGCCTTCAATGCTGAGGCCGCGGATGGCGCTGCCGCCAAACTCAATGGCGTAGCCCGTGCCGCCAGCGGTACCAATTTTGCCAATGATGGCCAGCACCACATCTTTGGCCGTAACGCCTGGGCCAAGCGTGCCTTCCACCCGCACCAGCAGGTTCTTGGCCTTTTTCATGAGCAGACACTGGGTGGCGAGCACATGCTCGACCTCGGAGGTGCCAATGCCAAACGCCAGACAGGCCAGCGCGCCATGGGTCGAGGTGTGGGAGTCGCCACAGACCACCGTCATACCTGGCAGCGTGGCGCCCTGCTCGGGTCCAATCACGTGAACAATGCCCTGGCGCTGGTCGGCGATGTTGAAATACTTGATGTTGAACTTGACCACGTTCTGATCGAGTGTCTCGACCTGAAGGCGAGAGACGGGATCGGCAATGCCTTGACTGCGATCGGTGGTGGGCACGTTGTGGTCCACCACAGCCAGGTTTGCGGAATTGCGCCAGAGCGGGCGTCCAGCCATTTCCAAGCCCTCGAAGGCCTGCGGGCTGGTGACCTCATGAACGAGGTGTCGGTCGATGTAAACAATGCAGGTGCCATCGTCTTGGCGATGGACCACATGTTCTTCGAAGAGTTTGTCGTAAAGCGTGGGCATGGTCGGCTCGATCGTTGTGACACGAAACCGTCATTATGCCCTGCGGTCGCCCCCCACGCTGGCCAGAAACAGGCCCACCAGCGCGAATCCGGCTGCCAAGAAGAAGGTGGCCTCCGGCGAGACCCACTCAAAAACCCAGCCCGCTGCAATGCCCCCTAGGCTGCCGCCAATGCCATACGAAGACATGGTGTAGAGCGCCTGACCACGGGCCTGCGCCTCACGGGGGAACCACTGCCGCACCAACGACATGGACGCGCTGTGATGGGCGCCGAACGTGATCGCGTGCATCAACTGGGTGATCACAATGACCGCCAGATTGCCGCCCGAAAGCGCTAAGAGTGCAAACCGAAGCGCAGCCACGCCATACGAAAGCCTCCAGCTCATGACCACACCCAGTCGCTCAAACAAGGGCCGCTGCACCCGAAAGAACGCGATCTCCGCAAGCACCCCAACCGTCCAGAGCACACCAATCTCGGTGCGGCTATAGCCCTGCTGCTCCAGCCAGAGCGAAAATAGCGTGTAGAGCGGGGCGTGGGCCAGCAGCATGAAGCAAGAGGCCAGCAGAAACCGACGCACGCGCGGCTCCTTGAGCGCCTGCCCAAAAGCGCCTGCCTGGGGCGCGAGCGCATGCACCTCGCGCGCTGGAAGCCAAAAGGCGACGATTCCCGCCACGAAGAGCAAGGCCATGAGGGTGAGCGGCAATGCTTCCATGCCTACCCAGTCGAACCAGATGCCGCCCAGCAGCACCGCCACAACAAAGCCCAGCGAGCCCCAGACCCGCATGCGGCCATATTGGCCGAGGTCTCCCCTGCTCTCTTGCATGGCGAGTGCCTCGGTAATGGGCACATGGCCACTCAAAAAAAGCGCCATGATGAAGAGCACCGTGAAGAGCCACCAGAACGGCAGGTCTAGCAGCAGAAATCCGCCCGAGATCAGCGCCCCAAAGGCAGACCACTGAATGATGCGGGGCACACGCTCGGGTGGGGAATGATCGGCCAGATAGCCCCAGGCGGGAGGCCCAATCACGCGCGTCCATTGCATGGGTGAAATGAGCACCCCAATCTCGGAGGGCGAAAAGCCCCGGCCATTGAGCCAGAGCGAGAGAAAGGGCGCGAACAGTCCCACATAGGCAAAGTAGGTGGCAAAGAATGCCGAGATCCGACGAACGGGCGTCGAGAACATGCGCGCGCGCGAGACTTACTGAGGGGCGAGGCCAGCGATGACTGGCGTGGTCACCTGCACATCTGCGTTCTGAGCACGGTGGCGAAGCGCGTGATCGATGAGCACCAGCGCGAGCATGGCCTCGGCAATGGGGGTAGCCCGAATGCCCACGCACGGGTCGTGGCGGCCATGCGTCTCGACCTGCGTGGGCGCACCGGTCGTGTCGATCGAGCGACGCGGCGTGCGAATGCTGGACGTGGGCTTGATGGCGATGGCCACGGTAATGGGCTGGCCCGTGGAGATGCCGCCCAGCACGCCTCCTGCGTGATTGGTGAGAAAGCCCTGCGGCGTGAGCTCATCGCCGTGGACTGAGCCGCGCTGGGCCACACTGGCAAAGCCTGCGCCAATCTCGACACCCTTGACTGCATTGATGCCCATCATGGCGTGGGCAATATCTGCATCGAGCCGATCGAACACCGGCTCGCCCCAGCCCACGGGCACCCCAGAGGCCTCGACGCAGATCTTGGCGCCGCAGGAATCGCCATCGCGGCGCAGCTGATCCATGTAGGCCTCGAGCGACGCGATCTGCGAGGCATTGGGTGCGAAGAAAGGGTTGTTGGGCACATGCGCCCAGTCCTCGAATGCGATTGGCATGTCGCCAAGCTGAGCCATATAGCCCCGGATCTGAATGCCAAACCGCTCGGCCAGCCACTTCTTGGCAATGGCCGCAGCCGCCACACGCACCGCCGTCTCGCGGGCAGACGAGCGCCCGCCTCCACGGTAGTCGCGAATGCCGTACTTGTGCAGGTAGGTGTAGTCGGCATGGCCTGGCCGAAAGGTATTGGCGATGTTGCCGTAGTCCTTGCTGCGCTGATCTTGGTTGCGAATGAGCAGCGCAATGGGTGCACCGGTGGTCTTGCCCTCGAACACGCCCGAGAGAATCTCGACGGTGTCGGGCTCCTGGCGCTGGGTGACATGGCGCGAGGTGCCTGGGCGCCTGCGGTCGAGCTCGGGCTGAATATCGGCCTCACTGATCGACAAGCCCGGGGGGCAGCCGTCAACCACGCAGCCAATGGCCGGCCCGTGTGACTCCCCAAATGAGGTCACGCTAAATAGATGGCCAAAGGTGTTTCCGGACATGTTGCGAAGGGCTTTCTGGGTTAGGGAAGGTGGCGCGCCACGGCCGCACGCACGCGCGCGGCGCCGAGCACACAGAGCACCTGGTCAATCGAGGGCGTCTCGGTTCGGCCCATGAGCACCAGCCGCAGCGCCATGGCCAGCTGGGGCATTTTGAGGCCGAAGTCGGCCAAGACCTGTTTCATGAGGGCAGAGGCCTGAGGCGCATCGAGTGCGTCTGGCAGACGTTGCGCAAGCGCACGCAGGGCATCGGGCACAGCGCCTTGCAGCCGCTCAGCGAGTGCAGCTGGGTCGGGCTTGGATTCCTCGTAGAACATGTGCGCAGACTGGGCCAGTTCAATGAGCGTGTTGGCGCGGTCTTTAAGGAGGTTGCAGACCAGGATGAGGTCTGGCCCCGAGTCCACGGGCATGCCCTGGGCCTTGAGCCTTGCCCCCACCCACTGGGCAAGGGACTCGCCCGACTGCAGTCGCAGGTAATGGTTGTTGAGCCACTTGAGCTTGTCGAAGTCGAACTGGGCGGCCGACTTGCTGCAGTTCTCTAGGGTGAACCATTCAACGAGCTGGTCCATGGAGAAGATCTCATCGTCGCCATGGCTCCAGCCCAGGCGGGCCAGGTAATTGAGGAGCGCCTCGGGCAGGTATCCATCTTCGTCGTACTGAATGACAGAAACCGCCCCATGCCGCTTGGAGAGCTTCTCGCCATCGGGCCCGTGGATCATGGGCAGGTGGGCATACTCGGGCAGCTCGGCGCCCAGCGCCTTCATGATGTTGATCTGGCGTGGGGTGTTGTTGATGTGGTCGTCACCGCGAATGACGTGGCTGATCTGCATGTCGACGTCGTCCACCACCACGCAGAAGTTGTAGGTGGGCGTGCCATCGGGCCGGGCAATGATGAGATCGTCGAGCTCCTCATTGCTGATGGAGATGCGGCCTTTCACGCCATCGACCCAGCTCACCACGCCTTCATCGGGGTTACGAAACCGAATGACAGGCTGCACACCCTCTGGCGGCACCAGGCCCTTGCGGGCCGCGTTCTCGGGTCTCCAGCGGCCGTCGTATCGGGGCTTGAGGCCGCGTGCGCGCTGGTCTTCGCGCAGGGCATCGAGCTCGGCAGGACTGGTGTAGCAGGGGTAGGCCAAGCCCTTGGCGACGAGCTCTGCGAGCACGGCCTTGTAGCGGTCCATGCGCTGCATTTGGTAGAAGGGGCCCTCATCGGGGTGAAGGCCAAGCCAGCGCATGCCATCGAGAATGGCCTGAACCGCCTCGGGGGTGGAGCGCTCGAGGTCGGTGTCTTCAATGCGAAGAATGAACTGGCCCTGGTGGTGCCTGGCAAAAGCCCAGCAATAGAGCGCCGTGCGAGCCCCCCCCACATGCAGATAGCCCGTTGGGCTTGGCGCAAAGCGCGTACGAACCGGCCTCATTTACGACTTCACACGGCCAATGGCGCAGCTCACAAAGGACTTGGCGGTGGCGAGCCCCGCATTCAGGCCACTCACGGTACCGCGCTCGGGGTAGCCCATCGCCACGAGCTTCTCACGCACGAGCGGGAGCTGCGACTCGGGAGCCGAGAACGAGACGGTGGATTGTTCGTGGTCTACCGAGATGTCGGCCACGCCGTCGATTGCAGCGAGCCCGCTGCGGATGGTGTTTTCACACCCGCCACATTTGAGGTTTTCAATTTCGATGGAGTGTTTCATGCCTCTAGTTTAGACCCGCAGGAGCGCGTGCGATACTGAATTGGTGTCGCTCTCCGCAAATGTCATGGTCTGGCTGACCGCGCTCGGAATCGGCTTGCTGATCGGGCTGGTTCGCGAGCGTGCCCACCCTCAGACGCCTGCCGTCGCGGGCATTCGAACCCACACCCTGGTGGCGCTGGCTGGGGCGGTTTCATGGACACTCGGGCCTTGGATTTTCCTGGCCACCCTCTGTGCCGTTGCGATGCTGGTGTGGACAGGCTACCGAGCCCGCGCGCTGACCTCGCCCGGGCTCACGGGTGAGGTGGCGCTGCTCTCGACTTGCTTGCTCGCTGGGCTCACCCACGAATCACCCGCTTTGGCGGCCGCCTTGGCTGTGGGCATTGCAGTCTTGCTCAGGGCCAAGGTGCCCGTGCACCGGTTTAGCCGTGAGGCCATTCGCGAGGAGGAGGTTACCGGTGGACTGCTCCTGGCGGCGTCTGCACTGATTGCCCTGCCGCTCTTGCCTGAGCGCCCCATAGACCCCTGGGGTGCACTGAATCTCGCTGCCCTGTGGCGCGTGGTGGTGCTGGTGATGGCGGTGAACTTTCTGGGCCATATTGCCACCCGGATTTTGGGGCATCGATGGGGGCTGGCGGTTGCGGGCCTGTTCACAGGATTCGTCTCTTCGGTGGTCTCGGTGGCCGATATGGGGCGTCGCCATCGCCAACTGCATCAACCGATTCTCCCGTGCCTGAGCGCTGCGCTCTTGGCGAATCTCTCTTCGCTCACGCTCTTGCTGTTGGTGATCTTGGCCACCTCGCCCAGCCTGGCCGCACGCCTAGCGGCTCCATTGCTCGCAGGCGCCGGCCTGTTGCTGCTCTGCGCAACCGTGGGCTTGGGCCGTGCAAAGGATGCGAGTGAAGCACCCGTGCCGCCCGCGCCAATTCACGTTGGACATGCCTTTGGGCTAGCAGGGCTGATTGGCGGCACGTCTCTGCTGGCGATTGCCCTGCGTCACTGGGTGGGTGATGAGAGTGCATTGGTCACAGCCGTGGTGATTGGGGCGGCCGAGGCCCACTCGGCGACTGCGAGCATTGCGCAGCTGAGCCTGCTGGAGGGTGTGGCGCTCGAGCTTTGCATGTTGGGAGTCTTTGGGGTGCTGGCCACCAGCGCCATGACCAAGACGGTTCTTGCACTTGGGGCTGGCGGCGTGCGCTACGCCCTGGGGATTGGCGGTGTGTTGAGTGGCATGCTGGTCGCCTGCATTGGGGTTGCCCTCTGGACAGACCCTGCCTTTGCCGCCTGGCTGCTGGGGGCCTGATCGTTTACTGTGGTTTTTCCGGACATTGACCAAGCAGAGTCTGACCCTCTACTAGGCGCGCCCCTATTGCATACTGTTACGTTACACATTACAGTGTGCGCATGATTCGATCATTCAAGCACAAAGGTCTTGAGCAATTTTTTCGCCAAGGATCGAAAAGGGGTATCCAGCCAAAACACGCGACTAAGTTGCGCATTCAATTGGCCGCATTGGACAACGCCAAGGATGTCGCCGACGTGGCAGTCCCAACCTGGCGGTTGCATGCGCTGAGCGGCGAATTGAAGGGGTACTTTTCAATAAGCGTAGACGAAAACTGGAGACTTACGTTTAGATTTGAAAAAGGTGATGTGGAAGTATTGGACTACCAGGACTATCACTGAGAGGATTTAGCGACATGAGCAGAATGCATAACCCCCCTCACCCTGGGGAAGTACTAAGGGAATGGATCCCAGAGGGAATGACAGTCACTCAGGCGGCTGAAGCGCTTTATGTGGCGCGTGTAACGCTGAGCAAGATTCTCAACGGCAATGCGGGCGTCTCAGCGGAGATGTCTTTGCGGCTTGCCAAATGGTTGGGTACATCGCCCGATCTTTGGATGGGATTGCAGTCTCAGTACGACCTGTGGCACGCGACATCCACGACAAAGATGCCCAAAATTATCCCCCTTAAAAAAGCGGCTTAGTTCAAGGTCAACAACAGTAGGCAAGATCAAAGAACTGCTAAACTTCGGGGCTCTAGTCGGACGGCTAGCTCAGTGGTAGAGCACTGCCTTCACACGGGGAAGCATTACAGGTTTTTTTGCTTATAAATCAATAATTTAGCAAGTTTGTACGGCATTTGTACGGCGTTTTTTTAGGGCGATTAACTCAGCGGTAGAGTGCCACCTTCACACGGTGGAAGTCAGAGGTTCGAACCCTCTATCGCCCACCATCAGGCAGTTTCTTCTTTTTTTCTCGGTTTTCTCACGCTCTCTCTGACACGCTCAACCCCCGCGCGTCTGCGCGCAATCTGCTCTTGATCACGCAAACCGTGATCAAACCAAAATGTGTCATAAACCTGCGAGGGCAGTTGCACGTCGCGCACTAGTGCCCCGGGGTTCTGCAACATCACCAGGCTCCAATAAATGGCGTCCATTTGCACACCAGCACCTCACTGCACACTGCTCGCCTGGGTGGGGGCATCCACCAGGCTCACAGTGCCGCTAACGCGAGGCCCTCCGCGTCGGCGCAGTGCCGCCACCATCGCGCCGAGTTTGGCCGACTGCTGCTCGGGCTCGGTGGTTTCTCGAGTATCAAGAAGTCCAAGCATTCGCTGGGCAAGTTCGACCGGGACTGCGATGTGCCCTGGCGGCAGTGTCGCAAGCTCTCCGTTCTCCACCCGCTGTCCGACCTCGGCCAAGGCGCGCAAGCGGTGGAATGCTTCGAGTGCGACGGGAATCATTGCCTGCTGGCCGGCCGAGCCTGTAGGCAATGATTCAATCTCTGTTTTGTTTTCGTCTTTTCTTTTTTTCATGCTGGTAGTCGGTTCACTGGTGCCATAGTTTTGGGAAAGTAAGCGCCGCCGAATGTGAACCCATAGAGGGTCAGGGGCTCCGGGTGCTTGTCTGCAGGCATACACGCGACGATCGCAGCTCCGTCGCTCCACTTCACAACCCATAGACAACAACCCTCCTCTGGCGTCACGTTCTCAGCTGCTTGATTCAACCCAGGCGTGTATATGCATGGAGCCTCTAGGTCGTCGGGATCGCCATCGCCCTGGCGCATCACCAAATAGTCCCAGGCCTGCATGGTCAACTGGTCATCGCTTTGGTCGCTCATCTGTTTTCGGATGCCATGGCTTGCGATGCAAGCGGCGTCAGGTACGGCCGAAGAATCTCAACCATCGTTCGCGGATCGTTTGTCGCGAGTAGCCTTGAGGCCGTTTGGGGATCGGCTAGAGCTCTGCCCAGCATCCGCTGCAGTTGCTCCTCCGGGATCTTCAATGGCAACCCCATGACGCTGCTCACGACTCTGCCAAGTTGGGAGTCCAGAAAGCCCTCCGGCACTCCTGTTGGCCCTGCAATCTGCCTCAGCGTGTTGCCCGCAGCGAGGTATTGAGCTGTCGGGCTTCCCGGGACTTTTGCAAGCTCTTGCGCGGCCACATTCCGGGCAACATCCCGGCCGATGCCCTCGAGGGTCTGCACGCCCTGAGGCGTCATTACCTGGTCAAGCGTGGCTCTGTTGAGGCCTGTTGCCTGGCGTACGGTGCTCGTAGAGTCCTGTAGGGCCCTCGCGTAATTTTCCGGTCGCAGCCTGGTCAGATTCTCGTCAAAGTTTGAAAGCGCCGGAAAGAGCTTGTCACGCATTGTCTCGGCAACGTCCATCTGGTTGATTGGTCTGCTCATCTGCGCGTATGTGTTGCGCGCCTGACGATAGACCGGGCTCAGCTGCTCAATGGTCTCCAGCAGCTTTTGCTGGGTAGCTCTGAGCGCGTTGGCCTCTTCAGGCCTGCCAGCATTCAGAGCAGCACTGATCTGGTCATCCATTGCCCGCTTGACGTAGTGAAGCCCTCGGATGCTGCCGGCCTTTGTCAGTGCCTGGCCCTCCTCAGCTGCCAGCAGCCGAGCAGATTGCATGGCTTGCTGCACGCTCGGGCGCTGCATGAGGTTGCGAATCTCAGCTTTCAATCGAGTAGGCAACGTCTTGGGGTCTATCCGCGTGGCGTATGCCTGGCCGTACAGGTTTTGCGCTGCTGATTCACGCGCGCTGTCGGCGGCTTGCCGCGCTCCACTGGTGCCGGCCAGATCGTCCAGCGCATCTCGATAGGCTGTCACGCGCCTCTGATTGGCTTCGGCAAGCTCTGATGCCACGTCGACTGACTTGGCCGCAGCGCCACGCTGCAGCTGGGCAATTCCGGGGTCCATCGTGGCCTCTGCCAGGGTCGGCATCGCTCCTGGCACATTGACTTGTGGGTTTGCGGCTGCGGCGCGCACTGCGTTGGGGTCTGTTGAGTAGCGCTCAAGAGTGCGCTTCAAAATTCGGTTGCGACCTGTCTCGTAAAAGGGCTCGATGAAACTCTTGGCGCCTCCGTAGGCGCCGGCTAGCCCTCGGCCAACGATTTCACCTGCAGCGCCTCCAGCGGCCCCTAAAGCGGCCGCCTCGCCACGATTCTCAGGCGTGAGAGCTGCCGCTGTGGCAGCACCTGCCCCAGCGCCGGCGACAACCGGGTTGCCTGAGATAACTGCCAGTGCGCGAGGCAGCGCGCGTGACGTGGCCTGGATGGCACGCTGGGCCCTGAGGGCTGGGACGGCACCGATTGCAATGTCGCCTCCTACGCTGCCGACACTGGCGGCGGTGCCGCCTTGGTCCACGAACGCCCGACCCTGCTCGAGCAGTGCTTTGTCCTCTGGCGTTAGGTCCGTGAAGATCCCTTTAAGCCCGAATGCAGCTCGATCGAGCGCGGTCTTGGCACCGCCCAGCACCCGCATGGGTGCGCTCATTTGGTCCACGTCCCGGCCTGCGTAGGCCTTGGCCAGCGCCTGATTCATTGCCGCATTTGGATTGGCAGATGCTGCCTCACGCGCCTGTACCTGGTTGATAACCGCTTGCGGGGTGTTTGCTGGAAACTCCAGCACGGTGCCGTCTGGCAATGTCACTCGCTTCATTCGACACGCTCGCCTTTCTCGTTGTATCGACGCACGTTGCTCGGCGCCAGAATGGGCTTGGTGACGTCGATGCGGCCGCCTTGCTCCATATATCTCTGCTTCACGTCGGGCGAGAATCCACCGCTCACATTCCCCAGCGCCTCGTTCATCTTCGGCACGATGGTGTTGCGCCAGGCGTTGAGAAAATCCTGGTCGTTGTACTGGCCGCTGGCCATCAGCTCGAGCTGCTTGCGCTGAGCTTCGTTTACCGTGACCGCGGCGCCGCTTGCCAGGCGCAGCAGCTCGTTGGCCACGCTTTTCACCATCGCGCGATTCTCCCGGCCCTCTGAGCCCAGGAAAGGGCCGCTGACGTCGAACCCTAGCAAGCTCAGGTCGGTGCCATACCCTATGCCTGGCAGGTCCTTCTTGCCCTGGCCAGCGTAGTTTGTGAGCCTATCGTTCAAAGTTCTAACGCTGCTGTAGAGGTTCGTCACGTCCTCGAGGCGCTTGCTCAAATTCTGGGCGCCCTGGCCGACCTCTTTGTCCTTGCGCGAGGCTGCTGCGTCCATGCGTTGTTGATTCAAAAACGACGTTTGCGCTGCCTGGTTCTGCAGCTGCATGCGCCGGAGCTCGGCCATCGTTTCGTTGTGCTGCCTGGTAGCGTCTGCCCTCTCTTGAGCGCTGCGGGCATTAAGCGCCATTTGCTCATAACCTTTTGCTTGATTGAGCAGAAACTGTGATCGCTGGTCGCGCTTGTAAAAGGGGTCGGCGACAAACTCTCCCGTTTCATCGATTACACCAGCGTTACCTACTCTTACCGGCTGCCTGGCACTGTTGGCGCGCTGCAAGGACTGCTCTGCAATTGGAGAAAATCGATCGCCTGCGTATTGCGCGGCCAGTGCAGTCAGCATCGCGCTTTCGGCTTGGTCCCTTCGCTGCTCTGCTAGGCGCTTGAAGCCCTCAACGTCAGGCTCCGCATTCGCCAGGGCTGACCCTTCTGTGTAGAGCCGATTTGCTCTGGCACCGTACTGCGCTGCCAGATCGTTAAGCGGCACGGCCTCTCCGGGCTGAACATTACTTGTTAACGTTCCCGCGACCGATTGCAGACGCGGTTGAATTCGCCGCCCTTGGTCGAGCAAGTTATCGACTAACGGGCTGTTAGCCAGGGCTGCAATAAAGGGATTCATAGTCATGACTCCTTGAAGTTATTCGTTGGCTCGCCACTCGGCGACCTGCTGACTGACCTGGCTGCGTTCCTGAACTGCGTCGAACGTGTCTCGCTCAGTGTTAATTCCCAAATCGTGCAACTCATCAAGCACAGCCGCCGCGTGGACGTTAGCCGCCAGCTCCTCTCTGAGTGACCTGGGCTTGCCTTGATCTGCCTCAAGGCGATCTGCCAGGGCGTTGGCCTTCTGTTTTGCATTGGCCTGACGCTGCTCGAGCGTCATGTCATCTGGGGACACATAACCCGTCGCTTCGCGGATTGCCGCCTCAATCTGGGCACGCCGCGACTGCTCCTGGCTCTGCTCATCCTTGTACCGCTTTGCCCAGTAGGGGTCAGGGTCGCTCTTGGCCGTGTCTTTGGGTTGGTTGCCCTCGAGGCGAGAGCTCACTCGGTTGGCCGTATCCGTGGTCAAGTATGTCCTGGCCATCTCCATACCAACGCGTGCAGCTTCCTTCCCGCCACCTACTCCCATAGCGTAGAGCTCCGCTCGTCGCTGGGGGTTCGGCTCTGTGTTGATGGCTTTAAGCACCTGCTTAAAGCGATCCATCGGCACCTGAGAGGCTTTTGCCTGCTGGGCGAGCCAAAGCACGTCTTGTCTGTTTAAAGCCCCGCCCTGCATTAGCTTGGCGGCCGTCTGGAGATGGCGCTCCAACATCTTCGGGTCAAAACCAGTCAGCTGCTTAGAGGCTGCGTGCGGGTCCCTTGTGATCTGATTAAGGCGCGCTTTCTCAATGGTCCTCATACGTCGACTCCCAGGTCCTCAAGCTCTGCGCGTACGCGCCGCTCGGCCGCACTGGTATGTGCACCCATGATCTCGGTCGTGCCATCAATGAAATTGCTTCCGATTGGGTCGATGCGGCCGACATTCCTGCATGTGTGTCGAGGCAGTCGCAGCAGCGCCCAGGTCTGGTCCCAGGTCGGCAGGGCAGTCGAATTGCGGACCTGCAGTTGTGTCGTAACAACTCGCAGGTCTGCCCAGGCCTTTAGAAGCTCGTCACAGGCTTCCTCGTATGCCAGCGCATGCAGTCCAGCCTGCAGCTGCAACACGTTGGTGCCGGCAGCTCGCACTCTGCTCATGGCGTGACGAAGCTCTGTCTCTGCGTCACGCTTTGCCGCCCTGAGCCCCGTCAGCGAGGTATTGAGCTCGCTGAGACTCATCTCGCTCTGACCGCCACCTTCCAAGTTGCGCGCCTCGTCTAAATCGATTGCTCCAAGCGCGACTTGCGCCAAGGCCGCAGCCTTTGCATCAAGCGCAGCGCGCCCAGGCGTCGTGCGGTAAACAATCTCGGTGTCTGTGCGGGCGATGGCCGCGTTGATCTTGTCAAGCTCCGCCTGGCGCTGCTCTCGCAATGCCTTGGCTTCTTCCAGCTCCTCTCGTAGGGCTACTAGCTCTTGCTGAATCTCAGCACGCTTGGCGTCGCGCTTCGATTGTGTCGTCGTGTCGGTCATGCTCTGCTTTCCTCTTGTGGTTGAAAATCGTTTGGTCAGTTTTGTGAATCAGAGAGAGCGGAGGCGGGGCCCCGGCGAGGGCGGGCACCCCCTGCCGGCGAGACACGGGTATGGGGGGTCGGCATCTCTCCGACCCCCGGGCCCTCTCCGCTCACCCCTCCGGCTACTCCCTCCCGCCGTATTACGGCAGGGGTCATGTCAGTTCTATCAATGGTTTCAGTCCGATGTACGGCATTTGTGCGGTATTCGCCCGCCCATCGACCGCTTAGCCAAGGCAAGCTGAGCACCCTTACGCGGACCTCGCTGCGCCACTGTTCCGGCACTCTGCTCAGCGCACTCTCCTTAGCCTCTGCCTCGGTCTGCTGGCCGTATGCAATGGCCTGCAGTACGTCGGGAATGCCGGCCTTCAGTCTGACCAGCTGACGAAGCTCTGCGACCTGGCGCTCGAGGGCTTGGATTGAGCTCATGTCAGGCGCTCAGCAGCTGGGCCTTGAGGCCCTCGATCTCATCCGTGAGCGCCTCAATGCGCTCGGCCACCGCGGCATCCTTGATGCCGGTCAGAATCGTCCCGGCCACGTCAGGCGCAATCTGCCCTTTGGCAAGTGCCTGGCGCACTGCGTGGGCCTGCTCAGCGTAAGTCTTAGCCTCTGCCAGGCCTTCAATCTCGACGGCCTCATGGGCCTGCCTGGGGGCCGTGTAAACCCTCTCGAGGGCAAGCTTGAGCGCAGCCGGATCGCCTGACACGGCCTTGTCGATTAGCACCTGCACCAGCTGTTCCTGGCGTGACTCAAGCAGCCCTCGCGCGGTTTTGCGTAGGTCCGCGATGCCGCGCGGCCGGCCCGTCGGGCAGCCGCTTTGCCCCTTCACAAACTGCCCTTTAGCGTTTCTTTTTGGCTTCTGTTCTGTCGTTTGCATCTGTCTCGCCTTGCGCCTCATCGGCACCTGAATGTCAGGTTTAGTCTACTATTAAATTCATCGTAAGTCGTTGATTTTGTTATGTTTATCGCCATAGATCACGCCATGTCATGCTATGCCTTGTCACTCAATAAGGGGGAGCTGAATGAATCCGCTTATCACTGCTGCAGTGCTTGGAATTGGTGTTGGCCTGGCTGGTGGGCCTGTATGGGCAATCGTTGGTTTTGCCTTGACCGGAGCTTTCATTGGAGCTGCTTGGGATGACGCACATAAAACGCTTAACCTCGTCGAGTTGATGCGCCTGGACGTCGATGAAATCCGATCGACCGCGCGAGCGATTCAGACCGATACCCAGTCGATCCAATTCGACGTTCGCAAGGATTAGGGGGCTTCCATCCAGGTGGTCGGGTGGTCGGCTCATAGAGCCGCCGACCGAACCGACCGCTTTTCTGGCCGGTTTGGACGCTTTTGTGTCCATCCGACCGACCGCGACCGACCAGACCGACCGCATCATCCGGCCCTAGTCCCGACGTACACCACCCCGGCCTCGGCGTTGTGGGTAATCACGCCGGCCTCGCAAAGTGATTTCAAAGCGCGATTGAATTGGGTTCGTGCTGCGTCCCGATTGCTCAGGCCATGCACGCTCACATAGGCCTTGCGCCAATCTTCTACCCTTGCGCCGCGCATTCTCAGCGCGGGCCCCAGGTCGATCTCAACCGCGCCGGTGCTCACGACGTCGCCCAGGAGGTCCATGGCCTGCCTCATTGATTCGCTCATGCGTATCGCCGCGGCCGGCTGCTCCGCTGGCTCGACGACGCATGTCGTGATTGGCTTGCCTTTCCTGGTGCTGCCGACCTGGATGGCCTGGAGCGCAAAGTGGATCTTTTCGCCTTTGGTTGGCAGGTCGCGCTGCTTAGTAACCTCAATCACGCGGACGCTGCCGTCCTCCCTCACCTCGAGCTCAGTGTCGATGGCGGCCCGCAGTGTTGAGGACCCTCTGGCGCCTTTGCTGGGGTCTTTGCCACTGTGGTGAATCAGCAGGAAGTGGGCGCCTGTCTCATGGATGACGCGCTGGGCGTTGCCCGTGACGGCCGTCATCGACTCGCTGCCGTTTTGATCGGCACCCGGCATCATTGCTGAAAGGGTGTCACCGACAATCAGCCGCACGGGTTTGCCAAGCCTCTGCTCGAGCTCACGCACCGCCTCGATGGTTGCCTGGGCGTCGTCGCCGTTTGAGAGGAAATTGACCGGCCGATACACAACGGCCAGCTGATCAGCCAGGCGGCACTGGTGCTTGAGCATGTAACCCTTGAGCCGGTTGTGGATGCCGCCCTTGCCCTCGCACGCCAGGTATAGCACCAGGCCTGGCTCAACATCTCTGCCCATCCACTTGGCCCCCCTGGCCACTGAGCAGGCCATGTCAAGCGCCGCGAATGTCTTGCCCACGTTTGAGTCGCCATAAATGACGCTAAGCGCACCTGCTGTCAGCACGCCCTCAACAATCTCAAGCGGGTCATGCGCCTCACCAATCTCGTCAACCAGCACATACTCAAGCGCAGCTGCCGCAGGCTTAACTGTTGGCTCGTTAGCACTCTCAGGGCCCTTCCAGCCAAGGTCAGAGGCAAGCTTAAAGATCGTCTGATAGCTCACCTCGCCCTTTGGCTTGAGGCTCCTCCAGGTGCGCTCCGCGTCAGCCGGGTCGAACTTCTTGCTTGTCTGGCTCCACTCTATCCAGAGCTCTCTGCCGCCCTTTACGGCTGCCAGCGCATGAGCAAACTTAATCCACTGGTCGCGGTCGTCTGATGGAATTGCGGCCAGTGCGCTGCGTAGCCTGGTCATCTCTAATGGTGCGAGCTCTCGCAATTGGAGGCTCGTAGAGGCCTCTGTAGCAACCTTGGACGGGCTTAGAAGCCAGTATGGCGCCTGAGCTATTCTGACGCCCTCTAACAGGCTGCTAGACGCCTCCCAACCGTATCGGCGCCCACTAGCATGCATACTGGGCTCGGCCACGATAAATCCGGTCGAGGTCTTTATGTCGATGCCGTTGCCAGGCTTGCCTTTTGGCCTGGCGCCGTTTGGCACCTCGAGCAGAATGTGTCGACCGCCGCTGCCACTGATCTGCTCCGCTGTATCCGGGAGACGGCCGTGCCGACCCTGCAGCTCGTCAAGCTCTTCATCTCCCCCATTGCGCGGGTCAATGTCGAGCACCATGACATCAGCGGGCGGCCTGATTCCCAAATTCGAATGAGGGAAGAGATCTACCGCCTCAGCAAATGCCTCCAGGTCTGTCGTTGCATCTAGCACGCCTTTCTCAAAATATGGCAGCACCATTCGGGGATGTTTGCCGGGAGCTTTGCAGTCTTTCTTTCCGCAAGTGCATTGCCCATTGGCGATCGAATGCAGCGGCAGGACTGCCCAGCCGGCGTCAATGTATTGCCTGGCGTAGTCGACCAGGGTTTTCTGTTCGTTCAGGACCGCGTTCATTCCCACCCTTAGTGCTTAGTGTTGTGTTGGAATGCGTACGCGATGGCCATTACCGTCCGATCGAATTCTTCGGCCAACAACTGCGAGTCCCTTTTTTTTTGTGCTTCCCGGCGCTCCGCGCACCAGGCGAGCACTGTCGCCACGACGTCCTCATCGCGAAGCGCCCAGAGAATCATGCCGCCGGAGTCGTCGACCGCAAAGAGCTCGTCACCGCAAACTTGCAGGTGCCGGTCCTGGACGGTCCTGCATTCCAGGCGCTGGCCATCAATCTCCAGGACGATTCTTGCGGGGGGTGCTGCCGTGACCGTATGATTAGAGCTCGTCGTCGTTCCTGCTTTGAGGCCCCCTGGTGTTGGCGCACTAGGGGGTCGTTTCATTTCCGGGGTCATTTTCTGACCTCCTTGGCGCGGTGACGCTTTGCAGTGGCCACGCCGCGGGGCAGAGTCTCAAGATAGGGTCTTAGGTCATCAATCAGCCAGCCCGAGCGGCCGACGCTGAGCTGCCTCGGCTGAGGAAAATTGCCTTGGCTCATCCATTGGTAGATCGTTGGCCTCGATACGCCAATGGCATTAGCCACGTCACCAATGTCCATGATTCGGACTGACTCTGGAACAAGCGTGCTCTCGAGCAGTTCGTTCTGGCGTTTAAGGAGCTGGGCAATCTCCTTTAGCAGCTCGCTGTTTTGCAGGTCCGCAATCATTTGGCGGCCTCCTGCTGAGCTTTGGCTTCGGCATGCTTTTGCTTCAGCCAGGCATCTAATTCGTCTTGCCTGACCTGATACTGAGCGCCGATTGAGATTACCGCTACACGTGATTGTTGGAGCTCACGAACAAGCGTGTTTGTTAACACGCCAAAATGGCGCGCAACAGCTTGCACGGGTATGAAGACAACATCCGATTCGTAAGGGGCTATGCGCTCCATGCGCACCCCGTCGAATGAAATTCCCTAAGTGATTTGGATTGGTGCTTTGCCGACCTCATGGCGCCCTCCGTTTTATTGGATGAGTGCCATCGTAAAAATCAAACAGTCCAGAAAACTTGCTTTTTATCTGGACTTGTCATCAATCTGTTTTTATTGGGTGATTTCTACTTTTGCGCTTGATCGAATCCAGGTAAAGCTCAGGGTCCTGGCAAAATGCCTCGGCATCTTCCTCGCAATTGAACGTCTGGCTGGCTAACGCTTCAGCACGCTCGTACTTGGCCAAGTACTCCTCAACAGAGCTTCGCCCTAAGTCAAACTTTTTCATCGTTTTCTCAAGAGCCCACCGCCTCGGGCTGAGCACGCCCGGTGACAGCGTAGCGACCCTTAGTCGCTCTTGAAAAAAACCCCAGACCTCCAACATGTCGACCTTTTGGCGAGCTCCCCTGGACGATAAGCCAAGCCCCTGGATCCATTTTTCTAGGCGCCCGTTTTCGCTGTTGTATGAGCTTGCGCTGCTCCATGCATCGACAAACCAATACTTAAGCGCGGCAGGGCAGTTCTCATCTTGCGCGACATAATCTGCCATGTGCTCAAGCATTCGCCACGCATCCGCGCGGTCCATTTTTGCGCGCGATCTGAGTTTCCTAAGGGCATCGTCACGCTCATCAAAGGACAATGGGAGGGGGAGCTTCGCCATGTCTACAAACTCACCAGCGAAAGCGCCTGGCGCGCATGTGCATCCACCAGATGCCCATAGTGCTTCTGGATCATCTGCAGGCTGGTGCCGCTGATCCTCGCCACTGTGAGCGGGTCTGCACCACCGACAATCATGTCTGTGATGACGCTGCTGCGGATTGCATACAGCACAACCTCGTCGTCGAGGCCCGCAGCTTTTCTAGCCTCCTGCACAACGTCTTGCCGTGCCTCCTTTATCCATTGCTTGCCATTACGCTGCGTGAACAAAAACGCCCCAGGGAGCTTATCCTTGCATGCTGCCCTTAGCACGTCTTCGGCCTGTAGGCCAAGCCCACTTATTTTCCTGGATTCAGTCTTGCCCGCAGGGACGTTCAGCGAATGAGTTCGAGGGTCGTAGTGTTTGACCTGAAGCTTTTCGGGATCGCCGGGACGCAGCGGAAGCAAGCAGAGCAGCGTTGCGTAAGGTCGAAAATCCTCGCACATGTGCTGCAGCAGCTGCCGCCTCTCGTCTAGCGTGACATAACGGTCGCGCCTGTTGTTTGCATTCGCGATCGACTTAAGCGCCTTTGACCAGGCAGCATCACTGGTAACAGCCTGCTGCTCAAGCGCGAAGTTTAGGCCCGCGCGGAGAATCGTCATCGTGCGATTAACTGAGCTCGCAGACCTACCCTCCTTGATCTGCTGCCTCCATTTCTGGACGGCCCCGTGAGTGAGACTAGATAGTTGCTTGGTCGCGAGATCACCGAGCGAATGCCGGACAAACCGCTCGACGTCCTTTGCTTTGGCCTCACGCTGCTCGTCTGTTAACACGCCGGCATTTTTGCCTGCGTCGCCGCCGCGTATCCCCGCAACGTAACTCTCCATTGCTTGCTTAACAGTTAAACGTTTGGACGATCCCCCGCCATCAACATGAGAAAAGAAGTCACGCGCAGCCTCAAGCGCGTCCTTGTAGTCTGGGTGGGTCACCAGGTCCCCAAGCCTGGCAATCTGCCGAGATCCATCTTGCTGGACCTTGGCAACCCACGTGCCAGGCCCAGCTCGGAAACCTAAATGCCTCCCAACGACTATCTGCTCCCAGTAGGGCTCACGTCGGGGCGCCAGTTTTGCGCGGCCTGCAGCTGTTTTAATCGTGGCCATATTCAGAGCCCCACAGACCGATGCTCGAGCTCAAAGCGGCCCAGCCGGTCGGCAAAGATCAGCGCGGCCTCAATTGGGTTGTCGACTTCAGTGTGCGGCCTGGCAGCGTCCCACGCTGCGAATTCCGGGCTCTCGACCGCGTCGGGCTGTACGCGATAGAGCCCTGCGTGCTGAATCAAGTGGGCCTTGATTCCCAGGGCGTTGTGGATGTGAAGCTCAATCGACTTGGACATGTCACTGCCTCCGATAAGATCAGCGCCGCACCGTACGGCGCATGTACGGCAATCTTATCTGATTTGGTGCGACATGGTAGGTTCTTATATGATTGATTTATATGTGTTTTTGCAACAACCAAATTCATATAACCTTCCTTCACACGGCAGGGGTCACAGGTTCGAACCCTGTGCCGTCCACCATGCCACACGCAAGAAGCGAAGGAAGCGCCAGCGCGCTCGCCTCGCTACCCCCCTCTCCTCTTCCAGTACGCGGTCCTTTATGGACTCGATGAGCGTCTTCGCCGCATAGAAGGCCTGATGCTCAAAGTAAGCCTCATCGTTGCGGACGTCGGCGTCCTGCAATGCGTCCTCCCGAGAGTCAAAGTGGCCCACGGTATAGGGCCGGTCGATACCGGTGTAGAGAACTTGCCACCGATCCCCAGAGGCCAGGACCACACACGAGTACTGGACTCGCTGAAACGCCGCAGGGCGCCGCATTCTCTCTGCGTTACTCATTACCCTCTCCTTCCCTCGCCTCAAGCCGCTTGGCTTCTTGCTCCTTTTCGTAGTCACGCCGAACCGCCTCGGCGATGTCGCCATAGGACACGGCGGTCTGCTGACCCTCCTGAGCCGGATTGGGGCGCCTGTGGATGACGAGGCGGCCCCTTCCGAACCGGGCGAGCACCTCCTCTGGGGTCATTTCTCTTACTGGCATGGTGACCTCCACACGGGAGGGTTGGGATTGAATCTAGTCATTTCATTTCTCCTGTTTAGCCAGTTCTGCGATATGCACGGGCTGGCAAGTTGGATCTAAATCCCCCGTACTGCTCGATGACTTACTGCTGAATGGACGCCAGGAAAGGATCAATCTTGGAGGCGAGTTTCGTCTCCAGTGCTTCGCTGGACATCCCCTGGGCCCTGAGCACTTCAAGATCCTGCTCGAGCTCATCGGCGTCTTCGCCGGTGAAATCGATGTTCAGGCTCCCTCGGCTGAGGTCAAACACTGCATAGGTGCGGATCTGGCGCTCGAGCCGCCAGATGTTGAACCGCGACCCTAGGTAGACAACTTCAACGGGCGTGATGCGCCCTGCTTCAATGATGCTAGCCATTGGATGGACTCCTTGGTGGATTGTTAAAGAACAACCGAAAGGAGCCAGAAAACAAAAAGCCCTCTTCGGATGAGAGGGCTGACGCGTCCCGTTTGGTTACCGTTGCCGGTCACATTTGCCTTTACAGGCGAACCACCTTGCCCGGGAGGGCAGGTTGGCGAGGGCGTCAGCCCAGCTCAGAATGTTCGATGAGTATAGGGTGAAGAGAGGATGCGTGGCAAGGGGGCTGGGATACTTTTTATTGCCTGCCCCACGACGGTTCAATCGTTTTGCGATGTATCGGGGTCGCTACCGAACAGCATTGGCAGATTGCGGGCGCCGTGCAGGACACGCTCGATTCGTACCGTGCCATCGAGCACGCGGAAGAAAATCACATAGCTACCCAAAGCAGCCATGCGCAAGCCGGGGGCCAAATCCTCACGGCTGACGTAGCCCAGCGGAGCGCGGCCGATGCGTTGGCATTGGTCGATCAGTTTGGCGACAAAACGCCGGGCATTGCCCCGGCTGTCCTGGGCGATGTAATCGCCGATGTCGAGGAGGTCTTGCCGAGACTTCGGCGAGAAGGTGACCGGCGCCATCAAGTCGAGCGCTTGCCGCTGGTCTTGGTGGCGGGCTTGCCGTTGGGTTCCGCGTAACGGGCGGTAAGTTCGGCAAACACGTCCTCGGCCGCGATAGCCGGGCCGCTGTCGATACCTTCCTGAATCGCCGCGCGCAGATCGGCATTCAGGCGTTGCAGCATCGACTCATAGACTTCGGGTGACAGCAGGTAGGCCGCCGGCCGGTTGTGGTTGAGCACGGCCACGGGTTCCGCGCCCGCCTGTTCGAGCACTGCCGACGGACTGCGTTTCAGTTCGGTGATGCTGACCGAGCGGGTGGCAAGAACCTGTTCCATGGCGTGCCTCGATTCGATTCAAATAAGGTGCTTTATTGTGGTCGCATTTAGGCGCGAAAGCAAGCGCTGCTTGCGCAGGTAGGGATGTAGTCTCCCCCTAGATTGAGACATTTCTGAAGCGGACTTTTCTGTTGTTTGGCAGTATTGGGCGCAAGGGGGCTGGAATACTTTTTATTGCCTGGCCCACTCAAGCCAGGCCTCTAGAATCATGACCATTGCAAAAGTGTCGAGCTCGCAGTAGCGCAGCAAGGCCTGCTCAATTTGACTTCGCTGCTCAGGTGTTAGGTCTTGGAACTGCAGCCGGGCATACGCCATTGCCGCTGCTCCGCCCTCGGCCACCTCAACATCCTCCGGAGCCGGCACTTGTCCTAGCATCTCAGCAGCAAGCGTCTTGAGCCGATCATAAGGGTCTCGCAGATTCCCGCTGGGTAGTTCCTCGATCCAGGCAAAGCCCTGCTGAAAGTTGAGCGATGGAATCTGCTGCCCATAGATGGGCTGGGCGTACTTCTGGCGTAGCAACTGAGAGCTCGCCATGACCGCCGGCAAGACTTTCTTGATCGATGTGCGTGCCTTGGTCGACGGATGAAAGTAAGCCCTCCTGGCCATGTCGTTTAGGTCGACCATGGCTCTCGGCCCAGCAATCGTTACGTCACCCTCTTTGTAGCTCACCACCTCATCGATAAAGCTCACCAGCGCATCAACATCACTGAGGTCGTCACCTTGGAAGAGATCGCTCGCATAGGGCGAGAGCAGCTGATCTTTGATGTGCCGAAGAATGGTGTTCTCGTGGGCCGCCCACCGAAAGATGGTGCCTTGGTCTAGCGTTAAGGCCCGGCGCAGAGCGCGAACAAACTTCAGGTTCGGTAGGTCGCCTGGTTCCGCGAAGAGCGCCTGAGACTTATGCTCAATACGGCCGTCCTCATGCATGACATGGTGCGAGAACTGAAAGGCCACCGACTCATATGGCCGCATGCCCTTAAAAAATGGCAACGCTACGGTGCAGGTCTCGAAGTCGATCATATGGAAAGGCCAGTGCCACTTACTGCGGGCCGACTCAAAGTAGTCGCTGTTGAAATAAAAACCACCTGCGTCGGACGCCTTGGGAATGCCTCCCACCTGTAGCCACTGCCGCTCGCTGTTGGACAGCCCGCCACTGCCATCGGATTTAACCTTTAAGTCCTCTTCGGAGACCTGGCTCATGCGCAGTACGCCTTGGTTGAGCAGCTTGTCTTTTCCTCGGAAGTTCCAGATGTCGAGGACGGTACCTGCCTCAATCTGTTCAATTGTGAGGCTTTCAGCCTGTTGCAGACACTCATGAAAGCCACTGCGCAGCGCGCCCGGTGCCTGGCCACCGTTGGGCTCGCGGAACTCACAGTGGGCGCAGCCCTTGTGGACCCGCGGGTGAATCTTCTGGTCCGCCGAATAGGACTGAGCCCAGCGGGCCACTGCCTGGGGCAGGAAGTCCTGCTCACCGCCCTGCCCGCCTGGGTAGACCAGGGGTGTGGCCATGACCAGCTCGATATATTGGTCCACTGGGACCAAGGCCAATAGATCGGAGCTGGCGTCTACCAAAGCCCTCGCCTGGGGCAGCGTAATCACCTCGATGGACTCATCGTGGCGAACGATTTTGAAGCATTGGTTTAGGCCATTGACGGTGGCGATGACACTCTTGTCGGGCATCATGAGAAAGCACTCAACACTGGCCTGAGGCATGGCTTTCGAGACCACGTATTTCTGAAAGGCCACGTCTTGAATGTAAGGCAGCATGCCACTGGTAATGCCACCCCGAGCGCCCACGATCTCGGGCTCAATCGAGTTGTACGACTTGGCCTTAACTTCAATGAGCTGCAAGGCATTGCTCTTCTTGACCAAAATGTCTACTCGAACCAACAGGCCCTCATGGGCAAAGGCTGGCTCGAAGAGCACGATGTTGTCGTGGGAAGAGAGTAGCTCCTGCGTGCGCGCTAGAGCATGGGCATTGCTGCGCTCGGTAACCTCGATGCCGTTCGGATAGCGCATGGTCGCCATCCTGCCCACCTGAAAGCCCCCTTCAGCGAGGGCTTGCATGAAGCTATCCTCTGCCAAGAGGTTGCGGTAGTTGTCCTTGCCGGTGTAGAAGAGCTTGGTGGGGCACTCTACGGCCAGTTTGAACCGGGATTTGGTGAGGTAGCGCAATTGGCTCATGAATTGTCAGAATCGAAGATCCAAGGGGCGTTGGTATGCGGTGGGCATAACCTCCACGCTTTAGGTTCTTCGCAAGCCGAGTGTAAGAACAATTAACCGTTCCCTTAGTGGTTGCAGTCATTTTGGCTTAAAGAACGCATAGCGTCATTGACCATAAATGGGGGCAGGTCACACCCTCCTAATCTTTTAGAATATTAGCGTGGAAAGTGTCTAGGATATTGGCAGCGATCCGAGTCACTGAGGCGGAATAAAAATTGTGCAAGTGAATTAACACATAAATTCAGCAAATTTTCTATCTCCAAAAACTTGCAAGCATCGATCCAAATAAAACTACGCCAAAGACATAGGGCTCGCCTAAATAAAGGCAATCAAATTTTCATAGCATGAAAAGCATATTAAACAAGCTATTAAAAATAGCAGCCTCAAATGGCGTTGAGGCAGCGATAAAATTACACATTGCAAAAGGTGATGATCTGAATGCCCGTGACGACGCAGGCAATACGCCTCTCATGATTGCGGCGAAAAAAAAACAGACCAACGCGTGCAAACTGCTATTGGAAAACGGCGCAGACCCGCTATTATTGGACCGAGAGGGCAAGACTGCAGCCAAGATTGCGTCCGATGCAGGGTCTAGTGAGACCGCCGCACTCATAAAGTCGTTCTTGTCAGTCCCAGTTAAAGTACAGCTGATTGAACAGGTACCAGACCCATTGTCCTCCTGCACCGCCTTGCAGGCGAGGAATCATCCTGTCACATCAAGCGACTTCATAACCGATCTTAATCAGGGTCAATTGGATGCGGAATGGAATATCGGGGATTGGGAGCCAGAAAAAGAGGCCCATCCTCCTGAAGAAAATCCTGAGATTGCGCTCAAGATCAAAGTTCAGCAGAAGGCAATTTCAGAGCATGTAGCAATTGACACCTCGGCAGACTGGGAAAAATTTGATGTCTCGCTCCCTGAGTCCGCAGAACCCATTTTCAGATCGGCAATTCCGCAGATGCGTTCTGCGATTAGGAGAGTACTGCTGAGAGCCTTACGGGAGGGAAGTGTTCCAGACTTCCAGATCCAAGAAATAGCGTTGTCGGAATTTGGGATTGAAGATCTTAATCTCTACAATAATATTCGACAGGTCATCAATGACCTAGGTAGCCAAACGGACGAACGAAATGAATATGGTTCCATATTTAATGACTTCACATTTCAACCGAATGAAGAAGAGACTGACGAGGAAGAGCGAACCTTAAGTAGTGCACTCGAATATTTAGACAACCTTTCGGGGTCATTAAACGACCCATTACGCCTGTATACGCGTGAAATGGGTAGAGCTGCGCTTCTCTCACGTGAAGGCGAAATCGAAGTAGCCAAGCGCATCGAAAAAGGTCTGATGGACATGACGGAGGCCATTAGTGCGTCGCCTGCCACCATTGCCGAAATCCTGCGTATGGCGGGCGAAATCCGTGAGGGCAAGATTGTGGTCTCAATGGTGATCGACGGCTTCTTCAACGCCGACAAGGCCGACAAGGCCCACAAGGCCGACAACCTTATGGCCGGAGAGGAGTTCGACGAGCTCGACGAACTCGTCGTTGCCGACGAAGACCAAAACCATGGCAACTCTCAAGAGCAGAACCAATATCTTGAGGAACTGAAAAGCCAGGCCTTGGAACGGCTTGAGAGGATTTCCAATCTTTTCAAACAGTTGCAGAAGGTCTACGAGAATGAGGGCTGCGGAACACTGAACTACGCTAGCGCTCAGACTGCACTGTCCGAAGAGTTGATGACCATTCGGTTCACTGCTAAAGCCATTGAGAGGATGTGCGACATGGTGTACCTGCAGGTGGACGAAGTACTCAGGAACGAGCGCGAGCTTCGCAGAATCATCGTGGACAAGTGCGGCTACCCGCATGACCAATTTGTAAATGAATTCAGCGATCGCGATAAGAAGTACTATCGAGTCTCTCCGATTTTACCAGACCTCAACTGGGTAGAGGAGCAAGCTGTATCGGGCATGCCTTGGGCTCCCAATATGAGGCGGAATATTTTACAGCTTCAGAATATTCATAGAAATCTTAACGAATTGCAGCGTCGCGTTGTTATTCCGCTAGATGAACTCAAGAGTATCAAAGAGAGTATTAAGGCTTGTGAGCAAGCCCTCCGGGATGCCAAGAGAGAAATGGTCGAAGCCAACCTTAGGCTTGTACTGTCGATCGCAAAAAAATACACCAATCGCGGACTGGAATTGCTGGATCTTCTCCAGGAAGGAAATATTGGCCTGATGAAGGCTGTGGACAAATTTCAATATCGTCGGGGCTACAAGTTCTCGACTTATGCCACATGGTGGATACGTCAAGCCATCAGCCGCGCTATCGCCGACCAAGCTCGCACCATCCGTATTCCGGTGCACATGATCGAAGCCATAAACAAACTCAATCGGATCTCTAGTCAACACTTTCGGGAGCACGGGACCAAGGCTGACGTTTCCGCTCTCTCTGATCGGATGGAGATACCTGAGGACAGGGTTAGACAGATCATGAACTTCGATATGGAACCAATACCACTGGATACGCTGATCGACACAGAAGAAGATCTGCAGACTGAACTTATTGAAGATAGTTATCGATCAGATTCCATGAATGCCGCGTCGCAGCAAGAAATTCATAAAATAGTCAAGGAAGCTGTGGATAGTTTGGCACCGAAAGAGGCCCGAATTCTGCGGATGCGGTTTGGATTAGACCTAATAACAGATTACACACTTGAAGAAATCGGACAGGCATTTGGTGTGACAAGAGAACGCGTCAGGCAGATTGAGGCCAAAGCCATGCAAAAGCTAAGGCACCCGTCCCGAAGCGACAAGCTCAGAGATCTATAGGATTTCGCTGATGAGCGCCTACAAAAAAATTAATCACATAGCTACAAGGAGCGCACCGCCAAGGGCCAGCGCCATGCTGGAATCCCTGCGTGGGCTTGGTTACTCGACCGCTGCTGCACTCGCTGACATCGTCGACAACAGCATTTCCGCTGGCGCTACAACAGTGGATATCCAATTCAACTGGAAAGAGAAGTCGAGCAATATGCATATTCTGGACAACGGGGCCGGGATGAGTGACCAAGAGCTTGAGAGCGCCATGACTCTTGGCGCAAGGAACCCTCTGGACGCAAGATCAACACACGATCTTGGACGATTTGGTATGGGACTCAAGACTGCCTCGTTTTCTCAATGCAAACGCCTCACGGTTGCATCAAAAAAGAACGGCGACACTAGCTGTCTGAGATGGGATCTGGATCTGCTCACAGCCAATCCGGATATGGGATGGGTCCTGATTGAGGGACCAGCACCCGGGTCTGAGGACCTGCTCGGAAAGTTGGAATTGCTAGACCATGGAACACTCGTGGTTTGGGAGGTACTCGACCGTATCGTAACTGAGAGCTTTACGGTGAATGACTTCCTGACCTTAATGGAAGAACAGGTCGAGCGTCACTTAGCTATGGTCTTTCACCGTATGCTCGAAGGACACAATCCCAAACTGCGACTAAATGTTAACGGTAAAGTGATCAAGGCATGGGATCCATTCCTGAGTGGCCATCCCGCAAAACCATGGACATCTCCTGTCCAGAGGCACAAAACTTCATGCGGTGACATCGAAGTTCAATGCCACGTGCTCCCACACCGGGACAAATTGACAGACGAAGAATTTGACATCAACGGTGGTCCCGCCGGCTGGAACGCTCAGCAGGGTTTTTACGTTTACCGAAACCAACGGCTTCTAGTCGCTGGTGGATGGCTGGGGCTGGGACAGCCCAGAGCCTGGAACCGGGAAGAGCCCCACAGACTGGCCCGCATTCGACTGGATATACCGAACACGGCCGATGCAGACTGGAAAATTGACGTCAAGAAGTCAGTTGCACGTCCTCCGGTAGCGTTGCGCGCATGGTTGACTAGTATGGCCACAGACACTCGAGAACGTGCACGCCGGGTCTTTGCCTACCGGGGAAGCCCAAACAGCGTCATTTCGGGTAAACCAATAGAGCAAGCCTGGAGGGTTGAGCGTACGTCCAAGGGAATTCACTACAAAATCGACGAGGCACATCCGAGCATTGCAGCGGTTTTTGATGACGCCACCCCCACCCAGAGGGATCTGATAAGCACAATGCTCAGGGTCATAGAAGAGACCGTTCCTGTTCAGAAAATCTGGCTTGACACCGCAGCCCAAAAGGAGACGCCCGTCACAAGCTTCGGTTCCAGCTCTGACGAGGCTGTTCTGAAGGTAATAAAAACTTTGTTCAGGAATCTGGTGATCCGAAAGGGCATGGACATCGAGGATGCAAAGTCGAGACTGGCCTGCACAGATCCTTTTCAGAATTTCCCTCATCTGATTGCACAGCTTTCCGTACCGGAACCCTGAATGAGATGTGTCAGCCCAAATTGGAATAGCGCATGAGCGAATTTAACCGACCGACAAGCACCGTCATCAGTAATGCACAGAACCTGCTGATGGAGCAAGCTAGCCAGAACCCAACCGCTTCACTGATCAAGGAAATGGTTGAGCTTGCTGCTTCCATTATGCCCCGGCGCGAAGATGAACCCATTGATATCGATGGTGCCGTTGCTGAGCTGATCCGTCGTTACAGCATATGGATTGGCAAGAACTCCACAATCTCCGATGACAGTGATCACGAAACCTGGCTTGGGTCTTCCCGAAAAAAGGGCTGGCGATACTGGCCAAGGTACAGGGACATGCTGGAGCGGAGAATGCCTCCTGCCGCCATAGATGCACTGGAAGTCTCTACAGACGAAGTGCTTGGCCTTCTTGAGGATCCCAACCGAAGTGGATTTTGGGACAGGCGTGGGTTGGTGGTGGGGCACGTGCAATCGGGAAAAACCGCCAACTACACGGGACTGATCTGTAAAGCGGCTGACGCAGGCTACAAGATCATCATCATCTTGGCAGGTCTCCACAACAACCTACGAGCCCAAACCCAGATTCGACTCGAGGAAGGGTTTCTGGGCTACGAAACTTCCGCCAACAACGATGTCGTCAAATTCATCGGGGTAGGCGAAATGGGACGTGATCTGGAGATCAAGCCCAATTGCGCCACCAACCGAACTGAAAACGGCGACTTCAGTACAAACGTCGCGAACCACCTCGCCATCACCCCAGAAGAACGCCCTTGGCTATTCGTCGTCAAAAAGAACAAAACCGTCCTTAATCGCCTTCTGACATGGATCAAGAACCATGTCGCCGATGCCAGTGATAACGATACCGGGCTCAAATTCGTTAGCAATCTCCCTCTGCTTCTGATTGATGATGAAGCGGATAACGGCTCAGTAGATACCGGGGAGCAAACATTTGACTCCGAAGGTAACCCGGATCCGGATCACGAGCCCAAGGCTATCAACAGTCGAATCCGAAAGATCCTGCACAGCTTTGCAAAGTCAGCCTATGTCGGGTACACGGCTACGCCGTTCGCTAACGTGTTTATCCATAGACAAGGGAAAACCAGTGATGAGGGACCGGACCTATTTCCCAAATCATTCATCATCAATCTCGCAGCTCCGTCCAATTATGTCGGTCCTACTCGCATCTTTGGTCTAAAAGATGTCGATGGAAGAACCGGAGGGCTTCCGCTCATGCGCGTGTTCAAGGACCACATGAGCGAAGATCGCCAATCAGGCTGGATGCCAGAAAAGCATGACAAGCATCATCAACCTCTCTATCTAGGGGTAGACGCTCTGCCCCCGTCTCTTAAGAGCGCAATTCAGTCCTTTGTCCTCGCCTGCACCTCCCGCGAGCTGCGCAGCCAGGGTAGCGAGCATTCATCGATGCTGATTCACGTTACCCGCTATATCCAGGTTCAGCAAGATGTTCACAGACAGGTAAAGGAATATGTCTCAGACCTTCGCAGACGAATTACCTTTGCCGTTGAGGACACCGAGCCGTTGGAACAGCTGCGCAAGCTCTGGGAGGAAGATTTCTCGCCTACCCGCACAGCTGTGATCGAGAGATTGGTTGAATCTGAAACTCAACCGCCTGATTATCACTGGGAAGAAATCAGACAGAAGCTGGGAGATGTTCTGTCCGATATTGAAGTCCGAATGATCAACGGTAAAGCTAAGGACGTGCTTGATTACGCAACTCCCGGCACCAAGGGACTGAGAGTAATCGCCGTTGGCGGTGACAAACTCGCCCGGGGTCTGACACTTGAAGGCCTTTGCACCAGTTACTTCGTCCGTACATCAAAAATGTACGATACCCTCATGCAAATGGGGCGATGGTTCGGGTACCGCCCTGGCTATCTGGATCTTTGCCGCCTGTACACAACAGACGATCTGATCGAATGGTTCCAACACATTGCTGACGCATCCGAGGAACTGCGCGATGAATTCGAAGCTATGAAAGACAGTGGTGCCACTCCCAAAGATTATGGTCTAAGGGTCCAGTCCCATCCCGTCCTGCTTGTCACATCACCTTTGAAGATGCGCACTGCCAAGGATTTGCAACTCTCCTTCAGCGGCGAAATCCTAGAGACTGTGGCACTTTATAGCTCGCCTGAAATCCTTTCCAAGAACTTGGATGCAACCACAAGACTTCTCCAAGCATGTGGCTATCCGCAGGAGTCACCCGAAATCATCAGGCTACGGGAAGGAAAGCCCAAAAAATGGAACGGACATCTCTGGAGCAACGTGTCCAGCGAAGCTATCGCAGACTTCTTTGATGCCTACGTCACCCATCCGGCAGCGCGCAAGGTTAATAGCCCCCTGATCCGGGATTTCATACAGTCCATGGCCAAGGTCGGTCAATTGACCTCGTGGACAGTCTACCTGGCCGACGGTGGTGCGGGAGCCCCCTACCAGTTCACCGGTGGGCCCAGGGTTGATCGCATGATCAAGCGGAAGGCGGACGAGTCACGCAGCGACCGCTATGCGATTGGCCGTCCCGTGTCCCCGCCAGATGAATCCATCGACCTTGATGGGCCTGCTTGGGACGCTGCCTTGGCTTTGACTCTGAGAAACTGGAATCCAGACGCAGCCAGAGTCAAGGATGGTAAAAAGCCAGACGCACCCGCAACACCTAATGGGCTGGCTATCCGACACATCAGAGGCATGGGCGCTCCAGAATTGGGAATACAGGCGACCCCTGAGAGGGGCTTGCTGATCCTGTACCCATTAGACCCGGATCAGGCCGAATTTGGCCCTGGCTTTGGTGGCTGGAAAAAGCCCGTCATTGCATTTGGCATCAGCTTCCCTGCAAGCGATGCCGGGGTGAAAGTCAAATATGCAGTCGATCATTTAACCCAAGCACAATGGGCTCAGGAATATGGCCAGGTTGATTGACGAAATTCAGCTTGTCTGGAATTCAATACGGACCGCGCAAGGCAAATCTGGATGGCACACCGTGGCAGTTTTACCATGCCACCCCGGAAGGTTCAGAGCTGGAAGAAATTTCCCAGATCAATGCGAAGCATTGCTCGCGGGATTTCGGACAGGTGTGATCTCAAGTAGCGAAAAATTGCCGGAAGGATTTGGATTCCACGTCACTCGTGTGAATTCTGACGAGGACGGCTTGATCTGGCTTGCATTGACCCGGAGTCCAAATGGCAACCTTGAATTGTTCTCGGCCATGGTTTCGGATGTTCTTAGTGCGATCGTGGCTTCGGGTTCCGGAGACCAAAGTCGTGAATTACACGCTTTCCTGGGTAGGATTCGAGCGTGGCAGGAGTTCATGCGCAAAGGTACCTTACCTTTGTCAGCTGAAAATGAAGTTGGTCTTATAGGTGAACTCACCGTGTTGGAAAAGATGTTAGAGATCGGCATGGCTCCCGAAGCAGCAATAAGCGCCTGGAGTGGTCCACTTGACGGACTCAGGGATTTCGAGCTCGGGTTTGGTGCGATCGAAGTCAAGACCAGTGTCGCCACAGCGGGATTGGTCGCGAAAATTGGCTCGCTGGAACAACTGGATGACACGAACTGCAAGCCCATTTTCCTGGGTGCCGTCAAATATGCGTTAACCGAGAGTGGACAAACACTTCCCGAGAAAATTTCCGCAATCAGGCTACGACTGGAATCCGATCCAATCACGCTTTTCGAATTTGATGATCGACTTCTTGCAGCTGGATATTTGCCAGCACATTCTCCTCAATACCATCGCAGATTCTCCCTCCGGGATATTGCGATACTTGAAATTGTCGAGAACTTTCCCCGCCTGATACATGGCAATGTGGCGCCCGGAATCATCAGTGCACGATACGAAATCAATCTCGATCCCTTGCTCACCAATGATATCGGCCTGACAACAGCTCTCAAGAAACTGGAAATGATCTGACTATGGAACTGGCTGAATTTTTGAGGGAAATACAGGCAACTGTTCGAGCCCAGATGCAGGACGGGGCCCTCTATGAGGAGCTCGTATATGCCAACATCGTCATGGATCACATGGCAGAAATTGGCATGACATTCGAGCCGGTACAGTGTCATTTCGAAGGCAAGGTTGGCAACGCCATATTGCGGCTGAGTGGTTACGCACTTTCTGACGACAACGATCAGCTCGATCTCTTCGTCAGCCTCTACGAGGGGGTAGATGAGCCAACGCGTATCCCTGATGCCGAAACGAAAACAGCTGTTGAGCAATGTTTCCGTTTCCTTTCCCTATGCGCACAAGGAACACTCGCACCAAGGCTGGATCCAACCAACGATGTCCGATCATTGGCCGAGACGCTGCAGGCTATCTACAACGATCTGGAACAGATTCGTATCTTTGTGATTACTGACCGTATTGCGAATTCCAAGAGCTTCAAGACAAAAGAAATAAATGGAAAGGCTGTCAGGCTTGAGGTCATGGACCTTGAGCGGCTGCACCGCCACATGGCGGAAGGAAAGCCGCGTGACGAGCTTGTCATCGATTTCAATGAGCTTTCTGGCCAGCCCCTGCCCTGTGTTTTCGTCAATGGCCAGAACGATGACTATGACTACGCCTTAACCGCTATTCCCGGTGACGCTCTGCGCCTGCTTTACGAAAAATTTGGTGCTCGGCTCCTTGAAGCAAACGTGCGTTCTTTCCTGAGCGTAAAGGGCAAGGGTGTGAATGCAGGCATACAGAACACGCTAAGGAGTTCGCCCGAACGTTTCATGGCGTACAACAACGGTATTGTTATGGTTGCCGACGAAATCAGGCTGGGGCACTCCCAAGATGGAACGACCGGAATTGCATGGATCAAGGGACTGCAAATCGTCAACGGAGGGCAGACCACCGCCTCCCTTTACTTCACAAAGAAGAAGTATCCTGAAGTCGATCTGTTCAACGTCCGAGTGGCCGCAAAAATCATTGTTATGAGAGTTCAGGACCCTGCCAAGGAAGAATCCCTCATATCAGACATTTCTCGTTTCGCGAATAGTCAGAACGCGGTCAGGCAGTCAGATCTCTCTGCCAACAAGCCATTTCATGTGGAGATCGAAAAGATTTCCCGTACGGTTTACTGCCCCGATGGAGTCAGTCAGTGGTTCTATGAACGGGCTGCAGGAAGCTACAACACCCTGTTGGCAAGGGAAGGAACAACCCCTGCCAAGCTCAAGAAGATCAAGGACGCCATCCCGACAAGTCGCCGCCTGACCAAAACTGATCTTGCAAAGTACCTGAACGCCTGGGATCAGAAACCTGAGATCGTCAGCCTCGGCTCTCAGAAAAATTTTGACCGCTTCATGGCCGCGCTCGTTTCTACAGAGGGACAGGAAGTCAAACTGCCCTCCACTGCAGACTTTAAAGCCATGATCGCGAAGGCAAAGCTCTATCGGGATGTGCAAAAAATGATCCGCCCCATGTTCCAGGCTTTTCAGGCGAATATCACGGCATATACCGTTTCAGTGACGGCCAAGATGCTCGGTGACCGCATTGATCTGGACAAGATCTGGAGCAATCAGGCTGTCTCCCATGAACTCCTGAAACAGATTGAGACATGGGCGCGCCAAGTCAGTGACGTACTGCATGAAAGTGCTGGTGGCAAGATGATCTCGGAATGGGCCAAAAAGCCAGAGTGCAGGGATGCAGTTTTCGCTGCCTCCTACTCTCCTGTGGCCACAGGGATCCCTGAAGTTCGCTACAGCGCATGATAAAAATGGGCGACATCGTTTCTAGGGCAGTGCGCAGCAGGATGATGTCGGGCATTCAGTCCAGAGAAACAAAACCGGAAATCTTGGTTCGTAATGCACTGCACGCGCAACGCTACAGGTTCAGACTTCCCCGCGAGGACTTGTCGGGCAAGCCAGATATCGTCTTGCCAAGATACATGTCTTTCGTCTTGGTCCATTGATGCGTCTGGCACACGCACAAGGACTGCAAACTAGCTCGCATTCCTTCAGGCGGACCTACCCCGCTGGATTTCTGGCGGTATAGTCTCCGGGGATTTCAACATCCGACCGACTGCAACAGTCTGAGAACAATTTCAGCGATTTGCCGGGCCAATAGCGGTGGTACAGCATTACCCACTTGGTGGTACTGCTGCGTCCGATTACCTTCGAAAAAATAGTTATCCGGGAACGTCTGCAGGCGAGCAGCCTCACGAACTGTCAGACTCCGGCATTGCGATGGTTCAGGGTGGATGTAATAGTGCCCATCCTTGGCAATATGAGACACAATTGTTGTGGATGGCTGGTTAAGCAACTGCACTCGAAATCTGTCCACAAATGGCGTCGATTCGCTATTTACATTCTCATGATTGGGTAACAAGGCTTGCGGAAAGTCACGTAGCTTCGGGGATCGCTCTTCCTCTCGAGCGAATGAGGAGGCAAACAAATACCGATGCAGATCGGATTCCATATGGCCTCTCGTCTCATGTAGCGTCACGCCGCCGATCTTAGGATCGAGGTACCAGGCAGCCAGCGGTTGATTAATGGCGATATCTGACTGGATGAATTTCCCACCGGTTGATTTGTGGATATATGACTTGGTCACCTCCCACTTTGCACGTTCCAATACACGAAGTGGAACCGCACTTTTTTTCCTCTCGAGGACCTTTAACCCGTTAGTAAGAGCCCTTTGCCAATTAGCGACAGAGTCGGTCATCCCTTCATAACGGTTTGAAAGCTTGCTTCGAAGGGGGGGCAGCCCATCAAGAACATCCCACGCGCATACCATAGGGGACTGCTTCAATGAAAAACGCTGAGGGTAGTTAACAAGGTCTGGCACCGACTCAGCAAGGTCGGCCCTGATACCAAACAGTATGACCCTATGTCTAGATTGAGGAATTCCGAAATTCTCGGACTTGATTACAAAGTCATCCGGGTCGCTGATCTCGCCGGGAACAACAAATGATCTGACCAAATATTGATGACCGTTTCCCGGGAACTTAAGATCCTCAAGTATTCGATCGAATATTAACGAACCAGAATGCTGTGAAGTCAAAATTCCCTTGACATTTTCCATGACGAAGACAGAAGGAGAAAATTCCTTGATGATTCGCAAGTATTCCTTGTAAAGAAAATGTCGCTTGTCTGACTCAAATTCCTTTGGATTACTGCCGCGCATCCTTGATCGGCCAACGATTGAATAAGCCTGACAAGGTGGTCCACCTATCAGGACCCACTCTTTGGCACCTGCCAGACCACCCCGAATCCAAGAGTTAATTTCTCCATGATCATATTTACCTAACTCTGCGCATCTGGCCTCTCTGTAGGATTTTTTGACATACGGGGCTACAGAAGGATCACTCTCCAACTGCTCCCGTGAAATTTCCCCCCTGATGTATTGATAGTAAGCCGCAGGGACCTTTCCCACAGGAAAAGACCGGAAAAGAGCTCGAAGCGAAAGAGTCTTATGAGCGACAGGATCCTTTTCAATCGAAACACGAATCTCAAAACATCTCGACTCATCTTTTATTAGAGATGCAAAGCCCTCGCACAACCCTCCTGGGCCAGCAAAAAGGTCAATAACAGGTATGCCATTCATCGTTGATTTTTTTATCCAAGAACTTCAATATCTTCCAAATTAACATCCGAAGGTCTATATTCCTACCCGCAGCCACCCTTCAGCGTCCTACATTCTGCCAGGTTTCAACGGATCCCCATTCACTAAAATTTTTTCGACTTACGCCTCTGCCTAGACTCAGTATGTGAAGTCACGCACCACCCGCACTACAAGACAAGCCATCACACCCGTAAGCAATCGTTCATTCATTACGGCACCAGAACCCTGATTTTTCGCTCACTCCCGCTGGCCCTACCACGGCGAAATAGTCAGCGGGTTCTGAAACGAGTCGGAGTTTGGGACGGATTTCGGGTCGAGGTGACCATGTCAGTCAACAGCCCAAAGCAAAGAGCTCCGGGTGGTGCTGGGCTCTTTGCATGCTCATGGGGCCGTGAGCAAGTTAGTGCTCGTAATTTTGGCGGTTGAGCAAGGATTCGAACTATCAGTCCTTACAGCTAATGACAACACTTATAGCCAACCGCCCCCTGGTCATCCCCACAAACAGCCTGTTCCTGTAGTTCTCGGGCGGTGAATCACTCTCCTCATCCACCAGCACCACAGCATCCGCTGCCTGTCCTTTAAAGCGATACACAGTCTCCAGCAAGATTGTTCCCCCAGAGTAAACCGCCTCTCGGTTCTGATCATAGCCAGCTGCGCGCCTAAGCATCTGCCCAGCGAGCTTTGTATCGGGTGGAAGCTTAAAGAGCTCGCTTGAGCTCACCCCCCTGAGGGTGAGCACCACAATCTGCTCAGGCCTAAAGCCATCCTCGAGCAAGTCTTGTATGGCCTGTGCGGTAGCCTCCACCAATGCCCCAGGCTCATACTTATATTCTCTTGGCTCCTCCCCGATGACCGCTCCGCCCCACTCAATGGGCTCATCTGTGAGGTTCATCGCGTTGATGTAGTCCACCACGGCCTTGGGGGACCGGTAGTTCACTGGGCTCTTCATCACCACCCAGCCAGGCAGAACGCAGGGGTCTCGCTCGTATAGGCGCTGCTCGGGGTCCTCCAGCACCGTTATGCGCGCGTCCTCACCTGCCATGGCCACCAGGGCCATCACCCAGGCCTGCTCAAAGTCTTGGGCCTCATCAATCACAATGGTGGAGAACACGCCCCTCAATTGCGGCGCATAGTCCACCAAGGCCTGCGCCATCCGGTTGTAGACATCGGGCTGGGTGAAGTCCGGCGCCTGGCCAAGGCCCTCCAGGAACTCACGGCCCATCTCGTGCAGCGTCACCACCTTGGCGCCCGCTGGAACACTCTGCTGCATGGCATCGGCTAAAGCCCGGTTAAAGCAGACATACAGGCTCCTCTGCCCCATCGCCTGAGCGCGCTTTAGTTCCTGAACAGCAAGCTGCGTCTTGCCCGACCCCGCCGTGCCCTGCACATGCAGCCTGTATGGGCTCATCTCAAGCCGCGAGGCCCAGGTGGCAAGACCCGATGAGAGCCTGCTGGAGAAGGTCCTGGCCCGCTCCCCGAGCAGCCCAATATGCGGTGCTGCGTGCACCGTCTGGGCAAGGAAGTCGTGCACCTCCAGTGGGTCCGCTGGGTCCTCGCCCGTGGGGTTAGGCTCAGAGTCGAAGATGGCCTCGATAATGGCGATGAGATCTGCAGCGCGCGATCGATCCACCACGCGGGCGGCATCCACCCCTACTGGCAGAGATCCGGTGAGAGTGGACTCCGGCAGATAGAGCAGGTGGTCAATGCTCAATCCCCGACCGCTATGGCGCTTAAAGAAGCTGTGCCGAAGGGCATTGAGGTTACGGGTCACCTGGGTGGTAACGGACTTCGGCTTGCGCTCATGTCGGTAGTGCACCACGAGGTCATTGCGCACAACGGTAACGGGCACATCCTTCTGCTCAATGGCCAGCAGCCGGCCTTGGCGATTGGCCACGATGAAGTCGATCTCGCCATACACGGCCCCACCTTGATCGGCCTTGGCCCAATGAATACCGTGATACACCGTGAACTCGCCTGAGAGCGCAAAGGCAAGCTTATTAAGCGTAGCCCTCTCGCTGGGATGCCAGGGCCCTTGGTCTTTCTCAGCAACGTCGTCGGGGACTAGGCGGGCCATGGTGTCCTAACGATAATCTCTATCGTCGATAGCCGTCTAGCGACACCACGTTTTTGAATGCAACGCCATCATCGAAGTCGCCTGTCTCGAGGCCGTCCTCGTGGCCTTCCCCGTGGCCTCTCCACTCACCAAACAGAATGCGGTCGTGCAAGGACGCATTGAAGACGGAGTGGGTAAAGAACTCGGCAGCAAAGAGCATGGGCACCAATGCCTCAATGAAGGGCCGGTCGTAATACAGCGACACAATGAGTACGGTGAGGCCAAGGACCAGAGCCCGAATGCCCCAGTGGGAAATAGAGCGCAACATGAATCACTCCTTCAGTGAACGAGCCCCATGCTAGTGGCGCTGCTAGCTCACCGGATGATCTACCCTTGATGCATAGTCCGCCTCCCTTCACCAGTCAGGAGGCACACCATGCAGTACGACCCACCCAGCATGCAGGCCTGCCCCCATTGCGGCGGCGCCTATTTCATTATGGATCTCTACTCGAGCAACACCTTTGGCTCCACCCTTTACTCCGACGGCTACCTGCACAATCCCAATATGTCTATGGACACGGGCATCATGCCCTGCCGCCACTGCGGCAAGCCCTTCTTCCGCGAAGACATGGTGCTGCTGCTGCGCTTTTTCGAGGACAAAGACACCGACCCGCGCTACAAAAACAACCCAGCCTTCCAGAACCTACCCACCTTCTGGGGCACGCTAGACCCACAGGTGCTCGCTCCTCTCGCCGATCAACAGACAGACCCCGAGCGACGCAGGCGGCTTCATGTCTTCACCATGTGGGGCGACAACCACACTGAAAACACCCGCTCTCTTGAAGCGAAGCGTGAGAACCTGCGTCAGCTGCTCGACCTCCTGGATGCGGAGAGCCATGGCGACACCTGTATGGGTGCAGATGCCCTTCGGCAGCTGGGTCGGTTTGAGGAGTGCATTGCTCGCCTCGCGCCCCTACTTGCAGACCCCGATGCGCAGGCCTTTCATCCAGCCGCTCGTCTCATTCAGGAGGCTGCGCGCGCTGGCAATCGTGAGGTGTTTGTGGTCAGAGCCGGGGTGGAGGACTGATGCGCATCGACATTGAGATCTCATTCATCACCGGCATGTCGGTGGGGCTGGTGCACCAGCGCACAGAGCAGCACGAGCATGTTGTCACGCTCGACCTCTTCATTCTGCGGACACAGGCGGTGTTTGTGCCGGCCCCCGCTCAATGAGGCGGAGCACGCGGGCGTGGAGGCCAATGCTATTGAGGAATGCAATCTCCTCACGCTGCCCGGGTTGGAATTCTTCCTCAGGTTTTTTTACTTCTACAAACCGCCCGTACACGCCTTTGCCGTCCTGCCGAGCGGCATAGAGAAAGAGATCGGGGGTACCCCGCACATCGCCCCGATTTGGGTCGAGGTGGCGCGCAAAGAGGGCCTTGAGGCGCTCCAGCCCACACACCTGAAAGAGTGCGTGCAGAACGGAGGCGGATGGTACAGAGGATTTGTAGTGCCCCATGGCAGGGCGGCTCTCAACAAGGCAGTCATTGATCTGGGCTTCGGTCATGTTGAGCCAGGCGGCCTTGGGCTCTGGGCCCAAAGCAACCGAGAGACCCTTCCAGAGATTGGGGCCCAGGCGCCCCCCACTGAAGGTGTAGCCCTGCATCACCCGCTTTCGCCAGCGGATGAGCACAATGTTCTCGGGTATGGCCCTTTCCTCTCCCCTGCCCTTGGGGTCGAGTAGGTAGCTCACATGACCGCCCCGCTTGCTGGGCGCCTGGCGGCCATAGACGATGTGGCTCACATGAAGCGGGGGTTTCTTGAGGCTTGGGTCATCTTTCATGGGTGGTCCTCCTTTTTTCTAAAACACCACAAGGACCACCGAGATGTAAAGGGGGCTAGAGGTGGACCCAATCGGTTTTCTAATTTGTCAGAAATTCGTATAAAATTTATTACATGAATAAACCAACTAAAACCGCCGAGCTCATTCGCCAGCGCATCGAAGCGATGCCGATCGGTGAGCCTTTCACCCCGACAGCATTTCTGGGGTGCGGCACGCGTGCGTCGGTCGATCAGACCCTCTCCCGGCTCGTCAAGGCACGGTCCATCGAGCGCGTGACACGCGGCGTCTTTGTGCGCCCCGAGGTAAGCCGTTTCGTTGGAAAGGTGATGCCCGAACCCTTTAAGGTGGCCGAGACCGTTGCCAAGACTACGGGTGCCATCGTCCAGGTGCATGGTGCAGAGGCTGCTCGGCGGCTTGAACTAACCACGCAAGTACCAACCCAGTCTGTATTCATGACATCCGGCCCATCAAAGCGCTTCCGTGTAGGCAACACGGAGATCCGTCTGCAGCACGTCTGCCAACGCAAGTTGGCCCTAGCAGGGCGACCCGCCGGGATCGCGCTTGCGGCAATGTGGTACCTCGGCAAAAATGAGTTGACGCCGGCTCTCGTCGAGAAGATTCGGGGCAAGCTGGGAGCGAGCGAATTCGAGGCGCTGAAGTCGGCTACCAGTGCAATGCCCGCGTGGATGAGCGACGCCATCTTCCGCAATGAGCAGAAGGCCATCTATGCCTGAGTCCTTCATGCACCTAGATGCGCGAGAGCAGTCCCAAATTTATCGGGCACTGGCCCCGCAGCTTTCTCGAACACCCTTCGTGCTGGAAAAAGATGTCTGGGTCTGCTGGGTGCTGCGGACCCTCTTCACGATGCCGGACCGCCTACAGATGGCCTTCAAAGGCGGCACCTCACTCTCCAAGGTGTTCGGCGCGATTATGCGATTCTCCGAGGACGTGGACATCACGCTCGACCTCTCACGCACCTTTTGGTGGTAAAGCCAAACGGGAGTCTTGCCAAAAGTCGTTCAATGAACCACATTCCGAACATGAAGACAGGATACGGATCATTTCAGCCCGAAAGGCAAATCCACGAGAGTTGAAGCGCTATGAAAACCGTTCGAATGAAGATTGACGTTCAAAGCCCCAACGCCAAGCCGATCGGTCGTATCGACGTCAGACGCGTTGATGCAACCACCGAGGCTGACATTGCCAATCACCAGGCCGAGGACGACGCTAATGCGATGCAGGACTCGGCCAAATTCGCACGTCGGGTTCGCAGACGGCTTGGGTTCACCCAAGTCGAGTTTGCTGAGCGCATTGATGTGTCACTGGACACGATCCGCAACTGGGAGCAAGGCAAGCGCTGCCCAACCGGTGCAGCAAAGGCACTTCTGAAGGTTTTGGACAAAGCACCCGAGGCTGCTCTCGCGGCTTTGCATTGATTCTCCTCACAATAGCTGCGGAAATTTGCTGCCGGCGAAGATTAAGAGGATGACTAACGCTGTATTGACATCAGCTACACATCTCGCTAAGTTCTGTATCTCTTTTGTGTATTCATTTGGAGATGCCATGCGTGACGCCGCCATTAATCTTCGAGCCCTGCCTCAGCAGCGCGACCTGATCGACCAGGCTGCGCACCTGCTTGGGAAAAGCCGCTCTGACTTCATGCTGGAAGCCGCCTGCGACAAAGCTCAGTCGGTGCTCCTTGACCAGGTGTTCTTCAGCCTCGATGACGCCAAGTTCCGGGAGTTTACGGCCATGCTGGATGCGCCGGCACAACCTAACCCAGGACTTGAGCGCTTGCTGGCGGTCAAGGCCCCCTGGAAAGCTGGCGCATAGCTTGGGCTGGCGCATAAATTTCCGCCCTCCCGAGTCGTTGTCACCCGATCACCAAGTCAGTTCATTCGGCTGCGGCGAATCGACACTCGACGAGTGGCTCAAACGCCGCGCGCTGGGCAACCAGACCAGCGGGGCCAGCCGCACATTCGTTGTCACAAACAATGAGCGAGAGGTCATGGGCTACTACGCTTTGGCGGCGGGAGCAGTGGCGCACCAGGGCGCAACGCGGTCCATTCGCCAGAACATGCCTGACCCGGTTCCGGTGATGGTCCTTGCTCGCTTGGCGGTCGACACTCGGGCACAAGGAATGAAACTGGGCGCAGCTTTACTTCAAGACGCGCTACAGCGCTGTGTGCTGATTTCCCAAAACACAGGTGTGCGAGCCATGCTTGTGCATGCACTCAACGATCGTGCCCGCCAGTTTTACGAGCACTACGGTTTCCAGGCGTCACCCGCACATCCCATGACGCTGATGCTGCGCCTCAATCTACCAACATTGCGGAACTAAGCCTTGCAACCCATACACTATGGGGCGTGAGCACTGCTCGTTCTCTTCACCCCGACTACGACCGCAAGGGCCTGCTGGCGCATATCCAGCAAGAGTTTGTGCTCGACTGGCAGGGCATACACGGCGCCAATCACTGGGCCCGGGTGCTGCACCACGGCCGGGCGATTGCACGTCAATGGAATGCAGATCCACTCGTCGTAGAGCTCTTTGCCTTCCTGCACGACAGCTGCCGATTGGATGACTGGGGCGACCCCAAGCATGGCGATCGTGGTGCGCAGTTCGCACTCGACATGCAGGGCCAGTTTTATCAGCTCAGCGGCCCGCAGCTCGATGCCCTCTGCCAGGCCATACGGCTACATTCCGATGGCCATACTTCCACAAACCCCACCATTCAAACCTGCTGGGACTCAGATCGGCTCGACCTCGGCCGCGTGGGCATTCGGCCCTCTGCAAAGTACCTATCGAAGCTGGCCGCCACTCGGATTGAGATTGGGTATGCGTTGAGTGTGAATACTGTCATCCCAGTCCGTGAGCATGACTGAACTGACAGTGGTCTGGTTGGCAGGTGTCGACCAATGAGATATCTTTAAGATATCTAACAGGAGGAAACGCATGACCGCTACGAATGCTCAAATTGCTTTTCGTTACCGCTCACGGGACAGTTCAACCGGCGTGACACGCACCACTGCCAAGCGCTTGGCCGAAGCACTGGGTGTGGATGAAACACAAGTGATTCATCTGGCCCTGCATGAACTCGCCGCCAGGGTCCTGCCGCAATACGACGCGGATGAGGGCGCGCTCACCAACGCCCAACTCAGCCAAATCAAAAAAACAGCGCCCAAGCCCAAAGGCGGTCAGGTGCGCAGCAGCCTCTTTGAGACAGAAAGCACCTGATGCGGTGGTGGCCAGAACCGACCGCAGGCGATATTGCCTGGTGCCACTTCCCTGACCAGGTTCATCCCAAGCCCAAACCACGGCCTGCCCTGATCACTCTGACCAAGGTAGACGATGAGGGCAGGCTTTATGTGAGCGTGGCCTACGGGACGAGTCAAAAAACGGATCGGCTCTACAGCGGTGAATTCCGCATCACCAAGAGCGAACATCCCGCCGCTTACGCGAGTGCAGGTTTGAGCTACGACACCAAGTTTGATTTGAGAAAGGTGCTCGAACTTCCGTACAACGACGACTTTCTTTCGGTGCCGCCCCATGCGCCGCATGGGCAGATTCCCAAATTGGGTACCCTGCACCCGAGCATGGTCCGAATCGCCGCCGCTGCCTTTGCTGCCTCTCGCAGGTAGTACACCGAGACTCAGCCAAGTGTCGGTGCATCACGGCGCGGAACTGCACCACTGGGCACAGCATGCCCCCATCGTGTTGTCGTGTAGTTCCAGCACCTCGCGGATGGGGGCACCCGCAGGGCGGCAAGGCTCTGGGCCATCTTGCGTCCCGCTGCGTCAGCGTCACCGACCTGAAACGCAGCCCATCCGCTGTTCTTCGGCAAACCTACAGTTGTCCGCCTAACTTTAACGACGCACGCAGGGCATCATTGATTCGGGTCTGCCAGCCCTCGCCACTCGCACGCAGTGCGGCGAGCACATCTGCATCCAATCGCAGTTTCACCGGTTCTTTGGGCGAGGCAGACTTGGGTCTGCCTCGTGCTTTCAGTTTCGTTCCTTCGTCATGAGCGCGAGGCTGGTGTTGATGTCGTCGTCATAGTCGAAATCAGACTCTGAAGCCTGGGCATCCAGAGCTGAGTAACCATGGGGTGGCTGCACGCCCGCTGACGGATGTCGTGCCGCAACGCCCTGCTGCCATGCGCCTGATTGAAGGACTCGCAGGCAATCCGTGCCTGAGCCTGCCTTCGCAGCAATCGCTCGCAGCCAGCGCGTTCGATGGCGTACTGAATGCCCGCACACAGGCCAATTTGCGCGGTAACCTCAGCGAGGCACTGAAGCCCGCCGGACTGGGCGGGAAGTGACTCACACAGCGCAGCGTCGGCCATCCAGATGGCGCGGCAATAGATGCGCGCAGGCTCAGTGGGTGCACCGTCGCAATTCACAGACAGGCCCCAGGCCGGCCAGGGGCTCATGAGCGCGAGCAAGACGCAATGCTGGACAAGACGGGAGATTCTCATTCCACCAGCCTACTGAGTGGGTGGATCAGGGAGTGATCCCAAGAACTGCCAGACTTGGCCCCATGAACGCCATCTACTACCTCCCGGGCGCCAAGGGGCATCTCCACACAGGGCTTGGCGAGGGCCTGCTCGCTCGGGGCCTCGATGTATCGGGGCGGGCCACGGTGGGCGAGTTCCGGCAATACCACTTCGACGACCAGGTGGCACTCATTGCCCAAGACCTGCAGCAGCCGCAGTGGTGGACGCCCTGGGCCCGCGTGGTCACCAATTCATACGGCAGCTACTTGTTTCTGCACGCTCAGCTGCTCATGCCGCCCCACCCCGCCCGCATTCTCATGCTCTCGCCCATTCTGGGTGGGTTCGAGAGCGAGGAGCAAGGCAAGTTCTTTGTGCCGCCCTATGCCGATCGGCTCATGGCTGAGGTGCGCGCCGGGCAGTTTCCCGCGCCGCTGCAACTCAGCCTTCACACGGGCAGCGAGGACTGGCAGAGCCCGCCTGCGCTGGCCCTAGAGTTTGGGCAGCACACAGGAGCCCAGGTCACCATTGCCCCAGGGCGCGGGCATATGCTGAGGAAGGACTATGTGGGGCCTGTGCTGGATGAGTGGCTGGGTGGCTGATCAGCATTGAGCCAAAAAATAGATTGATCGTGCTAATATTTGGCATGATTTCCAGTGCTATTTTCTCGCCGAGTCAGTGCAAGCTCTACCCTTGGCTCTTTGGCCAACCGGCACGAGCGTTCCATCTGAGTGAACTACGTCGTCTGTCTGGGCTGGGCAGTGCATCACTCCAAAGAGAGATTAATCGCCTACTGGATGCAGGGCTTGTCGAGGCTCGACAGGTAGGGAACATGCGTCAGTTCCAGGCAAATTCAAATGCGCCAATCTTTAGCGAAATCGTTGCCATCACAGCGAAGACACTAGGACTGGTACCCATCCTTCGCACCGCTCTTCTAAAGCTACAAAGCCCCCCTATGGTGGGGTGTGTATATGGCTCGGTTGCACGAGGGACCGACACCGCGAACAGCGACATCGACCTCCTCTTGATCGGAGACAACCTTCATCTCGTCGAGGTCCTTGCAGCGCTCGAGCCTGCGCGACAACAGCTTTCCCGACCCATCAACCCCGCCTGCTATACCCCGGAAGACTTCAAGAAGCGGCAAACTGAGCCAGACTCCTTCGTGAACCGCCTATTGACCCAACCCATTCTCGCCTTAATCGGTGACCTCCATGAGTTTGCCGGCACTCGATAACCTGGTGCGTATTGGGCAGTTGAAGGCTGAGCCATGCAATCGCACGGAGGTATCCCGCATGTTAGGCATGGCCCACACGCGGCTATCCGACTCTGCTCTACCTGAGCTTTCGCTTGAGGGACGCTTCAACAGCGTCTATGGCGCTGCCCATGCGGCGTCACTTGCGGCCCTGCGTTGGCATGGGTATCGAAGCGAGAACAGATTCATGGTTTTTCAATGTCCCGCTCACACCCTAGATTGGCCACCAGAGCGCTGGCGGGTCCTGGATACGCCCACCAACGTCGAAACCTAGCGGAGTACGAGGGTTACCTAGAAGTTGATCAAAAAATGATTATCGAGATGGCGCATGTTGTTCGGGCGCTTATCGAGCAAGTCGAGCTGCTGGTTAACGCCTCGAAAGCGCGCTAAAACGCCTCCACCTCCCACCGCCCCTTGCGGTCCATCACCACCTTGTCTTTGGGGCAGATGGGAGGGCCGAGATCCAGGTGCTTCATGAGCATGCTCACCCGAAATCCACACTGAGGACAGGCCGCCTTGGGGGCGGGGCGAGGCGCAGCATTCATAGCCCGAGGGACCCGCATCACCACGTGCGGATAGGGGCCCACTCGGGCGCTAAGCTCTACCGCAAGTTTGGCTAGGCGCTCTCGCAACAATGGGCCAGCACTGGCCTCGCGCATCTTGCCCTGCAGCCCCATCTTGAGCGCAATGGCCTTGTACTCGGGCCCATGGCGATGCCTGCAGTCGTCTACTGCATGCACCAGCTCGTGGACCAGGGTGTCGAGCACCTCGACAGGGTCTGCGTAAACCGGCGAGATGTAGATCTCGTTGGCGCCGTCGTCGGTGGCGCTACTGGGCCAGCACTGGCCAACTGCACTGCCCCGGCGGGACGTGGCCGGTATGCCACAGGACACCCGCACCCGCGGCAGGTTGTAGCCCTTTTCCAGAAAGAGGGGGCGCAGCAGTTCAATAGCGGCAACCAGCCAGGCTTCTCGCGTGAGGGGAATCTTCATGCCCACACATTCTCAGACCCCAAGAGATCACGGAGTGAGCTTGCGAAGAGGCGTGCCAAACCTACAATGAGGGCTCAACTAATGAGACATGACAGGGAGCTCTACTTGCGCATCGTGAACTTCACCGAGGCGAAGAAAGATCTGAAGTCGGTTGTCGACCAGGTGGTCGACGACGCGGACTTTACAGTCATTGCACAGCGTGATGCGCCCGATGTGGTGCTCATGTCGCTGGACACCTTCAATGGGCTCATGGAGACCGTGCACCTCTTAAAGTCGCCCGCGAATGCTGTTCATCTCGAGCGCTCAATCAAGCAGCTTCGCCAGAAAAAGATCAAGCAGAAGCGCATTTAGAACTTCCGTGAATTCAGTAGATCAGCATTTGATCCTCTGTGAGGGGATCATCGGAGTGTTTGGATATCGTCCCACTCCATCATTCAGAATGCTAAGGAGATACAGATGCTGGGCGCACTAGGAAGTTTTTGGGCTTGGAGCTTGTCCTTGGTTGTCATGGCCTCGTTCATCTACATGGCCGTCCGTGCTGGAATCGGTCGCTCGCTTAGAGTCATTTTTTGGTTTGTCGTGATCGCCTACGTTGTCGCTCTTTCCGTTGGACTCACTGGTTGAACGCGTCACACGGTCCTTGAGGTCTTCGTAGGTTTCGCTAATGGCATCACCGGCAGCACCAAGGGCATCGCCAACGGCGTCTGCTGCCTGATCAACCCCACGCTTCACAGCGTTTGCGCCATCAACCACTGCATCCAAGATCGATTTGGTGATGTCTGAGAGCGTGCGCCCAATGGTCTCAGCTGCAGATTTGAGCATGCGCTTAAGCTCAGCCATGTTCTCTTCGGAGAATATCGACTTCATCGTCCGAATCAAGAAATCAACCATGGCTCGAACCAACTCTGCCCCAACCTCGAGCGCTTCAGTCACCCGTGAGATCAACGCATTCTTCTCATCATCGCTGAGGGCCATCCAGCCAAAGAAAATCGCACCAATCGCTCCACAAGTAACTGCAACGGGGTTGGTGAAAGTAACCGCGGAACCTGCTGTCATTGCCAAGTTCGCAGCAGTAACAACAGCGTTTGTGTCATTGAATGCCCCGAGGATGAGCTGACCCATCATGGTTAAGGCAAACGGAGTGATGTAACCGAGCCCAAAGCCGAACTTGGCTGCCTCAAGCACCTTTCCGGTAGCAGCGATGGTTCCATTCTTGCTACCACGCATGTCATCGATGTGACCGTCAACCCACGAGCTGACCGACTGCGAGACCCCCCAAAGCGCGGTTAGTGCGAGAACCAGAGGGTGCTTGGTAAGGCCGATGATCGCCATGATTTATTCCTTTTTTGGGGGCGCTATGCTTGGAAGCTGGAAGACTATCTCAGATTTCTTTAAATTGAACACTCGTTATGACTCAATCGAATCCTCTACTTGAGGCGACAGAACAGACTCTCAAAGCGCGAGACAAGACCGTCCTCAAAGCGCTTGATTACGCCTTTGACAAGGCAATCAATGGGATTGGCCCCCTCGATTCGGCGAGCAAGCTTGCAAAGGATTACATCTCAAAGCACAAATCCTCCGACGCGGCTGCGTCAGCGCTTGTGCAATGGCAGATGGTGAAAGCAGCAAGTAGTGGTTTCGTATCAGGGCTCGGCGGCCTGATCACCATTCCAGTCACTCTGCCCGCGAACATTGTTTCCGTGTCGTTTGTTCAAATCAGAATGGCTGCAGCCATTTCTCAAATCTACGGTTACGACCCCAAAGACGACCAAGTGCGAACACTTGTCTACGCCTCACTCTGCGGCAACGCCGCTGGAGAGGCGATTAAAGGCGTTCTCAAGGAGGTCACAACCAAAATCTCAGTAAATGCGCTCAGGCAGCTACCCGCATCTGCCATCGCTCAAATCAATCAAGCCATTGGGTTTCGGCTCTTAACGAAGTTTGGGCAACAAGGATCGATAAACCTATCGAAGTCGGTTCCAATCATTGCAGGTGTCGTGGGTGGCACTTTCGACGCATTGACAACGCGTGCCATTGGTCACGTTGCGATATCAGTTTTCAAATCCAACTCAGAACAACCAGAGGAGCTGAAATGAAGTTTGCCCTACCGTTCATTTTTATGTTTACCGCAGTTCCCGCGCTTGCAGGAGATGCCGAAAACATTAAGGCATGCGCCGACGCAGCCAATTTGGCAGGCGCGCAGGTAGACCCCTACCAGGCGGTTTACACACCCTCCTACCTTAAGTTCAGTGTCTCAGAGTGGAAGGGTGTGAAATGCGAGGTCGCGATGGGTCGCGTGTACAACCTCACCGTTAACGGAGCCGAGGTCATCTACAAGGAGTTCAGAGGACGGGCTGCTTTTGAGTTGAACCAAAGACTCGAAAGAGAAATTGATTCGGCCGTGAAGAGCCTCAATACAAGAGCCAAACTCATCGAATCGATGAAGCGCTCAACGGAGGAGCGGCTCAAAAGCCCGAGCGCTGACTTAATCTCTCTCGAGCGAGAGGTTCAAAGCCATGTCAAGCGAGCACTCTCCACGCCGCCGGATCAGGCACTGGCACAGTGATTGGCGTCAGTGATTTGGCCTGCAGGCTTGAGGTATTTGCGTGCGCCTATTTCGTAATCTTGTAGTGACTCAACGAACTTTCCGTGAGCAAGGTCCTCTGCTGCTCTTCCCATAGCAGCATTGAACGACCTCTCAATTCGACGTCGCCAATCGAGTGCCCGCAGGCTATCGTTGATGCGATAGGCTTCACGAATCAATGGCAGAACTCGGGCGGCCGAGGAGACATATGCACATTCGGCCCTTTTTCGCGAGAGCTCCACGTCATTTTCATTCAAGCGACTATGCGCCGCCATCGCAAGACTCTCAAACCGTACGCGCTCCGTCTCGGCGCGCATTAGGTGAAATGACATCATTTGAAACAGAGCGAGTAGCTTTCTTTCTTGGTCTGGAAGACCTTCAACCATGCGCTCCAGCCTGGACATGTGGGCCTGGGTGACTATGCCATCGTAGGCCCAGAAGAAGAGCCGATCGAAATAGGCAGACATCATCACGTTTAGCAAAACAGTATTTGGCTCGGCTGAAAATGCCCTTTCAAGGCGCGCAATGGAGAGGCTAATGTCTGGCTTTGCTAGTTGCAGTGAAGTGATCGCCATCAAGAAATCAAATACCGGACCCTCAAGCTTTTTTCCAGATTTTGTCGTCCCCAGTTGCAAAAGATCTGAGGTCCTTGCTGGGTTTTTCCGGACAAAGTGAAGCAAAGCGAGCACAACAGTCTCATCGGCAGACATGAGGCCCTTCTTAAACTCTTCACTACCCTCAATAGACTTGACGGCGCGGATTAATCTATCGCTCTCCGTGCCCTGACCTTTTTGAAGACACCCCCTGAATTCCGCCCAATCTGATGCTTTCGACTTGAGACATCGCTCGGCAAGATCAAACGCTCCACCATTGAGCTCAGCATTTGCTTGCTTTAACACCTTTGAATTGCCCAACTGACGAGGGATTGGGAGAGTCACCATATGCGCGACCGATCGCTCAAAGGCGGCTCGGTCGTAGTGCGCCAGCGCCTCAGAGAGAGACTTGTCAATCACTACCTCTCCGGTGGCGGTGAGCGCCGCAGCAAGAAGAGCAGTTCCTCCAGCCATGCCCAACCCGCCTGCACTCAAGGCACCGCCCCCGAGCATAGCGAGGCCAAAATTTGTAGCTGCCACTCCCGACAGCCCATAGAGCGATCCCACTGCGGTTCCAATCTTTGCGACCGCAGTGGTTAGCACCGGACCAACAACTGGAGCGCCAATAAAGACGAGAACACCGACCGCAAGACCGGCAAGTACCCCATATTCCGGACTAAACCATGACATCACGCCATAGAGAGACTCAAAGCTTGGACCATTCATTGGATAGCTCCAGCAAAACAGCAGATCTGATTGACCCAGTGGATGCCGTTCTCGGGTGAGGCTGCTATGAGCTCGACATTGTGCTGCTGCGCAAAAGCCTCCATCGCTTTCCAATCGCTTTCTCGTATTGGCTTACTGGTGATCCAAAAAAAAGAGACCACCTTCCTTGGGGCATGTGATTGAGCATGAACCTGAAGTGTCAGCATGTCTGCTCTAAAAGTATCGAGAGGAATGAAAGCATCAGGAGGGTAGGCCTTGGCCTCAATTGCAATGAGCGCATCCCGCTTTTCAAGTACGAGATCAATATCGGTATCAGCCTTCTTGTTAGGATCGCTGAAACGCACTCCGATTCCATGGACCTTGAAATTCTTTTGGATTGCCTGATGAGCCATTCGAACTTCAGTGAGATGCCCAAGCGTGCCTGCAGGGCTCGCCCCCATGCTTTTGCTGAGAGCTGATCCAAACCCAGGTATGCCGTGAAGTGTTCTGAAAAGTGCCTCCGCCTCCGACGGCTGCATACGCTTCTGACGCACCAAGATTCGAAGAAAAGTATCGTCAAGGAGCTCTTGGGGAAGATTTCTCTGGCCTAATTCCTGACGGACAATTTTTGTCCCCCCGGCTTTCATTGCAATGTCTGCCCAGCGAGCGATATCGTCCTCTAGTGGTGCAAGAGTAGCGAAGCGATCTAGCTGCGGCACAAGTCTGGCAAAACTCCCCCCAATTACCCTCGGGCTAACCGCGTGAGCCACCTGAAGGCAACTCAGAAACACGCCCAAGATCAAAAATAGGGCATTAGTTAACGGGAATCGCAAGAAAGTCACTGCCGAGACTCTCGCCTCTTCCGTAACTCTGCCAATAAGCGCGGCATGGCCTCGTTCGTAGCCCTCTCACCGCGCAGAATTACCTCATAACGATTTGTGAAACTGGCCGGATCCACATCCGAGACCTCTGGCGAAATTACAAAGTCCGCCTCGCGCAACTCATTTTGGGAGATGACATGTCCCATGACATTTGCGGACTGCATCAGAACACCCACGCCTGATTCGACGGCTCCCGACCACCGTGGCTTATGGCCAATGTCAACAGCAATCACAAAGTTCGCGCCCATCTCTCGAACAGCTCTAACAGGGACGGGAGAACTCACCGCTCCATCCACGTAGTCACGGCCGCTGATTCGAACCGGGGCATACACACCTGGAACCGCGCAGGAGGCCCTGACTGCCACTCCGGTATCGCCCGACCGAAAAACAACAGCCTGCCCGGTTCCCAAGTCTGTTGCAACGACTCCAATAGGCTTCAAAAACCTCTCAATTGTTTTGCCCCTTACCCTGCCATTGATGTAATCCTGAATCGGCTTTCCTGTGATGAGTCCTTTTGCTGAAAGGCTCCACTCCTTGAACTGGGCCTCATCCAACTTCATGGCGGCCTCTTGAAGGGCCATGCCACCCATGCCACTGGCATAAAGCGCTCCCACAAAAGCGCCAGCACTCGATCCAGCAATGAGGTCAACCTGAATGCCATTGGCCTCCAAGGCCTTGATCACACCGATGTGAGCGAATCCTCTCCCCGCACCACTGGACAGAGCTAGACCAACCTTCAGAGGGACTGGCCGTTTTTCAACGCGAGGCACTGATTCGGGGACGCTTGCGCAGCCAGCCAAAAGGAAAACCGTCGCTAGAATGAATGTAGCTGCATGTCCGAAAAGCAACCGGGAGAAAGTGTTTTGCATGCACTAAACGGAAGGGGTGGGTTGACTAATCTTGTCGCGATGGCGGCCTGCCTACTACTAAGTTCAGGCGGCGAAGACGCAAGTGCTGGATGTTCGAACTATTTTGACGGCTCCATGTCAGGACCAGTTCCGAAAGTGACTATATGCTTTGAAGGCAAATGCACCTCTGCACACAAATTGTACGAGTGCCAGAATGTTAGTGGATCTCAGAGTGCATATGAGACAGATGCTGGGGTGTGGGAGTTCTCAAGCAACGATGAGTCAAATTCGAGGCGAGTGCAGAGGAACGGCGTTACCCTTAGTACCAGACAAGTGGCGAGCCTTGCATGCATTCCGAACACTCAGCGAGGTGGGAATGTATGGGACTGCTTTCATCCAGTGATGAAGTCTGAAGCGGAGTACCAGAAGTCCAGAAAGCATCAAAGATAACCCGTCGGTTTCTCAGTTCGGATACCGCCCCACATGCCGCATGCGCTTGCCCACCAGCAGGCGCTGGTACTCAGCCTCCTCGTGGTCTTGGGCAAAGGTTTCAAGCAAGGCCTCAGCCTCATCAAACTCACCGAGCTGCCGGTGCATATCTACCAAGAGCAAGGTGTAGTGCTGGCTGCGATCAGGCCCCAGAAACAGGGCCTTGAGGCCGCGGAGGTTCTCAAGCTGTGCGTCTGTCTGTGTCCAGGGTGGGGGCACGGTGGCCTGCTCCTCACGCGCCTTGGCCAGCAGTGGGCGGAACCAGTCATTGCCCGACTGCCAGAGGCGCATGCGCAGCTCGGTCTCGAATACACGGGCATTCGGGTTAGACCCATGGGGCTCTGCGAGCAGGGCCTCGAGCCGCTGCTGAGCCTGCTCCGTAGGCACCCACTCGGCATGAGGCGGCAGGTCTGCTCGAAGGTCGGGAAAGAGCGTCCGCGTGGGCCTTCGACGAGAGCTGCGAGACATCCAACGCAGAAATCGACCCCAAGCGGATGTGGGCTCGGCCTCTGGCGGGGGCGGCGGTGGAGGCTCGTACATCTCTTCTTTGGTGAGCGAGCCCACCTCGGGGGCTTCTCGGATGTCGTAGATCTGGTCGCACTGCGTGCATAGCCGCATGCACTCGCCCGGCGGCATGAGCGAAGCCTCTCGGTAGCCATCCGTCCAGACATACATGGCCATGAAGTTCATGGATACATAGTTGGGCTTGCGATACACCGCCTGGCAGTGCGGGCAGGCCAGCAGCAGGCATCCACTGATGCGAGTCATTTACTGCTGAACCTGCACTTGCGCCCACTCAAGTAAATTGGTTACCGCTCTCGTGACCTCATCTAAACGGACCTTTGGAGAGGCGATACTGGTGTAACGCATCTCAACTGCATAGGGGGCGAGACGAATCATAAGTTCCTCAGGAAACAACTCCTGAAGATTGCGATCAGACAGGAGTGAAGACAGTTCGATCAGATCGTGAGTCCGACGGAAGGCGATTCTTCTGTGAGCAAGCACTGCCTTGAGCACTTTCTCAACTGCCTGCTGCGCGAGAAAAAACATGACTTCCTCTGGTGCCTCAGTCCTCTCCGCAAGCAGATGAAAAGCAAGGAAATCTCGCCTTGCGGCGGCAAGAAGACTGCTCTCCTCGCTGATGGCACTAGGCGGCTCCATAGACGACCTTACCCTCCCGAAACGCCCAATAAACTGGGCTCGAAATCCAGTGCTTTCTTAACTGATAATCTTCATCAGACAGCAATAAAAGGTCGACTCCCACTCCGATTGGGCCAATCGCTTTTCGCAGGGCCACATATTCGTTCGTAAAGTCTGCGAGACTCTTCTCCACTACCAGTAAGTCCAAATCAGAGTCGTCCGTCGCATCTCCGCGTCCATAGGATCCAAATACGACCACTCGCAATGGCGAGTTCGCATGCTTCACGATGCGATCTGCGGCGTGTTGGATATCAGCAGGGCTAAGCATGAGCGGAATTTTACTCTCCTAAGTCACACCACTCATGACCGTGGGAGCGGCCATGGGCAGCGGGCAATAAGCGAACCTTGCCAGAGATTGACTGCACCTGGTGCAGCCCGCTGGAGCACGACCAATCGCCGTTGCCCTTAAACGCGCAATCACGCAACGGCTCCAGCAGAGGCCGGCCTGCTGGATCTTGGCCGCTAATCATCACCTGGCTGCCCTCTCGCCAGACCTTCACTTCATGGCGCTCGACACAGCTGCGGCAGGCGCTTCCCACCTTGCACACGCCGAGATGCAGCGTGGCAGAGGGCCCCGAGGACGCGCTGTGCAGCGCAACCGCTGGAAAACACAGAAAGACCAGCAAAAGCAGCAGACCGAGTGGTTTGGGCATAAAGACCTCCGGAATCAGAACAAGTGAGCGAAGTTTCGCCTTCACCTAGATCACCGCCTGATCCTGCAAGATCGGAAACTGATCGCTATGGAACTTATCCCTTTCCCTAAAACAGGCCCTCAGGCATTTATTCCGTCGGAGCTTCACATGCCCAGAGAAATCCCGCGCGACCAGGTCACGCTCGAACTCCTTCAACAAATCCTCTCCGAGGCGGGCTACGAGTGCACCCTCGAAGGCGAAGCCATCTATCTGCTCAGAAGCGGCTGCGGGCTGCGCCTGCGGCTTGAGCCCGAATACTCGTTTGTGCGTATCAACGCCCTCTACACCCTCAACCCCTCGCTCACCCCCGAGTCCATTTACGCCCTGCTCGCCCGACTCAACGAGGACTACACCTTTCTCAAGCTCACCCATTACCGCTGGGACGACGGCGACCTGGCCCTCTGGGCGAATCACATGGTGCACTTCCCCTTCGGCCTGAACCTGCCCAACCTGCTCTTCAGTGTGCGCAAGGTCAACGAGACCATGGTCTATCTCTACAACGACAGCCTCAAGGGTTCGCCCTTCATTCCCCCCCGAGAGCCCGAAGTCGAAGACGAAGAAGACGACAGTGCACAATCCACCCTAAGCCTCGTCTCCGACACCTAAGGTTCCGCCCACTCATGTCCAAGACCGAACGCATCATTGCCATGGCCAACCTTTTGCGCCAGCGCGGTGTCATGACCAAAACCCAAATCCTCGAGCGGTTCGAAATCTCCGAGCCCACCTTCAAGCGCGACCTCGAGTTTCTGCGCGACCGCTATGGCGCCGACATCGTCTACGACTCGAGCGAGCGGGTGTACCGCCTCAAGACCTCAGGCACCCTGCCCCACGGCGCCACCAAGGGCCCCAGCATGGAAATGCCTGGGCTCTGGTTTCGGGCTGAAGAGCTCCAAGCCCTCCTCACCATGCACCAGATCATCTCGGGCCTGGGGGCCGATGGCCTTCTGGCCGAACATCTCGCGCCGCTCAAGGACCGCATTGACAGCCTGCTGGGTCAGGCAGACCCAAAGCCTTCGGGCAGCTCCGATCAAATCCGAAGGCGCGTACGCATTCTGCCCATGGCCTCGCGTCGCCTGCCCGCGGAGCACTTCACCCAGGTCACCAATGCACTCCTCAGCCGCAAGCGTATGCGCATGCACTACACCAGCCGCGCGAGCAACGAGTCCACCGTGCGTGAGGTCTCGCCCCAGCGAGTCGTCCATTACCGCGACAACTGGTACCTCGACGCCTATTGCCACCTGCGCCATCGCCTCTCCACCTTCTCCATAGACGCCATTGAAAAGGTCAAGCTGCTAGAGGCAGACTGCGTTGAAATCTCTGAGGCAGAGCTTGAAGAAACCCTTGCCAGTGGCTATGGCATCTTCTCTGGCAAACCCGATCAAACGGCAGTCTTGAGGTTTTCCGCAGAACGCAGCCGATGGGTGGCCGCCGAGGTCTGGCACCCCGACCAGGTCGGCGAGTGGACGGGGCCCGACAAGAAGCAATGGCAGATCACCTTTCCCTACGCCCACGACCGCGAGCTCATCATGGACATCCTTCGGCATGGTGCCTCAGTCGAGGTGCTCTCGCCCGAGCACCTGGCAAAGGCAGTGCAGGCGGAACATCAAAGGGCTGCGTTTCCACGCCAACCAAAGAGCTAAATACCCATGCGCGAAATCAAGTGCCCTCATTGCAGCAAGGCGTTCAACCTCGATGACGCTGGCTATGCCGACATTCTCAAGCAGGTTCGCGACCGCGAGTTCGAGTCGGCACTCCAAGAGCGGCTCTCCCTCTCTGAGAAAGAGAAGGCAGCTGCGCTGCACCTCGCAGAGGCTGAATTCAACCTGCGCCTCCAACGCCTTCAGTCGCAGCTCGATGCCGCCGAAGCAGCCAAGCAACTCGCGCTTACTCAGGCGCTTGCAGCCGTCGAACGGGAGCGAGACGAACTCAAAGCCAAGGTCGAACAATCGGCCTTAGCCCAGAACATTGCCATCAGAGACGCCACGTCGCAGGCCGAGAAGGAGCGCGATCAACTCAAACAGTCGCTCGATCTTCTCAAGCTTGAGAAAGAACTCAACGAAACGAAAATTCGCGAAACCTACGACATCCAGCTCAAAGACAGCAAAGAGACCATTGAGCGCCTGAGAGACCTAAAGGCCAAGCTCTCCACAAAGATGGTGGGCGAAACACTCGAGCAGCACTGCGAGATTGAGTTCAATCGAATCCGCGCCACCGCCTTTCCACACGCCTACTTCGAGAAGGACAACGACGCACGAACCGGCAGCAAAGGCGATTACATCTTCCGCGACTTTGATGAGTCGGACACTGAAATCGTCTCCATCATGTTTGAGATGAAGAACGAGAGCGACACCACAACCACCAAAAGCAAGAACGAAGACTTTCTAAAGGAACTCGATCGAGACCGAAATGAAAAGGGCTGTGAGTATGCGGTGCTCGTCTCGCTCTTGGAGCCCGACAACGACCTCTACAACGGAGGCATCGTGGATGTGTTCCATCGATACCCCAAGATGTATGTCGTGCGACCCCAGTTCTTCATACCAATCATCACGCTGCTGCGCAATGCTGCGCTTAAGTCAGTCCAGTACAAGAAGGAACTGGCTCAGGTGCGGGCGCAGAACATCGACATCACCAAGTTCGAGTCGCAGCTCAATGACTTCAAAGACTCATTCGGCAGAAACTACCGGCTCGCGTCCGACGGATTTGAGGAGGCGGTCAAGCGCATTGATGAGGCCATCAAGGATCTGGAGAAAACCAAAGAGGCCCTGCACAAGTCCGCGAACAACCTGCGAATCGCCAACAACAAGGCTGACGACCTCACCATCAAGCGGTTAACCAGAGACAACCCAACCATGCGGCAGAAGTTCAGCGAGCTTGCAGGCGAGCTCGACTTAGAAGAGTGAGGCGAGGGCCTGCTCTTGGCAAGACCCTGATTTCGACCAGGGTGCTGGTTCGTCACCTAATTAATTTTTCACTGCAGATGCCGAGCACGCACATAAGTCATTTATTCGATTTGGTAATAAAAGCTGGCTGGCGTCTTCACACGGCAGGGGTCACAGGTTCGAACCCTGTGCCGTCCACCAGAGTCAAAAAGTTGATTAAATTCATGGTTTTACGTTGAAATTTAACAACAGAAAAATTACGCTCTCCGAGAGAGCATTTCTCAAGCCGATACCAG
>CAMCRF010000002.1 GCA_945877235.1 Bordetella parapertussis
TGCTCCGCATCATTCTGTTCCACACCCGAATTCTTTTGTGGTGGAGGAGGTTGGATTCGAACCAACGTAGGCGTAAGCCAACAGATTTACAGTCTGCCCCCTTTAGCCACTCGGGCACCCCTCCACGACGAACCCATAACTATCCGTCATTCGGGTGATGCTGTCAACTCGGACCGAGGCCAGACGGCGTCGGAGCGTACGGATCGCGAATGGCGAGAAAATCGAGCACGCGCCCGCCGGGCTCCCGATATTGGATGCGAACGGGATAAAAGCGATCGGCAGGGTCCAGCCAGAGCTCAATCCTGCCCTGGCGCCGAAACTCCAGGGGGTCGCTGCCGACCCTCACAGCACTTACCAGAATGCCGCCGGGCAGCACGAGCTCCTCTGTCTCGCCCACGGTGAATGCGAGCGGCTTGATCTCTTTGTTGGTTGCCATCTGCAGCACGTGACGCTGCCCTGAGACGAACTGCTCCGGTCGGGTCTGCGCAATGAACGCCAACTGAAACACCACACTGAGCCGATCTTGCAAACCTGCTGGGAGATAGATCCAAGGCGCATCGGGCGTGAGCTGTGCGCCACGCTCGGGGTCAAAGCGACTCTCGGAGGCACCACGAAAGGGGGTGAACTGCGAATAGCGGCTAGGCTTCAATCCGTATGGCGAGAGCGTGCCCTCACTTTTAAACCGAACATCACCCGAGACTAAGGCAGAAACCCAGCCCGTGGCGCGGGCGGTCAGCTCAATCTCGTAGCGGTCCTGCCCAGGAAAGCTCAGGCGGATCTCTCCAATCCCGAGCGGCTTCTCACCCAGTGTGTATTCCCCGAAAAAAGCTTGGATGGCGAGCCCGCCGGGGGCTGGAAGACTCTCTTGGGCGGGTCGCTGAGGCGTGGACAGTCGGCCCGGCAGATCGGGCGAAGGCGCTGGCAGGCGCCCCAACCCCTCGCCTCCCTCTGGGCTGACTTGGATGCCTTGCGTCTGCGCCGCCATCGGCAACTCGGGCACGCCCGCTTCCGAGGCTTGGGGGGGCGGTGCCGGAACAGGCGCTTGCGGCGGGGGCTTTGGCGCGGGGCGCGGCGGCTCCGGGCGCTCGATCAATGTGACCAGGATGGGAGCGCTCTGGCCCTGCTCCACCGCCTGCCGTCCCGTGAGGTGATTAAGTCCCAGGGCGAGAAACAGGTGGAATGCCAGCACCAGGGCGAGCCAGCGCCAGGCCTTGATGGCCTCCGGGGGCTTGCGGCCCGAGCTATTCGGCATACACTCTCAACATGCAAAACCCTTCTGATCCATTTGCCTTTATGCGCAACCAGTGGTCAGGCTTGGGGAGCGGGTTTCAGTTCCCCAACCAGGCCCTGCCTCCGACAAGCCTTGAGGACCTTGATCGCCGGATTTCAGACCTTAAAACGGTTGACCAATGGCTCACGCTGAACCTCAACATGCTCAAGACCACCATCCAAGGGCTTGAGATTCAGAGGGGTACCCTGGCTGCTGTCCAGTCATTTCAGGACGCCATGGGCCAGTTCGGTCACCCCGAGAAAACGCCTGCGGAGGGTAAATCCAGCGAGTCGTCCACTGCAGGCGCAGATGAGCCCAACAGCCCCTCTCGGGCGGCCGCCGAGCAAGCCCGCCAGCAGGCGACCGCATGGTGGGAGTCCATGCAGGGGCAGTTCAACCAGCTCGTACAGCACGCCCAGTCTATGACCCAGGCTACCGCCCAAGCAGCAGATGCCGCCGTCCATGCGACGCGCCCAACGAAGCCAGAGGCCAAGGCGCCTGCCACTAAATCTCCTCCAGCCGGCCGAGCAAGGCGTCGGTCCACGCCAAAATAGCATCCCGTTCTGACTCCGTGAGCCGTTCACCCTGCTTGGCCATCAGCGCGGTCCGCGGATTGCCCTTGAGGAGCGCACCCTTGCCAATCACAAATCGCCAATAAAGGCTGGTCATGGGGCAGGCCTTAGGGCCAGTGCGCTGTTTCGGATCGTAGCGGCAGCCTCGACAGTAGTTGCTCATTTTGTCGACATACGCGCCAGAGGCAAGATAGGGCTTGCTGGTGAAGCGCCCAGCATTGGCGTAGAGCGCCATGCCCACAACATTGGGGCGCTCAACCCAATCAATCGCATCGACATAGACCGCATGAAACCAGTCCGATAGTTCTTGCGGACGAATTTCAGCCAGAAGCCCGAATAAACCCGTGACCATTAACCGTTGGATGTGATGGGCATACCCGTAAGCGAGGGTCTGCTCGATCACCTGCGACTGACACACCATGTGGGTCTCGCCTGTCCAGAACCAAGCAGGTAACGCGCGATGCGCATCGAGGCCATTGGCCTTGGCCAGACCCGGCATCTCAAGCCAATACACGCCGCGCATGAACTCCCGCCACCCCAGAACTTGTCGAACGAATCCCTCCACACTTGCAAGATCAGCCTCGCCTCTCCGATAGGCTGCCACGACCTGATCAATGACCTCTTGGGGCTCAAGCAGGTGAAGATTCAGGCTCGAGGAGAGCAACGCATGCCAGCCAAATTGCATGCCTGTCCACATGGCGTCTTGGTGTGGACCAAAGGCCTGAAGCCGATGGGCAATGAAGTCCTCAAGCGCGAGGAGTGCCTGCTCTCGAGTGACTGGCCAACCAAACTGCTCAAGTGAACCCGGATTTGTGGGGAAAACCTGTTCAACCTCTTGCATCACCTTTCGTGTGATCGCATCCGGCGGGAAATGCGCAGGGGTTGGAATTCCCACAGGACCTTGCTTGCCAAAAGACTGCCGATTTTCGGCATCGAAGTTCCATTGGCCGCCCTCGGGTTCACCATCCGGAGCGATCAGGACCGCGTGTCGCCTGCGCATGAACCGATAAAAGTGCTCCATGCGCAGCTGCTTTCGGCCCTGAGCCCATGCTGAGAATTCGGGTCTTGGCAGGAGAAAATGCGGGTCCTCGAGCCACTGCAGGTGCACGGCCTGAGACGCACAGGCACGCTCGATTTCGAGTGTGAGCCGCAGGTCTCCTGCTTCGACACACCAAAGCGTTTCGACTGGATTTGCCGCGAGCCAACGCGCGAGCCGCTCACCAAACGTGGGGGCCGATTGATAGCCTGGATCTTGCAGTGAAATGTACTCAACGGTGAGGCCGTGCGCCCGCCAAGCCTCGGCGGCGTGGCGCATGGCGGACAGAAAGAGGGTGGTTCGGGCCTTGTGGCTGGGCACGTGCGTCGACTCGCCCGGCGCCTCAATCATGAGCAAAGGAAAGTCGCTGGGTTCGTCCCGCATAACGGCCGGCCGGTGGGCGAGTTGATCGCCCAAAACCAATCCGAGCCGGGACCGAGTCATTGGGGCAGTCATCGGAGAGCGCCCGCCATCAGATGGCGGCAGCCATCAGGGCGGGGCCGGCTTTAGAGGCTACTCTGTGGCTTCTCACGTCGGCATCGATCAGAACAATATTTTACCTCGTCCCAATTTTTGGCCCAGTTACGCCGCCAGGTCATGGGTTTTTTGCAGGTCTGACAGGGCTTTGACGGAAGGCTGGCTTTGTTGCCGCGGTACCCGTCCCGCTCAGGCGGCATGCGCCCTGCGCCAGTCGGCGAGTGCCTGCGAGAGGTCGTCGAGCTCAACCGTGACGTCGACACCGGCCGGCGCGCGGCGAAGCAGCGCGGAACATCGCCCACCTGCCCAAATTCGAACTGCGGCGGGCACCTTTTGACGCAGCTCTGAGAGACCCTCTGCGACCGCTGTGGGATTCATGTTCTGCGAGAAAGAGAGCGCGATGATGTCGATAGACTGAGACTGGGCCGCGAGTGCAATGTCGAGGATTGGCGTCTGAACCCCAAGGCTGACGCATCGGCACCCCTCGAGCGCGAGTAGCGCCTCGACCATCAGCAGACCCATGCCGTGCGGCTCACCTGGAAATGTTGTGAGCAGCACCTTAGGGCGTCGCGGAGAATGCGGAATGGTGCTGATTGCGTTGCGCAGGATGACCTGCATCGACTCTGTAAAAAGATGTTCTTCGTAGATCTCGAGTTGCCCGCGGGACCAGCTCTCGCCCACGCGCTGGGTCAAGGGAGCGACGACTTCGGTAACAAAAGGTGCAAGGCCCATGCGCAGCACGCGCTGGCCGAGCTCACGCCGGAGCTCATCGACCTGATGCTTGCGAATGAGCACCATAAGGCTGTCGAGGTCGGCGGCCTGCTCCTTGGACTCGCGCCCTGCGGCGCTTGGCAGGCGATCTGCCAGAGCTTGGAGCTCTTCCTGCGTGAGGGCCATGATCTTTCCCGGCCGATGACCGGCATCCATCAAGCGCCGAATCGCTCGCAATCGATCGACCTGATCCATTGGATAAATGCGCTCGCCGAACTGATCCCGCTGGGGGATTGGAAACCCATAGCGTCGCTCCCACACACGCAGGGTGTCCTTGGACAAGCCGGTGTCTCGCTCGACAGCGGCGATGCTCAGAAAGACGGGAGGTTTGACCGCTTGGTCCATGTGGCTCAGAGATAACCTTATTTTGTCATAGACAAATGTTTGACGAGGCAGGATGCTGTGCTTAGTATAAGAGTCATTCGCCCTGTTGACTAGGACAAAACCCTTTTCTGACTAAGACCATGTCAACCAACACATCTGCTTCCCCCTTTTTTTTCACGCGTCACCACCGCGGGCTCTGGCTTGGATTGTTGGGCCTCATGGCACTTATGGTCTGGTGGCCAGCGCTGGCCGTTCCTGCACCCCCTCCCGGCAAAGCACCTTGCGCCGTGCAGCTGCGGGCTGAGTCGGAGCTCATTCGTCTGCACCGAGAATCGACCCTGACAGGCATGGCGCTTGTCACCGCCCAACCCGACGCAGGTCAACCCAACACAAGACCCAACGCCCCATGAAAAATCCATGCCTTCGCCCCAGTCGCACCCTCAAAATAAACAATTGTTTGCGCTCACTTACATTGGGGCTCTCGAGTCTGGCAATGATCATAGCCCTCAATGCCGCAAGCATCCCTTCGGCTGCTGCATCCGCATCAGCTGCTGGCATATGCCCGAGCCTCCTGAATCAGTCGTTTCCGAAACTCCAAGACGACTCTGCCCAGTCACTCTGCCAATATGCGGGTAAAGTGGTGCTCGTCGTCAACACGGCCAGCTATTGCGGGTTTACCAGTCAGTACGACGGGCTCGAAAAACTCTACAGCCAGCACAAGGACCAAGGCCTCGTGGTGCTGGGCTTCCCCTCCAACGATTTCAGCCAAGAGCCAGGCACCAACCAGGAGATCGCTGCCTTCTGCACCAACACCTTCGCGGTCAAGTTTCCGATGTTTGCCAAAACCACCGTCAAAGGCCCCAAGGCAAATCCCCTCTTTGCGGAACTCTCTCGCCTTGCGGAACCTCCGGGCTGGAATTTTCACAAGTACCTGATTGGTCGAGATGGGCGTCTTGTCGGAAGTTATTCGAGCATGGTGGGCCCCCAAAGCCGAAGCCTGCGGCGAGACCTCGACAAAGCACTCGCCGCCCCTGCGGCCATCAAGTAACTCATTGAGCAAAGGACGTCCCACATGAACGCACCCGAGAAATTTGCCCCCGCTGCCCTGCCCGACATCCAGTCTTCCGTCGACCAACGCCGCCTGCCCATTCAGCGCGTGGGCATCAAGGCCATGCGGCACCCTGTCCACGTCGCGACCCCCATTGGCCCGCAGCCGACGGTTGCCATGGTCGACATGATGGTCTCGCTCCCAGCTGAGGCCAAAGGCACCCACATGTCGCGATTTATTGAAGTCTTCCAATCCCACGAACTGCCGCTGAGCCTGCACTCCATGGAATCCATGATGCAAGCCATGCTCGCGCGGCTGGAGGCCGCTGACGGATACATTCGGGTCAGCGCCCCGTACTTCGTGCGGAAAACAGCACCCGTCTCGGGTGTGGCCTCACTCATGGACTATGAAGTCACCTGGGAAGCCCAGCATCAAGGCGGCAAAACCCAGGTCTCCCTTGAGGTCGTCGTTCCGGTCACAAGCTTGTGCCCCTGCTCGAAGAACATCTCAGACTACGGCGCCCACAACCAGCGGTCTCATGTGACGCTGAGCGTCGATCTCTCCGAGCCCAAGGCGCCCGAGTGGCTCATCGGCATTGCAGAGGCAGCGGCCTCATGTGAACTCTGGGGGCTGCTCAAACGCCCTGACGAGAAATACGTCACCGAGCGCGCTTATGACAATCCCAAGTTCGTGGAAGACCTGGTGCGTGACGTTGCCACCGCGCTGCAGCAGGACCCTTCGGTACTCGGATTCTCTGTTGCATCTGAGAACTTTGAGTCCATCCACAACCACTCGGCCTACGCTCGCATCGATCACGGCACCCGCAACCCCGGACACTGAGCATGCATAAACCCCATGTGGTGATCGTGGGCAGCGGCATTTCCGGGCTCTCTGCCGCATGGCATCTCCGCGAGACCGCACGCGTAACCGTGCTTGAGTCGCAGGGGCGACTCGGCGGCCACACCCACACCCGAGTCATCACCCTCGACGGCCGTGAGGGTCCTGTGGACACCGGATTCATCGTCTTTAACGACCGAACCTATCCAGAGCTTTTGGCTTGGTTTAGCGCCCTGCAGGTGCCGAGTCACCCAGCCGATATGTCGCTGAGCGTCTCTGCCAACCAGTCGCGCATCGAATGGTGTGGCAAAAACCTGCGCACCGTGTTTGCCCAGCCCAAAAACCTTGTTTCGGGTCGGTTCTGGCGCATGCTCTCTGACATTCTCACCTTCAATCGTGAGGCCACGGCGTTGCTTCACCGCGCCGAGCTTGGCCACGGAGACACCCGTAGCTTGGGAGAGGTCCTAGACACGCTGCGCCTGAGCCCAGATTTCGAATCCCTGTATTTGCTGCCCATGGCTGGGGCCATCTGGTCGTGTCCGCTCGAGCAAATGCGCGCAATGCCGTTTGCAAGCTTCGCTCGGTTCTGCGTCAATCATGGTCTGCTGCAGATCTTCAATCGGCCCCAGTGGCGCAGCGTGCGCGGCGGCAGCAACACCTACATTCAACGGCTGCAATCCCGTCTGCGCGAGGAATCCGCACCGGTGGAGTTCAAAACCCACCATGAAGTGGCCTCCATCGCACCTGCGCTGGCCCACCGAGGGCCGGTGGTCTACGGACACGATCACCTGCGAAATACAACCTTTTCGCTCGAAGCCGACGCCGTCATTCTGGCCGGACACACAGACCAATCCGCCCGCGTGCTTGCCGAGCATGCCCACCCTGCGCAGCCCTGGCTTGCCCAGTTCGAATACCAGGCAAACACGGCTTACTTGCACACCGATTGCAGCCTGATGCCAACGCGCAAGGCAGCTTGGGCCGCGTGGAATGTGCGAGCCGACGCACCCGGAGAACAGGTATCGGTCACCTACTGGATGAACCAGCTCCAGGACCTGGCCTTTGAACGACCGGTTTTGGTGAGTCTTAACCCCAATCGTCCCCCCGACCCCTCATCTGTCCTCGAGACCATTGAGTACAGCCACCCCGTCTTTGACCGTGCGGCTCAGGACAGCGTAAACGCGCTTCAAGGACTTCAAGGTGAGGGAGCCATCTGGCTCGCAGGTGCTTGGATGGGCTACGGCTTTCATGAAGATGGTTTTCGCTCTGGTCGCGTGGCAGCCCAAGGCCTCATGCACTGGCTTGAACGCCCTGTCGCACGCCATGCCGCCTGATCCTGCGCATAGCCCGAGCCTGTTTGAGGGGAGAGTCCGCCATGCGCGCATCGGTGCGCACGCACACGCCTTTGAAGCCCGTAGCCTCATCGCGCAGATTCCCCTTCGCGCAACGCAAACCGCCCAATGGAGGGGGGGCTTGGGCTTTGGCCTAAACCGCCCGGCCCTCATCAATGTTCAGGATCGAGACCATGGCAATGGAATGCCGTTGCTCGACTGGGCAGAACAGCAGCTGCGTGAGTATGGCATTGATCCCGGCCAGGGTGAGATCTGGCTCTGCTGTCTGCCTCGGCTCACCGGTTTTGCTTTCAAGCCCGTGAGCTTCTGGATTTGCTGTCGAACGGATGGCTCTCCCCAGGCCATCATCGCGGAGGTAAACAACACCTTCGGCGACCGGCATGTCTACCTGCTCGAGACCCCCGAGGGATATCGCAATGGCCAGACCCTTCGGTGCGAGAAGACTTTCTATGTCTCGCCGTTCTGTGAGGCCCGTGGCGAATATCACTTTCGGTTCTTTCACTCGGCTCAGCCCGAGAGTCCTTTTCTTGCACGAATTGACTATTTCCTAGACGGGGCCCATGTCCTCGCAACCAGCATCAGTGGCAAATCTCAACTTCTGACCCAACGAGGCGCGTTCTATTTATGGCTACGACAACCCCTAGCAAGTCTTGCGGTTCTCCTGAACATTCACTGGCAAGCGCTGCTGCTCTGGCGCAAGGGGCTGCGGCTGGTCCCCAGACCGAGTCGGGTGTAGGCGCATGGTCGATTCCTAGCCCCCGTGCAAAGCCGGGTTTTATCGCGCGCCGGGTGCTCAAGCTGCTCTCCCAGATCAACCTCGGAGAGCTCAAGCTCAAATGCCCCGACGGCTCCACGATGCACTTCGGTCGGCCCGACGCAGCACTTGGCCTGCAGGAGCTCTGGATCCGAGACTGGGATGTCCTGCGCCAGGCGGGCACGAAGGGGGACATCGGATTTGGTGAGGCGTATATGCAAGGCGCTTGGTCCACCCCAAATCTGCCCGGACTGCTGCGGCTCTTAGTGAAAAACCGTTCGGCCATTCAAGCAGCGATTTCAGGCAACCCATTGCTGCTCGTGCTAGACCGACTTAGCCACATGCTGCGAGCGAACTCGCTGGCCCAGGCCAAGCGAAACATCGAGGCGCATTACGACCTTGGCAACGACTTCTACCAGCTCTGGCTCGATCCCACCATGACTTATTCGAGCGCGCTCTTTGACCAAAAAGGCGCGTGGGGTCAGGCCGTCGACCTTCAAGCCGCTCAGATCCGCAAAATGGACCGCGTGCTTGAAGAGCTGGGGCCACTGCAGGCCAACAGCAAGACCCTTGAAATTGGCTGTGGCTGGGGAGGCCTTGCGCTTCACCGGCTTCAGAAAGCACCCGGCGAGCATGTTGGCATTACGCTCTCGCGTGAGCAGCGCAGCTGGGCGCTGGAGCAACTGACCGCAGCGGGTCTTGCCGACCGCGCAGAAATTGCGCTAACCGACTACCGACAAGTGCAAGGGCAGTTCGATGGCATCGTCTCAGTAGAGATGATCGAGGCCGTCGGTGAAGACTACTGGCCCATTTACTTTCAGACCCTCCGAGACCGGCTCAAACCCGGCGGCAGGGCCGTGATTCAAGCCATCGTGATTGATGAGTCCCTCTTTGACGACTACCGCAGTGGCACGGACTTCATTCAGAAGTACATCTTCCCCGGCGGCATGCTCATGAGCCCTGCCCACCTTGAGCGCCATGCCCGAGCCAAGGGCCTGCGCATTCGAAACTCATTTAGCTTTGGGCAAGACTACGGTCGCACTCTGCGCGAGTGGCTCGTGCGCTTCGATGCGCACCGAGAGGCCATTCGCTCCTTGCGGTTTGAAGAGCGATTCATCGCAATGTGGCGCTTCTATCTCGCCTACTGTGAGGCGGGTTTTTACAGCGGCGACTTAGATGTCCTTCAGGTCACTCTTGAGCATGATTTGGCTCATGGCTAAGCCTGCGACACCGCAATTGGGGCCCTCGCGACGCGCAGTGCTGAGCTGGGCAGGTCATGCGACTGTCCTCATGATCATGGCCAGCGTCACGCGCTCCGGTTTTGCCTCAAGCCCAATGGATCAACAGATCCGGACCCTCGGGCTTCAACTGGTCGGACGCGCGGACTTGCGCTTTTTTGGGCTCAAGGTCTATGAGGCTAGCCTCTGGGCACCCGCTCAAGCCGAGGAAGCAACCCTGCTCAACGGGCCCTTTGCACTGGAGTTGCATTACAACCTTCGGTTCAAGGGTGGAGATATTGCGCGACGCAGCGTTGAGGAAATTGAGGGTCTTGGTCTCATGGACCGCTCGCAGCATGACAAACGACTTCGCGAACTCACAGCACTCTTTCCCACGGTTGAGTCGGGAGATCGGCTCACCGGGGTGTATCTGCCCAAGGCACCAAGCCCTTTCTTTCTGAACGGAAAACCCATCGGTGAGATTCGTGACCCAGAGTTTGCTCAGATGTTTTTTCGGATCTGGCTAGATGCCAAGACCAGCGAGCCCCGGCTGCGTCAAGCTCTGCTTGCACCACTCTCAAAACGTGCCTCGTGAATGCTCCCGCGCAAGCGCCTGACACCCCCACATCAGCAGCAGTCTTGCGCTACGGCCTTGTCGGCCTCCCGCTTGCGGGTGCCGCGCTACCGCTTTATCTCCTAACCCCCCAACTCTATGCAGCGGGCCTGGGCCTTCCACTGGCCTGGGTCGGTGCGGCCTTGATGGCGAGCCGCTTGGTCGACGCCTTCATCGATCCACTGCTTGGGCAGTGGATCGATCGCACCCCTGGGCAACGCTTTCAACGCTGGATCCTGCCCGCCCTGCTCCTGCTGAGCTTGGGACTGGCCGCACTTTTTCTGCCTCCAGCCGATGCACTTGGGCAGACCGCACTGCTGGTCTGGATGACTTCAGCTGCAATTATTGTCTCTCTTGCCAACAGCGCAGCCGGCCTCGCGCATCAGGCTTGGCCCGTCGCCTGGGGGCTTGTTGAAGCCCAGCAAGCAAGGCTCGTGTCCGCACGAGAGCTCTTTACCCTTGTGGGTGTCATTCTTGCCTCAATGGCTGCCGCCTTGGGTGCCCCGCTTATCATCGTGGTACTGGTTGGATGCTCAGCCCTCGCGGGCGCGATCAGTGTCCGAGGGCTCCCCGGTCAGGTTCGCCCAAACATGGATTGGGGCCCAACTCGACTCTCCCTCTTGCGTGGCCTATCTGCCCTCGACTCGAGGGGGAGGGCGACCTTTCTCTGCCTTTCGCTCAATGCACTGGCCAACGCCATCCCAGCAACTCTCTTTCTCTTTTTTGTCTCCGATGGGCTTGGGCTGAGCCAGACAGCCTCAGCTGGTCTCCTGGCCCTCTACTTCGTTTGCGCACTCGCGGCAATACCGCTTTGGAATCGTGCAATTCAAGGCGGCCTCTCTGCGCAGAGAGCCTGGGTTCTGGCGCTCTCGGGCTCGATCCTTCTGTTTCTCTGCGTGCCTTGGCTTGATCCCTCGTGGGCTTGGCTGTTCGTGCTGGTCTGCGTTGGGACGGGGCTCTGCCTCGGCGCGGAACTCATCGCCCCCGCCCTCTTGATCAGCCAGAGCCTCACACGCGTCGGGCTCTCTGAGACCCGCAATGGAGAGTTTTTTGGCCTGTGGAACCTGCTCGCCAAGCTCGCGCTCGCCCTGGCCGCTGGCGGGGCGTTACCGCTGCTTGACCTGGTTGGCTATACCCCCGGACGCATGCCGGCACCTTTTGCACTGGGCCTGGTCTATGCAGGAATTCCGTGTGTTTTGAAACTTGCCGCCCTAACCACCTACCTCAGCCTGGAGAAACGCCATGTCCCCCTCAGCCCGTCTCATCTCTAAATACCGTCACGGGCTCACCCATGGGCTCCTCATTCTTGCGCTCAGTCTGGGACTCCTCGGGTGCGCTGCCCCCGGTGTTGAGCGCTATCAAGCCCAGCAGCCAGCGCTCGATCTGGCGCGCTACTTCCAAGGCCAGACCAAGGGCTGGGGTATGGTCCAGGACTGGAAAGGTGAGGTCACTCGGCGCTTTGTTGTCACCATTGACGGACGCTTCGAGGGCGACCAGGGTGTGCTCGATGAGTCCTTCGTCTGGAGCGATGGAGAAAAACAAAAGCGCATCTGGCGCCTCAAACGCGTGGGACCCGGCCTCTGGTCTGGTACGGCCGACGATGTTGTCGGGGAGGCCCGTGGCGAGATTCGCGGCAATGCCCTGCGCTGGCAATACACACTGGCCGTGCCTATCGACGGTCGCTCTGTTGAGCTCCAATTCGACGACTGGATGCACCTCATCGACGAAGAGGTCATGATCAACAAGGCAACCATGACGAAGTTTGGACTGCCGGTGGGCGAGGTCACCCTAGCCTTTAGACGTCCACAGCCATGAGTTTCTTTAGCCTGCCCTGGTTTCGTCCCCCCAACACGCCCATTCGGGACTGGTCATCCAGAACGGTTTGGGTCGTTGGCGCCTCCACAGGCATTGGTCTGGCATTGGGTCAGGCGCTGGTGAGACACGGCGCACAGGTCTGTGTCTCATCCCGCCGACTCAATGCGCTCGAAGCAGGCTTTCCAGAATCTGATGTCCTCAAGGTTATTTGCGATATACGCGAGCCAGGTGCGGTTCGCCATGCGCTCGCACAACAGTCCGCCCGGTCTCGGCTGCCCGATGTGGTCTTTTGGGTTGCCGGGGACTACAAACCCCTTCACAGTGCGCAGTTCGATCCAGTGGCCGCCAGAGACCTCATCGAGACCAATCTCAATGCGGCCTTCGACGGCCTGAGCGCACTGGGTGAGGCCTGGGGCCTCGGCAATGCCAGATCTGGCTCACCCTCGGGGCCACCAAGGCATCTCTGCTGGTTCGGCAGCGTGGCTGCTTACCGGGGCCTGCCACAGGCTCTGGCCTACAGCGCCAGCAAGGCAGGGCTCATGGCCATGGCCGAGACCAGCCATGTCGAGCTCAAGCCCCTCGGTGTAGACGTGTCCATCGTCAGTCCTGGCTTTGTGCAAACCCGCCTGACTGACCAGAACACCTTCGAGATGCCCGCCCTGCTCACCACGGACCAGGCGGCGCAAGAGACGCTTGCAGGCTTAGCCACGGGCGCTTTTGAAATTCACTTTCCCAAGCGATTCACCCTCGGGCTCAAGCTGCTTCGAATCCTTCCACACCGCATCGCCCTGGCGCTACTCGCGCGCACGCGTCCACAGTGATCACAGATCAAGACCGGCCCATCCCACAGGCCCCATGCGAACAAAAAGACCTCTGGTGGTCCTCGTTCAAGGCTTGTGTCGAGCAGCTCAGCCTCGTGCAGGTGCCCGTGCTCGGCCAGTTCTATGCGGCCGATGCCGAGTTTCGGGATCCTTTCCATACAGTCTTCGGTCGAGAAGCCATTCTGCGCAGCTACGCAGCCATGTTCAATGGACTGCACGCCCCGCGCTTTGAGTCCCTGGCCTTGGCCACGACCGCATCACATGAGACGGTTGCTGTGCGCTGGGTTTTTTGCTTTCAGCTCAAGGCCCATACAGCCCTCATTCAGATCCCCGGGACCAGCTGGCTCACCCTCAATCAGGCTCAAGAAATTACGCTGCATGAGGACCACTGGGACGCCAGCGCCCTTCTGGCGGCTTTTCCTTTGGTGGGTGGCCTCACACGACTGACCAAGAAACTCATTGCCAAGCAGGCCCAATCCCACTGAAACTTGTGCGTTATGTCATCGATCCGTCTCAAATTCTCCATACAATCGAAAAATGAGATCCATATCCGCCGACCAGATGCTCTACCCCGAGCTGTTTCGTGCTTTTGAGCGTGTGCGCTGGGATTTAGAGAAAGATATTGATTGGGCGCGGTTTGAGCCCTCGCAGCTCTCGGACGAGCAGGCCCAGACCATCAAAATGAATGCCATCACGGAATGGGCCGCGCTGCCCGCCACAGAAATGTTCCTGCGCGACAATCGCGCCGACAGTGATTTCTGTGCCTTTATGTCCGTTTGGTTTTATGAAGAGCAAAAGCATAGCCTCGTGCTGATGGAGTACCTGCGTCGTTTCGCGCCACAGCACCTGCCGACCGAGGCCGAACTGCATGCGGTGCGTTTCGAGTTCGATCCTGCACCCGCACTTGAGACCCTCATGCTGCATTTCTGCGGAGAGATTCGGCTCAATCATTGGTACCGATGCGCGGCGCAATGGCACACCGAGCCGGTCATCAAACAAATCTACGAGACCATCGCCAAAGACGAAGCTCGGCATGGGGGCGCTTACCTGCGTTACATGAAAAAAGCCCTGGCCACGATGGGCGATTCGGCTCGCGCTGCCTTTGCAAAGATTGGCGTCCTCATGGCCAGTGCGGGGCGCACCCAAAAGGCTTTGCACCCAACGAACTTACATGTCAACGAGACGCTCTTTCCGAACGACACCGTGCAGAGCCGACTGCCCGAGCCCGGCTGGCTGGAGACCTGGCTCGACAGACAGATTCAGTTCGACTCAGACTGGGAGAAAAAGGTCTCCGAGCGCATTCTGCACAACCTCAGCCTGCTCTTTGACCGCAGCTTTGGCAATGTGCAGGAGCTCAACCGCTTTCGCAAAGAGCTCAACGCCTCACTGCAAGCCGCTGCATAGGGCCGGCCCAGCCAACGCACTGTGGATTTTCTCGCCAAGAGCCTCGACGCGGCGCTCTGGCACGGGCCAGATGGGCCAAGTCTTGGGCCCCTCGCCCAAGCCGAGATCGATGCCCTACCGAGGCCCTTGGTGTTTACCAATGGGGTCTACGACCTCTTACATCCCGGTCATGTTCAGCTGCTCGCCCAAGCCCGAGGGCTCGGCGCGAGCCTCGTGCTTGCGCTCAACAGCGATGCCTCGGTCCGGACCCTGCAGAAGGGGGCGGATCGCCCTATGTGCCCCTTATCGGACCGAATGGCAGTAGCCGGCGCACTCAAGAGCGTGGACCGGGTGACCTGGTTCGAGTCCCCGACACCACTCGACCTCATCCTCGCGGTGCGGCCAGACATCCTTGTGAAGGGCGGAGACTGGCCCATCGACGAGATTGTCGGAGCCAGAGAGGTTCAGGGTTGGGGGGGCCATGTGCACTCCATCCCTTTTGCGCTCAACCGCTCAACGACCCAGTTGATTGAGAAGATTCGAGCGTCAGCGCAGCCTCGAGACCCGCAAAAATAAGTGGTACCTGCACGCAGGGCCACTGACCGCTCCAGGGACTCTGATCAAGCGCAGCGAGCCACCATGAGGCATTGCCGCCATGCACCCAGAGCCCATCGAGGGCGCCGCAACGCTCGAGCCACAGCAAGGATCCGAGCTGAGAGGCCATAAGCCCCTCAGACACCGCGCGACGCGTTGACCCTAGACTCGGAGTGCTCGCGAGACTCAATGCGGCCTGTTCCAGCGCGGGTCTGAGCGCCGGGGCAGCGTGGCCCAACGCCTGCACGCTGCAATAGAGTCCTGGCTGAATCTGTCCGTGGCTGAGCATGCAATGCCACGCGGTTCCGTCCCAATGCGCAGACACGCGATCCACGACCGTCGCGGTCCCAGCAGAGACCAATGCGCACGAAAACTGCCCCTTGCGGCGCATCGATTCGGCATGCGACCCATGACCGACTTGGGCAACAAAGCCCAGAGCCGCCGCCCACCGATCCCGGCCAAGCTCCTCTGGCTGGACATAATCTGTCGTCAGTCGCCACTCCACGCCGTCAATCTGCAGTCGAACCACGGGCGTGACTCTAAGCTGACGGGCACCCGAGACAGAACAGAATGCCTGCAGCGCGGCCCATGCCTTTGCGGAATGAACCGCCGGAGCCACACTGCAGATCATGCCAATCGGATTTCGTGTGGGTAAACCCAGTTCGACCAAGGCCTGCTGCCAGTCATCCAAGAGCGCCTGAGGGTCAAACTGATCCCAAGGGACGCTCGCCTCCCGGTGCACGTCTGAGTCAACCATGCGCCACTTCAAGCGGGTGTTTCCGCAATCGACCAAAAGCTTCATGCCTGCCCACCTTGCGGCCGAGCGCTCGCCTCGCCGATCGCGACGTGTTGAGTCTCACCCTGCGGGCTCAGCAAGGCGAGCCAGCCTCTCTCGTCAATGCCTTGGGCCACACCCTGCGCCAAGGTCGCGCCCGTGATGGGGTGCAGGAGCTGAACTGGCTTGCCACGCAGCCAGTCTCTCGCTGCAAACTCCAGGCCCCAGTCACGCACCGGTTCTACCTCCGCGGCAAGCGGCTCCATGGCCACGGCCATGGCCTGCACCAGCGCAAGCGCAAGCGGCTCATCCACCCGCAGGTGGCTTCTCTCAAGCAGGCCACTCGCCAAGAAGCCTCTCGGAGGTTCGTGCCAGCGAAGGTTTAGACCAATGCCAGCAATCAACCAGGTGACGGGCCCGCAGCGGACCTGCGTGACCAGCACACCGCCGCACTTTCTGTCTTCGAAATAGAGGTCATTGGGCCATTTGATCGAGATCACACGCTCGGGCAGGGCCAGCGCGCGCTCCAGCGCGCTTGAAATGAAGGCACTCACGCGGATTGGCCACGGGGCCGTGGCACCTGCATTCGCAGCCGCACGCGGCAATGGCCAGGCGAGGCTGCACGCCAGTGCCTCGCCCGCATGGACCCAATAACGGCCGTGCTGTCCCACGCCAGCGCGCTGCTCCAGACTAAATAGACCAAAAGCCTGCTGCGCAGCTCCGCCCGACGGGCCCAGCAGTCGATCTCTCACGCATTGTTGGGTAGATGCCACAGCACCCACATTCTCAAGTGGCCACATCACTTGGCATCATAGCGTCATGGCTCGGCTGAAATCCCACTCCGCCCACGAAGATCGACGCTTTGTCCTGCGCATGCTCGCAGGCGTGTGGTGTCTGATCCTCATGAGCTTGAGTCTCTACCCTTTTGAGGGCTGGCGTTGGCCGAGCCCCGCGCCATGGGAATTTCTCACTCAGCCACTGCCGCGGTATCGCACACCCTTTGACCTCTGGACCAACCTGCTGGCGTATGTGCCTCTGGGGTTTCTGATCGCTGGCGCGCGCCCCCTTCGCAGCAGAACCTGGGTCTCCATGCTCATGGCGATCCTGCTGGCCACCTTGCTCTCCCTGAGCATGGAAATGGCTCAAACCCTGCTCCCGACGCGTCGCGCACAATGGCTCGACACCCTGGCAAACCTCTCGGGCAGCGGACTTGGGGCATTGCTCTGGCATGGGTTGTTCGGTCGGCTTAGGGCGCTACCCGTGAGCTCCAACCCCCAAGGGCTCCCCGCGGCGCCATCTTGGTACCGTCTAGGCCCGCTCTTGGGCCTGCTTTCGATCTGGACCTTTGCCCAGGCCAGCCCCATGCCAATCTGGCTCTCGATGGGGCTCAGCCCGCTCTGGGGCTTCGGGCCATGGCTCCTGGTGGCAAACGAGTCGGCTGGGCATATCTTGCTCGAGGCCCTCTCCGTGGGATGGTCCCTGGCGGGACTCTTCCTGCTCGTTATCTGCACGGTCTCACCGCACGAGTCACGCTGGGGTCGTTGGCTCCAGCAACATCCCGCTGGGGCCATTGCCGCCACCCTTCTGGCCGCAATCGCGCTCAGACTCACTTGGGTGCTCTTGCTGGGGCCTAACCCCGGTGAGATCCTGCTGGTCTGGATGACACCCGGGGTTCAGGCTGGCCTCGTGCTCGCGGGACTGATCTCTGCTTCCGTGATTGCCCTCGGAACGCTCTCGCGCATCCTTTTGCTCATGACCCTCGTCCTGCTCTCCTTTATCCTCAGCCAGGCCGTGACGCTTCTGGGCCCCTTGGCACAGGGGCTCTGGGCGAGCGGGCCTTGGTTCAACCTGCGGGGCCTCGCTCAAACGAGTGCAGCGCTTTGGCCCCTCTTGACACTGGGTTGGGCTGCCGTCTTGCTCTTGCACAGTCATAATCGACGTCTATGAGTTACTTCTCTCACCATGTTTTTTTCTGTACCAATCTGCGCGAGCCGCCCACACAGTCCTGCGAGCAATGCGGTGCGAGTCAACTCGCGGATTACGCCAAGCAACGCATCAAGTCTCTGCGGCTCAATGGCGCGGGCAAGATTCGCATCAACCGCGCGAGCTGTCTTGACCGGTGCGACCTAGGTCCCGTCCTGGTGGTCTATCCAGAGGCGATCTGGTACACCGCGCTGGATCAGGCCGATATCGATGAAATCATCCAATCACACCTCATCGGGGGAAAGCCCGTCACCCGACTCATGCTCGAGCCTGAAATCGAGCCTCCCGAGGCGCCTTGAACCCCAAGACCCTTCGGCGGCTCATTCCAGGCCCAGCAGGACAGATTGAGATCGCCATTGACCTGCCGACCACCACCGGGGCGCTCGGAGGCCAGCCGATCGGCTACGGAGTCGTTGCGCATCCTCATCCACTTTTTGGCGGCAATCTCGACAACAAGGTGGTACAGACCGTTTGCAGAGCCTTCTTACAGCGCGAGATGATCTGTATTCGGCCTCACTTTCGTGGCGTCGGTCAAAGTGAAGGAGAACATGACCATGGCCAGGGCGAGGTCCTCGACCTCTATGCCGTCTGGGAATGGGCAGAGCATCAGCTCAAGGACACGATCAACTGCCCCTTTGGGCAGAAGCGTTGGGCAGCAGGCTTCTCCTTTGGTGCGTCCATGACCACCCATGTGCTTGCCGGATGGGCGACGCATTTCTCGCAAAGTCCGCTACTCCCGCATGCACCCAGCCGTGCCGTGCTCGTGGGTCTGCCTACGGAGCGGTTCCATCCGGCCCCACTCGATGCGCGCTGCCGGCTGATTCACGGCGAAAAGGACGAAGTCTGCGCATTAGAAGGCGCTCTGCGACATGCGCAGGCTGCTGGGCGTTGGGTGGCAACACTGCCTGGCGCGGGTCACTTTTTTCACGGCCAGCTGCAGACGCTGCGTGCAATGACAGAAGAGGCCCTCGCCGATGCCTAGTCGCAGCATTGGGTTGGCGCTGGCCTTGGCCGCGCTGCTGCTGGGCCTCATCCCTGCTGACATGGCGCGTGCGGGGGGTTGGCCTCAGCCGCCGGCCCTGGCCTCGCCAAGCTTTATGCTCATCGACCTCACCACAGGCCAATCACTCACGGGGCGCCAGGAGGACATGGCCGTGAGCCCCGCCGGCCTTACCCTGCTCATGACTGCATATCTGGGGTTTCAAGCCGTTCGCGAGCGCCGATTGAGCGGGCGTCAGGTCCTTACACCGCCACCGGAGTCAGAAATCCCGCCGGGGCCGCGCATGTTTCTGGGGCCCGAAGGTGCATCGGTCCAAGACCTGCTTACGGGCGTGCTGGTGATCGGGGCACAAGACGCCGCACTCACCCTTGCCCTTGGCATTGCCGAGTCAGAGGCCCAGTTTGTGCAGGCGATGAACCAGGCCGCCGCCCGCGTGGGCATGGCCAACACCCGATTTGTTAACGCCACGGGGGCGCCGAACCCCGATGCCCAGACCACAGCCAGAGACATGGCCTTACTCGCAGCCCAGCTGCACAAGGAATTCCCCGAGGCCTTCGAAAAAAGCCAGCTGCGCAGCCTGCGCTTTAACGGCATCCTGCAGACCAACAAGAACCGGCTGCTCTGGCTCGATCGGTCTGTTGACGGGCTCTTTGCAACCGACTTTGCTGGCCGCTCGTCCGGCCTCGTAACCACCAATCGGCCCCAGCCACTCGGGCCCATTGAACGCTCACAGCGTAAGCTGCTTGTGGTGCTGCTTGAAGCGCCCACTGCAGATCAGCGGTCACAAGAGACACTCAAATTACTCAATTTTGGATACCAACAGTTCGACCTCGTCCGCCTCTTTAGCGTGAGCCATCAGCCGCTCTCTCTCCCAGTCTATAAAGGGGTAACCAAGGCCCTCAAGGCGTCTTTCCGACAGGACGTAAAGGTCGCCGTGCCTCGTGGTCTTGCCAATCAGATCCGGCTTGAGCTCCAGCATCCGAAGGGCCTCGTCGCCCCGATTACCGCCGGCCAGCCCGTTGGAATCCTTCGAGTTTGGCTTGGTGACCTCGAGATCCATCGTGTCGAGGTGATTGCGGCAGAATCGGTCAAACCAGCTGGCCTCTTGGGCCGCGCCATCGATAGCCTGGCACTGCTTTGGCAGGCGCATGGACCCCAGTCGACTCCCTTGACTCCCTGAAAACGCACTCACTATGTCTCTCTCTGATCTGCTCGACACACACGCCCAAGACCCGCTGGCGTCCATGGATGCCCCAGCCTTCCTGAATGGCCGCTGGTGCCGGCTCCAAGACGCTCAGGTCTCCGTGCTTGATCGGGGATTTGTCTTTGGTGACGGCATTTATGAGGTGGTCCCTGTGTATGGCCGAAATCCTCTGGACTGGTCCCTGCACCGCGCTCGCCTGCTGCGCAGCCTGGAAGCGGTCCAGATCCACACGCCGCTCGCACCCCAGGACTGGGACAACCTGGTACACGCACTCATCGCGGCAGAGCCTGCCCAAGACCAGTTCATCTACTGCCAGGTCACCCGAGGCGTTGCCAGACGCGACCACGCCTTTCCACGGCCCAGTCCAAGCCCAACCATCTTTGCGACCACCAGCCCACTCAAGCGCCCCGACGAGCGCACCAGAGCCCAAGGCGTTCGAGCACTTACCCTGCCGGACCAGCGGTGGCAGCGTTGTGACATCAAGTCCATCGCGCTCCTGGCCAATGTACTAGCACGAGAGCAAGCCGTGGCCGCAGGGGCCCAGGAGGCCATCCTGCTGCGTGATGGCATCCTGACCGAGGGGGCGGCGTCAAATATCTGGGTGGTACGTGACGGCGCAATCCTCGCACCTAAGCCCTCGGGCCAACTCCTGGAGGGCATTCGTCGTGCAACCCTGCCGCGCTTGGCCGAGGCACTGGGCGTTGCCGTGCATTGGGTCGATGTCTCCGAACAAGCGCTACTTGAAGCCGATGAACTGCTCATGACCTCCGCCACCAAAGAGATTCTTGCGATCACAGCGCTCAATGGTCAGCCCGTGGGCACCGCAAAACCGGGCCCTGTGTATGAGGCCCTCCGGCAGGCCTACGACCAGCGCATTGAAGCCTGTATTCGCGGCGACACAGGAGGTGAAATATCCCCATGACCTCCCAAGAGACCCTATTTGAGTTTCCGTGTGCCTTTCCCATCAAAATCATGGGTGCACACCGCAGCGACTTTGAGTCGGAGATTCTCAAGGCACTCACCCCCTACCTCGGCAGCCTGCCAGCCCATCAGGTCGAGCAGCGCCTGAGTCGCAACGGACACTACATCAGCCTCACCATTACCTTTGAAGCACAGTCCAAGGATCAGATCGATGAGGTCTATCATTGCCTAACGGCACATCCATGGGTCAAGCTGGTCTTCTAGATATCCAGGTGCTTGGCCGTCGAGGCTACCGCGAGACGCTGCTGGAAATGCAGCGGTTCACCGAAACGCGAGACGACCGGGTGCGGGATGCGCTATGGCTGGTCGAACATCCGCCGGTCTACACCCTCGGACTGGCCACCGACCCCTCACACCTACTCCAGACCGGCAACATTGACGTGGTTCAGACCGATCGGGGCGGACAGGTCACCTACCATGGACCGGGGCAGGTCCTGGCCTATTTGCTGTTGGATCTGCGGCGCGCTGGCCTTCACGTGCGCGAGACCGTCGCGATGCTTGAACAAGCCAGCATCGACCTGCTGCTCAGGCTCGGATGCCCATCCGCCTGTCGCAAGCCTGGCGCCCCTGGTGTGTATGTTCAGGAGCCACACTGGCGCGAGCTCTCCAAGATCGCGGCTGTCGGGCTGCGCATTCGGCGTGGCTGCAGCTTTCACGGCATGAGCCTCAATGTCGATATGGACTTGAGCCCATTTGAAGGTATACATCCCTGCGGAATGCCCGGACTGCGCACGGTGGACCTCGCTACAATCGGGCTGAACCTGAGCTGGCAGCAGGCAGCCGAGCAGCTCGGCCAGTCCATTCAGAACGTATTGCAAAGGTCTATTGCCTCATGACTCAAGACGCCATCGCCCGCAAGCAAAAAGGGGCTGACAAAACCGCCCGAATTCCAATCAAGGTGGTTGCGGCTGAGCCTTTGCCCAAGCCCGACTGGATCCGTGTAAAGGTGGCCTCGCCGAGTTCACGGTTCCTCGACATCAAGCGCATTCTTCGCGAGAACCAGCTGCATACCGTTTGTGAGGAGGCTTCCTGTCCGAATATTGGCGAGTGCTTTGGCAAAGGCACCGCCACGTTCATGATCATGGGAGATCAGTGCACGCGGCGCTGCCCCTTCTGCGATGTCGGCCACGGCAGGCCAGATCCGCTGGATCCCAAAGAGCCAGAAAATCTTGCGAAGACGATTGCTGCGCTTGGGCTTCGTTATGTGGTCATCACCAGTGTCGATCGCGACGATCTGCGTGACGGGGGTGCCCAGCATTTCGTTGACTGCATTCAGGCCGTTCGTGAGGCATCACCCAGCACTCAGATTGAAGTCTTGGTCCCAGATTTTCGAGGCCGACTGGATCGTGCACTCGAGATTCTGACCAAGGCCCCACCCGATGTCATGAACCACAATCTAGAGTCCATTGCGCGACTCTACAAGCAGGTTCGGCCTGGCTCCGATTATCAGCACTCCCTGAGGCTGCTTGAAGCCTTCAAAGACCGGGTGCCCGCGGTTCCGACCAAGAGTGGAATCATGGTGGGACTTGGCGAGACCAACGAAGAGATATTGACCGTCATGGACGACCTGCGTAGCCACCGCGTGGACATGATCACGATTGGGCAGTACCTCGCACCCTCTCAATCGCATCTTCCGGTGCTGCGCTACGTTACCCCCGACGAATTCAAATGGCTGGAGTCGGAGGCAATGAAACGCGGGTTTGCGCATGCTGCGGTGGGCGCGCTGGTTCGGTCGTCTTATCATGCGGACGAGCAGGCAGCGCTTGCTCAAGCCAACGCTTAAGGTAGTTGAAGTCGGGCACGCCAACGTAGCGCTTGAGCAACTGGCCGTTGGCATCGACAAGAAAGGTGGTCGGCGTGACCCGAATATCGCCAAACCCGCTTGCCCACTCGCCACCCAGGTCGTGAACCACCGGAAATGGAAGATTGCGTTCTTGGACGAAGCGCGAGAGGTATTCAGGCACATCGTAGGCCATCGCCACGGCCACGACCTCAAATCCACGCTTTGAGAACTGCTGATGCAAGGCGATGAGATCGGGCATTTCTTTGACGCAGGTTACACAGCTCGTGGCCCAAAAGTTCACGAGGTAAGGACGGCCCTTGAGGCCCTCGGTTGAGACAGCCTGGCCTGAGAGCGATGTTCCGCTGACCGCGGGGACGGCAGGCGCCTTGTTCAAAAACCAGATCAACACGGCAACCAACCCCAGGGCTGCGGCCATCGCTACCACGCGCTTGATGGTCATCAAGAATTCCTCACCGCACCTTAGCGCACCGGAATGACCTGCGCGCCTGCTGGAGCTGGGGCTGGGGTGGGCTTGGCCGGTGCAGCTGGGGCGGGCGCCGTCATAGACTCCGGTGCGCGAGCTGCAGGCGATGCGGACTGACCCTTGACCTCAGGCCGCGGCGTACCCGCCTGACTGGCCTGATCCAAGAGCGCGCGCTGGGCCTCAGAAATGATCTCGAAGGCACGCACAACCTTTGCAGTGCCAGGCACACGCGAACTCAAGTCAGCGGCCCGATCGGCCTCAGGTGCGGTGACCAGCCCCATGAGATACACCACACCCGACTCCGTGGTCACCTTGATGGTATTGCCATTGATGAGCTTGTCGTCTAGCAAGGTGGCTTTAACCTTGGTCGTGAGCAGCACATCTCGGCCCAAAGTTGTCGTGGAGGCCGGCGCCCCCACCTGAAGTTCGTTGATGACCAGCCGGACATTCTCGATGCCCCCAACAACCTGGCCCACCTGTTGCCTTGTGGCCTCATTGGGGACCCAGCCTGTAATCAGGGCCGTGCGGTTGTAGCTCGTGACCCCAATGGCAACCCCACGATCGCCCTTGAGCCGATCGGGCAGTCGGGCCAGTGCCTTGAGTTCAATCGCCTGGTCCTCCGCTTGAGCACCTGTGGTTCTTCGATCCGTCAAGGACAAGGCCCCCACCACAATGCCGGTCGCAGCCAAGGGGAAGCATGCGGTGAGGCTGGTGCTCAGCAATGAGGCCCCAAAAATGAGGACGAGCGGACGGAGGGCTGCGCGCATAGCAAGATACTCCTAGAGGGTAATGCCCGATTATAGAAGGCCATCTCAGTCAAAGACCTGGCGATGCCAAAACAGTTCTCCGGCCTCGATCGCAATCACGTCGAATCGGCAGGGCTCTTGCCCACTGACGCGCCCCTGGCGAAGAGCCTGAGCCCACCAGCGCTTTGCCGCCTTGCGCAAGCGCCCCTGTTTGCGAGGGTCCACACTGGCCAGTGCGCCTCCAAAGCCCCGTGAAGCCCGCATGCGAACCTCCACAAATACGATCTCGCCTCGATCGCGACACACCAGGTCGAGCTCCCCCGATCTAAAGCTAACGTTCTGATCCAAGAGCGTGAGCCCCTCTGCCCGCAGAAAAGCCAAGGCGTGGCATTCTTGTTCCCTTCCCAGTTGTTGTTTTGGACTCGGCATGCCCGTTCAATCTCCCTCGTCTGCATCAACCCTCAAGCCTGGCTTGTATGTCACCGCAACGCCAATCGGCCGCTTGGAGGATCTCAGTCCACGCGCCAAGGACACGCTCGAACAGGCAGACTGGATCTGTGCAGAGGACAGCAGAGAGACGACAAAACTCTTGCTCGCACTCGGCATCAGGCGTGCGCCACCACGCATGCTGTCTTTGCATGCCCACAATGAGGCACGCCAGATTCCAGAAGTGCTCTCCTTGCTTGGCCAGTCGTGTAGCGTGGCACTGGTCTCTGACGCGGGAACACCGGGCATTTCCGATCCAGGAGCCCGTCTGATTCAGGCAGCGTGGGAGGAGGGCTATCGAATCTCGCCCATTCCCGGCGCAAGTGCAGTCATCGCTGCAGCGAGCGTGAGCGGGTTTCTCACGGACGCCGAGCGGCCCCTGACGTTCTGGGGATTCCTGCCCACACGAGAATCTGCTCGCCGCGCCAGATACGCGGCCATGCTGAACCACCCCGGCGTATCGGTCTGCTTTGAAGCACCGCATCGCATCCATGAGAGCCTCGCCACCGCCGAGGCTGTGCTGGGTGATCAGTGTGAGCTCATGCTTGCAAGAGAAATGACCAAATCCTTTGAGCGATTTATGCGCGGAAACGCCGCATCCGTTCGTGCACAGCTTGCTGAAGATCTCGCACAGGACGCACACGCTGACCGCGGTGAGATGGTCATGGTGCTCTCACCCCATGTGCAAGCGCCGACTCGGCTCACGCCGTCACTGCACGGCCTGTGGCTGTCTTTGTTACAAGGAAAGCTCTCCAAGCCGCAGGCGGCCAAACTGCTCGCAGAGACCCTGCGTATCTCCCGTGAGGAGGCATATGACCTGATGCTAGAGGCTGGTTTATGACACCTTTTGAATGAGGTGGCTCACCACTTGCAGCGCGCGCTGGTGACTGCCGCCAGCCATCGCCGGCGAAGTGATGTAGAGGCCTTGCACTGTGAACCTGGGGACTCCGTCGACGCGATGGCTGCGCATGAGCTCCGTTCCGCGGGCCATGCGAGCGGCAACCTCAGAGGAGCGCCAAGCGCGACCAAAATCGGCGTCCGACATGCCCTGCTCCTGAGCCCAGAGCGTCAGCGTTTCGAAGGTCGACATGGGCCGTTGCTTGACGTGTATCGCCTCAAAAACGCTCGGCCCGAGCTTGGACTCAAGGCCCATGAGCTGCAGAGTATAGAAGAGCTGCTGATGCACAGTGCCTCTGAAGGCGACGTGTTCCTTTCGAAACGCGACACGCGCGGGTAGCTTTTGCAGCCACGCCCTCAGGTGAGGCTCGAGAGCAAAGCAATGGCCGCAGGCATACCAAAAAAACTCGATCACTTCCACAGTTCCAGCTTTCTGAATGGGAAGGGCTTGGGGCAAACGCCCGTAGTCAATGCCTTCATCGAATCCCATGGCGGCCTGAACGGGGCTGGTCACCGCGAGCACACACGAGGCCCCCAAAGCCTGGACCAACTTGCGACGATCCTGCGTTTGAGGCGCTGCCCACACGGGGGATTTAAACAAGGGGGGTTTCATTTCCATACGCTCACTCCTCAAGACGCTGTGTATCGATTACTCATTGAGCACCCGCACCACGGTTGACTCGACTCCGTTATCGGAGAGTGCCGCTTTCATTTGATTGAGGGTCTCGAACTGATCAAATGGGCCCACACGGACCCGAAAAACCTCTGACCCCTCTCGCTGGGCACGAGAAATGGTCGCCTCGAACCCCAGAATCGCCAGCCGTGCCTTCATTTGGTCCGCCTCTGAAGCAGACCGAAACGCAGCGACTTGAAGCACATAACGCGTGCCGAGCGGCTCCACGGGTTTATCAGATTTCGTCGGCGTCGCAGATGGCAAGACCTCCGCCCGTGGGGCCTGCTGAGGCTCGGGCTCTGCAGGGCGCTCACTGGCGCGCTCTGGCTCGGCCGCGGGCTCAGTCACGTTGGATGCAGGCGCTGCCTTGCGAAGACCTTTGTCCACCAGCGGAAGCGGTGCCTGCGTGATGTAGAGCGCCAGCACCGCGCTCAGAAGACACCCTACGGCGACACCCACCGCAAACGGCACGAGGCCCAACCCACTGCGCGAAGCGACGCGAGCTCGGTTGGCGTGCCGCGAGGCGCTCGACTCGCTCGGCGAGGGGGACGGGTGCGACGGGGTGTTCATGTCCGCAATTTACATCCGTTCGGGGGCAGAGACCCCGAGTCGTGCAAGGCCTTGGGCGAGGACACTGGCTGTTGCGGCCACCAACATCAACCGCCCCTCGCGGAGGATTGGGTCTTCAACCAACACCCGCTCTGCGTTATAAAAGCCGTGAAAGTCCGCTGCAAGGTCTCTCAAGTAAAAGGCCACGAGGTGTGGTGCGTGGTCCTCGGTCGCCTGAGCGAGCACCTCAGGGTATGCATCCAAGCGCTGACAAAGTGTGGACTCTCTCGGCGCGCTCAGTCGAAGCCGCGCTTGCATGGACAGCTCCGGCGCTTCTTGCGTCCTTTGCTCACAGTGTTGAAGAGTCTGGCCTGCCTGGCTGAGCACGCTGCAGGCCCGAGCGTGGGCGTATTGGACGTAATACACCGGATTGTCATCGCTCTGCGCCAAGGCCAGATCGAGGTCGAATACAAACTCGGAGTCGGGCTTGCGTGAGACGAGAAAAAACCGCACCGCATCACGACCCCGCTGGGCATCCCACGGCGCATCCGCGTCTTGATCGCTCGCGCCACCGGACCACCGAATCAGATCCCTCAGGGTGACGTAGGAGCCTGCGCGCTTGGAGAGCTTGACCTCCTGACCCCCGCGCATGACCGTGACCATTTTATGCAGAATATAGTCTGGGTATCCCTTCGGAATGGCCTCACCCAGCATCTGCAGGCCCGCTCGCACCCTGGCCACCGTCCCGTGATGGTCTGAGCCTTGGATGTTGATGGCCGAAGAGAAGCCCCGCTTGAACTTATCCCAGTGATACGCGACATCTGGCACGAAATAGGTGTAGCCGCCCTCCGACTTGCGCATCACGCGATCTTTGTCGTCGCCATGCTCGGTCGTGCGAAGCCAAAGCGCCCCCTCCTGCTCATAGGTTGCGCCTCTCTCCGTCAGGCGCTTGACCACTGCATCCACACGGCCATCCTCGTAGAGCGCAGACTCCAGCGCGAAGCGATCGAATTCAACCCCAAAGGCCTGCAGGTCGAGATCTTGCTCATGCCTGAGAAAAGCCACCGCAAACCGACGAATCGCTTGCAAGTCCTCAGGGTCGCCGCCACCTTGTATGGGCGCACCATCTCGCGCCTGCACGGTGTGCCCCTCTCGATAGGCCTGCGCAATGTCTTGAATGTATTCACCCCGATACCCGTCTGAGGGGAACTGCGGGTGCTCTGGGGACCAGCCCTTGAGTCGCGCCTGGACACTGCGCGCGAGGTTGTCAATCTGTGCACCCGCATCGTTGTAATAGAACTCCCGATGCACCCCGTATCCCTGTGACTCCATGACGCGCGCAAGGCTGTCACCGAGCGCTGCCTGACGGCCATGCCCCACATGCAAGGGCCCCGTCGGGTTGGCAGAGACATATTCGAGCAAGACCGAACCGGCGCTGCCCGCAGGCCGATGGCCATAGAGGCCCCTATGCTCGAGGACCATGCGCACCACTGTCGTTCTGGCGGCAACAGAGAGGCGGAAGTTTAAAAAGCCGGGACCCGCCACGTCGATCGCTTCGATCAGGTCGAGGCAATTGGGCGACTCGGTCAGCTTTGCTTTGAGCGACTGCGCAATCATCTGGGGCTTTTGCCCCCAGGGCTTGGCAAGACGCAGGCAGATCCCAGTGGCCCAGTCGCCATGGTCAGACTGCTTTGGACGGTGCAGGCTCTCGAGGACCTCGCCCATGGTCGGAGGCTGAGCCTGATCGGGGCCCGAGATCGAGTCGAGGGCTGTGCAGATCATCTGGGACAGCGTGTGCAAAGGGTGTTCGTGCATGCCGCAAGTGTAGCGTCTTGAGCAGCGAATCTCGTGGCGAAGATAGACGTCTGCATGGGCTTTGCGTATGGTTTCGGCCATGATGTCAAAACCTTCTCTTCCTCCTTCGCGCCCCGAGGGTTACTCTCCCGGTCGCGGCGTAAGGCGGCTCTGGCCCGCGCTCAAGAATTCCATTCGTGGGCTGCGGTTTACGTTTCTCTCAGAGTCTGCATTTCGCCTTGAGGTCGGGCTCTTTGTCGTCCTCACATTGCTGCTGATCTTGGTTCCCTTCACGGCCCTCGAGCGCCTTGTGCTGATGGGTTCGATGCTCTTGGTCCTGATTGTCGAACTCCTCAATACCGGCATCGAGCTTGCGATCGATCGCATTTCAGCCGAGCGCCATCCGCTCTCCGGGTTTGCCAAGGATGCTGGCAGCGCAGCAGTACTCTTGGCGCTGGGTTTTTGCGGGATGTGTTGGATCGTATTGCTCTGGCCACACGCCGCACAGGTTATGTTGCGCTGAATGTGTCGATGCACGCTTTAATTCGCGTGGCGCGTCTGGCAGGAATCGAACCTGCGACCCTTGGCTTCGGAGGCCAATACTCTATCCACTGAGCTACAGACGCGAGCGGGCCGCCTTGTGCGCTGCCCGGCCCTCTATAATAGTGGATTCCTGCCAACTGGCGAACCCTCATTTCATCTACTCAAAGAGCCCCCCATGAGCGATCACGACACCCCCATCAAGACCCCTAAGCAGCTGATCGTTGCCATTGTTCTCTCCTTCGTTATTCCCATCGTGGTCATTGTGCTGCTCACCAAATACATTGGGGCCATGACCAAAGTGGGCGCAGGCAGCTCAGCGCTCACCCCCGAGGCCATTGCCGAGCGCATCAAGCCCGTGGGGCGCGTTCTCACGGAGGCCCCTGTCGGCGTAGCCACTTCAACCGCTGCCTCAGGCCCCAAGAAGGTGCGGGCTGGTGCTGAGGTCTATAAGGCTCAGTGCGCGGCCTGTCACGCTGCAGGCGTGCTGGGTTCGCCAAAATTTGGCGACAAGGCTGCATGGGCACCACGCATCGGCAAAGGCTACGATGCGTTGCTGCAGTCCGTGCTCAAAGGCAAGGGCGCCATGGGCGCTCAAGGGGGTGGTGCCTACTCCGACGCCGAGATCGGCGAGGCGATGAAGGTGCTGCTCAACTCGGCAGGTGGTAGCTTTTAAGGCTTGCGATGCGTGATCTGAAGCACGCTGACCGCCTGCTTGGCGCGATCGACCACGGGCTTCGAACGCTCACAGGTCTCAATGGGGGTACAGGCCGGCTCTGCCCCCAACCCGTGGCCCTCGCGCAGCGTGAGGGGGCCGAGGCTTCGCTTAGCCCGCCAGAGCGACGGCATGCTGCCGCGCTGATGCGCGTGAACCATTCCGGAGAGATTGCGGCCCAGGCCCTCTATCAGGGCCAAGCATTGTTCGCGCGAAATGAGGAAGAGCGCAGGTTTCTCCTTCGCGCAGGTCAGGAAGAGGCTGATCACCTTCGATGGACCCGCATGCGGGTCCAGGAGCTCGGTGGCCGCACCAGCCTTCTTGATCCCATGTGGTACGCCGGTGCCTTTGTCCTGGGGGCACTCGCTGCGCGTCTCGGTACCGCAGCATCGATGGGTTTTCTCTCTGAAACCGAAGTTCAGGTAGAGGCGCATCTCAAGGGTCACCTCGTATCCTTACCGGAATCCGATCACGCCTCTCGCGCGATCGTGCAACAGATGATGGCCGAAGAGCAAACGCACGCAGGCGCAGCCAAGCGGCGTGGCGCGGCCGACCTTCCGGTGCCGGTACCGCAGCTGATGCGGGCAAGCGCAAAGGTTATGACGTCAGCTGCATATTGGATTTGAGGCCCTGACTCAGCTCAGGCTCAAGGGGTCCACTTCGATCTGTGCGTTAAGTTTTGCCCGATGTGCTTGCACCCATGGCTCACAGGCATCCAATGCGTGCTGTAACGCCCGCCGCTGGTGGGACTCCAAGATGAGCTGCCAGCGCGTGCGCCCTGCAACGCGCTCGGGATAGCGCGGGACCGGTGCACTGATCTGCACCCCTTGTAAGCCAAGCGTCTTGATCTGAACAGAGAGTTCTTCCAGGGCGCGGACCACCCTAGCCTCTTCGCGATGACTCGCACAAATCAAGGCCATGCTGCCGTAGGGAGGGAGTCCCGACTGCTCGCGCTCAAGCGCCATCTCGTTCCAATACCGCGCGAAGCCCTCCATCGGGTCGGGATCGGCTAGGGCGAGAAAGACCGGATGGTTGGGGTAGCGGGTCTGGATGAGTACACTGGCCGTGGATCGGCCGGTTGGGTCTGGGTGACGGCCTGCGCGGCCTGCAACCTGGGCAATCCCGGCGTAGAGCCATTCGGGTCCCCGAAAGTCTGGGTTCGCAAGCTGACCGTCAGCGTCAACAACCACGACCAGCCGCAGTCGCTCGAAGTCATGCCCCTTCGCAGCCATCTGAGTGCCCACCAAGATGGAGACCTCCCCGGCATGGATCTGGGTCAGCATGTTTTCTAAGTCTTTGGGGGTACGGATCTCGTCCCGATCCATACGGGCCACGACGGAACCCGGAAAGAGGGTCGCCAATGACGCCTCGAGGCGCTGGGTACCCTGCCCCAGGGGGCTAAGGTCCTGATGTCCGCAGTCAGGGCAGGCGCTCGGTGGCTGGCTGACCAGTCCGCAGTGATGACAGATGGTACGCCATCGGCCTTTGGGGCGGTGTAGGACGGTCGGCGCCGTGCAGTCGCGGCAGTTAGAGCGCCAGCCGCATGCATCGCAGATCAGCACCGGTGCCCAGCCCCTTCGGTTCACAAAGAGGAGCACCTGACCCTGGTCTCGGATCACCCGCTCAATGGCCTGCTGCGCAGGCGCACTCAGTCCGCTTGGGCCAGCGGGGTATTTCAGCAGATCGATTCGATCTATGCTCGGGCGCTGGGCGCCACTGGCCTGCGTCCTCATGGTTACCCTTTCGTATCGGCCTCGGGAGACCTGAGCCCAGGTCTCTAGGCTCGGCGTTGCCGAGGCTAATAGCACGGGAATGCTGCGGTCAGCGCCAAGCCACACGGCAAGATCCCGTGCGGAGTAGCGCAGGCCCTCTTGTTGCTTGTAAGAGGCATCGTGCTCCTCATCGACGACGATCATGGCCAAGCGTGGGATTGGACTCAGGATCGCCAGTCGCGTGCCCAGAACGATCTGTGCAGCCCCAAGGCTTGCGCGCAGCCAGTTCTCCGCCCGTTGACGCTCCGTGAGCCCGCTATGCAGCAGGGCAAGGGAGCGCCGGGGAAATGCGCGCTGCATCCGCTCAACCAGCTGGGGTGTGAGCCCAATCTCGGGAACCAGCACCAGGATCTGCGCATTCGGCTCTCGCTCCAGCAGACGCGAGATTGCCGCTTGATAGAGACGGGTTTTTCCAGTTCCCGTGAGTCCATGGAGCAGGGTCGTGGGCGGCGGCTTTCGAAGAGTAAATGCGTCAAGGGCTTCAAGCGCCTGCTGCTGCTCGGAGGTAAAGGGCATGGTGGCCTGCTCCGATTCAAGATCGACATCCACGCCTGCGTGTTCGTCTCTGCTCGAGAAGGGCTGTCGCGTTCTGATGGTGTGCTCGAGCGCAAGCGCAAGCGAGGGTTTCTCATTCGGCCGTGGTTCATGCACCTTCAGTCGCCTGAGCCATGCGGGCACTGCACTGAGGGCTGCTGCTCCAAGGCTGCGTCGGTAATAACGTGCGACAAACGAGATTAACCGCAGGTGGTCCGCACTCCAAGGCGGCAGCGCATAGAGTCGCTCAATGACCGCCTTGAGAGGCCCCTCATGCTCGGGCGCTGGGTGGTTCGCCCGCACAACCAAACCGGGAACGCGTCGGCGACCCAAGGGTACGCATACCCAGTCGCCCTCCGCCAGGGGTTGGTCGAGGGTGTCAAGGTAGTCAAGGGGCCCCAATCCAGGCATGTCGACAGCGACTGCAACACGCCGCGTGGCCTGGCTCTCAGGCTGTGGATAAGTCTGTGGGGAAGTCATGCCAGCAGAGTAACTCAGAGGCGTCTGTCAAGCGGTCTTGAGGGGGTGGCACCACCTAGAAAATGATTTAGTCAACATAATCATGGGGTTGGCTTACAACCTTTTAAGCCGTTCTCAAGGGCACTTGGTAAGCCCGTTACCCGTGTCGCTGTGAATAATTTGTGCTACGCGAGATCGGCCGATGCCTGAGCCACGGCTTCAACGAGGTGGTGAACATGGTCGACTGGCGTGAACTGGGAAATCCCATGGCCGAGGTTAAAAATGTGGCCTACGCCGGGTTCTCTCTTGCCAAAGCTCTGCACAACGGCCTGAGCGTGACGACGGATTTCTGGAGGAGTGCCCAGCAACACCGCTGGATCCAAGTTGCCCTGCAGCGCAACGCGATCTCCAACTTGCGCGCGAATGTCGCCCAGCTGAACCGTCCAGTCAAGGCCAATGGCTTGGCAACCGGTCTGCTCGACAACCTGTTGGGCCCAATGACCCCCACCCTTTACAAAGACAATGATGGGGATATCGGGATTGCGCGCGCGCAATTGGCCAACAATGAGCGCCAAGGGCTGAAGGGAGAACCGAGAGACCTGGGAGGCTGGTAACAATCCGCCCCAGCTGTCAAACAGCATGATGGTTTGTGCCCCAGCGTCGATTTGCATCTGACAGTAGGCGCTCACATGCAAGACCAATTTCGAGAGCAGTTGGTCCACGAGATCTGGCCTGCTGTAAATCCATTTTCTTGCGGTCAAGAAGTCGTCGCCGGAGCTCCCGCCTGAGAGCATGTAGCATCCCAATGTCCAGGGGCTTCCTGAGAAGCCAATCAGGGGGACACGCCCATTGAGCGTTTTGCGAATCAGACTAACCGCATCGGGCACATAACGCAGGGATTCCATTGCATCAACGCCTGGGAGGCCTTCAATGTCTGAGGCCTGCTCGATACGACGGTGAAACCTCGGGCCCTCTCCCTCAACAAAGTGAAGGCCGAGGCCTAGCGCGTCCGGAATGGTGAGGATGTCGGAGAATAAGATGGCCGCATCAAGGCCGTAACGATCGATCGGCTGGAGGGTGACCTCGCAAGCAAGCTCTGGATTCTGGCAGAGCTGCAGAAAGCTGCCAGCTTTCTTACGGGTGGCGTTGTACTCTGGCAGATACCGACCCGCCTGGCGCATCAGCCATACCGGCAGACGCTCAACGGGCTCACGCCGCAAAGCCCGAAGGAAGAGATCGTTCTGAGGCGCTGCGTGTACCAACCTATCGTTGCCCTCGGAACTTCCTGAGGGCTGCTAGCTGGGCCATGGCCACTGCAAGCTCTGCCTGGGCTGCCGCGTAATTCACGTCTTCGACATTGCGCGCAAGCATTTCCTCACAGCGGCGGCGGGCCTCCTCTGCCTTCGCTTCATCGAGGTCCTTTCCACGAATCGCGGTGTCTGCGAGCACGGTGACGGCTTTAGGCTGGACCTCAAGGATTCCGCCCGCGACGAAGACGAGATCTTCCTTGCCCTCTGCGTTTTGAATGCGAACGGCTCCAGGTCGGATGCGAGTGATCAGTGGCGTGTGGCCTGGCAGGATGCCGAGTTCGCCTGTCTCTCCGGGAAGCGCCACAAAATCGGCCTCCCCAGAGAAAATGCGCTCTTCGGCACTGACAACGGTGACATGAAGCTGAGCCATAAGGCCTGTCCTTCCGGAATGGGTTACTGGAGGGTCTTGGCCTTCTCGAAGGCCTCATCGATGCCGCCAACCATATAGAAGGCCTGCTCGGGCAGTGCATCACATTCCCCATCGACAATCATCTTGAAACCACGGATGGTCTCTTTCAGGGTCACGTATTTACCCGGCGAGCCCGTGAAGACCTCAGCGACGTGGAAGGGCTGCGACAAGAAGCGCTGGATTTTCCGTGCGCGAGCGACGATCAGCTTGTCCTCGGGAGAGAGTTCGTCCATGCCCAGAATGGCAATAATGTCGCGCAGTTCTTTGTAACGCTGCAGGGTCTGCTGCACACCGCGTGTAACCGAGTAGTGCTCTTCGCCGACGACGTTTGGGTCGACCTGGCGAGAGGTGGAGTCCAGAGGATCCACGGCAGGATAGATACCGAGCGAGGCAATGTCGCGAGAGAGCACCACAGTCGCGTCCAGGTGCGCAAACGTCGTCGCAGGAGACGGATCGGTGAGGTCGTCAGCAGGCACGTATACGGCTTGGATTGAGGTGATGGAGCCCACCTTGGTCGACACAATGCGCTCCTGCAGGCGACCCATTTCCTCAGCCAGCGTGGGCTGGTAACCCACCGCTGAGGGCATTCGGCCCAGCAGAGCGGAGACTTCCGTTCCGGCGAGCGTGTATCGATAGATGTTGTCGACGAAGAACAGGATGTCACGACCTTCGTCACGGAACCGTTCAGCCATGGTGAGGCCGGTCAACGCAACGCGCAAACGGTTTCCGGGGGGTTCGTTCATCTGACCAAAGACCATGGCGACTTTATCCAAGACGTTCGAGTCCTTCATCTCGTGATAGAAGTCGTTGCCCTCACGGGTACGCTCACCAACGCCGGCGAACACAGACAGACCAGAGTGCTGCTTGGCAATATTGTTGATGAGCTCCATCATGTTCACCGTCTTGCCCACGCCGGCACCACCGAAGAGACCCACTTTACCGCCCTTGGCGAACGGGCAGATCAAGTCGATCACCTTGATGCCGGTCTCAAGCAGCTCAACAGAAGGCGAAAGATCTGCGAATTTGGGGGCGGGCTGATGAATAGCACGCAGCTCATCGCACTGGACGTCTCCGGCTTCATCGATGGGACGGCCCAGGACGTCCATGATGCGGCCCAGCGTACCGTGGCCAACCGGCACGGAGATGGCTGCGCCCGTCCCCTGCACAGGCATGCCGCGGCGCAGGCCATCGGACGATCCCATTGCAATGGTGCGAACCACACCGTCGCCAAGCTGCTGTTGAACCTCAAAAGTCAAGCCCTTCTCAACCAGGGGATGCTCTGCGCTCGGATCCAATTTCAGGGCGTCATACACCTTGGGTAGGGCGTCAGCTGGAAACTGAATATCGACCACAGCGCCAATACACTGGACGATTTTGCCTTGTGCTGTACTCATCTTGGGTTCCTCTAAGGGTGTTCCGAATGGGGTTGATGTTTCGTAAGGGGGGCTCAGACCTAGACTGCGGCTGCGCCCCCAACAATTTCTGAAAGCTCTTTGGTAATGGCTGCCTGCCGTGCCTTGTTGTAGGTGAGCTGGAGGCTCCCGATCAAGGTCTTGGCGTTATCCGAAGCGGCCTTCATGGCCACCATGCGAGCACTCTGCTCGCAGGCAAGGTTCTCGGAGACCGCTTGATACACAACCGACTCCACATAGCGCACGAGCAGGTCTGAGAGGACGGCCTCAGCATCGGGCTCATAGAGATAATCCCAGTCATGTCCGGGATCGACTCGATCGAACTCTCCGTCGTTGAGCGGAAGAAGCTGGCGAAGCACCGGCTCCTGTTTCATGGTGTTGATAAAGTCGTTCGCCGCAAGGTAGACGGCGTCAATTTCGCCGGCTGCGTAGGCATCAAGCTGGACCTTGATGGGACCAATCAATGCCTCTAGACGCGGATGGTCTCCAAGCTGGGTTGCATGCGAGACCACCTTCGCACCCATGCGGTTGAAAAAACCAAACCCCTTATTTCCAAAGGCAGTGACCTGGACCTGCACGCCTGCTGCAGACCACTCCTTCATGCGAGTGGAGACCGCACGCAGGATGTTGGTGTTGAGGCCGCCACAGAGTCCTTTGTCAGTTGTCACCACAATGACGCCAACGCGACGAATCTCACCCCGTGCGACAAGGAACGGATGCTTGAACTCGGGCGTGGCGTGGCTCAGGTGCGCACAGATAGAGCGGACCGTCTCGGCATATGGACGACCCGCGCGCATGCGTTCCTGCGCGCGGCGCATCTTGGATGCCGCCACCATCTCCATGGCCTTGGTGATCTTGCGCGTGTTTTGCACGCTCTTGATCTTGTTGCGGATTTCTTTGGAGCCGGGCATGCCGTTATCCCTTTCTGTTGCCGAGCTTAATAGGCGCCGGTGGCCTTGAAGGCCTCAATGGCAGCACGCAATTCGGCTTCCTGCTCCTTGGTCATGTCGCCCGCTGCATCAATGGCGGACGCCAGCGCGCCATGCTTGGCCTTGATGAACTCACGCAGGGCGCGCTCAAAGGCGCCAGCCTTTGCAACCTCGACGTCGTCCATGTAGTTGTTGTTGACCGCAAACAGGGTGAGCGCCATTTCCCAAACCCGCATGGGCTGGTACTGGGCCTGCTTCATGAGTTCTGTGACCATACGACCACGATCAAGCTGCTTACGGGTGGCTTCATCAAGGTCAGAGGCAAACTGGGCAAATGCAGCAAGCTCTCGGTACTGCGCTAGGGCCAGACGCACCCCCGCTCCCGTATCCTTGCGCTTCATCAGTTTGGTCTGAGCAGCGCCACCCACGCGGGAAACCGAGATACCGGCGTTGATTGCTGGGCGAATGCCCGAGTTAAAGAGGTCCGTCTCGAGGAAGATCTGGCCGTCTGTAATCGAGATGACGTTGGTCGGCACGAAGGCAGATACGTCACCGGCCTGCGTCTCAATGATCGGCAGCGCAGTGAGGGATCCGGTCTTGCCCTTGATCTCGCCGTTGGTACAACGCTCGACGTACTCCGCACTCACACGTGCAGCGCGCTCAAGCAGTCGGGAGTGGAGATAGAAGACATCGCCAGGGAAAGCCTCACGACCCGGGGGGCGACGCAGCAGCAGCGAGACCTGGCGGTAGGCCACAGCCTGCTTGGAGAGGTCGTCATAAATGATGAGGGCGTCTTCACCGCGGTCACGGAAATACTCGCCCATGGTGCAGCCGGAGTATGCGGCAAGGTACTGCATGGCGGCAGACTCTGAGGCGGATGCGGCCACAACAATGGTATATGCCATGGCGCCAGTCTCTTCAAGCTTGCGCACCACGTTGGCGATCGTTGACGCCTTCTGACCAATGGCCACGTAAACGCAGATAACGCCCGTTTCCTTTTGGTTGATGATGGCATCGACAGCGACTGCGGTTTTGCCAGTCTGACGGTCGCCAATGATCAGCTCACGCTGGCCACGACCGATGGGCACCATCGAATCGATGGCCTTGAGACCCGTTTGAACTGGCTGAGAGACCGACTGGCGCCAAATAACGCCCGGGGCAACCTTTTCGATCACGTCCGTCATCTTTGCGTTGATGGGACCTTTGCCGTCGATGGGCTGACCGAGCGCGTTAACGACGCGACCAATGAGTTCTGGACCGACCGGCACATCAAGAATACGACCAGTCGATTTCACCACATCGCCCTCGGAGATGCCGGTGTACTCGCCGAGCACTACAGCGCCCACGGAGTCGCGCTCGAGGTTGAGCGCAAGGCCAAGGGTGTTGTTGGGAAACTCCAACATCTCGCCTTGCATGACATCGGAGAGGCCATGGATACGGCAAATGCCGTCCGTCACGGTCACTACGGTGCCCTGATTGCGCACATCGGCCGAGAGGTTCAGGCCCTGGATTTTTGTTTTCAGCAGTTCACTGATTTCAGACGGGTTGAGTTGCATCTTGACTCCTAGTTCATCAGGGCAGAGGCCATCTTATTGAGCTTTCCGCTCACAGAGGCGTCGATCACTTCATCTCCAATCACCATGCTCACACCACCGATGAGTTCGGGGTGAAGGCTGACCTCAGCCTGCACGGGCTTGCCAAATTTCTGGCTTAAAAGCGCAACAATGTCATCGCGTTGAGCATCACTCAGGGGCATTGCAGACTGAATCTCGACGGAGAGACGGCCTTCACGCGCAAACCGGAGTCCGCGAAACAGATCTTTGATTTGCTCAAGTACACCCAGTCGGCCATTTTCCGCCAGCGTTTTTACAAAGGACTGCTGCGAGGCAGACAAGCCCCCGGCCGTGTCTGCATAGACCGAAGCCAACTGTGACGAGGAGAGGTGGGGGTTGCCGAGTAGCCCATGAGCGGCGGGGTCCCGCCCGACTGCCGCCAGCCGGTCCAAGGCCTGAGACCACTGCACGAGCGCTTCGGGCTGCTTGCCCAGCTCATCTTGAGCCACCCCAAAGGCGGCCTCTGCATAGGGGCGAGCGACTGTTAGAAGCTCGGCCATATCAGAGCTCGTTCCTCAGGTTGGCCAAGAGTGCAGCGTGCGCCTGGGCGTCGACCTCACGCTGGAGAATCTGCCCGGCGCCCTTGACTGCGAGCGCTGCTACAGCGTCCCGAAGTTGATCCCGAGCAGCTTGCATAGCGGTTTGGGCCTCTGCCTCTGCCGCATGACGGGCTTGGGCGACAATGCGAGCGGCTTCAGCACGGGCTTGCTCAATCAGGGCGTTGGCCTGTTGCTCAGCAGAAGCTCTCACCTCACCAGCAACGGAACGGGCCTTGCCCATCTCCTCAGAGACACGGCGCTCTGAAGCAACGAGATCAGCCTTGGCCTTGTCCGCCGCAGCCAGGCCATCGGCAATCTTCTGGGCGCGCTCGTCGAGGGCCTTCATGATGGGGGGCCAGACGAACTTCATGGTGAACCAGGCCAGAATAAAGAAGACGACCAGCTGAGCAATCAGGGTGGCGTTGAGATTCACGGCGATGTCCTTTGTCGATCAAATTCTTATAGATCCCCTGCGGAGCGCACAGACGCGCCCCGCAAGGTCCATAGTGTCATTAGCCGACGAACGGGTTTGCAAATGCGAACATCATCGCAATACCCACACCGATCAGGAACGCAGCGTCGATCAGACCTGCCAAAAGGAACATTTTGGTCTGCAGGGCGTTCATGAGCTCGGGCTGGCGAGCCGAAGCCTCGATGAACTTGCCTCCCATCAGGCCGATTCCGATACAGGCGCCAATGGCGCCCAGACCAATGATCAGACCACAAGCCAGTGCTACAAATGCGACGTTCGTCATGACAACAGCTCCTCAGTTGGGGATAAAAATCGAAACAACACCTAAACCAGCACTACGAAACCAAAACAACGAAATCTCAGTGGCCCTCATGCGCTTGGCCGATATAGACCAGCGTGAGCATCATGAAAATAAAGGCCTGAAGCACCACAATCAGAATATGGAAGATCGCCCAGACGGTGCCTGCAATCACGTGACCAACAAAACCAAAGGCCGTTGCGGTGGCACCCAGCAACGCGATGAGCATGAACACAAGCTCGCCGGCATACATATTTCCGAAAAGCCGCATGCCGAGTGAAACCGTCTTGGCAACGAACTCGATGATGTTGAGGCCCAGGTTTGCCAGCCAGAGTGCTGGATGCGAACCAAAAGGAGCGCAGAAGAGTTCGTGTACGAACCCTCCGAGCCCTTTGATTTTGATGTTGTAGTAGAGCATGAGCAGCAGCACACCCAGAGACATTCCCATTGCACCGTTCAGGTCAGCCGTGGCAACCACGCGCATGTAAGCGTCGTGCGGATCGGCAACCACGCCCGCGGCCATTAGGCCCTGGCCCCAGAGCATGGGGATCAGGTCAACGGGAATGAAGTCCATCGCATTCATGAAAACAATCCACACGAACACAGTCAGGGCCAGCGGCGCAATGAACGCCCGGTTTCCATGCACGATGCTCTTGGATTGCTCCTCGACCATCTCGACCATGAGCTCCACAAAGCCCTGAAAACGGCCCGGAACGCCGGACGTCGCCTTGCGCGCTGCCAGCCACAAAATGAAAATAGTTAATAGGCCGAGGGAAATAGACCAGAACATCGTGTCCAGGTTGAACACAGAAAAATCGATGATGTCCTTCTGAGGTTTTCCAGTGTTGGTGAAGTGTCCAAGGTGGTGAACAATGTATTCACCTGCGGTCGGCCCGTGCTCTGATGCCATGCACCCTGCTCCCTGTTCGTTAATTCCTCGATGATCCATCGCATCGCGCGACGATCTCGTCTATTTTCTTGTCCGCCGCTCTGCGCTCGCTCCGCGCAACCAGCGCTGGAGCGAAAAGCCAAGCAACAACGACTACCGACAAACCGACCAGTGCCCACGGCCATTGAAACGCGCTCCAGGCCTGCGACCACCACACCAACCCCACCACGCTCACTACCAAGCTGGCTAATTTCCCGGCTAACAAAACAATAGGGGCCCAAGTGCTCGGCGCCCGGTTCATCAACCAAAACAAGCCCGCGTTCGGCAGTACCGCGAGCGTCGCGGCAATAATCGCAGAGCCCGCTCCCGAAAACCCACCCACGACCCAGGCAAGCGCGCTCACTATGCTACCGACACTCGCCTGTACTGCAAAGACTAAACCCATGACCAAGTCCTAGTAAAAACCCGAGGACGCGATGTGCGCTCGCAGTGTAAGAGTTCAGCCAACGCTTGTCAAAAACCGTCCATCGTGTCCGCAGGCAAGAGCCTATGCAGCAAGCCGTCGAGCTCTGCTGGGCTGGAGAAACGAACGACCAATTCGCCAGAGCCAGTGGCCTTTGATTTCAAAACGGTCTCCAGGCCTAGATGGTCGGAGAGCAATTGTTCCATGCGCTGCCAATCCGAGAGCGCGGGGTCTTGCGAGGAAGCCTTTGACTTGCGACGTAGCGTTGCCTGGGTCAATGACGCAAGTCGTTTTGCCTGCTGCTCAACCTGCCGCACGCTCATGCGTTGAGCGACCGCGGACTCCGCTAATGCCCGCTGCTGAGCGGCTGGCAGCGCCAGCAAGGCCCTGGCATGACCCGCCTCGAGCCGCCCCGCCTCGAGATAGGCCTGAATGGCGCTGGGCAGAGACAGCAGCCGAAGCAGATTCGTTGTTGCGCTGCGGGAGCGACCCACAGCCTGAGCAGCCTGGTCATGCGTGAGGCCGAACTCTTCGATCAGGCGAGAAATGCCCTGTGCCTCCTCAAGCGCGGAGAGGTCCTGGCGCTGCAGGTTTTCAATCAGGGCGACAGCAAGTGCGGCTTGATCATCGAGGGGCTTGATGATGACCGGAATGTCCGCCAGGCCCGCCCGCTTCGCAGCTTGAAACCGCCGTTCTCCCGCGATGATTTCGTAAGGTCCATTGGCCTGAGCGTGGAGCGGTCTCACTAGGATAGGCTGAAGCACGCCCTGTTCGCGGATGCTCTGCGTGAGCTCCTCCAAGCCCTGCTCGTCCATGATTCTTCGAGGCTGATAGCGTCCGGGTTGGAGCTGCGCAAGGGGCATTGTGCTCATTGCACCCTCCTCGCCTGACCCGAGGCCAGACCCGCTGCCCAGCAGCACCTCTAACCCACGCCCCAATCCTTTTTTCTTTCCTGAAGCCACGCTTTTCTCCCCAACGTTAAGCGGATCTGAGGCGGTCAACAAGCTCTTGGGCAAAGGCCGTGTAAGCCTGCGCACCCCGTGCGCTTGGATCGTAGCTCACGCCCGGTAATCCGTGGCTTGGCGCCTCCGCAAGACGGACGTTACGTGGGATTACGGTTTTGAATACCTTGTCCCCAAAGTGACGCTCGAGCTGCTCCGAAACCTGCTGGGAGAGCGTCATGCGAGGGTCGTACATCACCCTCAAGAGCCCAATAATCCGCAGATCTCGATTGAGGCCCGCATGAACTCGCTTGATGGAATTCACCAGATCAGACAAACCCTCCAAGGCAAAGTACTCACATTGCATCGGAATGATCACGCCGTGAGCAGCGCAGAGCCCATTGAGCGTCAGCAGCGAAAGCGACGGGGGACAGTCCACTAAGACGAAGTCATACTCCGCCTGCACCTCGTGGAGGATGTGCCGAAGACGACGTTCCCGGTCCTCCAGATCCACAAGCTCAACCTCAGCCCCGGCGAGTTCTCGATTTGCAGGGAGCACATCAAATCCGTCAGGTGCGCGTTGACGGACCTGTTGAATGGCACTGATCCCAACGAGCAGCTGATACACGGTATGAGTGAGCGCTGACTTATCTATTCCGGATCCCATCGTGGCATTGCCCTGCGGATCCAGATCCACCAACAGCGTGCGCCGACCGATCTTACTCAAGGCAGAGGCCAAATTCACGGCGGTCGTGGTCTTACCCACCCCACCCTTCTGATTTGCAACCGCAAAAACCTGCACCCGCCTATCTCCTTTACCCCAGACTGCCGTTTTTAATCTGGCCCACCCAGACCAAATGCCGTTCATTCGAGGCGCCGAGCGCCTGAACCTGAACCCAAAAGACAGGCCGGTTTGGTAACAGCGCGATTTCGACCGCGCGTCCGCTCTCGACATCGACTGCCGACGCCAGACCCTCAATGTTTTCTAAACGCCCCGCCAGGTAACCCCACTGGGTACGGGCATTCGAGAGATGGAAGGTCCAGTCAACAAACCGAGGCAATGCGGCAAATGCACGAGAGAGAATGATCTCACAGCCCGAATCGACGTGAAGGTTCCGAACATCGGATTGGGCCACGCGCACCCGATCCGCCAGCCCGAGACGTGCAATCGCCTGGCGAAGAAAGGCGGCCTTTCGGGCCACTCGTTCAACCAAAATCCACTCTGTATCTTCAAGCACAATCGCGAGTGGAATCCCGGGCACACCCGTCCCTGCACCAACATCTAGAATACGAGGCCTCCCCTGTGCCCCGCTCAAGGCCTCGGTAAGGCGAGGCCAAGCCCTCAAGGCGTCTACAAGATGACGATCCACAGCCGCTTCCAGAGAGGGAACTGCGGTCAGGGAATGAACACGATTCCAGCGGTAGAGATGCTCTAGAAAATTGAGGCAGGCCTCTATTTTTTGCTCTGACAGGGCGGCTGCCGGCCCCGCCCACTCCAAACCGCGGTGCAGACGATCCGCTAGATCAAGCCGCACGAGACTGATCTGCGGCGCGCAAGCGCTTGAGATGAATCCAGAGCAGCGAGATTGCGGCAGGTGTCACACCAGACACCCGAGACGCCTGCCCGAGACTGACTGGCCTCGCGCGGGCGAGCTTTTGTTGCACTTCCTTGGACAAACCAATCACCTGCTCATAATCCAAAGCCTCTGGAATAGGAGTCATTTCGTGGTGGGCTTGGCGCAAAACCTCGTCGCGCTGCCGAGCAATGTAGCCCTCGTACTTGACCTGAATCTCAACCTGTTGAACCACGGCCGGAGTCAGCGACCCCTCGTCCGCCGCAGGCAAATGAGGCATAAGTCCCGCATAGCTCCACTCGGGTCGCTTCAAAAGCTCTAGTGCGCTAATCCGGTGTGTAGACTCTGCCGAGGCACCCTCTGCGGCTATGAGCCTCGCAGGATTCAACAGGGTTGCAGCCAGGCGAGATTTCTCACGCTCAATTGCCTCTCGCTTTTGCTCAAACTGACGCCACTGGTCATCTGAGACCAGTCCCAAGTCCCGCCCGGCAGGGGTCAAGCGAAGGTCTGCATTGTCCTCGCGAAGGCTAAGCCGATACTCCGCTCGGCTAGTAAACATCCGATACGGCTCTGTTACCCCTCGGGTAACCAGGTCGTCGACGAGAACACCGAGGTAGCCCTCATGGCGTTGAGGCACCCAAGCCTCCCGATCGCGCACGCGCTGCGCTGCATTGATGCCCGCGAGCAGGCCTTGCGCTGCGGCCTCCTCATAACCTGTGGTGCCGTTGATCTGACCCGCAAAAAACAATCCAGAAATCGCGCGCGTTTCTAACGATGGAAGGAGTCCGCGAGGGTCAAAATAGTCGTATTCAATGGCATAACCAGGCCGAAGAATGTGGGCCTGCTCAAGCCCACGCATGGAGTGAACGATCTGCTGCTGAACGTCAAACGGCAGGCTGGTCGAGATCCCATTGGGGTATACCTCGTGGGTGGTCAACCCCTCAGGCTCTAAATAAATCTGGTGGCTCTCCCGATCCGCGAATCGATGGACCTTGTCTTCAATCGATGGGCAATAGCGCGGACCCACGCCCTCAATCACTCCCGTGAACATGGGAGAGCGATCTAGACCCGCCCGAATAAACGCGTGCGTCTGTGCATTGGTATGCGTCACATAACAGGGCACCTGCCGAGGATGAAGCGTTCGGTCCCCCCAGAAACTGAAGACAGGCTCTGGATTATCACCAGGCTGTTGCTCAAGAATGGACCAATTGATGGTCTTGCCATCTAGCCTAGGCGGCGTGCCCGTCTTGAGCCGACCTTGCCCAAGACTCAACTCGCGCAATCGCTCGGAGAGCACCACGGCAGGCGGATCACCAGCACGCCCTGCGGAGTAATGATCCAAGCCAATGTGGACACGCCCGTTGAGGAATGTCCCCGCAGTCAAGACCACGGCAGGCGCAAAAAACTCCACCCCAGACTGCGTCCTCACCCCTCGAATCGAGTCACTGGCCAACAAGAGGTCATCAACCGCCTGGGCAAAGAGCCAGAGATTCGGTTGCTGTTCCAACACCATTCGAATGGCCTGCCGGTAGAGCACACGATCGGCCTGCGCCCGCGTGGCCTGAACCGCGGGTCCCTTAGAGCGGTTCAGGGTTCGAAACTGGATGCCGGCGTGATCTGTGGCCAGAGCCATCGCCCCACCAAGCGCATCGACCTCCTTTACCAAATGGCCTTTGCCAATCCCCCCAATCGACGGGTTGCAAGACATCTGTCCTAAGGTCTCAAGGCTGTGAGTGAGCAATAGGGTGCGGGCGCCCGAACGCGCTGCTGCGAGGCAGGCCTCGGTACCCGCGTGCCCACCTCCCACGACAATCACATCGAACTGTTGAGACCTGCTCATGACTGTTTCACGTGAAACCTATTCGAATCGCACCACCTGACGAAGGGCCTGGCCCGAAGCCAAGGCATCGAGTGCATCATTCAACTCTTCGAGTGCAATAACCCGCCCCAAAAGCGCTTGGACAGGCAACTGACCAGCAAGCATGAGTGCAATATAGCGCGGAATATCTCGTATTGGCACTGCGGAGCCCATATAGCTGCCTTTAATGGTTTTTTCCTCAGCGATAAGACTCGCTGCAGCCAACGGCCATCTCGCCGCCGGATTGGGCAAACCCGCAGACACCACCTGCCCGCCACGCTGCGCAATGGCGTAGGCCAACTCGAGCGCGGGCACAGCACCCGCCATTTCCAGCGCAATGTCGACTCCGCCAGCTGTCAGCCGCTTCACAGCCTCAATCACATCCACGCCAGACGAGTCGAATGCATGGGTCGCGCCCAACTCCATCGCCAGTGCTCGCTTCTCCGGTACCGGATCGATAGCCACGCGGACCGTCGCACCCGCGGCGCGCGCCGCCAGAAGCGCGGAACAGCCCACACCGCCGAGCCCAACCACAGCCACCGACTGCCCTGGCCGCACCATAGCGGTATTGAACACAGCGCCCGCCCCGGTCAGCACCGCACAGCCAAAAAGCGCTGCGACCTCCCAAGGCAGACCCGCCTGGATTCGCACAGCCGAGTGCTGGGAGATGGTGACCACCTCTGAAAAGGCCGCGACACCCATATGGTGATGCAGGACTGAAGACCCCGACTGGGACGGCTGGGTCTCCAGCGGCCTAAGCCGATGATAACCGCCGAGTAACTGGGCCTTGGCATTGGAGGCACTACCGGGCTCGCAGAGCACGCCTCGGCCAATCAAGCATGGCTGACACTGACCACAGAATGGCTTGAAAACCATCACCACGGGATCGCCAATGGAGAACCGAGAAACGCCGTCTCCAATCGCGACCACCTCCCCGGAAGCCTCATGACCGATCACGAGCGGTGTTGGCCAAGGACGATCACCATTAATGGCAGAGAGGTCGGAATGACACAGGCTCGCCGCCCGAACCCTGACCTGAATCTCACCGAAACCCGGCGGATCTACCCAAACCTCCTCAAAGGACAGTGGACGTGACTCTCGAAACGGCCCTTGCTGCCCACCCTTTCGCAAGACGGCCGCTCGAACCCGGCGCGGAGCATTCATGCGCTGATTCCTGCCAATGTGACGTACTTCATTTCGAGATACTCCTCAATCCCATGGCGCGAACCCTCGCGTCCCAAACCTGACTGTTTGATGCCCCCAAACGGGGCGACCTCATTTGAAAAAATCCCGCTGTTGACACAGACCATTCCCGCCTCAAGCGCACGTGCGACCCGCAAAACGCGGCCGAGATCGCGGGAGAAGAAATACGCAGCCAGACCGAACACGGAGTCATTCGCCCGCGAGATCACCTCTGCTTCCGTCTCAAACCGAAAGAGCGGCGCAACGGGACCAAAGGTCTCTTCCTGCGCGAGCTGCATGCCCTCGTGGACATCCACCAGAACCGTCGGCTGAAAGAACAACCCGCCCAATGCATGGGCTTGGCCTCCAGTGAGAACCCGCCCCCCATGCTCAACCGCGTTTGAGATGTGCGCGCGTACTTTATCCACTGCGGCGGATTCAATCAGAGGGCCAATCTGAACGCCAGACTCTAGGCCACTGCCAACCCGAAGGCCTGAAGCACGTTCGGACAAACGCTGGGCGAAAGCCTCGTAAATACCAGACTGCACATAGATGCGGTTGGCACACACACAGGTCTGGCCCGCATTCCGAAACTTCGATGCCAGCGCGCCCTCTACCGCGGCATCCAGATCAGCATCATCGAAAACAATAAACGGAGCATTTCCCCCCAACTCGAGGGAAAGCTTTTTGATGGTGTCCGCAGATTGCCGATAGAGGATGCGTCCCACCTCTGTTGAGCCAGTAAACGAGAGCTTGCGAACGCGCGCGTCCGCGCACAGCGCCTGCCCGATCTGGGGAGCTGCGTCTGCATCGCCCACCACCAGGTTAAAAACGCCCGCAGGAATTCCCGCGCGCATCGCCAACTCGCCCAAAGCCAACGCGGTAAGTGGTGTTGCTTCGGCCGGTTTAACAACAACGGTGCAGCCTGCCGCAAGAGCGGGCGCACACTTTCGAGTAATCATGGCAAGCGGAAAGTTCCACGGCGTGATCGCCGCACAGACACCAATGGGCTGCTTGAGCACCAACAATTCTCGGTCGGTCGTAGGGGCCGGAATCACCTCCCCATAAATACGCTTGGCCTCCTCAGCAAACCATTCGACAAAACTGGCTCCGTAGAGCACCTCACCCCTGGCCTCAGTCAGGGGCTTTCCTTGTTCGAGCGTCATCATGAGCGCGAGGTCGGCCTGATGCTCGAGAATGAGCCCATGCCAGGCCTTGAGCCGCGCGGCGCGCTCCTTGGCTGGCAGACGACTCCAGGCAGGCAGCGCCTGAGCAGCTGCATCTATTGCCGCCTGTGTCTCGAGCGCACCCATATTGGCCACCTCGGCAATCGGCTCGCCATTGGCGGGGTTGACAACAGCGAATCGCGATCCAGAGAGCGACGCATGCCACTGGCCACCCCACAGACCCTGCGTCTTGAGCAGCCCCTGATCCTGAAAACCCGTCGCTACGCTTTGCATACCTTCTCCTTTAACTTCATTGCTAGATCCAACGCTGCACCACAGACCAGGCCATCCGAGCGATCATGACCAAGAGCACCACCAAGAAAAGGCGACGAACCCACGCACTGCCACCGCGAATCGCCATGCGAGTGCCAAGCCAAGCTCCTGTGACATTACAGACCGCCATCAGTGCCCCAGTGAGCCAGAGCACCTGTCCTGCGGGAACGAAAAACGCGAGGGCAGAGAAGTTGGTGACCCAGTTCACCAGCTTGCTGACCGCAGAGGCATGGAGGAAATCGTACCGAAAGGCCCGAACAAAAATAAAGATGAGGAATGCCCCAGTGCCTGGACCAAAAAAGCCGTCGTAAAAACCGATACACCCTCCCGTCATGAATGCTGGAAACCAGGCCTTACGACCTTGCCATCGCGGGCGATGTTCGAGACCCATCTCTCGGCGCCGAAGGGTTGCAGCGGCCACCACGATAAGCAGCACAAGAATGACCGGGTCCGCCCAGTGTCGGGGCATCCAAGACACCACGGCTGCACCCATCCATGAAAAACCGGCTGCCCCCAAAACCGCCGCGCTCACCACTGCGCCGTCAAGCCGCACCGCGCGCAGATAACGCCAAGCCGCCAGCGAAGTGCCTGCAATCGAGGAGAGCTTTGCCGTGCCCAGTAGGCTTGCTGCACTGGCCGAGGGCAAAGAGCTAAACAACGCTGGAACCTGAATGAGGCCACCTCCGCCCACAACAGCATCGACAAACCCAGCGATGAGCGCCGCGAGAGCCAAGACCATCCATACCTCCAGACCCCAGGCCTCTAGCCCCATGACCGACTCCAACTGCGCGATGATTGCAGGATGACTGAAAGCCACGATTCTACGAGCAAGCCCATAAACAGAACGCTCACCATTGGCATCACCATGGGAGACCCATCGGGCATCGGGCCTGAGATCTGCCTCAAAGCGCTCCATACCCTTGAGGCGGCAGGCCATCGGTTCGTGCTCTACGGAGACATTGCTCACCTTGAGCAGACCGCCAGATCCCTTAACCTACCCATGCCATCAGCGCTGCGCCATACGGGACCGGGAGGCCCTTATCCCATCGGCCGCATTCACGGCCGAAGCGGAGAGGCAGCAGCGGCCGCCATCGAGGCTGCCGCACAAGACTGCCTCTCAGGAGCGCTGGATGCCATGGTCACGGCCCCGATTCACAAGGGAGCGCTCGCACTCACAGGTCGACCCTATCCGGGACATACGGAATTCCTGGCTGCACTCAGCAGTCCCGGGCGACCACCGCCTGTTCGCATGATGCTGGTCAACCCCCATCTGCGCGTGGTGCTCAACAGCATCCACCTACCCCTTCGCATGGCGATTGATCAGCTCGACACAGAGACCCTGTTTGACACCGTCCAGATCACGCATCAAAGCCTCTCGCGCCTGATCAAACCACCACTGCGCATTGCGGTAGCGGGGCTCAATCCCCACGCATCGGATGGTGGTTTATTCGGAAGTGAAGAGGCTCAGATCATTACACCTGCGGTCGCGCGCGCACGGGAACTCGGGATCTCTGTCTCCGGGCCATGGGCCCCTGACAGCGTCTTTCGAATGGCCTGGGGTCGCACGCCCAAAGACAAATCTTTCGATGTCGTGGTTTGCCTCTATCACGACCAAGGCCTCATTCCAATCAAGCTGCTTGGCATTGATGACGGCGTGAACTGCACACTCGGACTTCCATTTATCAGAACCAGCGTGGATCACGGCACTGCTTTTGAGATTGCTGGCCAGAACCAGGCAAACTGCGCCTCACTCTTGGCCGCCATCCGGACCGCAATCGATCTCTGTGAAATGCCCTAACCATGAAGATCCATACTCTCTCCGCGGGCACGAGTCGTCTGCTGATGTTGGGCAGCGACGCGGTGCACGGCACCCAGTCGGCCATTCGAAAAGCGCCCATCAGCACACCGCAAACACCAAAGCCGATTCCACTCACCCCACTGGGACTCGCAGGCGATGAGCAAGCGGACCAAACCGTGCATGGAGGTCTAGACAAGGCGCTCTATGCCTTTCCAATCGAGCACTGGCCACTCTGGCGCTCGCCCGAGTGGAGCGAACCCAGACCTGGATTGTTTGGCGAAAACCTGCTCACGCAGGGCCTTGACGAGACCACAGTCTTCATTGGAGACCGTTGGCGTATCGGGGCGGCGCTGCTTCAAGTCACAGAGCCCCGCATTCCCTGCGACAAATTCTGCGCCGTGATGGGCTCAAATCAGGCCGCTCGCCAGATGATTCATTTGGGAACGTGCGGCTGGTACCTACGCGTCGTCTCGCCCGCCCCGCTTGCGGCAGGCATGTCCATTGAAGTGATCCCCGGCTCGCGAGACACCAATGTGGCAGCGACCTTTGCCTTCAAGACGAAGCGGGCGCGATAGCCACACCGAGAGCGGAACGTACGCGCAGCAGCTCGGCTGGCAAGCGCTCGCCCAGCCGCGCAAACCAAAGGTCATGCTCACGCAGTTCAGCATCCCAATCGCTCACATCAATCGCCGTAAGCTGCTCAAAAACCTGCCGATCAAATGCGAGGCCCGCCCAATCAATATCTTCAAATCGGGGGGAGACCCCTAGCGCGTGCTCGTGCCCTTGAGGCGCCGCTCCCTCGATTCGCGCAATCATCCACTCAAGGATTCTGGCATTCTCTCCAAAGCCTGGCCAAACGAACCGCCCTTGAGCGTCGGTGCGAAACCAGTTGACCGCGAAAATCGCGGGCAAACGAGCTCCCCTTGCGCTCAGGCTCTGGCCCAACCGAAGCCAGTGGGCGAAGTAATCGCCCATGTGATAGCCGCAGAATGGGAGCATGGCGAAGGGATCTCTGCGCACAATACCCTGGGCACCCGTGGCCGCCGCTGTCGTCTCCGAGCCCATGGTGGCGGCCAGATAAACGCCCTCCTCCCAGCTCCTGGCCTGGGCCGCCAATGGCACCGTGGCAGATCGACGGCCCCCGAAAATAAACCCATCGAGCACCACCCCCTCGGGATCATCCCAAGCCGAATCGATGACTGGATTTTGTTGCGCAGAAACCGTGAATCGTGCGTTGGGATGCGCTGCTTTGCGCTTGTGTTGCGCGCCGATCTCGGGCGTCCACTCACGTCCTTGCCAGTCAAGACAATGATCGGGCGGCGTTTCAGTCATCCCCTCCCACCAGACATCCCCATCATCTGTAAGTGCGACATTGGTGAAAATCACGTGCTCACGAAGTGATGCCATGCAGTTTGGGTTGGTCTTCTCTCCGGTCCCAGGTGCAACGCCGAAATATCCAGCCTCCGGATTGATTGCCCGCAACCGCCCCTTCTCATCGGGCTTGATCCAAGCAATGTCATCCCCAATCGTGGTGATCTTCCAGCCTTGATCCGTCATCCGCTGAGGCGGAATCAGCATCGCAAAATTGGTCTTTCCACACGCCGAGGGAAAAGCTGCAGCAAAGTGATAACGCTGACCCTGAGGCGACTCAACCCCGAGGATCAACATATGCTCGGCAAGCCACCCCATGCCATCGTGCTGCGCCTGCCGATGCCCCATGGTGGATGCAATCCGCAACGCAAAACACTTCTTCCCCAACAGTGCATTGCCGCCATAGCCTGATCCATAAGACCAGATCTCCCGAGTCTCGGGGAAATGCACGATGTACTTCGTTTCGTTGCAAGGCCATGGGACATCCGGAGTCCCAGCTGTCAACGGACGACCGACCGAGTGCACACAGGGAACAAACTCACCGTGTTCACCCAAGTGTTCAAAGACGCGCTTACCCATGCGGGTCATTAAGCGCATATTAACCACCACATAGGGAGAATCTGTGAGCTCAACACCGATCTGTGCAATCGGGGAACCAATCGGGCCCATAGAAAACGCAATCACATACAGTGTGCGACCTCGCATACACCCTTCAAACAGACCATCGAGCGTATTTCGCATGTCTTGAGGCGACACCCAATTGTTGTTCGGACCTGCGTCTGCTTGATCTTCGGTGCAGACAAAAGTCCGATCCTCTACTCGGGCTACATCAGAAGGGTCTGACCATGCCAGGTAGGAGTTCGGTCGCTTCGACGGATTGAGTCGCTTAAGGGTGCCCTGCTCCACCATGATCTGAAACAAATGCTGAGCTTCTTGTTCCGAGCCATCACACCAAACGATGTTCTTGGGCTGGGTTTTGTCCGCAACGGATTGCACCCATTGCAGCAGCTTAGAATGGCGTGTGAGGGGCACTCCCTCGAGTATCCGTGATGCATTCATGACGACATCTTTCGAAAATTGGAGTGAAATGAGTCTAGCACCTGGCGTTACATTGGCTGTGCTCACCACTGGCGGCACATTCGAGAAGGTGTACAGGCCGCAAGAAGGTCGGCTTTGGTTTGACCAGAGCGGGCTAGCCAGATGGCGAGAGCAATGCCAACTCCCCGAGCGCTGCAGGCTTGAAGTTGTCATGTTGGTCGACAGCCTCGACATGACTGAAGTGCAACGAGATCACCTGGCGCAACGCATTGGCGAAGCGCCAGAGTCCCGTGTTGTGGTCATTCATGGCACGGACACCATGGTGGCCTCCGCGGCGCGCGCAACGGAGCGCCAAAGATCAGACCAAGTGGTGGTCTTCACTGGCGCCATGATTCCAGCAAGCCAGGCGAACTCCGATGCGCTTTTTAACCTGGGCATGGCTGTTGCCGCCAGCCAACTGCTAAACCCCGGCAGCTACATCTGCATGTCCGGTCAAGTCTTCCCATCCAACCGTGTTCAAAAAAACAAGACGCTGGGCCGGTTCGAATTACTTCCCGATACAGAATGAACTGAAGATCGTGCCCAACAGATCGTCAGAGTGGACTTCGCCAGTTAATTCAGACAAGGCCCCCTGCATTGCTCGAAGGTGCTCCGCACACAGCTCCAAGGCGCCCCGGGCAAGCGCCAAGCGGGCCTGTTTCAGGCTCGACTGAGCCATCGAGAGCGCCTCAAGCTGCCGCCCTCTCGCAGAGAAAACCGTCTCTCCGGATTCCTGTGTCCATCCGGCCTTTTGTTTGAGGCTCATGCGCAAAGCCTCAAGTCCAGCTCCCGTTTTGGCAGAAACCATCTGACGCTCAAACGGGAGGCACGCTGCAGAGGGCAAGCCGGCCCAACGCGCCAATTCCTCGCAGGCAGGCTCCCCCTCTAATCGATCGATTTGATTGAGAACCATCAAAAGGGCCGGGGCAAGCCCGGTCTGCACTCTTCTCTCATGGAGCTTTTGCGCGAGACATTCAACGAGTGCCGGCTCCATGGTGTGCTGGCCCGTGGCGTCCAACACCCAAAGCACGAGATCGGCCTGAGCAAGCGTCTGCCAACTCTTCGCAATGCCCATCTGCTCGATCGGATCTTCCGAGGATCGCAGCCCCGCGGTGTCCACCACAGAAACTGGAATGCCATCTATGACAAGCTGTGAGGCAATACGATCACGAGTCGTTCCGGCCACATCGGTCACGATGGCGAGCTCTTCCTCTGCGAGCGCATTGAGCAGTGATGACTTGCCCACATTGGGTGCCCCAATCAGTGCAATGGTCAGACCTTGAGCAAGTGCGGCTCCGCGCTGTGCGGCAGCAAACACAGCCAAAAACTGCTGGTCTAGCGCCGTAAGCCTGTCATCGAGCTGCTCCTGAGAGACCACCTCGATCTCCTCCTCGGGGAAATCCAAACAGGCCTCCACGCGGACGCGAAGATCGGTCAAGCCCTGCTGTAAGGACGCAACCGAATGACTGAAGCCTCCTCTGAGCGATTGCAGGGCTGCTCTCGCAGCCTGAACACTGCTGGCGGCGATCAAATCCGCAATGCCTTGAGCCTGCAAGAGATCAAGCTTCCCGTGATGGAACGCACGCTCAGAAAACTCTCCCGGCCGCGCTTGGCGAATCAACTGATCTGGCAGGGAATATGCCAAAACTGCCCGCAACACCACCTGTAGCACCGCTGGACCGCCATGCCCTTGGAGTTCAAGCACGTCTTCGCCCGTAAAGCTGTTGGGGCCCGGAAAAAAAAGCGCAATCCCGTCGTCAACGAGCTCTCCACCGGGTGCCTTAAAAAGCACCTTTTGCGCTAAGCGCGGTGATGCAGGTGCTCCTGTCATCAGATGCAAGACCCGCACTGCTGCGGGTCCCGATACGCGCACCACCCCAATGGCCCCGGGCGCAAAACCTGAGGCAATAGCAACAATGGTGTCGCTAAACGGGGACATTCATCCGTTTCATGATGAACCACTGCTGGGCGATAGACACCACGTTATTCACAAGCCAATACAAGACCAGGCCCGCAGGGAAGAAGAAAAAGAACACCGAAAACACCAGTGGTAGAAACAGCATGATCTTGGCCTGCAAGGGGTCTGGTGGAGGGGGATTGAGCTTTGTCTGGAGGAACATCGTTGCCGCCATGACGACCGGCAGAATGTAATAGGGATCTGGAGCCGCCAGATCTGTAATCCATAAAATCCAAGGCGCATTGCGCATCTCGACACTGGCCAGCAGCACCCAGTAGAGCGCCAAAAAAACAGGGATCTGAATGAAGATGGGCAGGCAGCCGCCCAAAGGATTGATCTTTTCTGTCTTGTAGAGCTCCATCATGGCTTGGTTGAACTTCGCCTTGTCCTCACCATAGCGCTCACGCAATGCGGTCATTCGGGGCGCAACCGCCTTCATTTTGGCCATTGACTTGTAGCTTGCCGCTGAAAGGGGGTAGAACAACGCCTTGATGATGATGGTCAAGAGCACGATCGCCCACCCCCAGTTGGGCACCCATTGGTAGAGCAGCTCGAGCAGCCAATAGATGGGCTTGGCAATAAACGTCAGCCAGCTGTAGTCCACAACCAAGTCAAGTCCTGGAGCAAGGGTCTCTAGTACACGTTGAACCTGAGGCCCAACATACAGAATGGATTCGTGAGTCTGCTGCGCTCCAGGTGCAACGGCTGGAAAGGCTTGCAATACACCTGCCGCATATCGGTTCTCTCCGACTTTTCGGGTGTAAAACTCCCGGGCAGCCTGGTTCTGAACCACCCAAGCGCTGACAAAATAATGCTGAACGATCGACATCCATCCGTCGTTGGCTTTTTGAACGTAGTCACGGCGACCTTTCTCAATGTCCGAAAAGTCAACCTTCTCGAACTTTCCTTGATCGGTGTACACCGCAGGTCCTGTAAAGGTCTGATAAAACGAGCTCTCTCCAGGCGCAGGATCTCCGTTGCGTAAAAACTGCAAATAAATGGTTGGCGTCACCGTATCGGCACCGGTATTGAGCACCGTATGCTGAATGCGCACCTGATGACCAGACTCAGACAAAGAGATACGCTTGATCAACTTCAGTCCACCCGCTTCAGCAGACAGCAACAAGGTGCGCTCAGGAACATCTTCTGCGCGCAAAGGCATTGCCTGAAAAATCAGGGTGTGATTTGGAAGGCTCTTACCGTTCGGACCTGCACCAACAAGTCCCGTTTGAGCCTCATAGAATCGCTGATCAGCCTGGTCAAACAATCGAACAAATCCACCCGGATACTGATCGGATGCCTGATCTTTTAGAACTGCACCTACGAATCGAGCACCTTGACTGTCGATTTGGAGCTCCAAATCACGGTTCTTGAGCGTAAACACCTGCGAGGCAACAGCGGCTTGCGTTGCATCCACGGCTGCTGGTACCGCTTCAACTGCCGGTTTAATCGGTGTTGGCAACGCGCCCGTGGAAACGGCGGCCGGTGCATTGGTTTCAAGCGTGCTTGAAGATGACTGGGCAGCAAGAGGGTTCGATTGCCGCATCCAGGCTTCCCACAACAAGAAGACAGAACCAACAAAAACCAGCATCAAAATCGTACGGCGTGCATCCATGACCTAAGTCCTATCGGATTGGCAATTAAAAGAGGGGGCCGAATGCTCAGCAGGTGGCGCTACGGGATCATAGCCACTTCCGCCACCCGGTCTACATCGACAGAGTCTTCCTGTAGTCATTCGCGCCCCAGACCAGAGGCCATGGACGCGAATCGCCTCCTGAGCATACTCTGAGCAGCTTGGGAAAAATCGACACCGTGGGCCAATGAGGGGCCGAATAAACAACTGATACAGTCGAATCAAGAAACACACTGCAGCGGCCAATCTATGCGCAACCCTCATTGGGGCTTGCCTTTACTGAGTCGCATGTTCGAGCGCGCGAAATGCTTGATCGAACAACTGCACCAGTGCACCGTAACGCTCCTTGCGTTCAGCAAGCGTTTCCCATCGCGGTTTGCCGCGACATCGAACCAACAAATGATGTGGAACAGGGAGCGGGCGAGCTTGCCAATAGGTGCGACACCAGCGACGGACTTTGTTGCGTTGAACGGCCTTTCGCAGCACTTTTTTAGGAATAATGAATCCGAGCGCCGAACCCGTGTTTTCGCTCACAGCGGGCTGAGCGTAGACCATCAACCAGTCGTTTGCCGCAATAGGTCGTCTCTGCATGAGACGAGCAAATGCGTCTGGCTGGGAGAGCCGCTCTAGTGCACCCATGAGATGGGTGCTCGAAGTACCCGAGTGGCCTTAGCGATTTCCGACATAAGGGGCTCCGCCATGTTCGTTGGCCGAGTCAGGCGCAGCTGCGCGTGAACTAGACAGCGAGACGGTGACGACCTTTGGCGCGACGGGCACGGATGACAGCTCGGCCACCGCGCGTCTTCATGCGCACTAGAAAGCCATGCGTCCGTTTGCGGCGAACCACGGAAGGTTGGAAGGTCCGTTTCATGATTATTCTCCAAAAAGGGAACCTTAAATTCTAGTAGAAATTTAGATTCATGGCTAGCACGAAAGAGCGCCCCCCCTGTGGATAAGTCAGCTACTTCAGGTACACTAGGCCTCGTATTTTTCCTTCGGTACCCATGCCTCATTCTCACTCCAGCCCCAACGAATCCTTCCAGCAGGCTTGGATTGAGTGTCTTGCCTTTTTTGAGCAAACACTGCCGACCCAACAGTTCAAGACTTGGGTTTCCCCACTCATATTGACGCGGGCCGAACAACACCCTGACCAGCTCAAGCTCATCATTGAGGCGCCAAACCGTTTCAAGCAGAGCTGGGCCCAAGACCAGCTCACAGCACCCCTACAAAAATGGTGGCAAGGTCAGTTTCATCTCCCTGTCACGATCGAGTTTGCGCTCAAAGTAAGTGCCGACGGCACAGACCCTTCAATAGCAGCGCAAGACCACTTTGGTCTCCATGAACGAGACAGCCACACGGCACAAGTCCCCGCACATCAAGAACAACCCGTCCACCTTGATCAGGCACGGCTCAATAGCGACTGGACTTTTGAAAGCTTTGTACTTGGCAAAGCGAATCAGCTCGCACGTGCTGCAGCCATTCAAGTGGCAGACAACCCAGGACGAGGCTACAACCCCCTCTTCTTGTATGGTGGGGTTGGATTGGGCAAGAGTCACCTCATTCACGCGGTCGGAAACCTCATGATCGAACGCAATCCTTCCGCCAAAATCAGGTATATCCACGCAGAGGCTTACGTCAGTGATGTCGTTCGCGCGTATCAACGCAAATCGTTCGACGAACTCAAAACCTACTACCACTCCCTAGACTTGCTTCTGGTCGACGACATTCAATTTTTTGCTGGTAAATCTCGAACTCAAGAAGAGTTCTTCTATACCTTTGAAGCGCTTGTTGCAGCACGCAAACAGCTCATCATCACCAGCGATACTTATCCATCAGAGCTCGGAGGCATTGATAGCCGACTCATCAGCCGATTTGGCTCTGGCCTTACCGTAGCCATTGAGCCGCCTGAACTCGAAATGCGCGTTGCAATCCTGCTCAGGAAAGCCGATCAAGAAAACCTTGCGCTGGGGGAAGATGAAGCATTTTTTATAGCACGCCAGCTCAGGTCAAACGTCCGGGAATTGGAAGGTGCTTTGCGTAAAGTTGTGGCTTATTGTCATTTCCACCAGAAACAGCCCTCTATTGAAGTCGTCAAAGACGCCCTCAAGGATCTCCTGTCATTGCAAAAAACGCTGATCTCCGTCGAAAACATTCAGAAAACTGTTGCAGACTTCTTCAAGATTAAAGTTGCAGATATGTATAGCAAAAAGAGGCCCGCAAATATCGCCCTTCCACGTCAAATCGCTATGTATCTTGCGAAAGAACTGACCCAGAAAAGCCTGCCTGATATTGGTGATCTCTTTGGTGGACGAGATCACACCACCGTGCTTCACGCTGTGCGAAAGATCACTGAAGCAAGACAGCACAACGCCGAGCTCAACCGCCAGCTTCACCTACTCGAACAACAACTCAGGGGATAAGACGTGAAAAGCTTGTGCATAAATTGTGAACAACACGGACCTAAGATCGCGCAACCACAAGTTATGCACAGCACCCCCGACCACTCGCAAGATTATCCACACGTTTTTTCGACCGATAACGCATTGATAAAACAACTCTTTTCTACTTGATCACAGCCTGAGGCACCCTCTAACTACGACTACTAAGAGATATTTATGATACTAATCAAAGCTCAAAGAGACGCCCTGGTGAGACCACTTCAAACCGTCAGTGGCATTGTTGAACGCAGACATACCTTGCCAATCCTCTCCAATGTGCTCATTCGTAAGGTTGGATCGGTCGTCTCGTTCGTTTCCACTGATATTGAAATTCAAATCACCAGCCACTCCGAGATCGGACAAGCTGGCGAAGACGCCTCCATAACCGTGTCGGCACGAAAGCTACTCGATATCCTTAGAGCGCTACCAAACGATTCTGAGGTCACCGTGGCACTTGCAAGCCGAAAATTAACCATCACTCAGAACAAGGTTCGATTCAATCTTCAAACGCTGTCCGCTGACGAATTTCCAACCGTCAAACAGCCTGAGCAAATCAACGCTCGTATTACGATGACTCAAAGATCACTTCGTGGACTGATGCACGCTGTTCACTTTGCGATGGCACAACAAGATATCCGATATTACTTGAATGGCCTGCTTTTAGTTGTCGAACAAAATCATTTACGTGCCGTGGCCACGGACGGACATCGGCTGGCATTTAATTCAATATCGGAAATTAGCGTTACAGAAAAAACTACTGAAGATAAAATTGAGTTGATCGTACCTAGAAAGGCGATCATAGAATTACAAAAACTGCTTCAAGATAATGATGACCCGGTTCATGTGGAGTTTTCAAGCAACCAAGTAAAATTTCACCTAGGAACCATTGAAATTTTATCTAAGCTCATTGAAGGTAAATTCCCAGATTATCAGCGTGTAATTCCAAAGAGCCATACAAAACATATACAAATAGCTCGAGAGATTTTTCACGGTGCGTTGTCACGAGCTGCTATTTTAACTTCCGAGAAATTCAAGGGGGTTAGGCTAACCTTAGCCGAGCATGCCCTAAAAATTTCCTCAACAAACGCCGAACAAGAAGAAGCTATTGAAGAGCTCGAAGTAGCGTATGAGCATGAGCCACTCGATATTGGATTTAACGTACAATATCTGATTGATGTTTTATCGAATCAGAAAAGTCAATACATTTTGTTGTCTCTACAAGATACAAACTCGAGCGCACTCATTTCTACCCCAGAAGATTCCGAGTTTAAGTATGTTGTAATGCCAATGAGAATTTGAATTTCACTGTTTTTAGAAGAAAATAATGACAAATCAAGAGTATGGCGCCTCGTCTATTAAGATGCTCAAAGGCTTGGAGGCCGTCCGTAAGCGCCCAGGTATGTACATTGGTGACACTCACGACGGCACCGGGCTTCACCACATGGTCTTTGAAGTTGTGGACAATGCCATTGATGAAGCACTTGCTGGTCATTGTGATGATATTGTTGTCACAATTCATACCGATAACTCAATTTCAGTAACAGATAACGGTCGCGGTATTCCAACGGATCTCCATGCAGACGATGAATTAGGTCGAAGCGCAGCTGAGATTGTTATGACAGAGCTACATGCCGGTGGAAAATTCGATCAAAATAGTTACAAGGTGTCTGGTGGACTTCATGGTGTTGGTGTGTCTGTCGTTAATGCACTTTCAGATTGGTTGAAACTCAGTATTCACCGAAATGGAGAGACCCATTTTATGGAGTTTCGTCAAGGTGAACGTGTAGAGCCACTAAGGGTTATTGGAACGACATTAAAGAAAGGCACTGAGGTTCATTTTCTTGCAAGCCAGGAAATCTTTCAGCATGTTGAATTCCACTACGATCTACTGGCCAAGCGTCTGCGTGAACTGAGCTTTCTCAATCATGGCGTAAAGATTCGACTCGTGGATTTGCGTGAAGGCAAAGAAGAAAACTTTGCTTTTTCTGGTGGTGTATCGGGTTTTGTGAGTTATATCAATAAGGCCAAAAACCCTTTGCATGCGGAAGTATTTTCCGCAGCGGGCGACAAAGATGGCATTACGGTGGAAGTTGCCATGCAATGGTGCGACCACTTCAATGAACAGGTGCTTTGTTTTACCAACAATATTCCGCAGCGTGATGGCGGAACGCACCTGACTGGTCTGCGTGCAGCCATGACGCGCGTGATGAATAAATACATTGCAGACGAAGAGCTTGCAAAGAAGGCCAAGGTAGAGACAACAGGTGACGACATGCGCGAGGGCCTTACATGTGTGCTCTCAGTCAAGGTGCCAGAGCCGAAGTTCTCATCCCAGACCAAGGATAAGCTGGTCTCAAGTGAAGTACGACAGCCTGTTGAAGATGTTATTGGTAAAGCGCTTGAGACGTTCCTACTAGAGCATCCGGTTGAGGCGAAAGCGATATGTAGCAAGATTGTAGATGCCGCCCGTGCCCGTGATGCTGCACGTAAAGCTCGCGAAATGACGCGCCGAAAGGGAGTATTGGAGTCATTTGGTTTGTCTGGGAAGCTGGCAGACTGTCAGGAGCGCGACCCAGCAAAAGCAGAGCTTTATTTGGTTGAGGGTGACTCTGCTGGCGGTTCTGCAAAACAAGGGCGCGACCGGAAATTTCAGGCGATTTTGCCACTTAAAGGCAAAATACTTAATGTCGAAAAAGCTCGCTTTGACAAGCTTCTGTCCTCACAAGAAATTATTACATTGATTCAAACCTTGGGTACGGGAATTGGTCAAGATGAATACGACCCGGCTAAGTTAAGATATCATCGTATTATTATTATGACGGACGCCGACGTAGACGGGTCGCATATTCGCACACTGCTGCTTACCTTTTTCTATAGGCAAATGCGCGAGCTGGTTGAACGAGGTCATGTCTATATTGCACAGCCTCCGTTGTATAAAATAAAAATTGGCCGAGAAGAACGTTATATCAAAGATGATGTGCATCTCCAGACGGTGCTTATGGAATTAGCACTCAAGGACGCACGTATAGAAGCTCCACCCGGCTTAGCGTCTGACTCTATTGTGCTGCCATCTTTAGCGCAGCATTATCGGGAGGCAACGCTAATTCGCGAGAAGCTCGCGCGTTGGATCGATGAGCCGTTATTACTGGCGCTTATGGATCAAATACAGCTCGATTTGAAGGATAGCGACTCAGCCATGGCCAGTGCCGAGAAATTGAATCAATGGTTACGGCAATGGTCTGTTCGGCATGCACCAAGCACGCACTGGCGTGTCTTGGCTGAGCTTGATGCCATACGTCAACAATGGAAGCTGCAGGTAGAGAGAGATTGGCACGGCAACCTCAAACAAACGACGTTGGAAAATGACCTTATCTTAAGTGAGGACTTCCAAACATTGCGTCGATTGGGTGCAGCGCTCAATGCATTGGTTGAGCCAGGCACTTTGGTCAAGCGTGGCCAAGGGGATAACGCAAGATCTCAATCGATTTCCCACGCGCAAGAAGCGATTATATGGCTGCTCTCCGAGGCTGAACGGGGTATGACAAAGCAGCGGTATAAAGGCCTTGGTGAAATGAATCCTGAGCAATTGTGGGAAACCACCATGGATGTGCAGAGCCGCACACTCCTGCAAGTCAAAATCGAAGATGCAATTTCTGCAGATCAAATCTTTACAACGTTAATGGGCGAAGAAGTAGAACCTCGTCGTCAATTTATCGAAACAAATGCCTTGAGGGTTTCAAACCTCGATATTTAAGCGCGGGGGGACTTGGATGCTTTGGGTTTTTTTGCTTCAAACTCGAAGCCTACTTTCCCCTCAGGGGTCTTGACGAGGTATGCCTTGAACTTGCGTTTGGTTTTTGCAGACACGAAACCATCTAGCAGGTCGGTTTTTCCAGCTTGTAAGAGTTTTTGCATCTGTTCAGGTGCAATGGTCTGTTGAAGAATTGTTAGACCGCTTCGAAAATCGCAGGTTTTTTCTGGTCCCACGCTCTTCTCACAAACGTAGCTTGTCCCATGTTGGAACACAGGACTGTTGCATTTCGGGCATTCTCCAAGAGATTGCGATTGCGAGAAATCAACCGGTTCAGCGTCATCTAAGTTGTCTTGTCCAAAGTCAAAACTCAGTTTGAACTCGGCATCAAGGGTAAGGCTTGCAGCAAAGGGGCGCCCCATTTTGCTTCTAAAGCCATCAACCGGACCAATACTTCGGTGTGTAATGAAATGCTCCGCCTCACTCGTTTCAAAAAGCCGACCCGCAGGGCTCTTTGTGAAAGAGAAATCGCAAGACTGACAAGCAAACCGGCGGTAGTTCTCTTTAACCACGCCTCCGCACTTCGGACATGGCACTTGCAGTGTGGCGTAATCTCCAGGGATTGTGGTGCTGGAGTAGTTCTTTGCCTGCTCCACGATATGTGCGGTGAGCCCCGCAATGTCTTTCATAAAAGCTTGCCGAGAGAGCGCGCCACGCTCAATCTGAGAAAGCTTGAATTCCCATTCCCCAGTAAGCGACGGTTTTGAGAGCGCCTCAACCTCTAGCCCTCTTAATAACGTCATGAGTTGAAATGCCTTAGCTGTAGGTAAGAGCTCTCGCCCGTCTCTCAGCAGGTACTTCTCACTGAGTAGCCCTTCAATGATGGCCGCACGCGTTGCCGGCGTCCCGAGCCCTTTGCCGCTCATGGCCTCTCTTAGCTCGTCGTCTTCGATGGCCTTGCCCGCGCCCTCCATTGCAGAGAGCAGGGTCGACTCGGTGTAACGCGCCGGGGGTCGAGTCTCGAGTGCTAGCACTTGAACCTCCGCGACGGACGGACGCTCTTCCGGCCCAACGGCGACCAGATTTACACCGTCCTCTTGAGCTTCCTTTCCGTACACGCTGAGCCAACCGGGCTCAGTGAGGATCTTGCCTTCCGTTTTGAACGGCTGTCCAGCAACCTCACTGATGCGAACGGTATTGAGGAACTCAGCAGGCGGAAAAAAGACCGCTAAAAAGCGCCTGCAGACCAGATCGAAGAGCTTTTGTTCGGGCTCAGACAATGCCTTGGGCATGAGCCCTGTTGGAATGATGGCAAAGTGATCCGACACTTTGGCGTTATCGAAAATCCGCTTATTGGGCTTCACCCAGCCCTGCTTGAGGATGGTTTTGGCAGCAACGGCATAACTCGTGCCATCGAATTGGCCGAGTGTTGTCTTGACGGTCTCAAGGTAGTCCTCGGGCAAGGCTTTTGAGTCTGTTCTCGGGTAGGTGAGGACCTTGTGCTTCTCGTACAGCGCTTGAGCCAGACCCAGGGTGTTTTTGGCTGAAAAGCCAAACCGTGCATTCGCCTCTCGCTGAAGACTGGTGAGGTCAAAGAGTGCCGGTGCGGCTTGACTGCTCGGCTTGTGTTCTTCTCGAACGACCGCCGTCTGATGTGCTACGAGTGTTGCGATCTCCTCTGCCTGGCGCGCGTCCCAGATTCTCTCCGCCCGGGCATCTGGTGCATCGGGGGACTTCTTAAATCCGGTATCGAACCACCGGCCCTCATACCGCCCGGCCGCGCAGACGAACTCGGCCTTGACCTCAAAGTAAGGCTTGGCCACGAACTTGCGAATCACTTCCTCACGCTCGACCACCACAGAGAGCGTTGGTGTCTGGACGCGGCCGACCGTTGTCAGGAAGAACCCCCCCTCCTTGGAGTTGAATGCGGTCATGGCTCGCGTGCCATTGATGCCAATCAGCCAATCAGCCTCTGATCGCGAGCGAGCGGCCTCGGAGAGGGGTCGAAGCTCCTCATCGGTTCTCAGATGATCGAATGCATCGCGAATAGCAGAGGGCGTCATAGACTGCAGCCATAACCGAGCAATCGGTTGCTTGGCCTTGGTGTATTGAACGATGGTTCGAAAAATCAGCTCTCCCTCGCGCCCCGCATCACACGCGTTGATGATGTGGCTGATGTCCTTTCGGCGAATCTGCTTGGCCAAGGTTTTGAGTTTTTGCTCGGACTTAGGCAGCGGCTGTAAGTCAAACTCCGGTGGAATCACGGGCAGGTGAGCAAACGACCATTTTCCCCGCTTGACCTCGTAGGCCTCAGGAGCCTTGATCTCAAGCAGGTGGCCCACAGCGGACGCGATGACCATATCGTCTCGCTCAAAAAAATCGTCTTGCTTGGAGAACCCACCCAACGCCTTGGCGATATCGGCTGCCACAGAGGGCTTTTCAGCGATTACAAGAGACTTGCTCAATTCTAGGATTCCTTCATCCGTGAGTGGGGCCGGAGAGACCACCTGCCGTCTACCAGTCGACTGGCCAAGCCGCGAAGCTCCAAAATCAACAATCCCGCCATAAGGTCTGACAGGCCCAGGCCAGACTGCGCGCTGAGGTCTTCAGGGGCGTTGGGCTGAAAGTCTAGCACCGCCATGATTTGGGCAGCCCTTGTGTCTAATTCCAACGGTAAGTCGGGAGCACTGTGGGCGGGGGCCCTCTCAAATAAGTCGGGCTGACGACAGGCCAAAAGCACATCTTCGGCATTCTCGATCAGATGAGCCCCATCACGGATGAGTCGGTGGCCGCCACTGTATCGACCACCTGAGACCGGGCCGGGGAGGACCATGACCTCTCGGCCCAGCTCAATTGCGGCTTGGGCAGTGCTCAAGGCGCCGCTCCGATGACTAGCCTCAATCACAATGACGCCCACGGATAACCATGCAATGAGCCGATTTCTAAGTAGAAAGTGATGGGGTCTGGGCGCCATTGCATCGGGGTACTCAGAGATCAGCAAGCCGCCTTGATCGAGGATTCGCTGCACGAGCGTGGCATGCTGCGGAGGGTAGGTCTGGTCGAGCCCGTGTCCGAGCACAGCGATCGTCCTCCCAGTTTGCTGTGAGAGTGCACCCAGGTGAGCAGCCGCGTCAACGCCAAGCGCAAGACCACTGGCAATACAGAGACCATGGCCAGCGAGCTCCGAGGCGAGCACTTGCGCATGGTGACAGCCCTGAAGACCGGCGCGACGGCTTCCAACGATGGCCATGGTGGGCTGTGACAGGCAGTTGAGGTCGCCTCTAAAATAGAGTCGTCCGATTCGGGGTTGGAGCTCAGCATCATGGGCTGGCCATGCGGATTCGGGCACAATTTGGGTTTGCATACTCGCCTCTCAGAGAAAAACCCTCTAGGCTAGTGAGCAACAACCTTGAAGCAATATCCATTCGTATGGCGCTCTTACCCATTCTTCACTATCCAGATCCGCGACTTCGCACGGTGGCTAAGCCCGTGCAGCAGTTCGACGCGCGGCTCGAAGCGCTCATTGCGGACATGTTCGAAACCATGTACGCAGCACCGGGTATTGGGTTAGCAGCCACACAGGTCGATGTGCACGAGCAGGTGATCGTGATGGACCTCACAGAAGACCATAGTGAGCCACGAGTGTTCATCAATCCGGTTGTGTTATCGCAGAGTCAAGTGGTCAAGCGCTACCAGGAAGGATGCCTGTCTGTTCCTGGTGTGTTCGATGACGTTGAGCGTCCCGACGTGATTGAGATTCGAGCCCAACGGGCGGACGGATCAACCTTCGAGCTGCAAGCAGAGGGGCTTCTTTCGGTGTGCATTCAGCATGAAATGGATCATCTCTCGGGCAAGGTTTTTGTGGACTATCTCTCGCGCCTGAAACAGACGCGTCTGCGCGATCGGCTCCTTAAGGAATTGCGCGAGCAGAAAAAGCTGAGAGACTCAGCCCATCTCCCGGCTTAGCGCATGCGCATTGGGTTTGCTGGGACACCAGCGTTTGCAGCACAGCACCTCCAAGCCCTTGCGGATTTCGTTCAGCACAAGCCAGGACACGCGTTGGTGGCGGTTTTCTCCCAGCCTGATCGTGCTGCAGGTCGGGGTCGGCGCCTGACTCCGAGCCCAGTAAGTGAGTGCGCTAAAACCCTCGGACTGCCCCTTCTGAATCCTTTGAGTTTTCGGGCGGATCGAGAGGGCGGGCAGCAGGCTCAGCAGGCCCTTCAAGATCTTCATCTGGATCTCTTGGTGGTTGTTGCATACGGATTGATTCTCCCGCCTGCCGTGTTGACGTTGCCCCGCTGGGGATGCATCAATGTTCACGCATCTTTGTTGCCACGTTGGCGGGGTGCAGCACCGATTCAAAGAGCCATTGAGGCCGGGGACACGCAGACAGGCGTCTGCATTATGCAGATGGAAGCGGGTCTCGATACGGGTCCGGTGTGGACCCGTGCATCCATTGCCATCGATCCTCAAGAGACAGGCTCCGAGCTGCAAACCCGTTTAGCGGCACTGGGATCGCAGCAATTGGTGGCGTTTCTGGGCAGTGGTCGGCTTCAGACGGGCGCGCCCGAGCCCCAGCCCGATGAGGGTGTCACCTACGCCCACAAGTTGTCGTCACAGGATCGTGAGGTCCGATTCGATCGTCCGGTTCAGGCCGTGGTAGATCAGATCCGAGCACTTGAGACCTCGCCAGGAGCCGTATCGCAGCTGCGCGGAGAAGCGGTCAAGCTGGGGGGTGCCTGTGTGGTGGAGCGGCTGGGGCAGTGGGGGCCACCAGGCTCGATTCTGAGTATGGGAGCGCCCGAAACGGGGATCGTGGTGGCGTGCTCACAGGGCGCACTAGGTTTGACATGGTTACAGCGACCGGGCGGAAAGCCGCAGCCTGGTGTCATCTTCTCGCGAGCGCTGGGCCTCAAACCGAACGAACAATTTGGAGTGTCGCGCTGACTGCCCATTCGCTGGTTTCGCAGCGGGCCCCGCTCTGGAAGGAGTTTCGCCATGCGGCTCAGCAGATGCGCAAAATGCTCTCTGACGAGCCGGATAAGGCAGGCGCAGCTTTGTCATTGTCTGCCGCGGAAACAGACCTCCTCTACGGCGGACTGCGAAACTGGGGCTTAACCCAGGTTCGGCTAGCGCGTATGGCGAAGCGACAGCCCGATCCGGGACTTGCCATGCTTTTAAGTGTGGTGTTTGGTGCGCTTCGCCGCGGCTATCGGTCGCCGGCCCTCTTGGTGAATCAAGCTGTTCAGGCAGCTCAGGCCTGGGCAGGAGCGCCTGGTGCTCGATTCGTAAATGCCATCCTGCGTCAGGCGCTCTCCGATCCTTTATCGGCCGCCCAGGACCTACACCATCCAATTGCGCGTTGGAATGCGCCTGCCTGGTGGATTGAGCAGATGCGAGAGAGTCTTGGAGATCGGACAGCGCATTGGCTAGATCATCAGCAGAGGCATCCGCCGCTCACGGTGCGATATGTGGGGCCATCAGCGCAGAGACAGGCCTGGATACAAGCCCTTCACTCCCAGGGCTTGCGACCATGGTCTGTGGGCCCAGCACTTCCCCGGGCGTTTCATTTAGAGCCGCCCCGACCTGTCACACAGCTGCCAGGGTTTGCTCAAGGCTGGTTCCGGGTGCAGGATGTCTCTGCGCAGCGGTGCTTTGGGTGGTTGCCACTCCAGGACGGACAGACGGTGTGGGATGTCTGTGCCGCACCCGGAGGCAAGACGTTTTTGGCGGCGGAGCAGGCTGCTGTTCATATCTATGCAAGTGATGCGTCTGAGGGTCGCTTGCACAAGCTTGAGACAGAGTGGTCACGTTTGAGCACCCAGCTCTCGGGCCATGTCTATTCGCAGGCCTTCGATCCACTGGCTGGTGGGATATGGCCAGCACATTGGCCTGGCGATTTTGATCATCTGATTCTCGATTTGCCTTGCTCAGCTTCTGGTGTGGTGCGGCGGCACCCCGAGATTCCGTGGAGAAGAACGCCCGCTCAACTAGAGGTTGCTCGTGCATTGCAGTGGAATCTGCTCAAGGCTGCGTGGCCCCGGCTTAAACCGGGTGGTGAGGCCTTGTTGGTGACATGTTCAGTCTTTCTGCAAGAAGGCGAGGAACTGGCGCGAAGATGGCAGAATGAGTCATGTCATGTCGAACGGCTTCCTGCGCCGGGACTCCTTATGGCCGAGGGCGAGCGCGTCGGAGATGGTTTTTTTGTCGCTCGTTTTCGCAAGCGGGCCTAGACTGTGTGGTCCAGGCGCTTTTGGCCTGGAGTATGGTTTGGGCCCTTGCCGCTTCGGCTTTCGCCACTGAAACTGCGCACAAAGCTGCACCCCGAGTTCCCACGGTTGAGCTCAGTGAGCTTGCGCTCATCGATGATCCACTCGAGGGTGTTGTGGTCTCTGGGCAGGTTCAGGTCATCCTCAGTGCAGCTCTGATTCAGGCGATTGAACGCGGAGTCCCGCTTCGTTTTGTGTCTTCCTTTCAGGTTCTGCAGCGTCGCTGGTGGTGGTGGGATCGACAGGTTTACAGCCGCACGCGCTCTGCCGATCTGGTTTTTCATCCATTGACCCGGCAATTTCGAGTCACGATCGATGGGGGGGCCCCATTGGTCTATGCGGATTTTGGTGAGGCGCTTCGCGCCAGCCTCTCGGTAAAGGGTTGGCGGGTGGCGAGTCCGGGATCAGGGGTGACCAAAGAGGGGGTTTTTCGAATCCGACTCTCACTGGACCTAGGAGCGCTGCCCAAGGCCATACAGGTGACAGCGCTCACCAGCGAGCAGTGGGCTTTTGATTCGGGATGGTCTCGCATAGAAGACGCTCGCCCAAAGTAAGGCCACTGACATGACTTTTGCGTTCCGGCTTGCTCTTTTGTTGGTATTTGCCCTTTCGGGTGGGATGCTTGCCGTGCTGTCGATGGCTTCCGGTCTTGAGAGTCGGCTCGATGAGGTGTACCCCATCTTGGTTGCAGCCAATCTGGCATTGGTATTGATTATGGCCGTGTTGGCGATTGCCATGGTCGCCAAGGCATGGCGGCGATATCGTCGACGCGAGTTCGGGTCACGGCTCACCATACGGCTGGCCACGGCGCTCACGCTGATGGGCATTCTTCCGGTTGCGCTGGTCTCTCTGGTGTCTGTCCAGTTTCTGGCAAGGACCATCGATAGTTGGTTCTCCCAGAGTGTTGAAGGCGCGCTGCAGTCTGGGGCCGACCTGGGTCGTGCCACCGTGGAATCAATGAGGCGAGAGGCGATGAGCAATGCGAGACGCCTGGCCTTGGCCATTGAATCGGTACCAGATAGCGAACTCAATGCGCTTATTGAGTTGGCACTTGAGGGCCGCCCACAGGCTGAGGTGATGGTTCTCAACACGCAGGGCAAGGTCTTGGCCATTCGGAGCGCGACGCTCTTTCGGCTGGTCCCAGACCTGCCCTCCTCCGAGGCGCTCTCTCGTGCAAAGACGAGTCGACAATTCTCTTTGGTGGAGCCGGTCTCAGGCGGTGAGCAATGGGCATTACAGACGCGTGCTTTGGCGCTCTCTGTGCGCAAGGAGCTCAGTCAAGATCCGGTAAGAATTGTGCAGTGGCTTGAGCCGGTGCCCACTCGATTGGCCCAACATATTGACGATCTCAATCGCGGTCTCAATGACTATCAGCAGCTCGGGCTTGGGAAGCAGGGTATTCGGCGTATCTATGGCGTGACGCTCTCACTGGCTTTGCTTCTGGCAGTCTTTGGCGCGTTATCGATTGCGGTGCTGTTGAGCGGCTGGCTGGCTGGGCCACTTCGCGCACTGGAGCGCGCCACGCGAGAGGTTGCGGTGGGAGATTATCCAAAGCTCAGAGAGGACCTTGTCGATCATGAGCTCAATGACCTAATTCGATCGTTCAATCAGATGACGGCACAGCTCAAAGATGCTCAGCAGCTTGCCGCACAAAGCGAAGCGCAGCGTGAGCAGAGCCTTCATTTCCTCAAGCAGATGCTAGAGACGCTCTCTACAGGCGTGCTCGTGTTGGATGAGGATCTGCGTTTGCGCGAGTTCAATCCCAGTGCCGAGCGTGTTCTGAACCGAGGTCTACAGGCCGCGCTTGGACATAGTCTCTGCGAGTGGGAGGCCTATGAGCCCCTGATTTCGCTCATGAGAGATCTGCGCGATGCGGGCACGCTGCGGGCACAGCACACCCTGGAATGTCCAGTGGCTGATGGCAGCTTTCGGTCACTTCTGGTGCACGTTGCCAGGCTTTCAGAGGACAGCAGCCACTTTGGTGCGGCCTGGGTGGTGGTGGTCGACGACATTGGAGAGCTGCTCGCGGCTCAGCGGGCAAAGACGTGGTCGGATATGGCGAGACGTCTTGCACATGAGATCAAGAACCCGCTTACCCCAATTCAGCTTTCGGCTGAGCGATTAGAGCGCAGGTTGGCCCCAAGCCTTACTGAGAGCCAACGAGAACTGCTCACCAAATCTGCTCGCACCATTGTGGAACAGGTGTCGGCATTAAAGACCATGGTGGATGCATTTCGAAACTACGCCCGCCTACCCGATGCAAGTCCTACAGCGTTTTCTCTGGCCGCACTCGTTCAGGAGGTGATGACGCTCTACGCCTCAGACGCTCGTGTAGGCGTTCTCGCACTCGATCCAGAGGCGCGTGTTTTTGCAGACCGAGGCCAAATGCTTCAAGTGATTCACAACCTGATTCAGAATGCACAAGATGCGGTTGAGCGTGTCGCCGAGCCCTTGATTCAGGTCTCCGTGTTGACGCAAGGCGGACGCGTTGTGTTTCGCGTGGATGACAATGGACCTGGACTTGCTCCGGAGTTTGCCCATCGGGTCTTTGAGCCGTATGTCACAACGAAAGCAAAAGGCTCTGGGCTTGGCCTGGCGGTGGTGCAGAAAATCGCGCAGGAAAATCATGCGGAGGTCTCCCTCTCTACATTGCGCGCGGCTGACGCACAGGTGCTTGGAACACGGGCAGAATTCTCATTTGCGCTCTTGCCCCATGTGGCAGAAAATTAGAGCATGGCGAATATCTTGATTGTAGATGACGAGCTTGGCGTGCGTGAGCTCTTGCTGGAAGTATTAGAAGACGAAGGGCATGCCGTTACGCTTGCGGAGTCGGCCACGCAGGCCAGAGCTGTGCATGATGGTCGATCTTACGATCTGGTTTTACTCGACATCTGGATGCCAGATACCGATGGGGTGACACTGCTCAAGGAGTGGTCTTCGCAGGGCTTACTTACGGTGCCAGTCGTGATGATGTCTGGGCACGCCACCATCGATACTGCAGTTGAGGCGACCCGCATGGGAGCTTTTGATTTTCTTGAAAAGCCGATTGCGTTGGCCAAATTACTCAAGACCGTGAGTGCGGCGCTTGCCAGAGCTCAGGCACAAAGAGCATGGCGCGATGCTGTGGCCCAGACCCAGCATGTACTTGGAGGGGGTCTTGCAACCCTGGAGGAGGATGAGGAGCTTGAGGCTGAACAAGGTGATCCCCTCGACATGGCGCGGCAGGCGCTTCTTGCACTGGACCTCGATGCCCCCTTGCGCGAGGTCCGTGAGTCATTTGAGCGCATTGTGCTTCAGTATCAGCTCGACAAAGAGGGAGGCAGCATGACCCGATTGGCTGAGCGATCTGGGCTTGAGCGAACCCATCTCTATCGCAAGATTCGGCAGCTTGGTATGGAGCCACATCGCACGCCGACCCGAAAGGCAGCCGCTTGAAGTTTCTCATTCTGGGGGCCGGACGGGTTGGGTCTGGTCTGGCCGAGATGTTGGTATTAGAGAAGAATGACGTGACGGTGGTGGACACCGACGCAGAGGCGCTGGGGCTTTTGCAGGAGCGTCTTGATCTGCGAACCGTATATGGACATGCCACTTCGCTGGAGGTGCTCACCTCGGCTGGCATTGAAGAAGCAGAAATGCTGATTGCTGTAACGGCAAGCGATGAGATCAATCTTACGGCGTGCAAGCTTGCTCAGCGGCATTTCAATGTTCCTCAGCGTATTGTGCGTCTGCGATCACCTCAATGGATGGCTCACGAAGAGTTGCTTTCAGACGAGGGTTTTGGTGTGAGTGTGGCCATCAGCCCTGAGAAGATGATCACGGACTACTTGGTCAAGCTCATCGAAATTCCTGAGGCGCTTCAGGTCTTGGAATTTGCCAAAGGGCGGGCGGGCTTGCTCGCGGTTTCGGCTCGCGAAGGCAGTCCCTTGGTGTCTCACGAGATTCGAGAGCTCAGGCAGCATCTTCCTGATGTGGACTCTCGTGTGGTTGCTATTTTTCGGGAGGGCCGCGCCATCCTGCCTGAGGGTCATACACGGATTGAGCCCAACGACGAGGTCTTTTTCTTGGCGGCCTCCGAGCATATTCGTGTCGTCACACAAGAACTTCGTCAGCAAGACAAGCCGGTGCGCCGAGTCATGATTGTTGGCGGAGGCAATATTGGGCGTCGCCTCGCCGAGGCCATCAGCGACAGCATGATTCCTAAAATCATTGAGGGCAACAAGCAGCGTTGCATGCTCTTAGCAGAGGCGTTAAACGGCAAGGCACTAGTGCTCCATGGCGATGCGACCGATGAGGATCTGCTCATTGAAGAAAACGTGGCTTCAATGGACCTCTTTCTTGCACTCACCAACGACGATGAAAACAACATCATGTCTGCCCTTTTGGCCAAGCGCCTCGGTGCCAAGCGTGTCCTGGCACTGATCAACCGCAAGGCCTACGCAGAGCTTATGGAGGGTGGGCGAATTGACATTGCGCTCACACCCTCTCATGTGACCCTCGGTGAGCTCCTGAAGTATGTGCGGCGAGGCGATGTGGCAGCGGTCCACAGCCTCAGGCGAGGTGCGGCAGAGGCATTAGAGTTGGTTGTGCATGGAGATCACAAGACGTCCAAAGTCGTGGGTCGTACTATTGAATCCATTCGTCTGCCGGAAGGCGCAATGATTGGTGGCCTCGTGCGTGGCGAGGACGATAGAGCAAGTGTCATCATGGGACACCACGATGTCGTGATTGAGTCGGGCGACCATCTCATTGTGTTCGTGACCGACCGAAAGACCATCCCCAAAGTCGAGAAGCTCTTTCAGGTCTCTGCCGGCTTCTTCTGATGCAGACGGACTCTCGACCGCGGCAGTCGAGCCTGGACTCGGCGGTGGCATTGGTCAACGTGCTCAGCAAGCTGGTTTTGTTGTTTTCACTCACCTTTCTGGTGCCCATCGCAGTGTCCTATGCGACAAGCGATGGGGCAATCTGGGCCTTTATTCAGGGCGCACTCATTGCATTTGGTGTGGGTGCGGTGGGTATTTCGGTTACGCGCGGGCATTCTGCAGAGTTGTTCCCTAGAGATGGGTTTTTGTTGGTGATTCTCTGTTGGGGGGCACTGGTTGGACTTGGGTCACTGCCCATCGCCTTTGCCCTCGAGGGCTTGCGAGGCTGGCAGGCTTTTTTTGAGGCGATGTCTGCGCTCACCACGACAGGCGCGACCGTTCTGACGGGCCTCGACACCGCACCCCGATCCATCTTGGCCTGGAGAAGCCTGCTTCAATGGTTCGGTGGCATGGGCATTCTGGTCTTGGCCGTTGCGATTCTGCCGCTCTTGGGGGTCGGTGGTATGCAGCTCTACAAGGCTGAGACTCCCGGGCCGATGAAAGATACCAAACTGACTCCTCGCATCACCGAGACAGCAAAAGGCTTTTGGGGCCTCTATTTTCTCTTTTCACTTGCTTGCGCGGTCTCCTATTGGGCCGTTGGAATGGACTGGTTTGATGCTTTCATTCACGCTGGCACGACCATGAGTATTGGTGGGCTCTCCAGCTATGACGCAAGCCTTGGCCAATTCCAGAGCCTGGGCGTTGAGCTCGTAGCCATCGTTTTCATGATGATTGCGGGGGTCAATTTTGCTGTGCACTTTTCGGCGGTTCGAACGGGCAGCATGAAGCCCTATTTGCGTTGCCCAGAGGCGCGCTGGTTTGTGTTGGCTGTCAGCGCAGGCGTCTTGGTGGTCACCCTCGTGCTCTGGAGTGAGCAGACCTACGGTGGTTTTTTTGGGGCGTTGCGGGCGGCAGCGTTTAATGTGGTGTCTATTTCCACCACCACAGGTTATGCCACGCAAGACTATTCGGCTTGGCCTGTATTTGCACCCTGGCTCATGATTTTATTGGCGGCCTTTGCGACTTGTTCAGGCTCGACGGGGGGCGGCATCAAGATGATACGGCTGGTGATCATGGCCAAGCTCGCTCAACAGGAGCTTGCGAAGATCATTCACCCCCGGCTTGTGAGTCCTGTGAGCCTCTCTCGCGGCACCAGCGTTGGACAGAACGTGATTTTCTCCGTTTTAGCCTTCATGCTGGTCTATGGCTTTACGGTCATGGTGGCCACATTCTGCCTCTTGCTCTCAGGCATGGACGACGTGACCGCGATCAGTGCGGTCTTGGCCTGTGTGAACAACCTGGGCCCTGGCCTTAACGAGGTTGGGCCTGCCGGAAATTATTCGGGCCTGAATGATTTCCAGCTCGCGGTCCTGTCATTCACCATGATGCTTGGCCGACTCGAGCTACTCACTGTGGTGGTGTTGTTTTCTCCCGCTTTTTGGCGTCGCTGATTTTGGCAGCACTGACTTTGGCATCGATGAGCGCATCGGACCATCGCCATTGAAATAGCAGGGTGAGCAGCACCCAGACGGCAAGTCCTTGGAAGGCGAGCTCATAAGCCTCTATGGGGTATCGACGCACTCCATCGATGATGCTGCCTTGCCATTGGGCGTCAAGCACCGTGCCAAAGAGGGGCGGCAGTCCAATGCTGCCGGTCATGACGCATAGGTTCATGAACGCCACCACGGCCCCCGTATGGTGGCCTTGTGCGACATCCTTGGCGGCTGCAAACGAGAGCACCATAGATCCCGCACTCAGACCCATTAGCCACAGACAGGCTGTCGTGGCCATGAGGTTGTCTGAGAGGGCACCTGTACTGAGCAGAGCCAGCATCAGAACGACACCTACGGTGCCGAGCATCAGGGGCCTGCGGCGCTCTTGGAGGCGGTCAGACCAGCGTCCAAAGGCCACGCCGCCCAGTGCAAAAAAAATCATCATGCAAGAGGACAGTAGGGTTGCAGTGCTCGCGGACAGCGAAAACCCAGTCTTGAGGTAGGGCACACTCCAGAGCCACGATAGGGCGGCCATGCTGCCAGTCACGCCCATCTGCCCCAGGCCGAGGATGATGAGTGAGCGCCATGGGAGCGCGAGAAGCGATATGGGCTGTGTAAGTGTTGCCGATGGCTGCACGCTGCGCGATGAATCCGGTCGATCGCGAATCAGCCACCAGAACAGGAGTGCCAGCAGGATGGCGCAGCTTGAACTTCCAAGCAAAACCTCGCGCCATCCAAAGATGTCTGCAAGGCGGCTGAGCGGAAATCCAGCCAACACGGCACCGACTGCGCCCATCGCAAGAGAGAGCCCGGTAATGCCCGCGAACCGCTGTGGAGAGAACCATTCAGAGGCGAGCTTGAGTAAAGCGATCCACGCCACCGCACCTGTTGCCCCAAGAATGAGGCGTCCCAGGATGGCTTGTTCCATCATGGGTGCCAACGCAAAAACAGCGACACCCGCGCCACCGCCGATTGCGGCCATGGTGAGTACTTTTCGCGCTCCGAGGCGATCCACAAGCAGCCCTGCGGGCAGTTGAAAACCTGCGTAAGTCAAAAAATAAGCGGAGGACAGCGTCCCTAGAGCCAGAGCCGTTGGGGCAATCTCTCTTGAGAGGTCAAAGGCAAGGCTTGCAGGTGAGACACGCTGAAAAAAATCGAATACATAGAACAGGGCCGCAAGACCCCACATGCGGTAAGCCAGCTGCACGTTGTCAGCGTTACTGGTATTGATAGAACCCACGCCCCGTCTTACGGCCAAGGTGCCCAGCAGCCACCATTTCCTTGAGTAAAGGAGCAGGTCTGTATTTCGGGTCCTCGAAGTGGTCAGACAGCACGTGCATGACGGCCAGAAGCACGTCGAGTCCCACCAAATCTGCCAAGGCCAGCGGGCCAATGGGGTGATTGCATCCGAGCTTCATGCCCTCGTCAATCTCCTCTGCGCTTGCCAGTCCCTCAGCTAAGACAAATACGGCCTCATTGATCATTGGACAAAGCAAACGATTCACCACGAAGCCCGCACTGTTTTTTACGACAATCGGTGTCTTGCCGATCTCCTGGGCAAGGGCTTGAATAGCTTGCATGACTTGATTTGAGGTCTGAAGCCCTTGAATCACTTCGACCAGCGGCATCATGGGAACCGGATTGAAGAAATGCATACCAACAAATCGATCAGGGTGCTTAAGTTTTGAGGCCAGCGCTGTAATCGAGAGCGAGGAGGTGTTGGTGGCAATGATGCAGTGTCTTGGGACCTGGGCCTCGAGCGCTTGAAGAATCTCGACCTTAATGCGCTCGTGCTCGGTTGCCGCTTCAACGACCAGTTCAACCTCGCCGAGCGCCTGGACGTTTGTTGCGGTCTGAATTCGTCCCAGGGCCTCTTGTTTCTGTACCTCCGTGAAGCTTCCTTTCTTGATCAGTCGATCCAGAGAGTTCCCGATGGTCTGGATCGCTTTCTCGAGCGCGGACGCTTGGATGTCTTGAAGCACAACAGAGCGACCAGCACAGGCAAATGCTTGGGCAATGCCGTTGCCCATCGTGCCTGCGCCAATGACGCCAATGGTTTGAATCATGATTGACTCTCCTCATTCGATTTTGCATGGAACTGATAGATCGCAAGTGTGGCCCGCAACGAGGCCAGTCGTTCGACGCGAGACAGACCGCCAGACTCATCTTCTCGCAAATACTCGCATCGCGTGATGCGCAGCGCGAGCCGATCGAGCAAGGCCTCAAAGTCCTTTGTGGTGGCGAAATGGAGGTTTGGGGTGTCGAACCACTGATAAGGAAGGCGACGGTTAACGGGCATACGCCCATGCAGTAACGACCAGACATGCGACCAATGTCCAAAGTTTGGGCTGCTGACGATCGCTTCGCGACCCATGCGGGCAATCTCACGCAGGACCTGCTCTGTGCGATGGGTCGCCTGCAAGACCTGCGACAGAATAATGGTGTCAAAGGTGGCGTTTCCCAGCAGTGCAAGGCCTTGGTCAATGTCTGCCTGCACCACAGACAGCCCCCGGGAGATACACGTCAAGAGCTTGTCATGATCAATCTCGACCCCGTAGACCGTGCAACCCTTCTCGGTTTTAAGCCAGTGAATGAGGCTCCCATCCCCGCATCCGAGGTCCAGCACCCGGGCCTGCGGCGCCACCCAGTCGGCAATCAGTGCGAGGTCTGCACGAAGAGGCGAGGATCGCTTCACAGGACTCGTCCTGTCTGCTGCCCAAGGGATCTGGCAATGCGCTCAAAGTAGGCTCGAATGACCGCGTGATAGCGGGGGTCCGCCATGAGGAAGGCGTCGTGGCCATGGGGTGCATCAATTTCAGAATAGGTGACCTCATGACCACCTTCGATGAGTGCGGCAACGATTTCTCGCGAGCGCTCAGGAGAGAATCGCCAGTCTGTTGTGAAGGACACCAGACAAAATCCGCAGCGCGCCGGCGCTAGCGCGTGTGTGAGAGAGCCCTGAGCATCTCGTGTGGGATCGAAATAATCTAGAGCACGTGTGATCAGAAGATACGTGTTTGCGTCGAAGTAGCCAGAAAACTTCTCTCCCTGATGGCGCAGGTAGGACTCGATCTGGAACTCCACATCAAATCCATACTGATACCGCTCGGCCGACTGAAGATTGCGACCAAACTTCTGCGCCATGACATCGTCAGAAAGATAGGTGATGTGGCCCACCATGCGGGCAATTGAGAGGCCCAGTTTGGGCACCACCCCATGGGCATAGAAGTCACCGCCATGAAAATCGGGATCATTGAGTATGGCTCGCCGCGCGACCTCGTTAAAGGCAATATTCTGCGCACTGAGTCGCGCGGTGGAAGCGATGACGATGGCATGCCCGAGCCGCTCCGGATAGGCGATAGACCACTGAAGTGCCTGCATGCCCCCTAGACTTCCGCCCATCACCGCTGCAAATCGGGCAATTCCTAAGTGATCCGCAAGCCGCGCCTGCGCATGCACCCAGTCCTCGACCGTGATGACCGGAAATCGCCCGCCATAGGGCTTGCCGGTGGAGGGGTCTGGGCTGGCGGGGCCGGTGGAGCCAAAACAGGATCCGAGGTTGTTCACACCGATGACAAAGAAATGATCCGTATCGACGGGCTTTCCGGGACCGACCATGTTGTCCCACCATCCCCGGTCTTCGGGGTCGTCCGACCGTGTGCCTGCGACGTGATGCGAAGCATTGAGCGCATGGCAGATCAGGACTGCATTTGATCGAGCCGCGTTGAGCACACCATAAGTCTCGTAAGCCAAGCTGTAGGGACCAAAAGACTGGCCGCTCACCAGTGGGAGCGGCGCTTCGAAATGCGCGAGCTGGGCAATGACGGGACCGATGTCCTGGGAGCGAGAGGCCATGGACGGGAATTTGACACAATTCTTTGCAGTTTGGCGGCTCTGGCGCTCTGACACTGCGAGCTCCTTAACCATGACTCGAACTCTCCTGGAGCCCATCATGACCGATGCCATCACCAGCCTTTTGGCTGCTCAGCACTATGATCGCCTGAACCCCTCGAGCCGACCCACGCGTCGGTTGCCGACTGCCTCTGAATCGACACTTTCGCCGGGAAACCGAAGGCATCTCAAGCCGGGGGGAAATTCGGTGATTCGGATCGAAGTTCAGGAGGTGAGAGCTAACAGTGCGCCCTGGGCTGCTTTGACTCCTCGGCAGTTTGAGGTCCTGGGCTACCTTGTAGAGGGCGCACCCACCAAGGTGATCTGTCGCAGTCTGGGCATGTCCGAGGGAACGGCCAAGGTGCACATCAGCGCCATTCTTCGGGCACTGAATGTGCAGACACGCACAGAGGCTGTGCTGGCTGCGGTTCGGGCGGGTTGGATTCAACCGGTGATCTCAGCTGCTCAATGACTCAAGGCCCGCTCTGACGCGTCTGCTGTCTGGAAGGCGTAAAAGCCTTGCCACAGGCCTCTCAAGCAGGCGCGTGTCCGACTTCAGAACCTCCTGTTTGACGCGCAGAATTTCGACAGCATGCATCGAGAAACTTCGCAGTCCCATTCCCAGCAGGAGTCGAGTGTATTGCGGTTCTCCTGCCATCTCTCCGCAGAGGGAAATGGGTGTCTGAGCCCGGTCGCATGCACGAATGGTGTCTCGAATCAGCCGTATGACAGCGGGGTGAAGTGGGTCGTATAGGTGGGAGACCTCGCGGTCCGTTCGATCAATGGCGAGGGTGTACTGGATCAGGTCGTTTGTCCCAATGGACGCAAAGTCCATATGGGCCAGCAAGCCGTCAATTGCAATGGCGGCTGAGGGCACTTCGATCATGGCCCCAACTCGGATCTGGGCGTCAAATGCCTCTCCTCTCGACCGAAGCTCGCTCATGGCACGCTGAATCATGCGGCGGGCTGAGATGAGCTCAGAGGGCCCACTGATAAGCGGAATCATGATCTGGAGCGGGCCATGTGCAGAGGCCCTCAGCAGAGATCGAAGCTGAACAAGAAAGAGCTCAGGCTCGGCAAGGCACAATCGAATTGCGCGCAATGCGAGCGCGGGGTTAAGCGGTGGGGCTCGATGGAGTTCCGAGAGGTAACCAATGGCCTTGTCTGCGCCTGAGTCCAGGGTTCGAATGGTCACAGGCTTTCCATTCATCGCCAGCACGACTGCCTTGTAAGCTGCCGTCTGGTCTTCTTCGCTCGGCGCGGAGTCGCGATTCATAAAGAGGAACTCGCTGCGAAAAAGGCCAACGCCATCGCAGCCCGCAGCTGCGGCTGCCTGCGCGTCCTCTGGTAGATCGAGATTGGCCATGAGCTGCACGCGCTTTCCATCCAGCGTTGCACTGACTAAGCTCTTGAGTCGCTGGAGCCGCTCATCACGCAGCCGCTGTTCAGCTTCCTCTTGTAGGTAGTCGCTTCGCAGCTCTGGGTCCAGCCCCCCCACTACAACGCCCGAGCGGGCATCGAGCACCAGCTCCTCGCCTTGTTCGACCAAGCCAAAGAGATGGCCAAGACCGACGACCGCGGGAAGCCCCAAGCTTCGGGCCAGGATTGCGGTGTGGGCGGTCGGGCTTCCAGAGTCCGTCGCGAACCCTGCAAATGCATGCTCGCGAATCAGGAGCATGTCGGCAGGCGCAATATCACGCGCCACCAGAATCCAGGGCTGTTGAGGGTCCTCGGTCAGCTCCTTGAGCTGCTTGCTAAGACCTGGCCCCCCCGCCATGGCTTTCAGGATGCGTTCGACCACCTGCTGGATATCGGCCTTGCGCTCTCTCAGATAGGGGTCCTCAAGGGCATCAAACTGATCTGCAAGCAGGTCGTATTGTTGAACCAATGCCCACTCGGCATTGCAGTGTTCACTGGCAATGCGCCCTTCGGTCTGCTCAGCAAGCAAGGGATCACTGAGGACAAGGCTTTGCAGATCGAGAAAGGCCATCACTTCAGGAGCGGAGTGATCTGAGAGACTGTCACCCACGGCGGTGAGCTCAGCCTGCACGGCCTCAATGGCCTGCCGAAATCGGCGTTGTTCCTGCTGCACTTGGCTCGGTTCTATGCTGTGGCGAGGTACCTCGAGATTGGCCGGAGCCAGCACCCATGCTTTCCCTATTGCGACCCGGTCTCCCACACCAGTGCCGAGGATGCTCCAGGTCATGCGAGCGTCTCTCCAAAGCCACTCTCGATCAGGCTTACCAGTGCCTGCATCGCCTCATCTTCCTGGTCGCCAAATGTCTCGATGGAGATGACTACCCCTGGCCCAGCGGCCAACATGGTGACCCCAAGCACGCTCTTGGCATTGATGCGCTTGGGACCGCGCGAGAGCCAGACCTCACATGGAAAGCGACTGGCAGTCTGGGACAGCTTTGAGGACGCACGAAGGTGAAGCCCAAGGGCATTGACGATAGTGACCTCTTGTGCGGGCATGTTAGGCCTGCGGTAGCGGTGAGATGCAAGCGTCTGCTGAGGCCCGAAGTCGATCTGCGAGGGCTCGCGCGGGCTGCTCTCGGTGACTCAGGGCCCGCAGCAGCAGGGGTAAGCTCACACCAGTGAGTCCGGCCCGAGTCCCCGGGTCCTGGGTGAGCCACTGGTTGACGCCATTGCTCGGGGTTGCACCCAGGAGGTCGGTGAGTACGAGCACCTGCTGAGGGCGCCCCTCCTGCTCCCAGAGTGCTTCAAGTGCATCGACGACCGTGGAGGGCGTCGCGCTGCTCAGAATATCCAGCACACGGATCGCGCTCAGTGTCATCCCAAAGCCATGGCATGCGACGGCATGGAGGGCGGAGGCCATGGGTGCATGACAGGCAAGCACAATCAGGGTCTCCGACGACTGCGTGTTCATAGCCTGGCTTCTAGGGCTTCAATCCAGGCCAGGGCAGGATCTGAGCCAGTTTGGCCTGCAATTTCTTGGAACCCGGTTGGGCTCGTCACGTTGATCTCCGTGAGATGTTCGCCAATGATGTCGAGCCCGACCAGAAAAAGTCCACGGGCATTCAGCACGGGGCCGAGTGCTTTTGCAATGCGACGGTCAGTCTCGCTCAGTGGCCGCGCCTCACCTCGACCGCCTGCAGCGAGGTTTCCACGAGAAGCACCCTCTGGCGGGATGCGAGCCAGACAATAGGGAAACGGCTCACCATCAATGAGCAGGACCCGCTTGTCGCCGTCTACGATCTCTGGCAGCCAACGTTGCACCATGATCTGGCGTTTGCCGTGCTCGCTCAGTGTCTCAAGCATCACCGGTAGGTTCGGGTCAGATGCGTGGCTGAGAAAAATCCCGCTGCCACCCATAGCATCGAGCGGTTTGAGGACAATGCGCGCATGCTCTGAGGCAAAGGTCTGGACCGCTTCAAGCTGGGTGGTGATGATGCCCTGTGGCGCCCATTGACTGAACTCCAAGACGGAGGTTTTCTCGCCATGGTCTCTGAGCGCGCGTGGTCGATTAAAGACTGCTACACCCTGACGTTCGAAATGCTCCAGTAGCTGGGTACAGACGTGGTAATTCACGTCGTAGGGGGGATCCTTGCGCATGAGGATGGCTTGGATGTCTTGGGGTTCGAGTACTGCGCTGTCTGTCGTTTCGTACCACTGAGATGACGCTGCAGAGGAATTCAGGATCTCGAGTTTCTTCGCGCGCGCGTGCACGCGCACCGCTTGATCTGACGCGACGGGCCACTGCACCCAGAGGTCGTGGGGCTCGGCAGCCCAGATCACGTGACCACGTGCAGCGGCAGCGCGCATCATGGCAACGGAGCTGTCTTTGTACGCTTTGAGGCTCTCGATTGGGTCTAGGATGAAGAGCAGAGCAGCCATCGGAGTGTCTAGATTCTGGTGGCGGCAGGATGGGTCATTTCAAGCTCTCTTGCTGCGGCAAGCAGGGCGAGTCGAGAGATCACACCATAGAGGTAGAGTCGATTTGGAGTGGCGTCTGGGTCTGAGTCGCGAAGCGGCTGTTGGCAGCCCTCTTCGAAAGGCAGCGGAATGAATCGCGCACCGGGTGCATTGAGGTTCTCATCGGGGCCACGCTCTTCGTGAACCCGATAAAAGCCGCCCACCACAAATCGGTCGATCATGTAGACCACCGGCTCTGCGACTGCATCCCCCTTTGGGGTTGGAATCGTCTCAAAAGAGTGTACGCCCTCCTGAACGAGCACATCCGATACCGTCTGGCCCTCTTTGATGACCGACATTTTGTTGCGCTGTTTGCGATTGAGCGAGCGCACCTCATTTGCATCTTTCACTGTCATGATGCCCATGCCATAGGTGCCTGCATCAGCTTTCACGACGACATAAGGCGTGTGCTGAATGTCGAGTTCTCGATATTTCTCACGGATGCGCTGGAGCATGCGATCGACCGAGTCGGCGAGTTCGTCCTCGCCCACGCGAGATTGAAAGTCGATGCCGCGACAAGCCTCGAAGTAGCTGTCTATGAGCCAGGGGTCGATCTGAAGTCGATCGGCAAACTCGATGGCAACTTGTCGATAGGCGGTGAAATGTTGGGACTTGCGCCTTGAGGCCCAGCCCGCATGCAGCGGCGGAAAAAGCCTCTGTCCTGAGAGTCCCTGGAGCACGGGCGGTACGCCAGCAGACAGGTCGTTGTTTAACAGAATCAAACAAGGGTCAAATCCGCCGACACCCACGCGCGAGCCATTACGCTCGATGGGCTCTAGCGTGAGCGAGTGGCTCACGCCATCGGGGCTTTCAAAATCAACGGTCGTTGGCTTGACGACATCTGGCAATAACGTGCCGATGCGCACCTCAAGTCCAGCCTGTCGAAGCAGGCCAGAGAGGCGGGCGACATTGGCTAGATAGAAGAGGTTGCGGGTGTGGTTCTCCGGGATGAGCAGCACACGCCTGACATCGGGGCAGTGATGCTCAATCGAAGACATGAGGGCCTGGATCGCAACTGGGAGCGCAGCCTCGCTTAAGTTGTTGAAGCCACCGGGAAAGAGATTGGTGTCGACGGGTGCGAGCTTGAAGCATGCATTTCTGAGGTCAACAGATCCATAGAAAGGGGCATGGTGGGAGCGCCATTGGGCGCGAAACCAATGTTCAATGTCGAAGCTGTGCTCCAAAACTCGTGATTCGAGCTGTCGGAGCCTTCCGCAGAGCTGAGTCTGAAGCTGGGGCGTCATAGCAGCGCATTGTAGTCTTCGAACAAAAAAAAGACCCGCGGACAATGCCGCGGGCTGAGAAAGACCCTGAGGAGAACGGGCCGAGGAGAATGGTTTAGAGGTAGTAAGCTTTCTCGCCGTGGGTGCTGATATCCAGACCCTCGCGCTCTTCCTCTTCAGTGACGCGAAGTCCCACAATCATGTCAACCAGCTTGAAGGCCACAGCCGCAACCACTGCGGAGACCACCATGGTAATGATCACGCCTTCGGCCTGAATGGCAACCTGGGAAGCAATGGAGAAGTCATCGGCACCCGTGCCGCCGAGCGACGGAGCAGTGAAGACACCGGTGAGCAAGGCACCCAAGATGCCTCCAACGCCGTGCACACCGAAGACATCGAGTGAATCATCTGCGCCGAGCATCTTCTTGAGCACGGAGACAGCCCATAGGCAGATCAGGCCGGATAGCGCCCCAATGACGATGGCGCCCATGATTCCAACCGACCCGCAGGCGGGGGTGATGGCAACGAGGCCAGCGACTGCTCCCGAGGCGGCACCAAGCATGGATGCCTTGCCGCGGAAAACCGCCTCGCCCGCACACCAGGCCAGCACTGCGGCAGCCGTAGCAAAGAGCGTATTTGCGAAGGCAAGTGTTGCGCCGGAGTTGGCTTCGAGCGCAGAGCCGGCGTTGAATCCAAACCAGCCCACCCAGAGCATGGATGCACCCACCATGGTCAGCGTGAGGGAGTGGGGTGGCATAGGCTCTTTTCCAAAGCCAATCCGCTTGCCGAGCATGTATGCACCTACGAGGCCCGCAACGCCTGCGTTGATATGAACCACGGTGCCACCGGCGAAGTCCAGCGCGCCCTTGTCGAGCAGATAACCGCCAGGACCCCAGACCATGTGTGCAATGGGCAGGTAGCAGAACGTAAACCAGAGCACGGAGAAGAGCAAGACGGCAGAAAACTTAACGCGCTCTGCGAACGAGCCAACAATCAGCGCACAGGTAATACCTGCGAAAGTGCACTGAAATGCGACGAAGATCATTTCAGGAATCTTGACGGTGTCAGTAAAGGTATCGGCCAGTGAGTCCACCGTCACCCCAGACAGGAAGAGCTTGGAGAAGCCTCCAATGATGGGTCCGCCCTCCGTGAATGCAAGGCTGTAGCCGTAAACGGCCCACAGAATGGAAATTAATGAGAACACGACCATAACCTGCATGAGCACGGAGAGCATGTTCTTGGTCCGCACGAGCCCACCGTAAAACAAGGCAAGGCCTGGAATGGCCATGAAGGTCACCAGGAGGGTTGAGACCATCATCCAGGCCACATCGCCTTTGACAACCTCGGTCTTGACCGCCTCGGCGGCAGCGGGCGCAGCTTCAGCCACAGCAGCGGCAACGGCAGCAGCTTCTGGGGCAGTCTGGGCGAGTACTGGAAGCGCAATAAGGCCGAGTCCGGCGACCAGGGCGGACATGAGCCCCTTACCGGAAACGACATCGTGTAGGGAAGAGACGGGTTTCATGGGGAATCCTCTATTTTCTGGGGTGTTTAGAGTGCGTCTGCACCGGTCTCACCGGTGCGGATGCGGATGACGGATTCGAGGGAGCAAACGAATATCTTTCCGTCTCCAATCTTTCCGGTCCGCGCAGCGGTCTCGATCGCCTCGACTGCACGCTCTGCGAGATCTGCCGTAACAGCGACCTCAAGCTTGACCTTGGGGAGAAAGTCGACAACGTACTCTGCGCCCCGGTAGAGCTCGGTATGGCCCTTTTGACGACCAAATCCTTTGACTTCAGTGACGGTGATGCCTTGGACGCCGATACTCGAGAGCGCCTCGCGCACCTCGTCGAGTTTGAACGGCTTGATGACTGCAGTGATGAGTTTCATCCTTGGGCCTCTTTGAGTGAAGCCCCGACCTGAGATTCAGGTGGGGCGCAGTGGATTAAAACGACTTGGAGATGGAGACCATCAGGCCGGATTTGCCCAGGTCTTTGAACTTGCCCTCGGAGACCTGTTGGCCGCTGGTGAAGTCCTTCAGGTCACCAGAAGTGCCCACCCAGGCAGCGCTTACGGTCCAACCCGATAGGTCTGTGCTCACGCCCACGAGGTAATCTGTGCCATCCACCATGTCGCCTTTGCCTTTGACCTGTCCGAGGTGAACCTTGCCGGTGATGCCGGGAGCGATCTCGGTGCTGGCGGTGAGGTCGAGATAGAGGGTTCCCTTGGAGCCTGCGACGCCAAAGTACTCAGAGGTGGCGTAGGAGGTCTTGAAAGACAAGATGCCGTGAGAGAGCGCGACATACACCTCGTTGGTGTGCGGCTTAATGGCACCGACAGCTCCGGGGTAGTAGTAGTAGAGGTTTCCAATGTCCAGTCCAATCACACCAACCTCGGTGCGGTAGCCGCCGTAGAAGTCCATCTCGACGCCTGCACCACTGAAGCTGGTCCACTCAGAGATGCTGCTGTTCCAGTTGCCCAGGTACAGTCCAGACTTCGCGGTGAAATCGATGCCGCCCTGAACTGCGGGCAGCAGATCTGACTGGCTGACCCCTCGGTAGCGGTAGTCGCTGGTTACTGCGAAGTTGCCTGCAATGCTGTAGTCCGGCTCCGCAGCGGGGGCTGCCTGAGCAAAGGCCGATGTTGAGGCGGCGGTGATGGCAATGGCCAAAAGTGTCTTGCGCATTTCGAGTTCTCCTTTAAATAGGTAAACCCATCTAGCGAAAGCCGTGCCACGGCCGTAACCCCATGAATTTCATAAGTAAAGTCACTCCTCCCGCATTGCACTCCCCTCACTGGTGCATTTTTCTGCACGAGTGTGGTGCGTCCATGGCGTCATGCTGGCCGTGTCCGAACACTTCTGGTGCAGCCTGTGGCGGGTGGTTTGGCTAGAATGGACACCATGGCTCTCTCACCTCCCGACTTTGCAGCGCATCTCGCAGAGCTCCAGCAGCGACTGCAGGCGCTGAGTCAGACCATGACGCAGGCCGACAGAAACCAACTGCTGCAGACGCTGGTCTCAGGGGTAGCGGATCGCTTCGAGCTGGTCAGGCAAGACGAGTTCGACGCTCAGCGCCGGCAGCTGCAGCGGGCCCTGGAGCAGATCGCGCAGCTCGAGGCTCGACTGGCGCAACTGGAGTCGGGTCAGACGCTGGGCTGAAGCTCGAGCACGCACGCCTCACAGACCATGGGGCATGACACTCGCATGCACCCAAACCCTCAACCTATGTGGCCTCCAAGCTCAACGGGTTCGCGTCGAAGCGGACCTCTCGGGAGGTCTTCCCCAATTTAATCTCATCGGCATGCCTGCGCACGCGGCGCGCGAGGCCAGGGATCGTGTTCGCGTTGCGATTCAGAATTTGGGGTTTGGATTCCCGGCGGGCCGCGTGACCGTTCAACTGACCGCCCAAGACGAGCTGGAATCCCCGGCGTTGGCAGATCTCGCGATCTCCGCAGCCCTCCTAATCGCGATGGGACGTCTTCCGGCTGGGGTCACGGAGCATGTAGCGCTCCTTGGGCAGCTCTCTATATCTGGGGCGTTGCTGCCGCTTGATCATGAACTGGCCTGGATCCAAGCCGCTCGATCTGTGTCCGATCAGCTGATGACACCGGTGCTCCGGACCGCCTTGCCAGCTGGAATGGCCGCTCACCAGCATTGGACACTTCGCTCACTTGAGGACCTGGTGAACGTCGGCTTGGGGCGGGTCACCCCGACACTGGCCAGTGAGCTGGCGCCGGGGGTACCCCCCCTCACGCAGGCAGAAGAGGCCGCATTGGACCCCTCCGTCTGGGATGAAATACACGGTCAGCCCTTGGCCAAGCGCGCTGCTGTGGTGGCGCTGGCCGGTGGGCATAACCTGCTTATGTTGGGTCCACCAGGCGTTGGGAAGTCGATGATCGCGCATCGTTTGCCGGCGCTGCTTCCACCCCTTGCAAGCGAAGATGCACAGCAACTCGCCGCCATTGAGGCCTTACACCGATCGAGCGTCGAGGTCCGGGATCATGCGCTAAGACCCCCTGCCGCACCTTTTCGAGCTCCGCATCACACTGCTTCTGCTGCTGCCCTCTTTGGCGGTGGGCGTCCCTTTCGCCCGGGCGAAATCTCTCTGGCGCATGGTGGAGTCCTCTTTCTTGATGAACTGGCTGAGTTCAGACGAGACGCTCTGGAGGCCCTCAGAGAGCCCCTTGAGACCGGTTGGGTGCAGCCTGCACGCCTACAGTCACGCTATGTCATGCCGGCGCGTGCCCAGTTGATTGCCGCTATGAACCCTTGCCCGTGCGGACTTTTTGGGGTGGTCCGTTTGCATTCAACACCCTGCCGCTGCACCCTTCGCCAGGTTCAGGCGTATCGCGGCAAGCTCTCGGCCCCACTGCTCGATCGATTTGATTTGATTGTGCTCATGCAGTCCGGGGGGTTGGCTGATCCGCCAGCGAGCGTGGAGTCAGACTGTCGGCCATTTCTCGAGAGTTTAGATTGGCGCGGAGCTCATGCACGTGAGGCGATTGCCAGGACGCGCGCAATAGCCAGAGCGCGCCAAAACGGGCTTAATGCTCATCTCGGTGAGGCGGATCTTCATCGATTGCCAACACAGCCAGGGGTGATGACGCTGATGCGCGAGCTGGCTCAGTCGGCAGGTTGGAGTCGCAGAGTGATTGGGCGTGTAATGCGCACAGCCCGGACCATCGCGGACTTACAGGGATTGGAGGCTGTCGACGAGGTTTGTCTCGCACAGGCGGTCAACTTCAGGCGCGGGCTTCAGATCGAAGAAGGTCGAGCGGCGTAGGCCCTTTGCATCCAGATCAAGGCAATGACCTGGGTGCCCACCCAAAGGCCCACAGCCCATTGAAGGCCCTGCACTTTCGAGAGCCCCGCGAACTGGGCGATGTCGATGATGATGCCCATTCCCCACTGCACAATAAAAGCGCCTACGAACACGAGAAAGTTAAACGCCGTGGTGGCCCGTGCTGAGAGGTCAACACGAAAAGACAGGGCCACCACGCTGTAACTCAAGGTGGTTGCTCCAGCAGCCAGAAAAGCCAAACCCCAGCCGATGATGGGATGTGGCCAGACAGAGAGCGTTGCCAGTGCGCTCAGGCCGGCAAAGAGCCAGAGCCCCAGCCGCATGAGCAAATCCAAGCTCATGCGCGGCCCAATGAGTTTCTGGGTGAGTGTTGCCCAGGACATGTGTCCGATCATGATGACTCCGGTGAGCCAGAAGAGCAGTTCCGCAGCCTCAGACTGAGACGCACCTTCGACATCCATTAGCCAAGGACCAAGCCAGAGGCCATGCAGGGCCAGAAACCCGCCATAACTCAAGACGCCGAAAGGGAGTAATCGCAGAAAGGCGGGGTGTCGGAGCACCTCGATGAGCCCACTCCATGGGGATGACGCCTGCTCTGAAGGATTGCCCCTGCTCTGCGCTCCCCATTCGGTGGCCTCGAAATGGGCTTCCAGGCGACCCAGGGCGAGCCACGATGCGGCAAAACACCCGCAGAGCAACCAGAAAATGCCTTGCCACGACAGCCACTCGAGCAGCAGGCTTACAGGAAGTGTGGCCGATAGTGCGCCCACAGACCCCAGCACGAGCATGGTCGAGGCCAAGGGTGCCTGCATGCGAGGCTCAAACTCGAGGCGAAAAGCCTTGTAGGCAGACATCAAGCAGGCCGAGACGCCAATGCCAATGCATGCGCGTCCCAACCACAGCGTCCAAAAGTCTGTCGAGAGTGCACTGATCATGCAGCCCAGTAAGGCCATCAACAGCAGTCTGCGCTCAATCTTGACCGGGTTCTTGCGGTCCAGCGCAAGGCCCAATGGAATCTGCATCAGCGCGAAGCTAAAAAAGTAGGCGCTTGCCAGGAGCCCAAGTTCTGCAGCGGAGAGGTTGAGCACACGCTCGAATTCGGGAGCGAGCACTGCATTGATGGTTCGAAGCGCGTAGGACAGCGCATAAGCCAAGCCAAAGGGCCATACAAAAGCCATCAGGGATGGGCGTGAGAGCTGTCCCACGGGCAGTTTATTGAAGCATGAGACGGGCGGACTGCAGAAAGGTCTCTGCAGCCTCGTCATCAAAGCTTTGAGCGGGCCCGGCCACCAGCGCCTCAACCACGCGGTTGCCTTGAACCTCCGTGCGCATCAGAAGCCGAGCCTTTACAGCCGGCCCGCTCGGGTCAAGCTGCATGAGTCCGCTGGCTGAGAGGACCGCGCTGGCAGGCGAGGCCAAAGCGCCAGCTAGGGTGGAGTCTGGGTCAGCGCCAATGTTTTTCAGTCGAGAGAACATCAAGGCCGAACGGAGCTGAGTCGGTGTGTAGCGCGCCGACTCGCTCACGCCGATGGTGAAGGTCTGCTCCTGGATCCGGACAGACCAGAGTGTCATGGCGATCTCAGCGAGCACCTCGTCGCCCTGACTTGGAATGTTGACCGTGCGGGTGACTTGCACGGGCTTGTCGGGAAAGGTTGCAGACCAAATCCCATCTGGATGATGGACCACCCGCCAATTCAGCGCAGGTGTGCAGCCCAGCAGCGCAAGGAGCATAAGCCCGGAGAAGACGCGCATAATGATCTGCATAGCCACTTCGGGAGTGTAGCGCTGATGGTCACTTTCATGAGTAAGTCGGCGGCCTCCTTCATCATGACCGACTCGGTTGCGCGCTCGGTCATTGAGGCCTCTGGCTCGGACTGGTCCGATCAGGGCATATGGCGCGTGGAGCGCCTGGAAGAGGTGCTCAACACCCTGGAGCAGAGGGCTGAGCAGTCTCGTCAAGAAGAGCGCCAGGATGGTCTTGCGCCCGGAGCGATTGCTTTTTATCAGCGATTGGCCCCGGTCCTCGAGATGCTGCGTGCTGCCCAAGCAGATCAGAAGCCAGTGGTCTGGGAGCGCAGTTGAACTAGAGCAACGGCGCAAGCCGTTGACGTGCCTCAGACTCGGTCACCTTGGCACGCTGGCAGTAGTCCTCCAGCTGATCGGTCCCGATGGGCCCGACATTAAAGTATGTGGCCTCAGGTCTCCAGAAATAGAAGCCACTCACCGATGAAGCGGGAATCATGGCGAGGCTTTCAGTCAGCGCGAGCCCAACCTCACCTGCATCGAGCAGCGCAAAGAGCTCGGCTTTGATGCTGTGGTCAGGGCAGGCGGGGTACCCTGGCGCTGGCCGAATGCCCTGATAACGCTCTTGAATCAGTGCTTCAGGGCTGAGAGATTCGTCGGCGGCATAGCCCCAGAATTCTGTTCGCACGCGCAGATGGAGTTGTTCGGCAAAGGCCTCTGCGAAACGATCTGCAAGGGCCTTGACCATGATGGCGTTGTAGTCATCTCCAGCCCGCTCGTAGTCTTGAGAGAGGCTCTCTGCTCCGTGAACGCAGACCGCGAAGCAGCCCATGTAATCACGCAGCTCCGCTTCGCGAGGTGCGACGAAGTCGGCCAGTGATTTGTTGGCCGTTCCCTCGGGCTTCTCGGTCTGTTGACGCAGCCCTACCCAGTGGAGCGCTGGCTCGGTAAGCGCCTCGTCCCTATACACAGTAATGTCCTCAGGACCGGTTCGACGTGCGGGCAGCAACGCGACCACAGCATGTGCAACCAGCCTGCGCTCTTTGAGCAGGCGCTCGAGCATGGCCTGGGCGTCGCCGAATACAGCGCGTGCCTGTTCACCAACAATGGTGTCGGTGAGGATGGCCGGATAGGGCCCAGCGAGGTCCCATGTCTGAAAGAAAGGCGTCCAGTCGATGAAAGGCACGAGCGCCTCGAGTGACTGCAGGCGAATGACCTGTCGTCCGAGCTGTCGTGGCGTGGGTGCATCTGCGGTGAACGCGAGAGACTGTGACTGGGCGCGTGCCTTGCCTAGGCTGAGCATTGGCGTAGCCTGACGTGCCGCATGCCGGGCGCGCAGGGTTTCATATTCGGCCAGATGAGCCGCGAGGAATGTGCTCTTTTGCTGTGCATCGCTCGTTAAGGATTGCGCGACAGGTACCGATCGAGAGGCATCTGGAACCCAGATCACAGGCCCGGAATAGTGGGGGGCAATCTTCACGGCGGTGTGAACGCGTGAGGTTGTTGCGCCCCCAATGAGCAGGGGGATCTGTCGGCTGCGGCACCAGTCGTCACGCTCCATCTCTCTTGCGACGTGAGCCATCTCTTCAAGTGAGGGCGTGATCAGGCCCGACAGACCAATGAGGTCAGCATTGTGTTCGCGAGCGGTGGCAAGAATCTGCTGTGCAGGGACCATGACTCCCATGTTGATGACATCGAAGTTGTTGCACTGGAGCACCACAGAGACAATGTTTTTGCCGATATCGTGTACGTCTCCTTTGACTGTGGCGAGCACCATCTTGCCCCGGGCTTGTACCTGTCCGCTTGCCGCCTGCTCGGCCTCGATGAAGGGCACGAGGTGGGCCACGGCAGCTTTCATCACTCGTGCCGATTTGACGACCTGAGGCAGGAACATCTTGCCCTCAGCAAAGAGGTCGCCCACGACGTTCATGCCCGACATCAGGGGGCCCTCAATGACCTCGATTGGTCGTCCACCCGCCTCGAGAATCGCCAGTCGAACGGCCTCGGTGTCTTCCACAATAAATTCGGTGAGTCCGTGGACCAAGGCGTGCTCGAGTCGCTTCTCAACCCCAAGCTGGCGCCAGGCGAGCTGCTCAACTGCGCGGGCCTCACCACCTTGCAGGCTTGGGGCCAGGGCAATCATTCGCTCTGTAGCGTCGGGACGGCGATCAAGGACGATGTCTTCGACATGTTCGCGCAGGATTGGATCGAGGTCCTCGTAGACTCCGAGCTGACCCGCGTTGACAATCCCCATGGTGAGGCCGGCGCGCACCGCGTGATACAGGAATACCGTGTGAATGGCTTCACGCGCTCGGTCATTGCCCCGGAATGAGAAGCTGACGTTAGAGACACCCCCGGAGATTCGCGCATGGGGGAGGTGCTCTCGAATCCAGCGAGTTGCCTCAATGAAGTCTATGGCGTAGCGGTTGTGGGCATCAATGCCCGTGGCGATCGCAAATATGTTGGGATCAAAAATGATGTCTTCGGGCGGGAACTCAACCACGGTCGTGAGCAGGTCGTACGCCCGCTGGCAGATCGATTTGCGACGCTCGAGGCTATCGGCTTGTCCGGCCTCATCGAAGGCCATGACAACGGCAGCCGCCCCGTAGCGCTTGCAGAGCTGAGCTTGACGCAGGAATTCAGCCTCGCCCTCTTTGAGCGAGATGGAATTGACAATCGCCTTGCCTTGAACACATTTGAGACCCGCCTCGATAACCTCCCATTTTGAGGAGTCGATCATGATGGGCACCCGAGAGATGTCTGGCTCGGAGGCAATGAGGTTGAGGAATCGGGTCATGGCGGCCTTGGAGTCCAGCATGGCCTCGTCCATGTTGACGTCGATGACCTGCGCGCCGTTCTCCACCTGTTGACGGGCGACTGCAACGGCCTGCTCAAAGTCTCCGTTCAGGATGAGCTTGGCAAACTGCCGCGAGCCCGTGACATTGGTCCGCTCACCCACGTTCACAAAAAATGAGTCTTCGTCGATATTGAAGGGCTCAAGACCAGAGAGTCGGGTCTTTACAGGAGGGCTTGGAAGGATGCGGGGGCTCAGTGTGGAGACAGCCTGGGCGATCGCCTGTATGTGCTCTGGGGTGGTACCGCAGCACCCGCCAACGACATTGACCCAGCCCGACTCCGCGAAGGCCTTGAGCAGTCCGGAGGTGATGGGGGGTGTCTCGTCAAACCCGGTGGGCGCCATCGGATTGGGCAGGCCGGCATTCGGGTAGACGCAGATGGCGGTGTCGGCAAGTTTGGCAAGCTCCTGGACATACGGCCGCATGAGCGCTGCGCCCATTGCGCAATTCAGGCCGACGGTGATGGGCTTGGCGTGTCGAACGCTATTCCAGAATGCTTCCACAGTCTGACCACTGAGTACGCGGCCAGAAGCATCGGTGACTGTGCCCGAAATCATGACTGGCCAACGTTGCTGCCGTCGCTCGAAGACCTCATCGCAGGCAAAGAGTGCTGCCTTCGCGTTGAGGGTGTCAAAGATGGTTTCGACGAGCAAGAGGTCTACGCCGCCGTCGAGCAGCGCTTCGATCTGTTCGCCATAGGCCACAACGAGTTCATCAAAATTAACGTTGCGTGCGCCAGGGTCATTGACATCCGGGGAGATGGAGGCGGTTCGGGGCGTGGGCCCGATCGCTCCGGCAACCCAACGGGGGTGGTCAGCGCTGGAGTGGGCATCGCGCGCAGCACAGGCCAGCCGAGCCGAGGCAAGGTTCATCTCCCTCGCAAGCGCCTCAAGCCCGTAGTCGGCCTGCGCAATCGAGGTTGCCCCAAACGTGTTGGTCTCGATGAAATCTGCGCCCGCTGCAAGGTATTGAGCATGGATGGATTCAATGGCCGCGGGCTGCGTGAGCGAGAGGAGTTCGTTGTTGCCTTTAACCTCAATCCCTCGGCCTAGAGCGCCGTTGAGTGCGTCAAGCGCCGGTCCTTTCAGTGCAACGCCTTGCTCTCCGAGCGTGCCTCGGTAGTGGGCTTCGGTAAAACCCAGCTGTTGAATCATGGTGCCCATAGCACCATCGATCACCAGAATGCGGTGATGAAGTGCGCGCGTGATGGCGTCAAAGCTGGGTGATCGAGCGAGTCTGGTCAAGCCTTCGATTATAGACGGTCAAGCCAGCAGACCAGTCCGTCGGCATTGAGGCGAAGATCGAGGCCAATCAGGTCCTCTAGCATGTCATCTGGGCAGGCAACGCCGTGCGCGCGAGCCGCGTTAAAGAGGTGTGCTCTGAGCTCTTGGTAAATGGCGCTTGAACGTTCTGGGCCGCGGTAACCGTTTCGCTGCGCAATGGCAGCGTAGACATCGACCTGCCGCAAGAGGGCCTCACCGACAGCCTGAACCGCTGTGACCTGCGCGTAGTGGGTTAGGTAGACCGCTGGCGCGTCACTATGCATTACGCGACGGATGGATGCCTGATGGGCTGGTGGGTCGAACTGGCTGGGCGAGGCGCTCACGAACGCAAAAGGGCCAAGGTCTGTGTCGAGTGCTCGGTAGGAGATCCCGTAGGTGTCGCCCGTAAAAACCCCCTTGGTTTTGTGGTCTTGGACAAAGACATGGTGACGTGCATGCCCGGGGGCATCCCAGAACTCCAAAACACGGTTTGCCAGTCGGATCTGTGTGCCCTCTGAGGTCTCGATGATGCGACTGGGATCAATTGGTCGCGGCTCACCGTACTCGCGTTGCGCCATTTCCAGGCCATAGACCTCCACCACGGCTGCCCAGAGCCGCTCTGGGTTCACCATATGCGGTGCCCCACGGGGATGAACGGTGAGCTGCGCGTTGGGACAGAGCTCCATAAGGCGACCGGCACCGCCAGCATGATCGAGATGGACATGGGAGAGCACAACATAGTCCACCGACTCGGGGCCTAGCCCGAGGGTCTCCAGTGCTTGCAGAACGAGTGGCGCGGCATGCTTTGTTGCTGTGTCAACGATGGCCACACGGCCCTGCTCGACGACGAGGTGAATTGCGTCGAATTGAGGACGGATGTAGCCAGAATCGATGGCAAAGATGCCATCCCCAAAGGATTGGAGGCGAGCAGTCATCGCGTGATTCTAGATCCCAAGGTCGCTGCGTATGGATCGCGCTGCGCGCTCTGCAATCAGCATGACAGGTGCGTTGGTGTTGCCAGAGGTAATCGTGGGCATGGCGGAGGCATCAACGACCCGCAGGTTCTCGATTCCCCGAAAGCGCAGGTCGGTATCGAGCACTGCCCCGGGATGGCCATCATGGCCCATGGCACAGGTGCCGACTGGATGAAAAATCGTCGTCCCAAGCGCGCGAGCGGACTCAATCAGTGCTGCCTCTGAGGTGCGTTCAGGCCCGGGCAAAAGCTCCTGTGGTGAGAAGGGGCTTAGGGCTGGCATCTGCATAATCTCGCGAGTCTTGCGAAGGCCGGCGAGTGCGACTTGTAGGTCTTCGTGTGTGCTGAGGTATTGGCAGTCGATCTTCGGAGGCTCAAGCGGATCTTGGCTCTGAACCTGGATCTCACCACGCGAGGTCGGTCGCAGGTTACAGACGGAGGGCGTGATGGCGCCAAAGGGGTGCAGGGGCTCACCGAATTTTGGCAGTGAGAGCGGCTGCAGGTGCCACTCCAGATTTGCGCTTGCTTGTCCAGGATCGCTTTTGGCAAATGCGCCAAGGGTTGAGGGCGGCATGGTCATCGGGCCTGTTCGAAACAGCAGATATTGCAGGCCCATTCCAAGTCTTGTCAGGGGATTGCGATAGAGGGTGTTGACTGTCGGTGCCCCAGTGATTCGGTAGACCGTTCGGATTTGCAAGTGATCTTGCAGATTGCGTCCCACCCCTTCAACGCAGAGTCGAGTCGGGATCTGCTGACGGGCGAGCCATTGCGCAGGTCCAACGCCAGAGTTCTGCAGCACATGGGGGCTTGAAACGGCCCCCGCCGACAACACCACCTGCGCTCGCGCGTGGATGGTCACTCTTGTTCCTCGTTGGAGAACTTCGAGCCCAGTGGCGCGCAGCCGAGCCCCCCTCCATGCGTTTGGTGTGCGAGGATCCTGACCAGGTGCTTGGTCTTGGAGCAGCAGTTTGGTGACCTGTGCATGGGTCATGACGGTCAGGTTTGCCCGATTGCGAATGGGGTGTAGGAAGGCATCTGCCATGGACCATCGTCGGCCCCGCCTTTGGGTGACATGGAAGTAGGCACTGCCCGAGTTGTCGCCCCGGTTGAATTCTTCAATCGGCGCAATACCGGCCTGCTGCGCGGCAGCCTGCCAGGCATCGAGAATCCTCCAGCGCACGCGGGGGGCCTCCACCCGCATTTCACCTCCGGCACCGTGCCATGCATTCTCACCGTCGAAAAAGTCCTCCAGGGACTTATAAATCGCAAGCGTGTCACCGGCCCATCTCCAGCGATCATCGCGCGTGGCGTCTGCCCACTGATCGTAATCACTCGCTTGGCCCCGCATGTAGATCATTGCATTGATGGAGGAGCAGCCACCAAGCACCCGACCTCTCGCATAGTGGATGCTTCTGCCATTGAGTCCAGGGTCGGGCTCTGTCTTGAAACACCAGTCAGTTCTTGGGTTGGCAATGGTGTAGAGATAACCCACAGGGATCTTGATCCAGTGCCAGTCGTCTTCACCGCCCGCCTCAACGAGAAGCACGCGGTGTTGAGGGTTCGCGCTGAGCCGGTTGGCCAGTAGGCAGCCTGCACTGCCAGCCCCCACGATGACGCTGTCAAACTCCATGCAGATCCGGTCGGTTTTTGAATCGAAGCTCTTCCGGGTAGGGGAAGACATCGTCGAGCAGGCCGCTCTCAATGCGCTTTTTCTGGTCTGCCCAAGTCTGATGATGGAGCAGATCTGCGTGGTAGCGCATGAAAGGTGCTCTCAGTCGCGGCTGTCCCAACAGGAAGGTTTCAAACTCTTCGGGAAATACATCGTTCGGTCCAATGGTGTACCAGGGTTCGCTGGCCATCTCGTCCTCGGGTGTGCGCGGCAGCGGAATCTTTCGGAAGTTGCACTCGGTCATGTATTGAATCTCGTCATAGTCATAGAAGACGACGCGACGATGTCGGGTCATGCCGAAATTCTTGTAGAGCATATCGCCAGGGAAGATGTTGGCGGCCATGAGCTGTCGAATGGCGTCTCCATATTCGCGCACGGCATGGTCAGTCTCCTGCTCTGTGGCGTGTTCCAGATATAAGTTAAGCGGCACCATGCGTCGCTCAATGTAGACATGTCGAATGATGATGCGCCTGCCTTCGATATGCACCATGCTGGGAGCCATTTCTTGGAGCCGCTCAAGCAAAGCGGGGGCAAAACGGTCAAGCGGAAAATCGACGTTTGAGTATTCCCAGGTGTCGGCCATGCGCCCTGCCCGATCATGCAGTTTCACCAGCTGGTACTTGCTTGCAATATGCTCCCTGCTGACATCCTTCGCACGCTTGTCTTTGATTACTTTGAAGACATAAGGGTATGAAGGAAGGGTAAACACGAGCATCACCAGACCCTCAATGCCCGCGGCCAGGCAGAACTGATCGTTCGAGTGTCTGAGATGGTGGAGGTAGTCTCGGTAGAAGAGCGTCTTGCCTTGCTTTTGCAGCCCCAACATGGTGTAGAGCTCGCTCTTGGGCTTGTTGGGCATGATGGCACGCAGGAATTGAACATAGGCCGATGGCACTTCCATATCCACCATGAAGTAGGCCCGCGCAAAAGAGAAGAGGACCGAGATCTGCTCTGGGTCGAACATGACGGTGTCGATCCGAAGTCGACCTTCTCGAGACCGAAGAATCGGAGCCGCGAAGCCAATGGGCTCGCCATCATTCATGATCCGCCCAATGAGATAGGCGCCCTTGTTGCGATAAAAGAGGGACCGCAAGACGTGGATCTGCAGGTCACTGCTGGCGTTAAAGGGTCGGGTGAGATCTTTACAGGCGGCCTTCAGGACATACCGAAGGTCGCGGTCAATGTCCTCCCATGGGCAGGCCATGCCCAGATCGACGGCAATGTCATGCAGGCAGCCCTGAATGCCGCGCGTATGTGGGTAGTAGATTCGATAAGAGGGCGGCTCACTGTCGAGGTAGTCGGTCGATACTGCGGGTCGCACGAACAGTGTCTCGTTGTGAATGTAAGCCTTCGAGAGCAAGCGTGTGGTGACTGAATTGAAGAAAGTCTCGGCGAGTTCGGGCTGGCGGTGGTCTGTGAGTAGCATGATGTAGGCGCGTTTGACTTCCGCCCAGATCTGCTGATCGGATATTGACTCGGAGAACAAGCTCGAGAGTTGGTCACAGGCCTCCCGCACACGCTGATCATAGAAGGCAATACGCTCTCGGGCCAGGCCACGAATGGCCTGAAAATCACCGGATTCAAATCGAGATTTGGCTTGCTGTGCGTTGTAGCGAAAGAGCCCGTAATGCCGATCGAACCCCTCCAAAATGACCCGTGCAATTGCATGTGCTGCATGTGCTGCGTGTGCTGGACTGGGCTTACTCATGGGTACCCTTTTTGAGCGCAGTTAACGTTGCAGGGAGAAGCCTTGAGTGACGCGAGATCGGTCGCGCGCAATACTGAAAATCAGGCCAATACCCACACCCAGTGTGACCATCGCGGTGCCGCCATACGACATAAAGGGCAGGGGTACGCCGACGACGGGCAAGACGCCCACGACCATGCCGAGGTTAACAAAGGCGTAGGTAAAAATGACCAGCGAAAGGCTGCCTGCGAGCAGTCGACTGAAAAGCGTGGGAGCGCCGATGGCAATCCAGAGGCCACGACCAATCAGTCCCAGGTAGAGCGCAACGAGCAAAAGGGCCCCGAGAAAGCCAAACTCCTCGGCATATCCAGCAAAAATAAAATCGGTCGCACGCTCGGGGATGAACTCGAGCTGGGTCTGCGTACCCTGCAACCAGCCCTTGCCGACAAGTCCCCCAGATCCGACTGCGATCATGGATTGGAGAATATGGAACCCTTTGCCCAGAGGATCGCGCATGGGGTCAAGCAACGTACACACCCGCTGGCGTTGATATTCTCGAAAACCTGGCCAGTCCACGCCGGTTGCGCAGGCTGCATCCCCGAAGCTCACCAGCAGGGTAATGGCCAAAAGCAATGCACCACTCACCCAGAGAATGAGCTTCCATGGAAGGCCGGCGAGATAGAGCACGAAGACTCCCGAGCCCAGCACCAAGATCGCGGTCCCCAGATCGGGCTGCTTCAGAATCAGCACCACGGGAAACGTCAGCAGGGCAATGGCAATGGTCCACCCTGTCCAGCTCCTCAAACCCTCTTGCTTGTGCACGAACCACGCCAACATGAGTGGCATGGCGATTTTCATGATTTCAGAGGGCTGGATGCGGGCAATGCCGAGGTCCAGCCACCGGGTTGCGCCTTTGGCGGTGAAGCCAAAGAGTTCAACAAGCACGAGCAGAACCAGACCCACGCTATAGAGTGGAATGGCCACCCTCTGAATCTGCACAGAGGGCAGTTGCGAGAGCACGACCATGATCACAACGGCCATCCCGAGGTTGCGCAGGTGGCTCATGAAGCGTTCGGGATCGTCGTGGCTGGCACTGTAGACCGAGAAGAGGCTCACCATGATGATGCCCATCATGATCCAAAAGAGCGGTTGGTCGAGGCTCTCGAACTTGGTCCTGAGCCAATACCCCACCATCCGCCATCCAGTCTGGGCTCGTCGCTGGCTGCTGTTCATGGCAGTGTTTTCCCTTCTGCTTGGCGCTTGACCAGTAGATAATCGAGCGCTTTTCTGGCCAGAGGTGCTGCCGCTGCCGCACCAAAACCACCATTCTCAACCACAACAGCAAGTGCGACCTTCGGATCGTCCGCTGGCGCGAATGCAATGTAGAGCGAGTGATCGCGCAGCCGCTCTGCGACCCGCGAGGCCACATATTTTTCGTTCTGCCCGACGCTAAAGACCTGGGAGGTGCCGGTCTTGCCGGCTGGTGCATAGGTTGCGCCTTGAAAGACCCGGGCACCGGTGCCCGAAAGGTTTACCTCCACCATGGCCTCTTTGACCAGAGAGAGCCACTCCGGCGCAAGTCCGAGATCCTCGGGTTCCTCCAGTGGGATGTCCGTTCTGGTTTTGCTAAAGGGCTCCTGAACGGCTTTCACAAGCCTGGGCCGCAGGAGCTTTCCCCCATTGGCAAGACTTGCCGTTGCGCGGGCAAGCTGAAGAATGGTGAACGCGTTGTAACCCTGCCCAATACCAATTGAGGGCGTCTCACCGGTGAGCCAGTCCTTGCCGAATCGCTTCTTTTTCCACTCAGATGAAGGCAAGATCCCCGCGACTTCTCCGTCTACATCGATCCCAGTTCGCTTGCCGAACCCAAATGGCGTGATGAACTGATGGATGGTGTCAACGCCCATATCGATGGCGAGCTTGTAATAGTAGGTGTCACTCGAGACCACGATCGATTTCTTGAGGTCTACCGTACCGTGACCCTCGGGCCGGCTGTCGCGAAACCGGTGGCTGCCAAGCATGAAGTAGCCTGGGTCCTGAATGGTATCGCCGGGCTTGCGTTCGCCGGAGGCCAAGGCGGCAATCGCCATAAAGGGCTTGTAGGTAGACCCGGGTGGATACACGCCTTTGAGTGCTCGGTTGTAGAGGGGTTTGTCGATCGAGGTGTTCAGGGCAGTCCAGAGGTCTGGGTCAATGCCATCGACGAACTCATTTGGGTTGAAGTTGGGCATGGAGACAAAGGCGAGAATCTCTCCAGTCTTGGGCGAGAGCACCACCATCGCACCGCGCCGAGGCCCATAGGCCTCCTCGATCATCTGTTGCAAGCCAAAGTCAATCGAGAGGACCAGGTCCTGACCGGGTACCGCAGGACGCATGGCGAGCTCCCGAACAATTCGCCCGCCTGCTGTGACTTCAATGCGTTGAAAGCCGACCTCGCCGCGCAATACCTCCTCGTAGCTCTTCTCGATGCCGAGTTTGCCCATGTGGGTAACGCCAAAATATTCTTGCGCCTGCTCGCCCGCCTCGAGTCGCTCCACGTCATCTTTGGAGAGCCGCCCAATATGACCAAGCAGGTGAGACGCTTGCTCGCCAAATGGATAGGCGCGAACGGTCCTGCGCATGACCTGAACCCCAGGCAGCTGATCGAGCTGGCTCGCGAGTCTGGCGACCTGCTCGTCAGTGAGCTTCGATTTGAGCAGCACATTATCGAAGCGACGGGCTTCGGCTGCGAGTCGCTTAAATCGTCGGATCTCTGCTGGAGAAAGGTCGAGGATCTGGGTGAGCTTTTCGAGAGAGGCCTTGAGGTCCTGGGCCCGCCCGGGTTCGATTTCTACAGAAAAGCCCGCATCGTTGCGCGCAAGAATCTCACCGTATCGATCAAGGATTTTCCCTCGCGGTGCTTGAATCGGAAGCAGTGCAACCCGATTGTTCTCGGCCTTCACGGCAAAGGCGTCGTGCTGCCATATCTGGAGATTGGCGAACCGAATCAGCAGCAGGGCAAAGAATAGGCTCACCACCAGAATGGACACGGTGGCCCGGAACCGAAAGTCACTGATCGCAGAGGATCGAACCGCCATGACTCGCCTTAACGAAGGGTGTGGCCGGGCCGAGATCGCGCCTTGGCCATGCGCACGCGGGGACGGCGCGATAACAGAGCGAGCAAGACCCGGTGCAGAACGACCCAGGTTAGGGTGTTCGAGGCGATGAGCAGCAGGGAGTGTGCATCGGGGGTGCTGGAGGTGGCCACCCACCGTACCAAGACCAGAGCGCCCTCAGCAATCGCAAACAGTCCAGCAAGGTGCGCGGCCTGACCCCAGGCAGAGAAACCCGAGAGTCTTCGGTGCAAGGTCACGCTGCCGTATGCCAGAAGGCTGTAAGCCAGGGCATGCTCACCGAGCAGCACGCCCTGGTGGACATCCATGAGCAGCCCTAAGAGCCAGGCGGGCCAGAGTAGGGAGCGTCCCGGGAGTTGAAGGGCCCAGAAAACAATACAGACCGCCAGCAGGTCAGGGAGTGGCCAATGTGGAGGCCAAGGCAATAGGTTGAGGATGAGCGCAGTGCCAAGACTGCCTAAGAAGAGTTGAGCCGAGGGCTCGCGCGCAAGAACGACATGACTCATGGCCGCGCTGCTTGAACGGGGTTGAGAATCAGGACCTGGTGTTGAAGTCCGATGGTGGCCATGGGGCGGGCGAGTACCCGTGGAAACTGCCCTTCGCGCCCGGGAATGATTGCGGTGACTTTCCCGACCGGGAGCCCTGCGGGGTAGAGGCCATCGAGCCCTGAGCTGAGCACCTCATCGCCAATTTGTATTTCGGCGGCAAGATTGACGTATTGAACTTCAAATCCATCGTGACTCCCGAGCCCCTGGGTGAGTGCCCGAATACCAGTTCTCGCAAGCACCACAGGCACCCGAAGCTGATCATCGGAGAGCAGTCTCACTTCGGCGCTCAGCGGGTAGACGCGGCTGACCTGGCCGATGACACCCGCGGCACTGAGCACGGGACTTCCAACCTGCACGCCTGCATCTGCGCCTTGGTTCAGAACCACCTGTTGCGCCAAGGGATCGCGTCGGGCTGAGACGAACTCAGCGACCACGCCGTAGCCTGGATTCGCCTGCTTGAGGTTCAGTAAAGCACGCAGGTTCTGGTTTTCGGCTTGCAGCTGCGACCAGAGCAGGGTGGTTGCGGCTTGCTCTGATTGGGTTTGCTCGAGAGCACCAACCCGAACTCGAAGGGCCTCAATGCCTTGTATGGTCTCCCAGCCCCAGACTGCAAGGTCTCGGGGCAGAATGGCCGCCTGCTCCAAGGGGTATAGCAGCACGCTCAGGCCCTGCCTCAAGGGTTCTGTGAGCCGCGCCTGGTGGTCGAGCTGCATGAGCCCAAGCGCAGAGAAGACGGCGATGAAGAGCCGAATGCGGCCCGAGACCCCTTGGTGAAAGAACGGCTGAGGGCTTGGGGAGAGAGACACGGTCTCCGTCGGGGGCAGTAAAAGTTATTCGGTCGACAGGATGCTGCTGAGCTCGTCTAGCTGTTCGATGGCTTTTCCGCAGCCCCGCACCACGCACGACAGAGGGTCTTCCGCAACATAGACTGGCAGGCCAGTCTCTTCTGCAAAGAGTCGATCGAGATCGTGCAGCAGTGCGCCACCGCCTGTGATCACAATGCCCCGTTCGGCGATATCTGCAGCCAGCTCAGGGGGCGTGTTTTCGAGCGCGTTCTTGATGGCGACCACGATCTGGCTGATGGGGTCGGTGAGGGCCTCGAGTATCTCGTTAGAGGACACGGTAAAGCTGCGTGGAATACCCTCGCTGAGGTTGCGACCACGGACTTCCATTTCGCTGACGTGGCTGCCGGGAAAGGCAGACCCGATCTGTTTTTTGATGGCTTCGGCCGTCTGGTCGCCAATGAGCATGCCGTAGTTGCGTCGAATGTAATTGACGATGGCCTCGTCAAATTTGTCTCCACCGACGCGAATGGAGTTTGAGTAGACGAGCCCGCCAAGCGAAACCACGCCAATCTCACTGGTGCCCCCGCCAATATCGACCACCATCGAGCCACTGGGCTCAGAGACAGGGAGTCCTGCGCCAATGGCAGCAGCCATGGGCTCCTCAATCAGGTAGACCACGCTTGCGCCTGCCGAGAGGGCAGACTCCCGAATAGCCCGGCGTTCGACCTGGGTTGAGCCGCAGGGCACGCAGATGATGACCCTTGGGCTCGGTGCAAAGAGCTTCTTCTGGTGGACCATCTTGATGAACATCTTGAGCATCTGCTCGGTCACCGTAAAATCGGCAATCACGCCGTCTTTCATGGGGCGAACGGCTTCAATGCTTCCCGGGACCTTGCCCAGCATGTTTTTGGCCTTGGCCCCGACGGCCTCAATAGTCTTTTTTCCGCCAGGTCCGCCCTCATAGCGGATGGCCACAACGGAGGGTTCATCGAGAACGATGCCCTTGCCTTTGGCGTAAATCAGGGTGTTGGCCGTGCCGAGATCGATGGCCAGGTCTTGGGAGAGGTAACCGCGCAATAAGCCGAGCATGAGAAAATCCAGGGTTTAAGAGGCAACAAACTGTCGTCGACAGAGATTATCACTCAACCACACAATGACACTGACACTCGAAGATTTGCAAAAGCTCGCGCGGCTCTCTCAGCTTGCGCTCACCCCTGCTCAGGCCGAGGCCTTGCTGCCTGAATTGCAGTCCATACTCAATTGGGTTGGCAGTCTGAGTGAGGCACCGACCGAAGGGGTGCAGCCCATGTCCCACCCGCACGACCCCGAACTCAGGCTGCGTGCCGATGAGGCTCAGACTTTGGCAAGTCGCGAATCGCTCATGGCCAATGCCCCGTCGCAGGCTGTCGGGCACTTCCTTGTGCCTCGGGTGGTGGAGTGACCATGGACCTTCGATTCTCAGACCTCGCTGGACTCACAAAGGCACTCGAAGTGGGCATGGTCTCACCCGTCGAATTAGCCCAAGACTATCTTCAGGCCTTGCAGGAGCGCCCGCTTGGGGCAGTGATCAGTGTGGATCCCGAGGTGACTCTGGCGCAGGCGCGGGCGGCCCAGGCTCGCATGGACCAAGGGGAGACGGGCCCACTCTTGGGCATTCCGGTCCTCCACAAAGACGTGTTCGTGACCCAAGATTGGCCGACAACCGCCGGTTCTCGCATCTTGGGCCAGTATCGAAGCCCATTCGATGCGGAGGTCGTCGTGCGGCTTGGCTCAGCAGGTATGGTTGGGCTGGGCAAGGCGAGCTGCGATGAGTTTGCAATGGGCTCTGCAAATCAGTTTTGTGCCTTTGGACCTGTGCTCAATCCTTGGGACCCGACGCGGGTACCGGGCGGCTCATCTGGAGGCTCTGCTGCTGCTGTGGCTGCTGGGCTTGCCCCAGCTGCCACGGGAACCGATACGGGTGGCTCGGTCCGCCAGCCGGCAGCCATGTGCGGAATCACCGGGATTAAACCCACCTATGGCCGAGTCTCTCGTTGGGGCATGGTGGCCTATGCCTCGAGCCTGGATCAGGCTGGGCCCATGGCACGCTCTGCCCGCGACTGTGCGGTGCTCCTCAATGCCATGTCTGGTTTTGACCCAAAGGATTCCACCAGTGCGGACAGACCGCCCCAGGACTTTGCCTGTGAGCTCGAGGGCTGGAGGCCCTTTGAGGCGTCTGAGAAGCCGCTCGAGGGGATGCGCATTGGGCTGCCGAAAGAGTATTTCGCTCAGGGCCTCTCCGATGGGGTACGTCAGCGCATTGAGACCGCGGTGCAAGTCCTCTGCGGGCTCGGTGCGCAGACCGTGGAGGTGAGCCTTCCGCGAACGGCACTTTCGATTCCCGCCTACTACGTCATAGCGCCTGCAGAGGCCTCATCTAATCTCTCTCGCTTTGATGGCGTTCGTTACGGACATCGTTCCTCGCAGGCGGCGGACTTGCAGTCGCTCTACGTGAACAGCCGCAGTGAGGGCTTTGGGGCAGAAGTGCAACGCCGCATTTTGGTGGGAAGCTTCGTGCTCTCACATGGCTATTACGACGCCTACTACCTCAAGGCTCAGCAGGTTCGACGATTGATTGCACAAGATTTTCAGCAGGCCTTCGCGCAGTGTGACCTGCTCTTAGGGCCGGTCTCGCCCACTGTGGCTTGGACCCGACCCGGTCTTGAGGATCAGCCAGCCGCGAGGGACCCCCTTGAGGACTACCTAGCCGACATTTATACGCTCGGTGCGAGCCTTGCGGGCTTACCGGCTATGTCGGTTCCTTGCGGATTTTCGTCTCCGGAGCCCGGCGCGCCGCAGCTGCCGGTGGGACTGCAGCTCATCGGCCCAGCATGGGAAGAGTCAAGGCTTCTCAAGGTGGCGCACGCCTATCAGCGGCAAACGGACTGGCACCTTCAGACACCGTTTTCTGTGGGGCCGTCTGCAGCGCAAGGGGGTGAGCGATGAGCTGGGAAGTGGTGATCGGTTTGGAGACTCACGTACAACTGCGCACGGAGTCTAAAATTTTCTCGCCGGCTTCTACGGCATTTGGGGCACCGGCCAATACACAGGCGCACCCGATTGACCTGGCTTTGCCGGGCGTGCTGCCGGTGCTTAACCGGGCAGCGGTGGAGGCCGCCATTCGATTTGGGCTAGCTGTGGGTGGGCAGATTGCGAGGCGCTCTGTCTTTGCTCGAAAAAACTACTTTTATCCTGACCTGCCCAAGGGCTACCAGATCAGCCAGTTTGAGCAGCCGATTGTTTCTGGTGGTTCGGTCTCGATCGTGCTTGCCGATGGGGAGCCTCGACGGATCGAGCTGACCCGTGCTCACCTCGAGGAGGATGCAGGCAAGTCCGTTCATGAGGGCCTTGAGGGCATTCCACAGGGACAGTCGGGCATTGACCTCAATCGAGCTGGAACCCCCCTGCTTGAGATCGTGACTGAACCAGTGATGCGCTCTGCCGCTGAGGCCGTGGCCTATGCCAAAGCCCTTCATGCATTGGTGCGTTGGATTGGGATATGCGATGGGAATCTGCAGGAGGGATCTTTTCGGGTAGACGCCAATGTCTCGGTGAGGCGCCAAGGTCAGACTGCTTTTGGAACGCGCTGTGAGATCAAGAACCTCAACTCCTTTCGTTTTCTTGAGCGCGCCATCCAGGTAGAGGCTCAACGACAGGTTGAGCTCATTGAGGATGGCGGTACGGTCATTCAACAGACCCGCCTGTTTGATCCTGATCGCGACGAGACGCGGGCCATGCGAAGCAAAGAAGATGCGCACGATTACCGATACTTCCCCGATCCAGATCTCCCGCCACTCACCCTGACAGAGGCCTGGATCTCGCAGGTCGAGGCACAGATGCCCACGCTCCCGGGCGCTCGCCGCTCACTGCTTGAGCAGCAGTTTGGCCTCTCCTCGGCAGACGCGGCAATGGTGACCGCCTCTCGCGAGGCCAGCGATTATTTTGATCGGGGGGTCACAGGCTTGGGCTTGCACAAGGCTGCGGATGCTGCACATGTGAAGCTTCTGGCCAATTGGGTCATGGGGGAGCTGGCCACTGCCTTGAACCGAGAAGGTCTCGAGATCGAGCAGTCGCCGCTCTGCGCCGAACGGCTCGCTGGGCTCATTGTGCGGGTGGCCGATGGCACGCTCTCGAACAAGATTGCCCGCGAGGTCTTTGCCAAGCTTTGGTCTGATGCAAGTCGCACGGCGGACGAAGTCATTGAGGCGGATGGCCTTCGTCAGGTTCAGGACAGCGGACAGCTCCAGGGCTGGGTTGCAGAGGTGGTTGCAGCCAACCCAAAAATGGTGGACGAGTACCGAGCAGGAAAGGACAAGGCACTCAACGCGCTCGTGGGGCAGGTCATGAAGCGAAGCGGCGGCAAGGCCAATCCGCAGGGCGTGACCGATCTGCTCAAGAAGGCCATGGAGGCTGATCGGCCCGATCAATCACAGGCTTGAGCCAAGCCAGCATAATCAGACCGGGCAGTGCCGCGAAAAAGGTGCTCATAAAGAAAGGAGCCCACCCGTAGTCGGTTGCAGCAACGCCTGCGACGGGCCCTACCCACACGCGCCCCACGGAGGCGAGCGCAGAAAGCAATGCGAACTGCGTTGCCGTGAATCGGGCATCGCACAGCGACATCAGCAGGGCAACGAAGGCGGCCGTGCCCATGCCGCCAGCGAGGTTTTCGAGCAGCACGACGGCGGTCATATCGGTCAAGCTCGCCTCCCGAGAGGCGAGCCACCAAAAGCCCAGGTTGGTTACCGCCTGCAACAGCCCGAATCCCAGCAGGGCTCGCCAGAGCCCGGACTTTGCGAGGAGCCATCCGCCAAAGAGACCACCCACGAGCGTGGCCACAAGGCCAACGCCCTTGTTGACCGCTCCAACTTCAGCGGGCGTGAATCCGGCACCTCGAATCAGAAATGCTGTCGACAGGCTGCCCGCAAAGGCATCTCCCAACTTATAGAGGACGATACAGACCAGCAGGGCTATGGCGCCCTTGCGGCTGAAGAACTCCCTGAAGGGCTCGATAACGGCGGCTCTGAGGCTTCCCGGGGTCCGGGCCTGGCTCGGCTCAGGCGCTAAGGCTGCAATGACAGCTAAGAGCACACAGAGACCAGCCATGACGCGGTAGGTCCCCGCAAAACCCAGCCAGAGGTCTGCGAGCATGAGTGCAAGACCACCTGAGGTGAGCATGGCCAACCGATAGCCAATCACCGACCATGCGGCACCGAGTCCTCGCTGCTCTGGAGTCAACGATTCTGCTCGCCAGGCATCAAACACAATGTCAAAACTGGCCGAGAGCACAACCAATAAAAATGCGAGGCTTGCGAGCCTCGTGAGGCTGGTGGTGGGTGAAGAGAATGAGAGTGCAAAAAGCACAGCAGCCATGGCGAGCAGCAGCAGGGTAAGCCAACCGCGTCTGCGGGCTGCCCATCGACCTGGGAGGGGATAGCGATCGAGCACAGGTGCCCACGCGAACTTGTAGGTATACGGCAGTCCAAGCACGGTCAGCCAGCCGATCGTTTTGAGGTCCAGGCCCTCTACAGTGAGCCAAGCCTGTAGGGTTCCAGATGACAACGCCAGGGGAAGGCCGCTGGCAAAGCCCAGCAGCAGGGTCATGAGCAGCAGACCCTGCCGAGGCCGTGGGGCATGTTGAGGTTCGGAGGTCGTGTGCATGGTGTTCGCCATGCTAACGCGAGTACTTAGAAAGGGGTGACGGCCGTGCACACACGCGTGCGAACAGCAGGGTGGGTTTTGAAGTGGGGGTGGATTTGCATCATCTCGGGGGCATTCAGTGCTGCAGACACGGCCTGGGCACAGTCGTCGGCTGTCGACGTGGGCGAGGCGTCCCGACTGCGAAAAATCGTTCCTGCCGAGGCCCTTGAGCGCTCAGCCGATGAGCAGTACCGAGCCCTGCTCGGGAACGCCCGACAAGCGGGACGATTGGTGCCCTCCACGGACCCTCGCGCACAGCGTCTGCGCGCTATCGCCGCTGACCTCTTGCCTCATGTTGAGCAGTGGAATCCGCAGGCGCGGCAATGGCGCTGGGAGGTGGCCTTGATTGATCAGCCCACGATCAATGCCTTTTGCATGCCTGGCGGCAAGATCGCCTTCTTTACGGGCATCGTCGATCAGCTAAAACTCACCGACGATGAGATTGCTGTGATCATGGGCCACGAAATGGCCCATGCGTTGCGTGAGCATGCCCGCGAGCGGGTGGCCAAAGAGCAGCTCACGGGGGTCGGTGCAAGCCTATTGGCGGGCCTGTTGGGTTTGGGTGACCTGGGCCGATCGGCGATCGGCGCAGGGGCTCAGCTCATGAGTCTTAAGTTCTCCCGTGATGACGAGATTGAGGCAGATCGTGTGGGGCTTGAGATCTCAACCCGCGCGGGTTATCACCCACGAGCGGGCGTAAGCCTTTGGAAAAAAATGCAGGCGGCCCAGAGGGGCGCACCCGCCCAATGGCTCTCTACTCATCCCTCGGGCGATCGCCGCGTGCAAGAAATGCAGGCGCTGCAAGACAAGCTGATGCCCCTCTACCGTCAGGCGCCCCAACGGTCTCGATAATCGGCCACCGCCTGTGCGTGCTGTCTGAGCGCAGCGGATGATGAGTGATCAAGGAGTTCGAGCAGGTCTGTCAGGCCCGCGATTGCAATGACGGGGATTCCGAAAGCCTGCTCCGTCTCTTGCACTGCTGAATGGGCGGTGGGGGCCTCTGCGGTTCCACCTTTCTCCATGCGATCGAGTGCGATCAGGACCCCACAGGGGTTGGCACCCAGCTCCCGAATCAAGGCCACCGACTCACGAACAGAGGTGCCAGCCGAGATGACGTCATCAATGATCATGACTTGTCCCTGCAGCGGCGCCCCAACGGTGACGCCACCCTCACCATGGTCCTTGGCCTCTTTGCGATTGAAAGAAAATGGGATGTCATGGCCTTGTGCCGCCAATGCAACGGCGGTCGCACTGGCCAAGGTGATGCCCTTGTATGCTGGCCCGAACAGGAGATCGACTTGGAGATTCCGCGAGGCCTGAGCTTCAAGCAGGGTCTGTGCATAGAAACCCGCCAGACGGCCCAGCAGCCCACCTGTGTAGAACAAACCGGCATTGAAAAAATACGGTGATATGCGACCGGCTTTGGTTTTGAAGCTGCCGAACCGCAGCACACCGCTCTCGATGGCAAACTCTAGAAATGACTGTTGAGTGCTGAGCATAGAAGGAGAATACACGGCATGAGAATCATTAGCCTAAACCTCAACGGTCTGCGCTCTGCCGCTGAAAAAGGGGTGATGGAGTGGCTTGCGACTCAGGCCGCCGATGTGGTCTGTGTGCAGGAACTCAAGGCTCAGGCAGCCGACTTGTCTGAGAACCACCTGCGCTTTCCGTCAGACAAGGGGCTGGTCCGGTCCTGGCTGCACTGCGCAGAGAAGCGCGGCTACAGCGGTGTCGGGCTGTACTCAGCGCATCGACCTGAGCATGTCGAGACCGGATTTAACGCCCCAGAGTTTGATGCCGAGGGGCGACTGGTTCGGGCCGATTTCGCGCCAGGCACCCTGGGCTCCGCTCCGGTGTCAGTCATGAGCCTATATGCGCCATCAGGCAGTGCTTCAGAGGAGCGGCAGGCCTCCAAGTTTCGTTTTATGGAGGCTTTCTTTCCTCGCCTAGCGGCCTGGATGCGCGATCACGAATTAACCGGGCGAGAGTTTGTTATTTGTGGCGACTGGAATATTGCCCATACCGAGAAGGACCTCAAGAACTGGCGCGGCAACCTCAAGCAGTCTGGCTTTCTTCCGCAGGAGCGAGCTTGGATGACCGAGGTGCTTGGGGGCCTGGGGTGGGTGGATAGCTTTCGCCATCTTTACCCCGACGAGGAGGCACAGAGCTACACCTGGTGGAGCAACCGCGGGCAGGCTCGAGCAAACAACGTAGGCTGGCGCATTGATTACGCATTGGTGACTCCAGGGCTTGCAAGGCGCCTTGTGGATGCCCGTGTTTACAAGGATCAGAAATTCTCAGACCACGCCGCGCTGGTGGTCGACTTTCAGTAACTGCAGCTCATTCCACCGTGACACTCTTGGCGAGGTTTCGGGGCTTGTCGACATCATGCCCCCTGGCCAGGGCCACGTGATACGCGAGCATCTGGAGTGGAATCACATGCAAGATGGGTGAAAGCAGTCCAGCATGACCACCCAAGGTGATGACCTCAACACCCTCTGAAGGCTCGAATGCGGTGCCTTGATCGGCGATGACGAACAGCCGGCCGCCTCGTGCACGCACCTCTTCTAGATTGCTGCGCAGCTTCTCAAGCAGCTGATCATTGGGCGCGACGGCAACTACGGGCATGTTGTCGTCTACCAGCGCAAGGGGCCCGTGCTTGAGCTCTCCGGCCGCGTAAGCTTCGGCGTGAATGTAACTGATCTCTTTGAGCTTGAGCGCACCCTCGAGCGCAATGGGGTAGTGAATGCCGCGCCCCAGAAACAGAGCATGGTCTTTGTTCACAAAATGCCTCGCCCATGCGGCGAATGAGGGCTCGGCCTCAAGGACTGAGCTCAGCGCAGCCGGCAGGTGCCGCAGCGCCTGCAGATGGCCCTGAAGATCAGATGCACTTGGGCTTTCGCGATGACGGGCTAGCGTGAGGGTGAGCAGAAAGAGTGCCGCCAATTGGGTCGTAAACGCTTTGGTAGACGCTACTCCGATTTCGGGCCCCGCACGCGTCAGAAAACGGAGTCGACAGGCTCTGATGAGCGAGGACTCGGGCACATTACAGATGGCGAGGGTGTTGGTGAGGCCTTGGCGATGCGCGTGTTCAATGGCGGCCAGGGTGTCAGCCGTCTCTCCTGACTGCGATATGGCAACGACAAGCGTGCCCGACTCGCTGACGCTCTTTCGGTATCGGTACTCGCTGGCGATTTCGACCTGACAGGGCAGACCGGCAACTGCCTCTACCCAGTAGCGTGCCACCATGCCTGCGTGGTGGCTGGTGCCGCAGGCGAGAATGAGCACCCGCTCGGTCTGGGCAAAGACCTCGGCTGCCTCTGCACCAAAGAGGCCATCTGAAATGCTCGAGGCCTGCATGACCATTTCCAACGTGGCCGCAACCGCACCGGGCTGTTCGGCCATTTCTTTTTGCATGTAGTGCCGATAGGGGCCAAGTGCGACATCGGCGTCGCTCAGGGCGCTGCGAACGACCGGCCGTTGCACCAGACGGCCGTTCTGATCGTAGATTTGAACATCGACACGATGATCGGCATCGGTCTGCAGCGAGAGCTGATCGCCATCTTCGAGATAGACCATGTCTCGCGTGACCTGCAGCAAGGCCGATGCATCGGATGCCAGAAACGCCTGCCGAGGATCTTCGCTGACGCCCAGAATGAGCGGTGCACCGCGTCGACTCGCGACCATGGACCCGGGGTCCTGGGAGCTGATGGCAGCAATCGCGTAGGCCCCGGTAACCTGTTGGAGCACGCGGTCAAACGCAGTCCGAAGATCTGGGCTCTTAAGGCGCTCTCGGTGCAGAAGGTGAGCAATAACCTCGGTGTCTGTCTGGGATTCGAATCGGTAGCCCTCGGCAGTTAATACCTCTCTGAGCGCGAGGTGATTCTCAATGATTCCGTTGTGCACGAGGCACACCTGAAGACCTTGACCCTCAGACCAATGAGGGTGGGCATTGTCTTGCGTCACCCCGCCATGGGTAGCCCACCGCGTGTGCGCAATGCCAATCGTGGCACTGAGCGAAGCGCTTGCCTTGGCGAGCTCTGCAACACGGCCCACGGCGCGCACCCGGGTGAGCTGGCCCTCAGTTGCGCAGGCAAGGCCTGCTGAGTCATAGCCTCGGTACTCTAGGCGCTTGAGGCCCTCGAGCAGGATGGGGACAACGTTCTGGGTTGAGAGGGCTGCAACAATTCCGCACACGGATCAGTCTCCAATGCTCAGTGAGATGTTTTCTTGGGCCGCTTCCACCGAGCAATACTCGTCTGCCGCGCGCGGGACAGCGTGAGCTGGCCTGCAGGCGCGTCGGTGGTCAGGGTGGTTCCTGCACCAAGGGTTGCCCCTTCACCGACGACAACGGGGGCGACAAGCTGTGTATCGGAGCCGATGAATGCATCGTCGCCAATGATGGTGCGATGCTTGTGTGCGCCGTCGTAATTACAGGTGATGGTTCCGGCACCAATGTTCACCCGTTCTCCCACGGTTGCATCGCCAATATAGGACAGGTGGTTCGCCTTGGACATGGCGCCAAGGCTGCTGTTCTTGATTTCAGTGAAGTTACCCACGTGGGCACCCTCGCCGAGCAGAGAGCCTGGCCTGAGACGAGCAAAGGGTCCCACCACCGCTCGAGGGCCAAGCTCGCAGGCCTCCAGGTGCGACATGGCCTCGATGCGAGCGCCGGCCCCCACGCGCACGTCTTTGAGCACGCAGTTCGGTCCAATCTCAACGCCATCCGCCAATACGACTTCGCCCTCAAAGAGGCAGCTGTGGTCAATGCGCACATCGCGGCCGCATGCGAGTGATCCGCGAATGTCGATGCGTGTAGGGTCAGCAAGGCTCACACCTGATTCGAGGAGCCGCTGTGCAAGGCGCCTTTGGTGGTGCCGCTCCAGTGCGCTGCGATCGATCTGGCTGTTGACGCCCTGGGTTTCGATGGGATCCTCACAGCAATGGGTTGAAACGATGAGCCCAGCCTCGACTGCCATGGCCAGGACATCGGTGAGGTAGTACTCACCTTGCGCATTCTCGTTCTTGAGTGCGTGGACCCAGGACCGCAGCAGTCGGGTTGGCGCAACCAGCACGCCCGTATTGACCTCCTGAATTTTGCGCTGTGCTTCATTCGCATCTTTCTCTTCGACACAGGAGAGCAGATGCCCATGAAGGTTACGCAGAATGCGTCCATAGCCCGTTGGGTTAGTCAGTTGTGCGGTCAACAGTCCGACGCCATCTTGGCTGCGGGCGAGGCTGACCAGGCTGCTGAGCGTTTCAGGGCTCAGTAACGGGACGTCACCGTATAGCACCATGGTCTGGCCCTGCTCGGGCAGATGGGGCATGGCGCAGGCCACGGCGTGACCGGTACCCTGGGGGGGGTCTTGGAGGGCAAAGGTCAATCGGGACTGGTCGGCAAAAGAGGCTCTTGCATAAGATTCAACCGCCTCTGCGCCAGATCCCACCACACAAACCAGACGCTTGGCATCGAGTTTGAGGGCTGTGGAGAGCACGCGCCCAAGCATGGGCGTGCCGCCGATCGGGTGTAAGACTTTGGGAAGATCGGAGCGCATGCGGCTGCCTCGGCCTGCCGCCAAGACAACCGCAAAGAGTGGTTCAGGTTCTTGGTTGGCGCTCATCGATGTTCCGCTCCCGGGGAGAGGCCATGCTGATGCCCACGATGGGGGTTCGGTGAGAGCGTCGAACCGATGAGCATGCCAAGCAGGCTAAAACACAGACCGATGAGCTGGGGCTCTACCAAAAGCTCAGCCCCACTGGCCTCTAGGAGCAGCCAGCTTCCAAGCCCAAAGAATATAGAGAGGCTTGCCCCCAGGTTGCTGGCCTTTGACCAGAAGAGGCCCGCGGCCAATGGCACAAAAGCCCCGGCAAGGGTAATGCGATAAGCGTTCTCCACCATGCCATGAATGCTCTCGTCGGTGAGCAGGGCGTAGGTCGTCACCATGACCGTGAACACCGCCACCGTGATGCGGGTCGTGAGCAGCAGTTGACGGTCGGACATGTGCGGCTGGCTACCTTTGAGTACATTTTCTGCAAAGGTCACCGCAGGGGCGAGCAGGGTCCCGGAGGCGGTGCTCATGATCACAGAGAGCAGCGCACCAAAAAAGACTACCTGGACCCAGAAGGGCATGTACTGCAGGACCAGTGTGGGGAGTACGAGCTGTGAGTCCTGGTCCATGAGTTTTGCAGTGAGGTCTGCGTCAATCATGCTTGCGGAGTAGGCCAGAAAGAGCGGGACGGCAGCAAAAAAGAAGTAGGCCACGCCACCCAGGGTGGTACCCCAGACCGCGACGGACTCGTTCTTCGACGAATTTACCCGCTGGAAGACGTCTTGCTGTGGGATTGAGCCCAGCGCCATCGTCACGAGCGCTGCCCCCCAGCCCAGCATATCCAGCGGGTCAAGCGTGGGCAGCCAGTCGAACTTGCCCTCTGCCGCGGCTTTGGCAATTACGGGCTCAAAGCCACCCGCCATGTCACCTGCTATCCAGGTCACGATGAGCAGGCCTATGACGATCACGATCATCTGAATGAAGGTGGTTGCGGCGACGCTCCACATACCCCCAAACAGGGTGTACGTGAGCACCACGGCTGCCCCAATGATCATGCCCAGTTGCATGGAGACCGTGTCATTTGAGAGCACGTTAAAAACGAGGCCAAGCGCGGTGATCTGCGCCGAGACCCAGCCAAGGTAAGACACCACGATGCAAAGCGAGATGATGAGCTCGGTCTGCCGGTTGTATCGGCGTTTGAAAAAATCCCCCAGCGTTAAGAGCTTCATGCGGTAGAGCGGCAACGCAAAGATCAGCCCAAAGAGCACCAGACAGAGCGAAGCGCCCAGCGGATCAGAGATCAGGCCTCGAAAGCCCTCTTCAAGAAAGGTTGCAGACACGCCAAGCACCGTCTCTGCGCCAAACCAAGTGGCAAAGACCATGGCCATGACGACGGGCATGGGCATGTGTCGTCCGGCGGTGATGTAGTCCTGCGCCGAATGAACCTGTCGGGCCGCAACCAGGCCAATCAGAATCGAAACAAAGAGGTAGATAGACACCAGGGTCAAGAGCATGTCGCGTCCTTCAGGAGAAAAATGCGGCAAACAACCAAGGGGAGACCACAATGACAAGAACCAAGACCTGTAGCCAGCGTCGCGTGCGACGTGTCTCATCTGCAAGCCTGCGAATCGCCTCAGACGTCTTATCCTCGCGCGGATAGGCTGCCTGCGTCAGCGCTGCATGGGCGAGCCGGGGAAGCTGCGGCAGGAGTTTTGCCCAGCGCTCTGCTTCCCGCATGCCCTGCGCCCGCAGCGCCTCAAAGCCGACCTGCTCCTTCATCCAACGCTCGAGGAAGGGCTTTGCAGTTACCCAGAGGTCAAGGTCTGGATCGAGCTGCCGGCCAAGGCCCTCAATGTTGAGCAGGGTTTTTTGCAACAGCACCAGCTGCGGCTGAATCTCGACATTGAATCGGCGAGACGCTTGAAACAGGCGCATAAGCACCTGCCCAAGTGAGATCTCCTTGAGTGGTCGATCAAAGAAGGGCTCGCAGACCCCTCGAACAGAGGCCTCTAACGCATCGACACGGGTATCGGCTGGAGCCCAGCCCGACTCGACATGAAGCTCCGCAACCCGTCGGTAATCTCTTCGAAAGAAGGCGAGAAAGTTTTGCGCGAGATAGTTCTTATCGTATTCGGAGAGGGTGCCAACAATCCCAAAGTCCAGCGCAATGTAATGGCCAAAATGTGGGCCCCGATCTGACACCAGAATGTTGCCCGGGTGCATGTCCGCATGAAAGTACCCGTCTCTAAAGACTTGGGTAAAAAATATCTCCACCCCCTCACGGGAGAGCTGCTGCAGGTCCACACCCGCCTCACGCAGCCGATCCATGCGACCGATCGGTATGCCGTAGACCCGTTCCATGACAATGACGTTGGGCTGGCAGAGGTCCCAGATCATTTCGGGAATGAGCAACAGCCCGGAATGCTCGAAGTTTCGGCGCAGCTGGGCTGCATTGGCCGCTTCGCGCACCAGATCGAGCTCGTCGTGGAGGTAATGATTGAACTCTTCAACCACCTCGCGGGGCTTAAGGCGACGACCGTCCGGAGAGAGCCGCTCAACCCACTGTGCGCCAAGGGCCAGCAAGGCCAGGTCCTTATCGATGATCTCCAACATACCCGGGCGCAGCACTTTGACGGCCACCTCACGACCATCGTGTAGCTGAGCAAAGTGGACCTGTGCAATCGATGCGCTGGCCACGGGCACGGGGTCAAATGCCTGGAAGAGCTGTTCAATCGAGCGTCCGAACGCCTTCTCAATGGCAGCGATCGCCTGCCCGGAGGGGAAGGGAGGGACCTGATCTTGCAGCAGCGCGAGCTCGTTGGCGATGTCCTCGGGGAGCAGGTCTCGCCGGGTTGAGAGCACCTGACCGAATTTGACAAAAATCGGGCCGAGGCTCTCGAGTGCCTCGCGTATGCGCTGTCCTCGGGGCGCAGAAAACCGTCGACCAAGGCGTAGCACAAAGAGCGTTCCTGCGAGGACACGAGAATTGAGACCGCGCCGTGCGCCATCAACCGCGAGCTGATCGAGACCAAACTTCCAGACCACCCAGAGAATGGTGAGCAGTCGAAAGAGCGCACTCACGCACAGCTCCCCGGTGGATCGAATGCCTTATCCCCGTCTGCCCTTGCCTGACCGTCGGCCATAATCGACTGAAATGGGAAGGCGGCGTGGTCGAGCAGGTGCGAGGGCTTGAGGTTGCTGAGCGCCTGAAAAATAGAGTCAATGCGACCCGGGTGCTGTCGGTCCCAGGTCTGGAGCATGGCCTTCACCTGCTGTCGCTGTAGGTTCTCCTGCGAGCCGCAGAGGTCACAGGGAATGATGGGAAAAGCCTTATGCACCGACCAGGCCTGCAGGTCGGACTCCTCGACATAGGCCAAGGGCCGGATCACCACATGGCGCCCATCGTCTGAGACAAGCTTCGGGGGCATGGCCTTGAGTGCGCCGCCAAAAAAGAGGTTCAAGAAAAACGTCTGCAAGATGTCGTCTCGGTGGTGGCCGAGTGCAATCTTGGTGGCGCCGAGCTCGCTGGCTACTCGGTAGAGGGTACCCCGGCGCAGCCGTGAGCAGAGCGAGCACATGGTCTTGCCCTCGGGTATGACGCGCTTGACGATGGAATAGGTATCTTGGGTTTCGATATGAAAGGGCACGCCGAGCGCGCGCAGGTAATCTGGCAGCACGTCCTTCGGAAACCCCGGGTGGCCTTGATCAAGGTTGACTGCAATCAGCTCGAAGGCGATCGGTGCTCTGGCCCGCAGCGAGATCAGCAGGTCCAGCAGGCTGTAGCTGTCTTTTCCACCCGAGAGGCAGACCATGACGCGATCACCCGCCTCAATCATGTTGAAGTCCGCAATGGCCTGTCCGGTGAGTCGGTGCAGGCGTTTGGATAGCTTGTTGACCTCGGTCGGGTTGCGCAGCTCGCGCGGCACCGGCTGAAGATGCACCAGACTCAGCTGCGCCATGCTTCGGTCTCGATTCCAACAGTCTTGCAGTCGGGGTAGACATCTGGCTTCTGCGTGGACACCCGCACGCCTGAGACCTGTGGAAAGGTCAAACAAAGCGCGAGGATCTCGTCTACCAGGGTCTCTTGCAGGTTGTAGTGTCGTTGCGCAACAAGTGCTTGAATGCCCGTTCTCACGCCATCGTAGTCGAGCAGATCTGCAACGTCGTCTCTTTGGCTCTGGGCTTGTGCAAGTGGCACATAGAGGTCGATATTCACCAGAATGCGCTGGCGCGCAGAGCGTTCAAAGTCATGGAACCCGATCGATGCCATCAGGCTGAGCTCATGCATGAAGATGCGTCTATGTCCGGTCGTGGGGGTCATGGTTCTGCGCATTATCGGGTAGAGAACATCACATCACGGGCAGAGGGCAGCAGGTGCTGGCCGCCATCGACCAACAAGTGCGTCCCCGTGATGGCGGGCGACTGGGCGAGCCAGAGAATGGCCTGGGCAATATCGTCTGGTGTACTCGAGGCACCCAAGGGGGTTTGCGCATGGGTCTGCCGAAATTCCGCCTCAGACTGGTCCGCACTGGGCAACGTAATGCCCGGCGATACCGCCAGAACCCGCAGGGTCGGGGCCAGCGTCTGGGCCATCAGCCGGGTCGCCCAGAGCAGCCCGGCCTTCGAGAGCGTGTAGGAGAAGAAATCTGGATTGGGATTGTCTAGCTTCTGATCGAGCAGGTTGATCACCACACCCTTTCGGTTGTTCGATTGACACTGCCGATAAAGGGCCTGGGTGAGCAGGACCGGCGCAATGAGATTAGTCTCATGATGACTGCGCAGGCTGGCAGTGCTAGCTGAGTCTGCAAGGTCGAACTCGAAGTGAGAGGCGTTGTTCACGACCAGTGTGATGGGTCCTAGGCTGTGCTGAATGTCGGCCAGGTATTGATCTGCTGCCTGGGCGGTCAGAGTCTCGTCCAGTGCGAGTGGGCATGCAACGGCCCGGTGACCGCTTGCCTCTAGGGTCTGAACCAGTGCAGTGGCCGCCTGGGCGGACTCACGGTAATGAATGGCCACCTGCCAGCCCTGCTCGGCGAGTGCCTCCGCAATGCTACGACCAAGCCGCCTGGCGCCGCCAGTGACGAGTGCGACAGGGTTGGCGGTGAATGATGGATGGGGAGCGGCTCGCATAGCACAAGTGTAGCTTTGATACCCTCCGACGCATGGCGCAAACCAAATCGTTGCAACAGCATCTCGAGCAGGAGGCTGCGGCCCAGGGGGGGTGGCTTGCATTTGATCAGTTTATGCAGGCTGCGCTGCTGCATCCTCAGGGGGGCTATTACGCCCGCACAGACCGGGCTGCCGGGCCATTTGGCGCTGCCGGCGACTTTCAAACGGCCCCCGAGATGGGACCCTGGATGGGCTATGCAGTGGCCCAGTCCTTTCGCAGGCTCACGCAGCAGATGGGGCCCAGCCTCTCTATCCTGGAGGTCGGACCCGGCACGGGCGCGTTGGCTGCGCAGGTGCTGATCGCCTTGGCTGAATGGAATTGTCTTCCGAAGACCTATTGGCTTGATGAGCCCAGCGCCCACTTGAGAGCCCTTCAGCGGGCCACGCTGCACACGGCCCTGTCCCGCCGGGCCGATGGCGCAGCACTCTGGTCTCGGCTGGCTTGGGTAGGGGAGACAGCGCCTCACACACCAAGTGCGCAAGATGCGAGTCAGGCATTGAGTCTGCGCGGGCTGGTGCTTGCCCATGAGGTCTTTGATGCACTTCCCGTCAAACGATTGGAGTGGCGTGGCCCGATGGCAAACCGGTTGGATGAGGTGCTTGAGTGGGGCGTCGTGTGGGACGCAAGCGAGTCGCGATGGCAGTGGAGCCCTCGAATCGCTAACGAGAGCCTTTCAGGCATGGTGCGTGCGCGAGCGCTTGCGGCTCAGGCCTGGGGCGGGTGGGCCCGGGGGCACCTCTGTGAGGTGGCTCCAGGCCTTGAGGATTTCATCAAGTCACTCTGGCGCCCCCTGGCGTCTGGTCTCATGCTGGTGGTGGACTACGGCTATGAGCAACACGAATTGGACCATCCGGATCGGCATCGCGGAACGCTGGCAGCCTATTCGCAGCACCGGCGACTCGATGACCCAAACGACTGGATTCACGAACCCGGATCACGCGATCTCACCGCGCATGTCGACTTCACCCAACTGGCCAAGCACCTCAGTGGCCTTGGGGCGTCTGCGCTCAGCCTAAAGTCTCAGGCAGCCTGGCTGCTCGACCAGGACATTCTCTCGCTGGCGCAGGACATGATCTTTCCGGCACCGGGTGACCTGGGCCGGGTTCCGAAAGACCCTCAGCGTTTGCGTGCTCTTTCCGACTTGCAGACACTGCTCTCGGACTCGGCGATGGGGCAGACGTTCTCAGTGCTCAGTGCCTTCAAGCTGCCGAGTGAGCCAGGACAGCCGACAGGACCGCACGGCCAGCGGGACTGACTGGTGCGCGCGTGCCGCTGACTGCGCTGCCTCACCGACAGACAGGGCTACCAGCCCTCGAATGAGGGGCAAGGCGAGCGCACCCCTGTCGGCTGGATCGGCTAGCGCAAGCAGAGGTTCGATGCGCTCAGGGCGCCGATAGAGGTCGGCCTCATCGGCCCAATCGGCAATCGCTGCTGCGGTTTGGGCAGGGTCTTCGCATCGCGCAGTGGGGGCTATGTGCGCTAACCAGCCCGGTCTGGCAAGCCCCGATGTCAGGAGTCGACGCCAGTCCAGCACTTGTTTGGGAAGCACGGGCTCAAGCCTGCCCGCGGGCCATGTCGAGAAAAGGAGCCCTGCTAAGGCTGCGGTTGGAATCTTGCACTGCTTGGCCTCGGTCAGCCTGACCATGGCTTCATCAGCGCAAGGATTGGGCTCGCTTGTTGCACTGGCCGGGCTCGCACCCACCAGCTCAGGCCAGGCCTTGAGCGCCTCCAAGAGTGACATCATGCGGGCCGGGGCGACCGCGTCCAGTCCCTTTTCGAGTTCGCTCCAGATCCGCTCTGCCACCAGCGCCCTGAGCTCACCATCGGTGACGATGACCTGGCAGAGTGCGAATGTCTCGGGCGCAATCGAAAAGTCTGGCCAACGTGCGCAGAATCGAGCCAACCGAAGCAGCCGAAGGGGGTCCTCCCGAAAGGCCGGGCTGATATGCTGTAGGGTTTTGCGCTTGAGGTCTTCATAGCCACCCAGAGGGTCATGCAAGCGGCCTTGGGAATCGACCGCCATGGCATTGATGCGCAAGTCTCTGCGCATCAGATCCTCCCGAAGGCTGACTTGTGGCCCTGTAAAAAAAACGAACCCTTTATAGCCTTGCCCGGATTTACGCTCCGTTCGGGCCAATGCATATTCGGCCTGCGTCACGGGGTGAAGAAAGACTGGAAAGTCTCTGCCCACAGGCCGAAATCCCGCAGCGACCATCTGTTCTGGGCTCGCACCGGTCACGAGGTAGTCACGGTCGAGTGCGGGCTCACCCAAGAGGCAGTCGCGCACCGCCCCACCGACGCAATAGATCTCGATGCCGTTCGCAAGCCGAGACAGGATGGCATCGCCTCGCTGGGGGGCGAGCGAGGCCAATGCCTGGGGGTCCATGGGCTCTATGCTTTCCCGAGCATCAGGGGCACGGCGCTGTGAAATCGAGTCAGGGGGCCCAGATTGAGCAGTGGGCTCATGGGCCCAGAGGCGAGGCTGGGCACCGTCGCTGATGCGAGGTTGTCCCGGGAGACGAGGGTGGGGCCGGGGAGATGCTCCATGACTGTCGCCTGGAGTTGGGCGAGTCCATCAGAGAGCGGAAGGATGATTCGGGGGTGTCCCGAGTAGGTTGCGGCCCAGTGCACCACCTCATAGAGGGTGAGTACATCTTCTCCAGCAAGCTCAAACACCTGCCCGATCGTGCGAGGCTCTTCCAAGCATTGGGTTACGGCCTGAACCAAGTCGCCGACATAAATCGGCTGAAAGCGTGCGTGCGGGCTTGCGAGCGGAATCACGGGCAGCCACCGAGCCAGCTTCGCAAAAAGCCGCACAAACTGGTCTTCGGGACCAAAGACGACAGAGGGCCTTAGGATGGTGAGGTCGATTGCCTCGGCGCCGCGCAGGAGGGCCTCCCCCGCCGCCTTGCTGCGCAGATACATGGAGGGCGCTGATGAGGAAACCCCGAGCGCACTGATGTGAATGAGACGGCGAATCTGGTTGCGGGCCATACAGCGAGCCAGCCTTGCGGGCAGCCGGACATGGGCTTCATCGAAATCTGGACCCCAGGGCTTGCCGGTCCGACTGTGCAGCAGGCCTACCAGGTTTACAACGGCCTCACAGCCGGCGAGTCCTTCGGCAAGACTGGCCTCATCCTGATAATCCACCTCGAGCACTTGCACCTTGGGCAGGGTCCAGAGCGCGCGTGCCCGCGCGCGTGCGCGCGTCAGAACGCGAATCTCTCGGGGGCCAACCTCGAGCTGAGAAAGCCGATTCGCGAGGGCACGTCCGATGAAACCGGTGCCTCCGAGTATGGCGACGCTTTGCGGGTAGGGAGTCATGGCTGTGATTCTAGGCCCTGATGTCGCTGACCGATGGGCCCGAGCCAGGTCAGGAGTGTTTGCGGTGCGCCTGGGGCCTGATACGCAGCCGCATTCGCCAGGACGTTCTTGACATAGTCGCGCGTCTCAGCGAACGGGATGGACTCCGCAAAGGCTGCCCCGGGAATGGGCTGAACGAGCGTTGCGCGCCAGAGCCTGCTGCGAGCAGGCCCGGCGTTGTAGGCCGCGGTTGCAAGGACAAGGGAGCCATTGAACTGGTCGTAAAGCGAGCGCAGGTAGCGTGTGCCCAGGCGCACATTCAGCTCTGGCTCTGTGACCGTGGAGGGCCGGAAATCTCGGATGCCCTCTTCCTTGGCCAGCGATTTCGCCGTCCTGGGCATGATCTGCATGAGACCCGCCGCACCAACGGGGGAGAACACGCCCGACAGAAACCGGGACTCCTGCCGGATCAGGCCGTAGACCCAGCTCACCTCCAATGCACGCGAGGCTGAGTAGTGGTCGATGGTTTTACGGTAAGGCTTTGGGTAACGGAGGTCTAGGTCGTGGGATTTCTGGGTTCGGATGGCTGCATTGATGGCTCGGTCGTAATGCCCTGAAGCGATTGCGATCTCTGCAGCCGCCAGAATGAAGGCATCGGCCCGTTGATCCAGCAAGGAGCGCCACTCGGTTGCGGATTCTGTTCGCAGCCCCAAGGACGCCAGCGAGAGCGCTCGGTGCAGGGTGTCCTGCGCCTGAAGCTGCTCACGTGCCCGTGCAATCTCGATGGCTAGGCTGGAGTCACGCCGACTCTGTGGAGCCGCTCGGGCCAGCTCTGCAGAGGCCAACTGCTGATAGAACCCCCAGCCGACCGGGATGCTTTGCCAGAGGCTCTTGGCCATAGCCAATTCGCCTCTCTGTTGTGCGAGCCATCCTCGCCAATAGCGCCAATGGTCCTCCGCCTGGCTGGCAGGCGGCAGGGTTTCCAAGATGCGATGCAGACTGGCCCAGTCTCCTCGGCGCAGACTGAGTCGAGCAAAAGCCTCAAGGCTGGCTGTGGGCATCTTTTGAAGCAGCTGAGGGTCTGCACTGAGCGCATCTTGGAGGAAAGACCAGGCCTTCGGGTCTGAGCGCACAAAGAGGCGTCCAGCGAGGATTCCTTTTGCAAATGCGCTCTGATCTTCACCCAGGCGAATTTGCCCGCGATCGATCTGATGCGCCACCTGCACACTGTTGGACTGCGAGCGAATCAACGTCTGGAGTAGGGGGCGTTCGCGTTCAAATTGGGCCTCACCCCGTTGTGTGAGGAGCCAGATCCGGCGCGCAGCCGGGAGATCTCCTGCTGCAGCCGCCCAGCGCGCGTGAAGCTGCAGGGCCTCGGAGGAGAGCGGGGATTGTCGATGCATGGCCTCAAGCAGATAGAGGCAGCCCTCTCTCGATTCGTGTCCGCGAACCAACAGTGCGGTATCTGAGGCAGCGGATTGGCCGCGCTCGAGCTTGAGCCTCGCCTGGGCGCAGGCAATGCCCGGAGACTCAAGGGTGGCGGGGAGGCGATCGATCACGGCCGCAATCTGCTCCCAAGGCCCCTTTCGGATGGCAGCATGCCCCCAATCTCGCTGGATGGCGGCCCCAAGGGGGTGCGGGCCAGCAGACCGGAGGAATTGTTCTATGGTCTCGAGCGCGGCAGAGCCAAAGGGCTCCTGGGTGAGCGAGAGCCGAGTGACCCAGTAGTCCGCCCAAATCCGCAGAGGGTCCTGCCCCAACTGGCGCTGCGCCTGAACCAGCTTGGGCAGATTTGAGGCTTCGAATGCGGCCTTTGCTGCGACGATGGGGTGATCCACTTGGGGCTTTGCCTGAGTGGCAGTTCCCAATAAGCCCATCAAAATGAAAGCAAGCGGTGCACTGAATAGAGGGTTGCGCATGAGCCTAAGATACATCGGAGCCGTGGAACAAGAACAGGAGTCGCCCATGGAATTGACGCCTCCAGAGGGTCGGTCCAAATCGGACTGGCGCCGCTGGCTGCTTCAGGCTCGTCAGACGCTGAGTCCGGATCTGCGCAGACGCGCCGAGCGCCAGATGGCCGACATCCTCTCTGCCCAGGCGGTCTTGAGAGGATGGACTCAGGTGGCTGTGTTTCTGCCCTGGAGAGGCGAGCCTGACCTTGTCGTGGTCTGGCGTGCCTGGCATCAACGGGGCGTTGGACTCTCGCTGCCTGTGGTGGTCGCACCCGACGCGCCGTTGCAGTTTCGAACATGGGTTCCTGGTCAGGCCCTCGTGAGGGACGCACAGGGCCTCCTCACACCCGATGGCCAAGTGCTTGTCGATTGTGATGTCTGGATTGTTCCTTGCGTCGGCGTGGATCGCCAGGGGGCTCGACTTGGAGCAGGCAAGGGCTATTACGACAGAACCCTTGCTGACCGGCGGGCGCGGGGTCGACCCGATCCACTGATGGTGGGCCTGGTCTTTCAGCACGCTGCAGTTGATGTGGACTTCGGAGAGTCGCATGACCTGCGACTCCACGCCTGGGTTCATGAAGGGGGATGGTGTCAGGCCGATGCGCCTGCGCCGCCAAGTCCAAGTCGTTGACAAATCTCGAGCGTAGGCTCAGCGCGGTTCATTGTGTAGAAGTGAAGGCCTGGCACTCCTGCGGTCACCAGTTGATCGACAAGGTCTGTCACGACATCGAGGCCAAACGCGCGAATGGACTCTGCATCGTCTCCAAAACCGGCAAGCCGCTGGCGGATCCAGCGAGGGATTTCAGCCCCACAGCTATCTGAAAATCGCGCGAGCTGAGTGAAATTTGTAATCGGCATGATGCCGGGGGTGATCGGCGCTTCTACCCCTTTGGCATAGGCCTCATCGACCAGCCGAAAGTATGCGTCTGAGTTGAAGAAATACTGCGTGATTGCACCATCGGCACCCGCCTTCATTTTGGCAACGAGATGATCGAGGTCGGCCTGTGCACTCCGGGCCTGAGGGTGTACCTCGGGGTAGGCCGCAACCTCAATGGCGAAGTGACTTCCGTAGTGCTGACGGGTAAAGCGCACGAGGTCGATGGCGTGCGCAAAATCACCGCCCTGACCAAACCCTGACGGCAGGTCGCCACGCAACGCCACCATGCGGTCAATTCCTTGGGAGCGGTAGCCGTCGAGCAGGTCCCTGAGTTCTGCCGCTTCTGCACCCACGCATGACACATGCGGGGCGACCGATGCGAAGAGCGAACGCATCTGAGCAACCGTCGCGGCAGTGCCCTCTCTTGTGGATCCTCCAGCCCCGTAAGTTACCGAGACATAGGAGGGATTCAGGATTTTGAGGGCCTGCGCAACCCCGCCCAGGGCCTGCGATGCGGCTGAGGACTTGGGCGGGAAAAACTCCAGACTGATCTGCATGGGTTTAGTAGCGGTAGGCCTCAGGCTTGTATGGGCCCTCGAGTGGCACGCCGATGTAACGCGCCTGGTCCGGGGAGAGCTCGGTCAGCATGGCTCCGAGTTTCTGGAGCTGCAAGCGGGCCACCTTTTCGTCGAGGTGTTTTGGCAGCACGTAGACCTTGCCTTTCTCGTAGTAGTCCTGGTGCGTGAAGAGCTCGATCTGAGCAATGACCTGGTTGGCAAACGAGGAGCTCATGACATAGCTTGGGTGGCCCGTCCCACAGCCGAGGTTCACCAGTCGCCCTTGCGCGAGCAAGATGATGCGCTTGCCGTCAGCAAAGATCACGTGGTCGACTTGCGGCTTGATCTCTTCCCAGGTGCACTGCGAGAGGGCAGCCACATCGATTTCATTGTCAAAGTGCCCGATGTTGCAGACGATGGCCTGGTCTTTCATGCGCGCCATGTGATCAAAGGTGATCACGTCTTTGTTGCCCGTTGCGGTCACGAAAATATCGGCCTTGTCAGCTGCGTAGTCCATGGTCACCACCCGATAGCCTTCCATGGCGGCTTGCAACGCGCAGATGGGGTCGATTTCGGTCACCCAGACCTGGGCTGAGAGCGCACGCAAGGCTTGAGCGGAGCCCTTGCCCACATCGCCGTAGCCCGCAACAACCGCAATCTTGCCCGCGATCATGACGTCCGTTGCACGCTTGATGCCATCGACCAGTGACTCGCGGCATCCATAGAGGTTGTCAAATTTGCTCTTGGTCACGGAGTCGTTGACGTTGATGGCGCGGAACGCCAACGTGCCTTTGGCGCTCATTTCTTTCAGGCGGTGCACTCCGGTTGTGGTCTCCTCGGTGACGCCAATGATCGCGTCGAGGTTACGCTGATAAAAGCCTGGATCTTTTGCGAGCTGTGCCTTGATCGAGGCAAACAGGCAACGCTCTTCTTCGCTGTGGGGGTGGTCGAGTACGCTGATGTCACGGGCTGCGTCGGCACCGAGGTGCAGCAGGAGCGTTGCATCGCCACCGTCGTCGAGGATCATGTTGCTGGGTTTGCCGTCTACCCAGTCGAAAATACGATGGGTGTATTCCCAGTACTCCTCGAGCGTTTCGCCTTTCTTGGCAAACACCGGCACTCCTGCAGCTGCAATGGCTGCTGCAGCATGGTCTTGGGTTGAGAAGATGTTGCACGAGGCCCAGCGCACCTCAGCGCCCAGAGCCGTCAGGGTCTCGATGAGCACTGCGGTTTGGATGGTCATGTGCAGTGAGCCAGTGATTCGAGCGCCTTTGAGGGGCTGCGCTTTGGCGAACTCTTCACGGATGGCCATGAGACCAGGCATTTCGGTCTCGGCAATGCGGATCTCTTTGCGACCCCAGTCGGCTTGGCTCAGGTCCGCAATGACGTAATCGTGGGTACGAACTTCTTTTAAAACAGCGCTCATCTCGCGCTCCTTTCTGTTGGGTTAGGAATACGCGAGCGCCGTTGCGACAGGCACAAGGGGTGTGCCCTGCTCGAGCCTGGGAGGGCGCACCCTCTCGCAACGCTCCTCGAGCAATTGAGGAGTATGACGAGGGAATGCGCCTAGGTCAATTGATAGGGAAACTTACAGGCAATGCTGGCGAAGGGCTTCAGCCTTGTCGGTTCGCTCCCAGCTGAACTCAGGCTCTTCTCGACCGAAATGCCCATAAGCGGCGGTCTTCTTGTAAATGGGTCTGAGCAGATCCAGCATCTGAATAATGCCCCTGGGGCGCAGATCGAAGACGGCCTCAACTGCGGCTGCAATCTTCTCGTCCGGCACCACACCCGTGCCCTGAGTGTCTACGAACACGGATGTGGGCTTAGCGACTCCAATCGCGTAGCTGACCTGAATCAGTGCCTTTGTGGCCAATCCGGCGGCTACGATATTTTTTGCGACGTAGCGGCCTGCATAGGCCGCTGAGCGGTCCACTTTGGAGGGGTCTTTGCCAGAGAACGCGCCACCACCGTGCGGAGCAGACCCACCATACGTGTCCACCACAATTTTGCGGCCGGTGAGCCCGCAGTCCCCCTGGGGTCCGCCAATCACAAAACGCCCAGTTGGATTGACCAGGTATTTGATCTCTCCCTTGATGAGCTCTGCAGGAAGTACCGGTTTGATGATTTCTTCAATCACCGCCTCGCGCAGCTGCTCGAGGCCGATATCAGGGGCGTGTTGCGTGGAAAGCACGACGGTATCGATCCGAAATGGCTTGCCGTCTCGGTACTCGAGTGTGACTTGTGATTTGGCGTCAGGGCGCAGCCATGAGAGGCGTCCATCGCGACGAATCAGGGATTGGCGCTCTACGAGCCGGTGTGAGAGGTGAATCGCAGTGGGCATGAGCACTGCGGTCTCATCGCATGCATAACCAAACATGAGGCCTTGGTCGCCAGCGCCTTGATCGAGTCCGTCGTCATGGGCCTTGTTCACGCCTTGGGCGATGTCGGGGCTTTGCTTATCGTAAGCAACCAGAACGGCGCAGCCCTTGTAGTCGATGCCGTATTCCGTGTTGTCGTAGCCGATGCCCTTGATTGTCTCCCGGGCGACCTGGATGTAGTCGACCGTCGCACGTGAGGTGATTTCTCCAGCGAGCACAACGAGGCCGGTGTTGCAGAGTGTCTCGGCCGCAACACGTGACGTAGGGTCTTGGGCGATGAGTGCGTCGAGGATGGCATCCGAGATTTGGTCGGATACTTTGTCTGGGTGGCCCTCGGATACAGATTCAGAAGTGAACAGATAGTTTTGGCTCATGCGAGTCTCCAGTAGTGACAACTGCGGAAATCGGCCTGAGCGATACGCTTCTGACTGCGAATTGCACACGCTTTAGCGGTATTTGAAAGACAATCGCCCCGCAAGTTGTCGATTAAATCGGCGATGGACTCACTATAGACACTATGCAAACGCTTTTCAAATTTCTGGCGCATTGGCCGCTCTGGGGCCTTCGCGCCCTGGGGTGGCTGCTGGGCTGGGCCGTCTGGGCGCTCTCCCCGCGCTACCGACACCAGCTCGACCTCAGCCTAAGGGCTGCGCTTTCATCTGACTCTGCGCACATTGCCGGTCTGGGCCTGACTGCCTTTGGTCGTCTCAGGCTAGCCGCGATTTCGGAGGCTGGCTTGCTTGTGTCTGAGTTGCCGAGTATCTGGTGTAACCCTCGGGCGATGGACCAGATGAAGGTGGTGGGCCTCGACGCTGCCCAGAGGGCCGTTGCAGCGGGACAGGGCCTTGTCTTTCTTACCCCCCATCTGGGCGCGTTTGAGCTCGCGCCTCGTCGGCTGGCTCGCGATGTCTGCCCGATGACCGTGCTTTATCGGCCTGCCCGAAAGCCAGCCATGGAGCGGCTTTTGCGCACTCTGCGACCCACCTCGGGCGTTCGCGCCGTGCCTGCGAATGCCTCGGGGGTGCGCCAGTTGCTGAAGGCCTTGCGCGCCGGTGAGGCGATTGGCATGCTGCCCGATCAGGTTCCCACGCAGGGGGATGGGGTCTGGTCTGAGGCCTGGGGACAACCGGCCTACACCATGAGCCTGCCACTGCGGCTCGCTCAGGCCACTGGCGCAGCGATCTTCTGGGTCGTGGTCGTGCGGGTGCCGTCAGGCTGGCAGATGCGCGTGACCCCTTGGATGCCAAAGAGCCAGGTTTTGGAGGATCAGGTCAACGAGATGAACCAGCGGTGTGAGCAAGAGATCTGGAGCGCGCCGAGTCAGTACTTGTGGGCCTATAACCGGCACAAGACGCCGGTCTACCGGGGTCAGTCAGGGCATCGTGCATGAGTGAGCTTTTGATCGGCCTGGGTCTGCGATGTGCTCGCGCGTTTGGGACCTTGCCCTTCCCACTGCGCCGTCGACTCGGCGGATATCTGGGAACGCTTCTTTATTTCATAGCCTCACCTCGCAGGCGCGTTGCGCAGGCCAATCTCGGGCTTTGTTTTCCGACCTGGACACCCGCGGAAGTCGAGGCGATCAGCCATGCGCATTTTCGCGCCTATGCCAGTGCATTTTTAGATCGGTTCGAGCTCTTCGAGTGCGACGCCCGTGTGTTGCGGGAGCGAGTCTCACTGGTGGGGCTCGAGTGCCTCGAAAAATTAGGAAATGCACGCATCATTATCCTGGCGCCGCACTTTCTCGGCCTGGACGCGGGGGGCGTTCGCATCCAGCTTGAGCGCCAGATCGTCTCGCTCTATTCCGACCAGTCGAGTCCCCGCTTAAATGCCTGGATCCTCAAGGGGCGATCGCGGTTTCATGAACCCATCCTAATCTCCCGTCGGGAGGGCATAGGCCGGCTCGCGCGGCTGGTGAAGAAGGGCAAGACGGCCTATTTCCTGCCCGATATGGACTTTGGTGAGCGCGACGCAGTCTTCGCCCCATTCTTTGGGCAGCCAGCCGCGACGGTCACCAGCGTCGTGCGCTTGGCCCAGATGACCGGAGCCCAGATTCTCCCCTTGGTCACCCGCCTCACACCCACCGGCTACGAGGCTCGGTTCTATGAGGCCTGGAGCCACGAGCCAACGGAATCGCTCGAAGCGGGCGTCCGGCGCATGAATGCTTTCATTGAGGCGCGCGTCCTTGAGGCCCCCGCCCAATACCTCTGGACGCATCGACGATTTAAAACCCGTCCGCAAGGCCATGCACCGGTTTACGATCGTCGATAATCCCAATATGAAGATACCGTTCACCAAAATGCATGGCGCGGGAAATGATTTCGTGGTCCTTGATGGGCGAGGGGGCCTTCCCCCGGGCCTGCTGGACCCCGAGCGCCTCAAGCGTCTGGCTGACCGGCGTTTCGGTGTGGGTGCGGATCAGATCTTGCTGGTCGAGCAAGACCCCAGTGGCGAGGCAGACTTCGTATACCGAATCTTCAATGCGGATGGTGGTGAGGTTGAGCAGTGTGGCAACGGTGCGCGTTGCTTTGCGCGCTATGTGCATGACAAAGGTTTAACCACCCACACCCACTTTCGGGTCCGCACCCGCTCCGGCGTCATCGAGCCCCGACTTGAACCCGATGGCCGAGTGACCGTAGACATGGGTCCCCCCAGGCTGCATCCGCAAGACCTGCCTTTTGATGTCGAGGGTCTGCGCACCATGCGCTGTGGCGATCAGCTGCTGTATGCCATGCGAACGCCGTCAGGCCCCGAGGTCTGGGTGGCCCCCGCATCGATGGGGAACCCGCATCTTGTGCAGTGGGTGGGATCACTTGAGCATGCCGACCTGCCTGCGCTTGGGCCATGGCTTGAGCGACATGCGCGCTGTCCGCAGGGGGTAAATGCGGGTTTTGTCCAGTTTCATTCGCCACGCCAGATCTCCCTTCGGGTCTGGGAGCGCGGGGCGGGAGAGACCCTCGCTTGCGGAACGGGCGCGTGTGCGGCAGTGGTGTGCGGGGTTCTACAAGGCGTCTTGGAGCGCAACCGATCTATTGAAGTCATGACCCGAGGGGGTGCACTGTCCATCCAATGGTCGGGTGAACCTCAAGCCTCGGTCTTATTGACGGGTCCTGCCGAAACCACATTTGAAGGGGTGTATTGGTATGAGTCTTGAACCTGAAAGCCAGCAGATGAATCCAGCCACAGTGGCAGACTATCTGCGACAGCACCCCCGATTTCTGGAGGAGCATCCCGAGGTGCTTGCGGACCTTGCGCTCTCGCTTGGCGCGGGTGGCACCGTGAGCTCCTTGCTCGAGCGGCAGGTGTTGACCTTGCGCGAGAAGGTCAAGCTGATGGACCAGCGCCAGTCGCTCATGCTGCACCACGCACACGAGAATGAGGTCATCCAGGACAAGCTGATGCGACTCGTGCGTGAGCTGCTGCTGGCAAAGGATTTGGGCGAACGCGCACAGGTGCTCGTCGAGCAGCTCAAGACTCTTTTTGCGCTTGATCTGGTTGAGTTGATCGAATGGAACACCAAGCACCCCCAGGCAGATACGCTGGGTGCACTCATCGGCCCCCATCGCCCGAGTTGTTGGTCGGCACGATCCGATCAGGGCTCTGCAGTCGTGGCTTGCCTCACCCATCCACATGATGGTCTTGGCAGCCTCGCGCTGCTGCCGCTCAAACCCACTGGCCCAGATCAGGCGAGTCGTGCAGTTGTGCTGGGCGCGCACGACAGCAGTCGCTTTGAGCCGGGTCAAGGCATGGTCTTTCTAGAACGAATGGCCGAGCTGGCGAGTGCGGCGCTTCATGCCCAATCCGGCTGATTCCAACACGGAGGGCTTGGTCTCTGCGTTTCTGCAGAGCTTGAGGCTGCGCAATCTCTCGGCGCTCACCATCAAGGCCTACACGCGCGACCTCTGCGACCTCACTCGGCGTATCACCAAGCCTGTCTATGCTCTTGAGGCACAAGACCTCCAGCCCATGGTGGGTTTGCTGATGCGCGCGGGCGCATCCCCTCGCAGCATTCGGCGTCGGCTCGCTGCGTGGAGGTCTTTTTTCGATTGGCTCATGACAGCTGAGCCGGACGGCATTCCTCAGCTTGAGGCAAATCCCGCTCAGGGGCTGCGACTGCCGAAGGTTGCGCGCACCCTCCCCAAGACGCTCTCGGTTGATGCAGCCTGCGCATTTGTCCAGGGTCTGCAGACGTCCTCAGAGGGCGAAGACTGGCGCCAAGTGCAAGACCGTGCCATTTATGAGCTTGCGTACGGCTGTGGCCTGCGGCTCTCAGAGATCATTGGGCTGGATCAAATGCCTGAAGCCGAGGCGGACTCCGGCTGGATCGACACCCAGAGCCGGCAGGTGCATGTCATGGGCAAAGGACGCAAGCGTCGCGTGCTCCCGCTGGGCCGCCACGCACTGGAGGCCGTGATGGCCTGGTTAAGTGTTCGCAAGACCTTGCAATGGCCGACGCCGGCGCTATTCGTTGGCACACGCGGAGGGCGTCTCAATGCTCGGAGTGTGCAGCGGAGTTTTGAGCGCCGCTCTCGTGAGGCAGGCTTGGGGTTTGGGGTGCATCCACACATGCTGCGCCACTCGTTTGCCTCTCACCTTTTGCAAAGCAGTGGTGACTTGCGTGCTGTTCAGGAGCTGCTGGGTCACGCCCATATTGCGACCACCCAGGTCTACACCCACCTAGATCATCAGCACTTAGCCAAGATTCTGGATCAAGCGCACCCGCGAGCCAAGCCCAGATCGAGTCAGGCAAAATAGATCCATGATCCCCGTCACCATACTCACAGGCTTTCTTGGCGCAGGCAAAACGACCTTGCTCAAACGCATTCTCAATGAACCGCACGGTCATCGCATTGCGGTCATTGAAAACGAATTTGGAGAGGAGAGTATCGATAACGAGCTCCTCTTCGAGGACCAGCAGGAGCGTATTGTCGAGATGAACAATGGCTGTCTGTGCTGCACCGTCCGTGGTGATCTGGTCGATATGCTTAATCGCCTGAGCGAGCGGCGCAGCGCAGGGACACTCGAGTTTGATCGCGTCATCATCGAGACCACAGGTCTTGCCGAGCCCGGGCCCGTTGCACAGACCTTCTTTGTGGATGATGCAGTGGCTGAGCAGTATCTTTTGGACGCGATCATCACCATCGTAGATGCGCGCCACGGTCAGACCCAGTTAGATCAGCATTCCGAAGCGCAGGCACAGGTTGGGTTTGCGGACCGAATTCTGCTCTCAAAGGCAGACCTGGTCGATGAGGAGAGCCTCACTGCATTGAAGCGGCGCTTGGTCCGCATGAACCCCCGCGCGCGGATCGATCAGGTGCATTTTGGAGAGGCAGATCTCAAAGAGGTGCTGGACATCCAGGGCTTTCATTTGAATGCGGCGCTTGAAATTGACCCGAGTTTTCTTGACACGGATCATCACCATCATCACGCAGAGGATGTGAGCTCATTTCTTTTTAAGGCGACGCGCCCCATGGATCCCGATCGTTTCGAGGGATTCATGTCTGCCGTATCTCAGGCCTATGGGCCTCAGCTCTACCGATACAAAGGTGTCCTCTGGCTCAAAGGCAGTGACAACCAGATGATCTTTCAGGGGGTTCACATGCTGATGGGCGGTGACAAAGGGCGAGCTTGGAAGCCCGGCGAGACCCGCGAGACGCGTATCGTGTTTATTGGTAAAGGCCTGCCGAGAGATACAATTCTTAAGGGACTGGCCCAGTGCCTCGTATAGATGGGAACCGAATTGAAGAAAACGATTGAAACCGAGGAGGAGCTCCTCGCTCAGCCTGACGACGCATACATGAGCCCCGCCCAGCTTGATTTTTTCAAGCGTCGGCTCGTGGCACTCGAGCAGGAACTCCGCGCGAATGCGGGTGAGACCACCGAGCATTTGCGCGAGACCACGCTCGTGCCGGATCCTGCCGATCGCGCAACCATTGAGGAAGAGCACGCGCTCGAGCTCAGGACTCGCGACCGAGAGCGCAAGCTCATCAAGAAGGTTCAGCAGTCCATTGCGCGGATCGATGCAGGTGACTATGGCTACTGCGAGGAAACGGGCGAACCCATCGGACTGCAGCGGCTGCTCGCCCGACCCACCGCCACGCTCTCCGTCGAGGCACAGCAAAGACGCGAGCTTCGCCAGCGACAGTTCGGCGACTAACCCACTCTCAATTCCTCGCAGCCATGACTGATCTCGCAGCAGCCCGCCAGAAGGCGGCCATCCTCGCAGAGGCCCTGCCCTATATTCGTCGCTTTCATGGAAAGACGGTCGTCGTGAAGTACGGCGGCAATGCCATGACCGACGAGGCCCTCAAGCGAGGTTTTGCGCACGATGTGGTGCTCCTGAAGCTCGTGGGCATCAACCTGGTGGTGGTCCATGGCGGCGGCCCTCAGATCGAGGAGCTGCTCGGAAAGGTGGGCAAGAAGGGCGAGTTCGTGCAGGGCATGCGCGTTACGGATTCCGAGACCATGGACATTGTGGAAATGGTCTTAGCTGGGAAGGTAAACAAAGAGATTGTCGAGCTGATCAATCATGCGGGAGGCAAGGCGGTCGGTCTCACAGGCCAAGACGGTGGCCTAATTCGGGCACGCAAACTCATGCTTCCCTCTAAAGACCAGCCCGAGCAGACCCTTGATATTGGTCAGGTCGGCGAAATTGAGTCGGTGGATCCCGAGGTCATCCAATCCTTACTCAAGAGCGGCTTCATTCCCGTGGTCGCCCCCATTGGCTCTGGCCAAGACGGTGAGACATACAACATCAACGCCGATCTTGTGGCAGGCAAGATGGCAGAAATCCTGCGAGCAGAAAAGCTTGTCTTGATGACCAACACGCCGGGCGTGCTGGACAAGTCAGGCCAGCTCATCACCGGGCTCTCTGCCCGCGAGATTGATGCCCTTTTCGAAGATGGAACCCTCTCCGGGGGCATGCTGCCGAAGATCAGTTCCGCCCTCGATGCGGCAAGAAGCGGGGTTCAATCTGTCCACATCATTGATGGGCGGGTGCCCAATAGCCTGTTGCTCGAAATCCTCACCAGCGAGGGTGTCGGCACCATGATCCGATCTCACTGAGCGGTGCCCCGATCGCGCTGATGCCCACCCCCAGCAGCAGACTCTGGCTCCTGGACCTAGACAACACGCTACACGACGCCAGCTGGTCCATGATGCCCGAGGTCAATCGGCTCATGACAGACTGGATGGCCCGTGCGCTGAGTCTGACCACGCAGCAGGCCACTGCCCTTCGTCAGCGATATTGGCATCGCTACGGTGCCACCCTGCTTGGGCTTGTGCGCCACCACGGGGTCGATCCGCACGTCTTTCTGCGCGAGACGCACCCCATGGACTCGCTCGAACATCACGTTCAAGTCGTGCGAGGCCTGCGTGCCCGCATCCAGAAACTGGAAGGTCGGCGTTGGCTGCTCACCAATGCGCCCCGCGCCTATGCACACAGGCTCATTCGTTACCTGGGGCTCAGAGGCTGCTTTGACAGGGTCATTGCCATCGAGGACATGCGGGCCATGGGGCAGCTGCGTCCTAAGCCCTCTGCCTGGCTCTGGAGACATCTGCGGCGGCAGGCAGGCCTGCCTGCGCATCGGGTGCATCTGGTCGATGACAGCACAGAAAACCTGCGCGCCGCGCACCGAGCAGGCTTGCGCACGGCGCGCATCTGGTGCTCCCACACCCAACGCAAGCAAGCCTGGGTTCAGGGTCGACCCTTAGGCGCGAGGCGTCCCAGTTTCGTGCGCCTTCAAGTAAACTCGCTGGCAGATTTGGCCTCGCGTGGCCGATCCAAGTAGGAGGTCACATGACTGAGATCGTCGAAGCGCCCGCGCGTAAACGTCCTCGCCCCGGCGAGCGTCGCATTCAGATTCTCCAGGCCATCGCGGCCATGCTCGAGGAGGGACAACCCGAGCGCGTGACGACTGCGGCCTTGGCCGAGAGAATCGGCGTGTCAGAGGCTGCGCTCTATCGTCATTTCGCAAGCAAAGCCCAAATGTACGAAGGCCTCTTGGAGTTCATCGAGGACTCTCTCTTTGGCCTGATCAATCGCATTGAGGCCGGCCCAGAATCGCCCAACGAGAAGGCTAGGTCTGTGTTGCGGGTCTTGTTGGGGTTCTCTGACAAAAATCCAGGCATGACCCGCGTCCTGATTGGTGAGGCCATTACTTTCGAGAATACTCGCCTGCAATCTCGTGTTAACCAGCTCATCAGTCGCGTCGAGGCCTCGCTGCGTCAGAGCCTAAAGCTTGCCCGCTTAGAGTCCACCGCGTCTCATGATCCTGCACCGGCGGCCCTTGCGGCTGTATGCATGGCCTATGTTCAGGGCCGATGGCTTCGATACGCGAAGTCTGGGTTTCGCGAGCACCCGACCGCAGATCTGGAGTTTGCGCTCGCACACCTACTGCCGGGTTAACTTGCCGCGCAGACGCTGCAGGTCGGCGATTGTTTGCGCTGAATGCGAAGTAACTCGAGTGAGGGCCCCTGCAGCATCAGAAGGTCTGGCTCAGGTGCAAGGCCCAACAACACCTTGAGCCCCTCTTGGGCCTGCAGGGTTGCCATGACTCCTGCCATGCTTGGAAACACGCCGAAGGCTCCGCATGCTGCGTCTACAGAACCTCCCGATGCCTCGGTGGCCGGAAACGCACAGGCATAGCACCCTTGTGCGCCAAGTGAGGGAGCGCAGACCATGAGCTGGCCCTCCCACCTGACCACTGAAGCAATCACCAGTGGAATCTGAAGCGCCGCACAGACTCGATTGATGGCGTGGCGAGTCGCAAACCGATCGGTGCAATCGAGCACGAGACTTGCGCGCGTGAGCGCCGTCTCAAGCCAATCTGGCTCGGCCATGCGCGGATGTGCGGTGATTTTGGCGTTGGGGTTGAGTTGGGAGAGTCGCTCGGCCGCGACCACAGCCTTAGGTCTGCCCACATCGCTCAGGCCATAGAGCACTTGTCGCGGAAGGTTACTGATGTCGATCTGATCCCCGTCGACAAGATTCAGGTGCCCAACGCCGCTGCTTGAGAGGTAAAGGCTTGCCGCAGCGCCAAGCCCCCCGAGGCCAATGACCCACACCTCGGAAGCGTGCATGGCTTCGAGTTGACCAAGCTCAAGCTCAGGTAACAGCAACGTGCGGCTGTGTTGGAGTTCGAGCTCAGCGGTCATAGAGTGCGTATGACCAGCCTAGGGCTTTGCTGTCTTGATTGCGACAGGTTGACCCTGCAGGTGTGCAAGGGCCTGTTGTAGCTGATAGTCCTCGGCTGAGCCAAAAGTGATTGGCTTGGGTGGCGGACTGGTGCGGCCCTCCCGGGCTGCAGCGCCCGGTTCAGTTTTTTGCTCGGCCTTGGGGCCTCCTTTCTGGCCCCCGAGATGACCGCTCAGGTCTGCCTCTCGAAGCCGGAACCGGTCGATCACATCGCCCTCGGCGGTCTCTTCGACCCAGAAGTCGGGTTCAATGCCCTTGGCTTGAATGGAGCGACCCTTCGGCGTGTAGTACAGAGCGGTGGTGAGCTTGATGGCGGTGCTCCGCGTGAGCGGAAGAATGGTCTGCACGGACCCTTTCCCAAACGACTGCGTGCCCAGGAGTTTGGCGCGCCCATGATCCTGGAGTGCACCAGCCACAATCTCGGATGCGGAGGCGGATCCCGCATTGATGAGCACCACCATCGGCAAGGTCTTGGCCAGGGGGTTGAGCTTGGGAAGCGGATCCTCAGACGGGGTGCGACGGTAATCATCGGCAATAGCAAGGTATGACCGCTTAGCGTCCTCCTGCCTTCCATCGGTCTTGACCACCACCACGTCTTTCGGCAAAAAAGCCGCCGACACGCCAATTGCGGCGTGTAGCAGACCACCCGGGTCGTTGCGCAGGTCCAGTACCAGGCCTTTGATGGGCTTGCTTGGATCCGACTTCGCCGTGGCCAGCAGGGCATTGACCTTGTCGACGAGGGATTCCAGCGTGTGCTCTTGGAACTGGGTGATCCGCACAAAGCCATAGCCCGGCGCAACCCACTGGGTACGTACACTCTGGACACGAATAATGTCTCGCTCAAGGGTGACCACAATCGGCTGGGTCACGCCTTTTCGGGAGAGCGTCAGGGTAATGCGCGTTTTGGGTGCTCCCCGCATGAGCTTGACGGCATCGTTGATGCCGAGCCCTTTGGTGGCTTTGTCATCGATCTTGATGATGAGATCGCCCGCTTGAATGCCCGCTCGCGCTGCAGGTGTGTCTTCAATCGGTGAGACCACGCGGATGAACCCGTCCTCTACGCCCACCTCAATTCCGAGGCCACCGAACTCTCCTTGGGTCCCGACCTGTAATTCTTTGAAGGCTTCAGCATCGAGGTAGGAGGAATGAGGGTCGAGGCCACTGAGCATGCCACTGATGGCCTCATGAATGAGCTTCTTGTCCTCTACGGGCTCAACGTAATGGGCCTTGACTGCTCCGTAGACTTCCGCGAACTGTCGGAGTTCATCGAGTGGGAGCGCACTCTTTCCTTCTCGCTGGGCCAGTGCACTGAGCCCTGTGCTCAGAGCGACGCCGGCAATCATGCCGGTGGTGATCCATCCCATCACTCGGAGCTTGGCGCGTGTCATGAGGTCTTAACCTTTCCTTGGTTTGCAACGGCTGCCATAGCAGCCTCGATTTCGCTGGGGTCCGCAAGGTAGTGCCGCTCGCGAAGCTGCATGTGCTCATCAAACTCAAGGACGAGGGGCTGAGCGGTCGGGATGTTGAGCTCGAGCACGGCCTCTTCGGATAGCCCCTCGAGAATCTTAAGGAGTGCACGCAGTGAATTCCCATGTGCGGAGATCAGAATACGCTTGCCAGTCGCAAGCTCGGGGAGTACCCGCTCTTTCCAGAAGGACTCCACACGAACCACGGTGTCTGCGAGGCACTCCGTGAGGGGAATCTGTTCTGGCGGAATGTGGCTGTATCGCCTGTCGTGGCCCGCCCATTCGGGGTCTTCTCGGGTGATGGCGTTGGGGCGAATGTTGTAGGCCCGTCGCCACAAAAGGACCTGGTCCTCTCCGTACTTTTGGGCGGTCTCGGTCTTATTGAGCCCTGCAAGGGCACCATAGTGCCGTTCGTTGAGGCGCCAGTCGTGCTCGATTGGGATCCACATCTCATCAAGCGTATCGAGGGCGATCCAACAGGTGCGAATGGCCCGCTTGAGTACGCTGGTAAATGCCAGATCAAAGGAGAAGCCGCGATCACGCAGCAGCAGGCCGGCCCGACGGGCCTCCTCTACGCCTGCGGCGGAGAGATCCACATCGACCCAACCCGTAAATCGATTTTCAAGGTTCCATTGGCTCTGACCGTGACGAAGGATGACCAGAGGAGCGGGGTTTGACATAGCGAAGACTCGTCTCAGAAGCTTTCAATGCTGCCATTCTATAATCCGACTCATGGTTTCGGCCGCCCTGCCAAAAACGGCGCCAGCTTCTCTTCGCAAAGGATCTCCGTGGATTTTTTAGTCGACAACATCGTGTTGGTTATGGCCGCTGTGATCAGTGGAGGCATGTTGTTGTGGCCCATGCTCAATCGGGGCTCGTCCGTGGGCAGCCTCAATACCTTGGGTGCGACCCAAATGCTCAATAGCAAAAATGCCATTTTGATCGACGTCAGAGAAGGCCCCGAGCTCGCCAGAGGTGCTGTGCCGCAAGCTCGGCACATGCCCATGTCCGCATTTGCGCAGACCCAAGATGCGCTCGTGAAGGAGGCGCAAGCAGGCAAGCAGCCCAAGCCCGTGATCGTCATGTGCGCCAGCGGCATGCGCAGCCAGCGCATGGCTAAAAAACTGCGCGAGGCGGGCCTAACTGAGGTCTACAACCTCGAGGGCGGTTTCGATGCTTGGCGTCAGGCAGGCCTACCCGTCAAGTCGCAAGGCAAAGCATGAGCACGGTTCGCATGTATACATCAGCCGTTTGCCCATTTTGCATGAGGGCAGAGGCTCTCCTCCTTGAGCGTGGTGTAACAGACATTGAGAGGCTTCGCGTCGATCTGCAGCCTGAACTCAAGCAACAAATGATTGAAGAAACCGGTCGTCGCACGGTCCCCCAGATTTTTATTGGTAAGACGCATGTGGGAGGGTGTGATGACTTGCATGCACTCGATCACGCGGGTCAACTTGTTCCCCTGCTGGCATCCAAGGCAGGGGCCTCTGAATCGTCAACTTGAAAGTTTGTCATGACTGAAGCTGCAGCCGCACCGACCTCGAACGAAACCACTCAAACCGTTTTTAGCCTTCAGCGTGTTTATCTGAAGGATTGCTCTCTCGAGTTGCCGAATGCCCCTGGCATTTTTCTGGATGCCAATGAGCCCAAGCTCGAGTTCGAGATTGAAACGGCAGAGTCTGAGCTCGGCAATAACCTCGTAGAGGTCGTCGTTCGTTGCACTGTGACCTGTCGTTTCGCCGATAAGGTGGGCTTTCTCATCGAAGCCTCTCAGGCGGGCATTTTCGAGATTCGTGGCGTCACAGACGAACAGCGCCTGCTGCTCAAGGGTATTTCCTGCCCAAACATCGTCTACCCCTACCTGCGCGCCAATATGGCCGACGTGGTCCAACGGTCCAGCTTTCCGCCGGTTCATCTCGCAGAGATCAACTGGGAGGCGTTTTTCCAGCAGCGCATGGCGCAGCTCGCAGCGCAACAGGCGTCCGAGGGAGCACAGCAGGCCGAGGCGGGTAGCTCAGGCATCGTTCTGCCTCAGTAATCAGTCATCGGCATGCAGGCGGGCTCCCCGCTCCCTCCAGTTCTGGTCATGGGTGCCGGTGCATGGGGCACCGCCTTTGCGGCCCATCTTGCCGCGCTCTCGGCGAGTCGGGGCGGTGGGCCCATCTCGCTCTGGGCGCGCGATCCAAGGCAGGCCAGCGCACTGGAGCGCACACGCACGAATGAGCAGTACCTGCCCGGGATCATGCTCCCAAGTGCGCTGCTGTTCGAGGCTGATGCCACGCGTGCTCTGCTGAATTGGCGTAGTGCGAGCGAACGAGGTTCATCGGGCCCCGGTGTTTTGGTGTTTGCAGGCCCCCTGGCGTCGCTCGAGGACATGGCAGAGCGTGTTTTGCGCACCTTGGGGCCATCTGCGCAGACCGGCGAAGGGCTGATCTGGCTTGCCAAAGGTGTGCTCATCCATGCGCGCTCTGGCGCTGTGTGTTTTGCATCTGACCTGCTAGAACGCTTATCGGCCTGGCCCAAGGCAGCCCTCTCCGGGCCTAGCTTTGCGCAAGAAGTTGCAAAGGGCTTGCCCTCGGCACTGGCTCTTGCGTCGATTGATCTGGGATGGGCCCAGTCGTGCGCCCAACGGTTACATGGCGGCCCAATGCGGCTTTACCCGACTGACGATCTGGTGGGCGTGCAACTGGGGGGGGCCATGAAAAATGTCCTGGCGATTGCCGCAGGCATCTCAGATGGCCTCGCTTTGGGGGGCAATGCACGCGCTGCACTCCTCACGCGTGGGCTTGCTGAGGCGGCCCGACTGGGGCAGGCCATGGGGGCGCGAGCTGAGACCTTTCTCGGACTTGGAGCCCTTGGGGATCTGGTCTTGACGGCCACGGGTGATCTCTCTCGAAATCGCAGGGTCGGACTGGCGCTCGCGCAGGGGCAAACCCTGGATGTGGTGCTCAGGGATCTGGGACATGTTGCAGAAGGGGTGGGTGCCGCGCCGGCTTTGGCAAAGCTGGCCCTGGATTACGGGGTCGATTGCCCAATTGTTCAAGCAGTCAATGACCTCTTGGCCGGACGCGCGCAGGTTCAAGCTGTCTGTGATCGCCTCATGGCCCGAGCCATGACTCACGAGCGGCTATAGACCTGCTGCCTCCAGGCTTCATAAACACAGATTGCAACCGCATTGCTCAGGTTGAGGCTTCGGCTCTCTGGCCGCATGGGCAGGCGCAGAATCCGCTCCGGGGCGAAGGCCTCTCGATGGCGCTGAGACAGTCCGCGGGTCTCTGAGCCAAAGAAAAGCCAGGCGCCCGTGGGAATGGGCTGGTCAAAGACCGTCGCCTGACCGCGTGTGGAGAGTGCAAAGCACTGTGAGGGATCTGGTTTCGTTAGGGTCCAGAATGCCTCCCAGCTCTGGTGCACCTGAAGGCTGCAGAACTCGTGATAGTCAAGACCAGCTCTGCGCATCTTGGCGTGGTCCAGTGGAAACCCGAGGGGTTCAATCAGGTGCAGGGTCGCCCCGGTATTTGCACACAGCCGAATCACGTTTCCTGTGTTGGGCGGGATTTCAGGCTCGACCAGAACCACCTGAAGACTGAGGGCTGAGTGACCTGGGGTGGGCATGCCGGCATGATAGACCGGCTCACCGCAAGTGCTCGGGTGGCTGCTGGCTGATGGGCGAGTACTACTGCCGCAATCGGCTCGGCCCCCACTGCACGCAGGGCCTCGAAGGCGACCTGGAGGGTCAGCCCACTGGTGAGCACGTCGTCGACCACCACCACGCGCTTGCCGTAGAGTCGCGGGCTGGCCTCGAAATGTGGGGCTCGGGAGAGCACATCCGGGGCATTGGCGCGTTGCTGCGCAAGGCTCTCGGAGGTCTGGTGTTTGAGCAGCCCAAGCCGCTCCATGGGCAGCTTCTGTTGTCGGCACAGCGTTTGGGCCAACAGCGCAGGCAGATGGAGCCCGCGTAGCCCGAGCCGGCGGGGGTCAGCGGGAATGGGCACCACGGTTGGGTATAGACCCCATATTCCGCTGCGGTGCACACCGATCAACTGCCGCCGAAGGCGCCCAATGGTGACCCAGTTCTGAGTGTATTTCGCGCGCCGAATGGCTTCGCCGAGTTCGCCCGAATAGGGACCTGCTGCCCAAATCCAGGCCGCCTCACCACTGGGCAGGGCCGCTGACCTCCAGCCAGCTCGGTGAGGAGAGGGTCGAGCGTCTGCTGCATAGCGGGGGTTCGGCATGGGGGCTGACTATACTGAGCCGAATGTCACCGAGCTTAGATCCGATGGATGAGTCAGCGCCGCAGGCACAGGGGCCCGTTTTTGAGGCGCTTGAGGCCGGCCAGCGAGAGCGCCAGGCTTGGATGCGGTTACCCGCTGGACAGGGCCTTGCCCTGACTGCCCAACATGCTGCACGGGGCCCAAACCCTGGGCAATACAGCCTGTCTCAAGTTCGACTGGTCTGCTTACCCGTTGCGTCGATTGAGACACTCGCCCCGCCCCTGCGCCTGTGGTCGTCAGCACTGGCCGTGGGTGGCGTGCTGATGGTCTCGAGCCTTGGCCCCGAGACGCTCATCGAGTGGCGGCGTGCCATGGGGATCAGCCCGGATGCTGGGCCTCGCGGCTTGGACCTTCATGACCTGGGCGACCTGCTGAGTCAATCTGGTTTGTCGGCGCCTGTGACAGAGTCTGAACGGGTGGTGTGGACGTATCGCAGCTTTCAGACCGCTTGGAATGATCTGCGCGGCCTGTGGCTAGCAGCGGCTGGGTCGGGCCTGCAGCCACGCTCGAGGCTTCAGCGGGCAGAGGCGTCATTTGAGGCGCTCAGGGCGGATGACGGTCGCGTAAGCCTGACGTTTGAGTGGGTTCATGCGCACGCCTGGCGGGGTGAGCCTCGTGCGGGCCCTCAAGACAACGCGAAGCCCTTGACCTTTCAGCCCAAAGGGCGATTCGGTTAGCACACGAGTTTTTTGGCATCTATTCACCGAACGACATATAATCCAGCGACCTATGTCAAACGCACCGGGTCAGTTTGATGGTCTGAATTCAGGGTCTGAGTGGGTACTCAAGCGCAATTGCGCGCTGACGCCGACTCAGCTGCTGTGGATTTTCGGCTCGCTCGCCATTCTGTCGCTCGGCATGGCAACTTTTTGGGCCGCGCAAGGTGCTTGGGTGGTGCTGCCGTTTGCGGTGCTTGAGGTCGTAGCGTTGGGTGTTGCGTTTGCGGTATACGCGCGGCATGCGGCAGATTGCGAGCGCGTAAGGCTCAGCCGAGAGGCGTTAGAAATTGAACGGGTGGTGGGCGCCAAGCGCACAGTGAGTTCCCTGCCACGGGCATGGTTGCGTGTCAGGCTGAGCGAGCAGCCGAGTGGGCTGGTTGAGCTCTCCTCGGGGCGGTCTGTAGAGTCCGTCGGTCGATTTGTCGACCTGCAACGCCGGCGCAGATTTTTGGTTGGCCTGCAGGAGGCCTTGCAGGGGTAGGGTTGGATTGTGGAGCGCTAGGAAAAGCGCGCAACGCAGCAATTTTTAGGGATGAATCAGATGCAAAACCTGTGGAATAAATGCTCTTCATTGGCCCTTGCGGCACCCATCGGGCTTCTTGGCAGTGCCACTGCCATGGCCAATGACATGACCACCAAGTACAACCTGCGCACACCTGCCTCGGGCATGGCTGAGAGCCTCTACACGCTCCACAACTTCCTCTTAATCGTCTGCCTATTGATCTTTGTGGGCGTGTTCGCGGTCATGTTTTATTCGATCTATGCTCACCGCAAATCAAAGGGCTATAAGCCCGCCGATTTCCATGAGAGCACTGCAGTCGAGATCGCCTGGACCGTGGTCCCATTTCTGATCGTGGTTGTGATTGGCGTTTACGCCACGCCCATCGTCATGGCCCAAAAAGACACCACCAACGCTGACATCACCATCAAGGCCACTGGCTACCAGTGGAAGTGGGGATACGATTATCTAAAAGGTGAAGGCCAGGGCATTGCGTTCTTCTCGACCCTCACTACGCCCTATGAGCAACGCATTAACGCTCAGGAGAAAACACTCAATTACCTCTCCGAGGTCGACAATCCGGTCGTGGTTCCCGTTGGCAAAAAGATCCGTGTTGTCACCACTGCGAATGACGTGATCCACGCCTGGATGGTGCCCGCCTTCGGCGTGAAACAAGATGCAATCCCCGGGTTCGTGCGCGACACCTGGTTTAAAGCAGACCGCGTCGGCACCTACAACGGCCACTGCGCTGAGCTCTGTGGCAAGGACCACGCGTTCATGCCGATCGTTGTTAAGGTTGTAACGGCGGAGGAATACACCGCCTGGGTGGCCCAGCAAAAGCAGAAACAATCTGTTGCGGCCAGTCCTGCAGTGACGACCGTCCAGGTCGCCCAAGCACAATAAATTACCGAGCAGTAGAACCAGAGGAGCAGACCCATGAGTGCCGTTCTCGAACCGTCCGGTCATAGCCACGACCACGATCACGCCCACGACCACCCGCACGGCTGGCGCCGTTGGCTTTACGCGACCAACCACAAGGACATTGGCACGCTTTACCTGTGGTTCAGCTTCACTATGCTCATGGTGGGTGGGCTGCTGGCGCTCGGCATCCGTGCAGAGCTTTTTCGGCCCGGCCTGCAGCTGATTCAACCCGAATTGTTCAACCAGCTCACCACCATGCACGGCCTGATTATGGTGTTTGGCGCGATCATGCCGGCGTTTGTTGGTTTCGCGAACTGGATGATCCCGCTGCAGATCGGCGCATCTGACATGGCGTTTGCGCGCATGAACAATTTCAGCTTCTGGCTGATGGTCCCTGCCGCAATGCTGTTGGTGGGCAGCTTTTTTGTCCCTGGCGGGGCAACGGCTGCCGGTTGGACGCTCTACGCGCCGCTCACGAGCCAGATGGGTATTGGCATGGACATGGCCATTTTTGCCATGCACATCCTCGGTGCCTCTTCCATCATGGGCTCCATCAATATCATCACCACCATCCTGAACATGCGTGCGCCTGGCATGACGCTCATGAAGATGCCTATGTTTGTCTGGACATGGCTGATCACAGCTTATCTGCTGATTGCGGTCATGCCAGTTCTGGCGGGCGCGATCACCATGACGCTCACAGACCGTCACTTCGGAACCAACTTCTTCAACGCAGCCGCCGGTGGCGACCCCGTCATGTACCAGCACATTTTCTGGTTCTTCGGTCACCCCGAGGTCTACATCATGATTCTCCCGGCCTTCGGTATCGTCTCGGAGATCATTCCAACCTTCGCTCGCAAGCGCCTCTTTGGCTATAGCTCCATGGTCTACGCGACGGCGTCCATTGCCATCCTGTCTTTTGTGGTCTGGGCCCACCACATGTTTACGACCGGCATGCCGCTCACCGGTCAGCTCTTCTTCATGTACGCCACCATGCTCATCGCAGTGCCGACCGGCGTGAAGATCTTCAACTGGCTGGCTACCATGTGGCGCGGTTCGATGACATTCGAAACCCCGATGTTGTTTGCAATTGGCTTTATCGTGGTGTTCACCATTGGGGGCCTCACGGGCATCATCCTCTCGGTGGCGCCGCTCGACATTCAGCTGCATGACACCTATTACGTCGTGGCCCACTTCCACTACGTATTGGTGGCTGGCTCGCTCTTTGCCCTCTTTGCTGGCCTCTACTATTGGCTGCCTAAGTGGACTGGCCACATGTATGACGAAACCTTGGGCAAGGCGCATTTCTGGCTGTCCATGATTTTCTTCAACATCACCTTCTTCCCCATGCACTTCCTCGGGTTGGCTGGTATGCCGCGTCGTTACGCTGACTACCCCATGCAGTTTGCTGACTTCAATGCTCTGGCGTCGATCGGTGCATTCGGGTTTGGTTTGTCCCAGCTGCTCATGCTCTATGTTGTGATCAAGTGCATCAAGGGTGGCCCGAAAGCCGCGGACAATCCGTGGGAAGCTGACGGCGGTTTGGAATGGAGCGTGCCTTCGCCCGCACCCTTCCATACCTTCGAGACGCCCCCAGTGGTCAAGTAAGGGTTGTGGTGCAGGAAAACCGTCAGAAGCCAAACCTACGGCTCGCCCTGGTGCTGTTCTCCGTGGCGGCCGTATTTTTTGGCGGCGTGATTCTGAAGTACGTGCTTTTTCCCGTGGCCTAAGGGGGAACCCATGTCTGAACGCGTCGACAATCAGCGTATGTTTGGCAAGCTACTGATGGTTGCCATCCTTATGTTTGGGTTTGGCTTCGCACTCGTGCCTTTTTACGAAAAGATCTGCGAGATCACGGGCATCAATGTCCTGAGCACCAAAGAGAAGCTTGATTACGACGAAGCGCGTCGTTTTGCTCAGAACACGCAGGTGGACCGCACACGCAAAGTGTCTGTCGAATTCGACGCGAATGCTTACGGCGGCCCTTGGACCTTCAAGCCAAAGAACAACGTGCTCGAGGGGCATCCAGGCGAGCTCATGACGGTGGTCTACGAGATCAAGAACAACTTGCCACGCGATGTCCAGGGCCAGGCCATTCCCAGTTACGCCCCCAAGCAGTCGGCGTCCTACTTCAAAAAGCTTGAATGCTTCTGTTTTGAGCAACAGACGCTCAAGGCTGGCGAGGTTCGCGAGTTCCCCGTGGTGTTTGTGATCGACCCCGAACTACCCGACGGCATCCGAAATATCACCCTGAGCTACACCTTCTTTGAGGTGGGGCTGAGTGCAGCGCAGGCCAATCCGTGAGCGATTCCATTCGCGAATTACAGGCGGCGAAGGCGCGCCGTGGCAGTCTGATGCAGACCGTCGGTGCGGTGATGTGGTCGTTCTTTGGAGTTCGTAAAGGGGCATCCCACGATGCAGATATGGCCAAGCTCAACCCAGTCCATGTCGTGATCGTGGGGGTCTTGATGGGGGTGGTGTTTGTTGTGGGATTGATCAGCCTTGTCAGTCTGATCACCCCATAGGCGTCATAAAAAGAATCATTTTGATGATTGAAGGGAGTCCATAGTCATGTCAGCAACGAGTCACGCAGGCGCGCCGTATTACTACGTGCCGTCACCCAGCAAATGGCCCATGGTTGGAGCCATTTCCATGTTCTTTTTCATGGTGGGTATGTCTGGAACCGTGAATGAGGCCGCATACGGCCCTTACAGCCTGATCCTCAGCCTTGCCATTCTGGTCTACATGTTCTTTGGCTGGTTTGGCGCAGTCATTGCCGAGTCCGAAGGCGGGCAGTACAACGAGCGCGTGGACGCGAGCTTTCGCTGGAGCATGGGCTGGTTCATTTTCAGTGAAGTCATGTTTTTTGCAGCCTTTTTCGGGGCGTTATTTTACGCCCGTGTGATCTCCATGCCTTGGCTCGGAGACCTCGACCACAAGGCCATCCTCTGGCCGGACTTCAGCGCTCAGTGGCCCAACCTCGGGCCAGCGAACCTGATCGAGCCTTTCCAGACCATGGGCCCATTCTGGATCCCGACCATCAACACTGCCTTACTGCTCACCTCGGGCGTCACGCTGACGATCTCTCACCATGCCCTTCGCGAGAACCACCGTGACAAGGCGGTGCTCTGGCTGGGCATCACCGTGCTTTTGGGCTTTATATTCTTGGGCTTCCAAGCCTACGAGTACATGCATGCCTATAAGGATCTGAACCTTAAGCTCACATCAGGCATTTTTGGCTCTACGTTCTACATGCTTACAGGATTCCATGGCTTCCATGTCTGTGTGGGCGCCATCATGCTCATGGTGGTCTGGTTCCGACTGCGCAGTGGTCACTTCAGCCCCGATCACCACTTCGCGTTTGAAGGTGCTGCGTGGTATTGGCACTTCGTGGATGTGGTGTGGCTTGGCCTGTACGTTGTCGTCTACTGGCTCTAGCCCATCTTGCTAAAGACAGGCGTTTGCTAGTAGCGCACGCCTGTCGACTCGATCCAGCCGAGTTGATGGGCCACTAGGATCGACAAGAACAAAAGAATTGAAAGCCCAACCCGAAAGGCGAGGGCTTTCACCGTTTTATTGCTTCGGCCCTTATCACGCATCAGGTAGAAGAACGCGGACCCGAGGCTCGCCAAGATTCCAGCAAAGGCCACAGCAATGAAAAGCTTTGACACGATTCAACCCCAAAAAATCAACTGGCCACCATGGTAAGCCGAAAGCTAGGACTTGGAAGTCTCATTGCCCTTGCTGTGGCCGCGCTGACCCTGGGGCTCTCTGCGTGGCAGTGGCAACGCGCGGACGAGAAACGTAACCTGATGCGGACCATCGAGATGGGCAGAGCCGCTGGCCCACTCGACCTCCAGGCGCATCCTCAGCGCGCAGACGCTAAGGCCCTTGAAGCACTCGATCAAACCAGCGTAAATCTGAGTGGGCATTGGTTGCCATCGACCACGCTTTACCTTGATAACCGTCTCTACGATGGACGGCCGGGCGTTCAAGTCATCACCGCCTTCAAGCTTAAAGATGGCGCAGTGGCGTGGGTGAATCGCGGGTGGGCATCCAAGCCGCCCGGAGATCAAGGGCCAGGCGTTGAGGCCTATCGCCAGGGTCTAATGCACCCCCCGATGCTTTCAGACCGCGTAACACTCGAGGCTGTGGCGTACGCAGACCTCATGCAGCGGCTCACGCTGAGTGCAGACGTGGATCCGACGAGCGCACTCTGGACGAATCTTGACTGGGACCGGCTGAGGGGTTGGGCGCGCGCACGCAGCCCCGAGATGGCAGCGGACGGAGTCTGGGTATGGCCGCTCGTCTTCTGGCAGACTTCGGGTTCCATGGACGGACTCATCAGACACCTCCCACAACCGCCTGACGATGCCGTCGACAAACACGTGGGCTACGCCCTTCAGTGGCTGCTGTTTTGCGGTGTTGCCCTTTTCTTTGCGTGGCGTTTGTCCCGACCCGAGAGCCAAGCATGACAAACGAAGTGACCCCCGACACAAATCCCTCTGCAGCTGCGGTTCCGTCTGTTCGGCAGTCTAAGAGCCGCCTCGCGCTGTTGATGGTGATCGCAGTCTGCTTGGCACCGGTGTTTGCCTCGTACTACTTCTACTATCTCGCCCCTCCTGAGGCCAGGACCAACAGTGGGACCTTGATCCTTCCCCCCGAGGAGGTACATGCCACCCAGGTCACCATTGAGGTTCGCCCTGTTGCGGAGTCTGGGTTTCTCGATGTGCTCGCCCAGCGCGCAAGAGCCGCAGAGGCTTCTGGCCCAGTGCGCCCCATGCTCACACAAGGCCAATCGGCCACCCTGCGTGATTTCGGTGGTCGGTGGCTGATGGTCTGGGTAGGCCCGACGGCCTGCGCACAGGAATGCCTCGATGCCCTCCTCGAAATGCGTCAGATTCGGCTCACCACCGGCCGTGACCGAGATCGTGTTGAGCGAGTCTGGATTCGCGTGCCCCCAACTGGGGCGCTAGCGCCCACGCCTTCACAGCCGACGCTGCCAGAGGGACTTGAAGGCACCTGGGTGCTGGGCGCCGTCGCTGATCCGCTAAGCACTTGGACAAATCGCCTACCTTCCGACCTGCGTAAACAAGCACCAACCGGTCTGTGGCTTATAGACCCTCAGGGCCATCTCATGATGCACTTTCCGGCCGACACGGAGCCTGCGAGGATCAAGAAAGACCTGATCCGCCTCCTGAAGGCCTCTCGGATTGGCTAGGAAGACGCTGTGAACACCCTGAGCCCTGTGCGGCAGTACCTCTCACTGACCAAGCCTCGAGTCAACATGCTGATCGTGTTCTGCGCGGTTATCGGCATGCTCCTCTCGGTCGATGGGCTTGTGCCTTGGCAGCCGCTCATTCTTGGCACCCTGGGAATCGCCCTGGTCTCCGGTGCAGCGGCTGCAATGAACTGTCTGGTCGAGTCTCACATCGACGCCAAAATGGCACGCACCGCATGGCGCCCGCTGCCATCTGGCCAGCTCACGGTGCCTCAGACCGTCTTCTTTTCGCTGCTGATTGGCGGACTTGGCATGGCGGTGCTTTTTTGGGGCGTCAACGCCCTCACGGCTTGGCTCACCTTGGCCACCTTCGTGGGCTACGCAGTGATTTACACCCTTATCCTCAAGCCGCTCACCCCGCAGAATATTGTGATTGGCGGCGCATCAGGCGCCATGCCACCCGTGCTTGGCTGGGCCGCTGTCACCAACAGCATGCCCGCTGAGCCCTGGGTTCTCTTTCTGATTATTTTTGTCTGGACGCCCCCCCATTTCTGGGCCCTTGCGCTTTATCGTGTCGACGATTACGCTCGCTCCGGCCTTCCCATGCTCCCCGTGACTCATGGGTCAGAATTCACACGACTTCACATTCTGCTCTACAGCTTCTTGTTGCTGGCCGTCAGTACGCTGCCGACCGCCATGGGTATGACCGGATGGTTCTACCTGACCTTGGCTGTGGGGCTGGGGCTGCGGTTTTGCCAGCTGGCATGGCAGCTGCACCGGGCCTATAGCGAGGCGCTGGCTCGCAAGACCTTTAAGTTTTCGATCTGGTATCTCACCTGGATATTTGCCGCGCTCCTGGCAGACCACTACCTTACGGTTGCTGGGCTGCTTTAAGCCGGTCTGACTTCGATTGAAGTGCCTCTAGGCTCTCTGGGTGCTCAGGATCTACGCTGATGCACCCCTCGACCGGACAGACCACCTGACACTGGGGCTCATCAAAATGCCCAACACATTCGGTGCAGAGCGCTGGGTGGATGACGTAGTAGTCCGGCCCCATCGAGATGGCCTGGTTCGGGCAGACGGGCTCGCAGACATCACAGTTGATGCATTCAGCAGAAATGATGAGAGACATGTGCGCCTAGAGGCCTGGCCCCTTGCCTTGCTGTTCTAGCTTGCGTCCGAGCCACGCTTCGACAGATGGGAACACGAACTTACTCACGTCCCCTCCCAGTTGGGCAATTTCCCGCACGATAGATCCGGAAATGAACTGGTACTGATCGGAAGGGGTTAAGAACATGGTTTCCACATCGGGCATGAGATATCGGTTCATACCGGCCATTTGAAACTCGTACTCAAAATCCGACACGGCACGCAGCCCCCGGATGATGACCTTGGCTTCTTGACTTCGCACGAAATCCTTAAGCAACCCATGGAACCCGTGGATCTCCACATTGGGATAGTGCCCAAGCACCTCCCGTGCAATTTCGACACGCTCGGTCAGGGTGAAAAAGGGCCGCTTGGATCGGCTGTCTGCAACGCCAACCACCAATCGATCAAAGAGCTTGGCGGCACGGCGCACGAGATCCTCATGACCCCGGGTCATCGGATCGAATGTGCCTGGGTAAATAGCGGTTGTGGTCATGGCAACTCCCTGTCTCCGCTCTCCGCGGTTATTGGTTTTTCTGAGCATAACAAGCTCACCATCACCTGTCCCGCCTTGAGGCTCCGAATAGCCACAAGGCTTTGCGCAGCTGACTGCGGCGGGAGCCCCGCCATCCAGTGCTCGATAGAGCGCTCAGACTCGACGTAAATAAGCCCGCCTGGGCGAATGGCATGCGCGGCAAGCTCCAGCGCCCGCTCAATCAGGCCCTGCCGAAAGGGCGGGTCAAGAAAAATCAGGTCGAGGCTCGCACCAGGGGTTCGCTCAAGCTGGGTGAGCCCATCGGCCTGTACCACTCGAATTTGGTGTGACTCTGCTCGAAGGGCGAGCGCCAGGCTCTGCATATGCAGACACGCACTGCGGTCCTGATCGACCAAGGTGACCTGACGCGCTCCACGCGAGGCCGCCTCAAACCCAAGCGCGCCTGTGCCACCAAAGACATCGAGGGCGTTGACCTCGGACCAGTTTCGATCGAGCAGGTGCTCAAGCCAATTAAAGAGCGTCTCTCTCACCCGGTCAGGTGTGGGGCGAAGCCCGAGGCGATCGGGCACGCTGATTAGCCTGCGCCGCCACTGTCCTGCAATGATCCGAACTTGACCCAAAACCCCCCCCTCTACAATGTTTGGTGTTGTACCTTAAATGAGCAAGGCACGAGAGGGATTCTAGGCATGCTGGGCATAAAGAACATATTGGGCATTACTGCGTTGAAGTCAGGGCTCTCCAAGACGAGAGACCGCCTGGCCCGCCTGATGGGGCGGCCCGTGCTCGATGAGGCCTGGTTCGAGGAGGTTGAGTCTGCCCTGATCCTGGCCGATGCAGGCGGCCGAGTGGCGCAAGAGATCGTGGCAGAGCTGCGGGCCTCACTCAAGCGTCTGCCGGTTGCTGAGGGCGATGCTGCCGCGCTCTCGGGGCGGCTCTCCAGTCTTCTGGCCGATCGCCTCAGCCGCCTCGCGCCAAACCACTCACCTGCGGAGCCAGCCCCAGTGGGCATGCCTCGGGTCATCATGATGGTCGGCGTCAATGGAGCTGGAAAGACCACAACCATCGGCAAGCTGGCCAATCAGTTCCAGGCCGAGGGCCGCAAGGTTTTGCTGGCTGCTGGAGACACCTTCCGAGCAGCTGCGCGAGAGCAGCTGCTGGCTTGGGGGGAGCGCAGCCTGGTTGAGGTGGTCTCTCAACAGGGGGCAGACCCCTCTGCCGTGGCCTTCGATGCCATCAAGGCTGGTCAGGCCCGCGGGGCCTCCGTGGTTCTCGTCGATACGGCAGGCCGGCTACCTACCCAGCTTCACCTCATGGAGGAGCTTAAAAAAATTAAGCGGGTGATGGCAAAGGCACAGGAGGGTGCGCCCCACGAGATCTGGCTGGTTGTGGATGGCGGGAATGGCCAGAACGCACTCGCTCAGGTAAAGGCCTTTCATGAGGCGTTGGGGCTTACAGGGCTCGTGGTCACCAAACTCGATGGCACGGCAAAGGGCGGCATGCTGCTTGCGCTTGCTCAGCAGCAGCCTATTGCCGTCCCTTATATCGGTGTTGGCGAGCAGGTGGGCGACCTTCAGCCCTTTGATCCGAACAGCTTTGCTCAAGCGCTGGTGAGCGCTTGAGACCGGCAAGCGCTTGAGACCGACAAGCGTTTAGGGCTGTTCGCTGCCCACGCAGTCGACGAAGTACTCCAGCCCGGATTCGCCCTCTTGCACCACGAGGCCATGAATATCCGCCTCGAAACCAGGGAATTTAGCGTTAAAGTCCCGCGCAAATTGAAGGTACCCCACGATGGTCTTGTTAAAGCGCTCGCCGGGGATGAGCAGCGGGATGCCTGGGGGGTAGGGGGTGAGCAGGCTGGTGGTGATGCGCCCCTCAAGGTCATCAATTGCCACCCGCTCGGTCATGCGGTGCGCAACACACGAGAATGCCTTGGCGGGCTTCATGGCGGGCTCCATGTTCGAGGTGTACATCTCGGTTGTAAGGCGTGCAATGTCGTGGGCCTTGTAGGACTCATGCAGCTGCTGGCATAGGTCGCGCAATCCCACGCGCTCGTACTGGGGAAACTTGGCACAGAACTCGGGAATGACCCGCCACATGGGCTGGTTCTTGTCGTAGTCGTCTTTGAACTGCTGAAGCGCGGTCAACATGGTGTTCCAACGGCCCTTGGTGATGCCGATCGTAAACATAATGAAAAACGAATAGAGGCCCGTTTTCTCGATGATCACGCCATGCTCGGCCAAGTACTTCGCCACCACGGAGGCAGGAATGCCACGCTCGGCAAATTCCCCGCGAATATTGAGACCCGGCGTGACCACAGTCGATTTGATCGGGTCGAGCATGTTGAAGCCAGGCTCCAGTGGCCCGAAGCCGTGCCATTCGTCGTTGGGCTTGAGCTCCCATTGCTCGCGCTGCGCCATGCCGTCGCTGTCGGCCTGGAACTCCTCTGGCCCCCAGACCTTGAACCACCAGTCCTGGTCGCCAAACTCGGCCTCAACTTTGCGCATGGCCCTGCGAAAGTCCAGGGCCTCGACGATGCTCTCCTCGACCAAGGCAGTCCCCCCAGGTGGCTCCATCATGGCCGCAGCCACGTCGAGCGAGGCGATGATCGCGTATTGTGGGCTGGTTGAGGTGTGCATGAGATAGGCCTCATTGAAGAGGTCTCGATCGAGCTTTCGGGTTTCAGACTCTTGCACCAGAATCTGCGAGGCCTGTGAGAGGCCTGCAAGCAGTTTGTGGGTCGATTGCGTAGAGAAGATGATGGGATCGTGCGGCCGAGGGCGGTCGCGACCGATCGCGTGCATGTTCTTGTAGAAGTCATGAAAGGTCGCGTGAGGCAGCCAGGCCTCATCAAAGTGCAGGGTGTCAATGGTGTCGCCGAGCACGTCCTTGATCATTTCCACGTTGTAGAGCACGCCGTCATAGGTGCTCTGCGTGATCGTAAGAATGCGTGGCTTTGCGACCCCTTTGGCCTTCGCTTTCTCCCAGGACTCCCGCGCAAAGGGGTTGGCCATGATCTTCGCCTCAATGGCCTCTGGCTGGAACTCGCTCAGGGGAATCGGGCCGATGATGCCCAGATGATTTCGAGTGGGCATGAGAAAGACCGGAATGGCCCCCGTCATGGTGATGGCATGCAGCACGCTCTTGTGGCAGTTGCGGTCGACCACCACGATGTCGCCAGGGGCAACCGAGGCATGCCAGACCACTTTATTGGAGGTGGACGTGCCATTGGTGACAAAGAAGCAATGGTCTGCACTGCAGATTCGTGCGGCGTTGCGCTCGGAGGCAGCAACAGGGCCCGTGTGATCTAGCAGCTGGCCGAGCTCGTCGACGGCATTGCAGACGTCAGCGCGCAGCATGTTCTCGCCAAAGAATTGGTGAAACATCTGGCCCACAGGCGACTTGAGGAATGCCACACCGCCTGAGTGACCTGGGCAATGCCAGGAGTAGGACCCGTCTTGGGCGTAGTGCAGCAGGGCGCGGAAAAAGGGGGGTGCGAGGGAGTCGAGGTATGACTTTGCCTCTCGGATGATGTGTCGGGCCACGAACTCTGGTGTGTCCTCGAACATGTGAATGAAGCCGTGAAGCTCGCGCAGGACGTCATTCGGAATATGACGGGAGGTTCGAGTCTCGCCGTAGAGGTAGATGGGGATTTCAGCGTTGCGAAAACGAATCTCGCTCACAAACGCCCGCAGATTCTTGAGTGCGTGGGTCACTTCATCGGGTGAACCAGAGCCGAACTCTTCGTCATCAATGGAGAGCACAAAGGCGGAGGCCCGAGACTGTTGCTGAGCGAATTGCGCCAAATCTCCATAGCTGGTCACCCCCAACACCTCCATGCCCTCCTTCTCAAGGGCCTCAGCGAGGGCGCGCACGCCCAATCCCGAGGTGTTCTCAGAACGGAAGTCTTCGTCAATGATGACGATAGGGAAGCGAAACTTCATGGGGACGCGCCTTTTAGAATGAAGGGCTGATGGTAGGACAAATTTGCGGCACTTTTTGTGTTTTAGCACTCTAATGATGTGAGTGCTAAACTATTCGCAAGGAGAACGCCCATGACCACCGCATCTCAGGCTCTGATTCTCAGCCAGCTCTCGCCCGGTGCAAACCTCGAGGGCTATCTGCGCTTGGTGCACCAAATGCCTCTGCTCACGGCAGAGCGAGAGCAGACACTGGCCTTGCGTTACCGCACACAGGAAGACCTGGAGGCTGCCAAAGAGCTGGTGCTCTCGCACTTGCGCTTAGTGGTGTCTGTCTCCCGCCAGTATCTGGGCTATGGGCTTCCACAGGCTGACCTGATTCAGGAGGGCAACGTGGGCCTGATGAAGGCCGTCAAGCGCTTTGATCCGACGCAGGGTGTGCGCCTTGTCTCCTACGCGCTGCACTGGATCAAGGCAGAGATCCACGATTTCATCCTCAAAAATTGGCAGATGGTGAAGGTCGCCACCACCAAAGCCCAGCGCAAACTCTTTTTTAATCTCAAGTCACTCAAGCGCGCACTGGGCGCCGAGCGCGGCGTGACGATGGAGCAGGCTCGCTCGATCGCACAGTCGCTCTCCGTGAGCCCTGAGGACGTGCTTGAGATGGACCGCCGCCTGGCAGGCGGCGATACGCCTCTCGAGACTCGCCCCGATGACAATGACGAGGCGATCGGGCCCATTGCAACACTGGCAGCCGAGCACGCAGATCCCTCTGAGTTGGTCGAGGCCGCACAAGAGACCGCGTTGGCTCAGTCCTCTGTGCGTCAGGCGCTAGCAGGCCTGGATGAAAGAAGTCGTGCCATTGTCATGGCGCGTTGGATGAGCGATGACGAGACCAAGGGCCCAACCCTGCATGACTTGGCGAACGAATTTGGGGTATCGGCCGAGCGCATTCGCCAGATCGAGTCAGCGGCCTTAAAGAAGATTAAGGCCAGCCTGAGCTGAGTGCATACCCGGCTACACGTTGAAGCGAAAGTGCATCACATCGCCGTCTTTGACGATGTACTCCTTACCCTCTAGGCGCATCTTTCCTGATTCTTTTGCGCCTTGCTCTCCCTTGCAGGCGATGTAGTCGTCGAACCCAATCACCTCAGCACGAATAAATCCACGTTCGAAGTCGGTATGAATGACGCCGGCGGCCTGAGGGGCGGTAGCGCCGACGCGTACGGTCCATGCCCGCACCTCTTTGACGCCTGCCGTGAAGTAGGTCTGCAAGCCCAGCAGGCCAAATGCGGCGCGAATCAGTCGGTTGAGACCAGGTTCTTGCATACCCATATCGGCCAGAAAAACCAATTTGTCTTCGTCGGCCATATCGGCGATTTCGGCTTCGATGGCTGCACAAATGGCGACCACAGGGGCTCCCTGGCGCGCCGCGAAATCGGAGAGACGATCGAGGTGAGGATTATTGGTGAAGCCGCGGTCGGAGACGTTTGCCACGTACATGGCGGGCTTTGCCGTAATGAAAAAGAACGGGCGAATGAGGCTTAGCGCTTCGGCATCGAGATCAAGCGCTCGAATGGGCAGGGCCTGGTCGAGCTGCGCCTGGCATTTCTCGAGCACAGCCAGCAGCTTTGCGGCTTCTTTATCTCCTGAGCGGGCAAGCTTCTGGACCTTAACCATCTGCTTCTCTACCCCAGAGAGATCGGCCAAGGCCAGCTCGGTCTGAATGGTCTCAATGTCTGCCAGCGGGTCGACCCGACCGTTCACATGCACAACATTTTCGTCCTCGAAGCAGCGCACGACATTGACGATGGCATCGGTCTCTCGAATATTCGCTAGAAATTGATTTCCAAGCCCCTCACCCTTGCTGGCACCGGCTACCAAGCCAGCAATGTCGACGAATTCAACTGTGGCGGGCATGATCCGCTCAGGCTTAACAATCTCGGCGAGCTGCCCAAGCCGTGGATCGGGCAGCTCCACAATGCCAGTGTTGGGCTCAATGGTGCAGAAAGGATAGTTCTCTGCCGCGATGCCCGCCTTGGTGAGGGCATTGAAGAGCGTGCTCTTGCCCACATTGGGCAGTCCGACGATTCCACACTGGAGTGACATGAATCTTTTCCTTAGGAGGGTGATGCGGGGGAAGACGACGGGGCGTGAAGTGCGCGCTGGGCCACATCAAAGCGCCCATGAATGAGGTCAGGTAGCACCTGGCAGCAGCGTTCAAGTGCCGCTTCAATCGCGGCAAGTTCTGTGGACTGAGGACGGTGCAGCACGAAATCGGCAACATCCTGGGTGAGCCCGAGGCTCCGGGGGTGCCCAATGCCGATCCGCAGTCGCCAGAAGGCTGGGCTTGCCAGCGCACTTGCAATATCACGCACGCCGTTGTGCCCACCGTGCCCGCCGCCCTGTTTGAGCCGGATCGCCCCAGGGGGAAGGTCGAGCTCATCGTGCACAACAAGAATGGATTCTGGGGGAATCTGATAGAAACGGGCCGCTGCACTGACCGAGCGTCCTGAGTTGTTCATGAAGGTCTGCGGCTCGAGCAGCCAGCATCCCGATGCTGGCCCAGATGCGGCCTTACACGCGAGGCCAGAGAGCTTGGGCTGGGGGCTGAGCGGTTGCGAGGCCGCCCGAGCAAGCCGATCGACGAGCCAGAACCCGACATTGTGGCGGGTCGACTCGTACTCTCGGCCTGGATTTCCCAGGCCTGCGATGAGCGAGAGGGCCATCGCAGGCAAGGGGGCTTACGCTGCGGGCTTGTCTTCTGCTGCGCCGGCTGCGCCACCCGCCTTCGTGGCGGTTGCCACAACGGGGTTGTCTTGGCCGTGCAGAATGAGGGTCACTCCCGAGGGGATCTTGACGTCCTTGATGTGAACCGAATGACCCACACTGAGCTTGGAGAGGTCGACCTCGATGAACTCAGGAAGATCCTTAGGCAGGCAGCTCACTTCAACTTCGTTCATGACATGGCTCACCAGAGCGCCTTCGAGCTTGACGGCGGGGCTGAGATCTTGGCCAACAAAGTGCAGGGGCACCTTGGTGTGAAGTGCGGCGTTCGCATCGACGCGCTGAAAGTCCACGTGCAGGACTTGTTGCTTGTATGCGTGCATCTGGAAGTCGCGCAGCAGAACCTGCTCTGACTTGCCGTCGAGCTCTAGCTCCAGAATGGATGAGTGAAAAGACTCAACCTTTAGGGCCAGCAGTACAGGGTTGTGGTCCATTTCGATGGACACGGCTGGGGTGGAACCCCCATAAACGATGCCGGGCAATTTGCCATTGCGACGGAGGCGGCGGCTCGCACTCGACCCCTCAATCGAACGGCGGGTAGCGACCACTTTGGTGGTGGAAAACTTCATAGCGCACTCCGCAAGGTAGGTTAATAAAGAAATCTTTCGGCTTGCCGCGACCAGCAATGACCGAAAAGCCTTCTAGTATAACCGAGGGGACGCTACTCCAGAAACAGGGAGCTTACGGAGTCTGATTTTGCGATGCGAATGATGGTCTCGGCCATGAGGCCCGCGCAACTGATGGCGCGAATACGCCCGCAAGCCTGGGCCTCCGCACTCAGGGGGATGGTATCGGTTACGACCAGTTCATCGAGGGCGCTGTCCACGACGCGATGCACCGCACCGCCTGAGAGCACGGGGTGTGTGCAATATGCGAGCACACGGGTTGCACCGTTGGCTTTCAGCGCGGCCGCCGCCTTGGTGAGGGTGCCGGCGGTGTCCACCATGTCATCCATGATGAGGCAGGTGCGCCCAGATACGTCGCCAATGATGTTCATGACCTCAGAGACATTGGCCTTGGGGCGGCGCTTGTCAATGATGGCCATCTCAGTGTCGAGTTCTTTGGCGAATGCACGTGCACGCACCACGCCGCCAACATCGGGCGAGACCACCATGGGATTCGGGTAGTCGTGCTTCCAGACATCGGCAAGCAGGATTGGGGCGGAATAAATGTTGTCGACCGGAATGTCGAAAAAGCCTTGAATCTGGTCGGAGTGCAGGTCCATCGTGAGGACGCGGTCCACGCCAACAGACTGGAGCATGTTGGCTACCACCTTCGCACTGATCGGCACGCGCGCAGAGCGCACCCTGCGGTCTTGTCGTGCGTATCCAAAATAAGGAATCGCTGCGGTAATCCGGGCTGCTGAGGCCCTGCGAAGGGCATCTGCCATGAGCATGACTTCCATGAGGTTGTCATTGGCCGGCGCACTGGTAGGTTGAAGGATAAAGACATCTCGGCCGCGGACGTGTTCGAGGATTTCTACAGTCGCCTCGCCGTCTGAAAACCGGGCAACCTTCGCACGACCCAGGGGAACGGAGAGGTGGCGTGAGACTTCGGATGCGAGCCGGGGATTGGCGTTCCCCGTGAACAGCATGATGGAATCAACACCGCCGTTACCGACGGGCAAGCGTTCTGCCATAGAGGAAACCCATTTCAGCTAGAGGGGGCTGGGGAGGAAGGACTCGAACCCTCGCATGCCGGAATCAAAATCCGGTGCCTTAACCAACTTGGCGACTCCCCAACGTCACGACCGCAGGGCGTTATTGTAGCAATGCTCGGGCAGGATGTTGCGCAAGCCGCCGACAAACTCGAATTTGTGTGTTCGTCGCCGCCCTCTGCGCTGTGGCCTGAGCGAGTATTTGCGCCTGCTCCTCGGTCTCGCAGCTGCAAAAAATGGCTCCTCCCGACCCCGACATACGCGCAGCAGCCCTGGGCAATCCGATGGCAACGGCTGCTTGGGCGATGATCGCAATCAGGTGTTCGACCGCTTGAAAGCTTTCGCTCGCAACTGGCTCAAGGGAGTTGGTCCCCAGTGTCCAAACGGCCTCCTTGCTGGCCTCTTGCAGCTGAGCCGCAGAGCATGCCGTTGCCTGGCGGTCGAGCCGTGGGCTTTGAAAAATAGAAGCAGTGGACACATGCACGGGCGGCACGGCGACGAGAAACCAGTTCGCAGAGATCTCGATGGGCGCTAAGGCCTCTCCGATCCCTTGTGCGAGTGCGGTCTGGCCGAGCAAAAAGAAGGGCACATCGGCCCCCAATTGAAGGCCGATCGCTTGCAGTTCTGCATCGGTGATCGGGAGTGACCAGAGCTGCCTGAGCCCCATCAGACAGCTGGCCGCGTCAGAGGACCCACCGCCCAGACCCGCGCCTGCTGGAATCGCCTTTTCGGTCCGAATGCTGCACCCAAGGGTCTGCGCGTGTGGCATCCGCTGCGCATGTGCCCATGCTTTAAGGGCGTTCGCTGAGCGCACGGTGAGATCGCTCGAGGCTGGCCAATCAAACTGGCCAAGGCGCTCGACTGCCCCATCGGTGCGACGCTCGAGTTCAATCGTGTCCTGCCAGTCAATCAGGCAAAAGACGCTTTGCAGCAGGTGGTAGCCATCGGACCGCCTCCCCGTGACGTGAAGGAAGAGATTGAGTTTTGCCGGAGCGGAAACGCGAATCATGGGTGTGATCCTGAGGGAAGATCCGGAATGAGCCGAAGCCGAATGTTGCCCCGCTGGCCTTGAATTTGAATGCTGCGGGCTACGCCTGCGCCAGAGGTAAATCCCTGGGCAAGCTGGGCCAGTTGTCCCTCGGCCTGCTCAGCGGCCAGTCCCAGCGTGTCTGTGAGCCAGACCTGCACGCGGTCTGGCGTGAGGGAGCGCCCTGCGGCGTCTTTGAGCTGCCAAGCGCCAGACAGCAAAGGCCGCCTGAGTTCGCCCAGAGAGCCGCCCCAAGGGTCGCCCAAGAGCACCCATTCGATTTCTGCATTGCGGCCCCACTCATAACGGCCATTGATGGGTTGTTCGAGCGCGCCTCCAGAGAGCTGAAATCGGCCGCTTCCAGTGGTCTCGGCGCTGACGAGCTCAGGTTTCAGGATGGCCGTGGAACAGCCTTGCAGCAGCAGACCCGCAAGGCAGAGGCCTACCTGACGTCGATTCAGTAGCATCAATTCCGGGGGCTAGACCCAGTATCGACGCGTTGAAGCGTTTCGAGCAGCACACGATTCTGAGGAGAGCGCTGCTGCGCTTCAGCCCATATGCGCCGGGCGTCCTCGGGCTGCCCTTGAGTCCAGAGCACTTCACCCAAATGCGCAGCGATCTCGGCGTCGGGCAAACGTCTGTAGGCCTCTTTGAGCCAGCGTAGGGCCTGTTGCGGCTTTTGAAGGCGAAAGTATGCCCAGCCGAGGCTGTCCATGATGTGCGGATCCTGGGGTTCTAGCGCATGGGCCTTTCGAATCAGGCCGTAGGCCTCCTCGAGAGATTGGTGCCGATCCACGAGGCTGTAGCCAAGTGCGTTGAGGGCGTGCGCATGGTTCGGCTCTTGCGCAAGCAGCCCACGAAGCAGATGCTCCATTTCAGACACGAGCCCCCGACGCTCAAGCAGCATAGCCTTCGAATACAGGGCCGCGCTTGGCAGGGCCCGTTGACCATAGACCTGATCGATGAGACGGATACCCTGTTCGGGATGAGGACCGCGCAGCGCAAGCTGTGCGAGGCTGTCATCAAATGCCGCTCGGTCCTGGGGTGTTTGGGCTGCCATGAGGCGAGACTGAAGCGAGGCGATCAGCCGACCCTCTTGGCCAAGCAAGAGCTGGAGGAGATCAACGGTTTGCTGAGCGGACCGGTTGCTGGGGGCCTCTCGCAGCCAGATCTCGGCCGTCTCGAGGGCTTCTGTGGGCGAGCGCACCGCCAATGCAAGCTGGGTCGCACGTTCGGCTACCCCTGCATCCTGTGTCTGGCGAGCGAGCCCCAAATAGGCCCCTGCCGCGAGCAAGGGATCGCCCGCCTGCAACGCGAATTCGGCAGCCAAGATCTGGAATACAGCGCGTGCCGAATCGCGGGCAGAATCAAGCCCTGTAGCCTTTGCTGCAGCAGAGGCAGTCCAAACACTCCCCGAGCAGCACAACATGACAAGCCCTTTTGAGAGCGCGCGCAGTACCGTCTGTAGGCTTGAGTTTCGGGGCATGATGGCAACCTTGTTTGCAACAGTGTAGTCAAGAACGAGGGTTTGCATGCCGGAACTACCCGAAGTAGAAGTGGTTCGCTTGGGATTGGCCCCTTTGTTGACGGGGCAGCGGCTCGCTCGCGTGTGGACGAGTGGAAAGAGCCTTCGCTCATTCGAAGGCTGCTCTTCTCTGTTAGAGGGACTCTGCGGTCAGGCGGTGCTGGGGGTTGGTCGTCGATCGAAGATCTTGTTATTTGAATTTGAAACCCACACGCTGCGCCTGCATTTGGGCATGTCGGGCGTATTGACAATAGAGCCCCAGTCGGTGGGCACTCGGCTTGCCAAAGATCCGCATGAGCATCTCGCGCTGCAGTTCGAGCGCCATGCCCTCTGGTTTCGGGACCCACGCCGCTTTGGTGATGTGCAACTCTGTGCGCCTGGTGCCTCATGGCCGGCAAGTGCACAGGGTGTTGAGCCGTTATCAGCAGCGTTCGATGATGCCTATCTCTTTCGCGCAGCGATTGAGGTTCGCCAGGCCATAAAGCCCTGGTTGATGTCCGGCGCTGTCGTTGTTGGAGTTGGCAACATTTACGCTTCCGAGGCCCTGTTTCGCGCGGGCATTCACCCAAATCGTCTCGCGGGACAGATTTCGGAGCGTCGCATGCGGACTCTGTCTGAGACGATTCGCGCGGTGCTCAGGGAGGCGATCGAAAAAGGAGGCAGCACGTTGCGCGATTTCCGCAGCCATGCGGGCCGCCCGGGCGAATACCGCGATGCCCATCAGGTCTATGGGCGGCAAGGCACACCCTGCCCTAAGTGCCAAAGACCCATTCGCCGAATCGTGCAATCGCAACGCTCGACCTTCTATTGTGGAAACTGCCAACGTTAAGCACACCAGGGCTGCATGGTTTGCTCAGGCGCTTTTGGGCTGGGCAAAACAGAGCGGTCGCAAGCACCTGCCCTGGCAGCCAGCCCCAATGCAGCCCGGAGATCCCTATCGGATATGGATCTCCGAAATCATGTTGCAGCAGACGCAAGTGAAAACAATGCTGCCCTATTTCGAGCGGTTCATGGCCCGATTCCCTACGGTAGCGGACTTGGCGGGCGCAGACGTCGATCAGGTGCTCTCGTATTGGAGTGGCTTGGGTTATTACGCGCGCGCCCGAAACCTGCATAGCGCTGCACAGCACATCGTTGCATTGGGGCGGTGGCCAGCGTCTCGCGCGCAATGGGAGGCCTTGCCCGGTGTGGGCCGATCGACCGCTGCTGCGGTCGTATCGATTGCTTGGGGCCATCGCGAGGCGATTCTGGACGGCAATGTCAGACGGGTGTTGGCTCGGCAGATTCGGGCACCTCAGCCCTGGGCGAGTACCGCGCTTACGTCACAGCTCTGGCCTGTCGCGGAAGCCCTTCTGCCTGGGTCAGAGCAGGACATGCCCGCCTACACGCAGGCGCTCATGGATCTGGGTGCGCTGGTGTGTCTTGCGCGACGACCCAGGTGCGATCTATGCCCCGTCAAGCAGACTTGCGAGGCCTACCAACAAGGTGAGGTCTCTGCCTATCCCGTGCCCGCAGTGCGCAGGATTCGGCCTACACGCACTGAACATTGGGCGTTGGTATTGGATAAAAACTGTGTGCTGCTTGAAGCCCGACCGCCTCGGGGGATCTGGGGTGGGCTCTGGACCCTTCCGACCCTTGCCGACCCTCCTCCAAAGGGCGAGTGTTGGGGGCACCTCAACCATGCGTTCACACACTTTGAGCTGTATGCGCAGGTTTGGCGGGTTGCGCGCAGTGACTTGCAGATTGAAGGGTTCTGGGTCGATATAGAGCGCGCTCGGGCAGGGCCGCTGCCAGCCCCCGTGCGTAAGGTGCTCGATGCGCTCTAGTCGAGGCCCCGGCGCAACAGGCTGCGATGGCGCACCCGAATGGTGCGTTGAGGAAGCAATCGCTGCGCAAGCGACTCGACGCAGTAGACCGATCGGTGCTGACCGCCGGTGCAGCCAATCGCTACCGTGAGGTAACTGCGTTGCTCTTGGGTGTAGGCCGGCATCCACCTCTCGATGAAGCCCTGGATGTCAGAGATCATGGCCTCGACACTGGGCTCTTGCGCGAGAAAGGCTTGAACCTCTGGGTCCTTGCCGGTGAGATTCCGCAGCAGTGGGTTGTAGTGTGGGTTTGGCAGGCAGCGCACGTCGAAGACCAGATCAGCATCGAGCGGTACCCCGTCCTTAAATGCAAAGGATTGGAGCAAGAGCGTGAGCGTTCCGGTGCCCAGCGCGATGATTTCCCGCACCCAGGTGCGCAGCGCACTTGCCTTGAGTTGGCTGGTGTCCAGCGGAATGCCGAGGTGAGCAATATTTGAGAGCAGCTCTCGCTCCTCTTCAATGCTCTCGTGAAGGGGGCGATCCTGCGCTTCCTGATCACGTGCCTGAGCCCTCAGGCTGAAGGGGTGCCTGCGACGTGTCTCGGAATACCGCTGCACAAGGGCTTCCGTGTTGGCTGTGAGAAACAAAACGCAGGGTTGAAATCCTTCGTCTTTCAGGGTTTGCAATGCCGGCTCAAGCCGCTCTACTTGGTGCGGGGTTCGCGCGTCAGTGGCAACCGCAATCTTATGGTTCCCCTGGCTCTGCAGCAGGCGCACCAGCATGACCAGCAGGTCGACCGGTAGGTTATCGACAATTGAAAAACCGCTGTCTTCTAGGAGGTTGAGGACAACGGATTTCCCAGAGCCTGAGAGCCCTGTGACAAGGACGAGCTTGCAGTTGGAGGCGGTGTTCATGATCCGCCCCCTGACATGGCACGCTGCTGGCGTTCCATAAACTCGCGCATGGTGTCGACGCCGCGCAACTGAAGCACCGTGTTGCGCACCGCGGCTTCTGCAAGCACGGCCAGGTTGCGACCAGCGGCTACGGGAATGACGACCTTTCGAATGGGCAGCCCCAAAAGGTTCTGAGTCAGGGCCTCGAGCGGAAGCCGCTCGTATTCGTCTATGGCCGAGCGCCGCACGAGCTGAATGATGAGCCGAAGGCGCATTTTTCTGCGAACACTGGTCTCCCCAAAAATAGCCCGAATATCGAGCAGACCCAGCCCGCGAACCTCAAGCAGGTTTTGCAACAGTGGGGGGCATCGCCCCTCAATGGCGTCAGGCGCAATGCGCGCGAACTCAACCACGTCGTCTGCGACGAGACCATGTCCCCGCGTGATGAGCTCGAGGGCAAGCTCGCTTTTTCCAAGCCCAGACTCGCCTGAGATCAGCACACCCAGCCCCAAGACATCCATGAACACGCCGTGGGCAGTCTCCTTGGGCGCGAGGCGCTTGCTGAGCTGAATACGCAGGAGTTCAATGACATGGGCTGCATTGAGGCTGGTTCTCAGGAGCGGCAGTTCGTCTCGGTCACAGGCTTCGAACAAGCTCGAGGGTGGGACAAGTCCGTCTGCGATGACGATAGCCGGGGGCTTTCCCGTCAACAGCTCTGCGGTGAGATAGCGCCGTCGCTGTGGGTCGAGCCGATTGAAATAGTCGACCTCAGCCACGCCCATCACTTGGATGCGATTGAGGTGAATGAGGTTGAAGTGACCAACCAGGTCCGCACTCTCAAATGAGGAACCGGATACATGACGGCTTCCCCCTTTGAGGCCCGTGACCCAGGTCAGTTTCAACAGCTCCCGATAGGACGAAAAGAGCTGTTCGACGTTGAGCACGTCGGGTCCTAAGCGCTCGCAGGCTGCCAGGTGGAGATCACCTGATGCAGACTGGCTGGATCTTCGGCGGTAAAAAGCGCTGTGCGGAGCTGGGTGTCGGAGAGCATTTCTGCGACCTCAGAGAGCAGTTCTAAATGATGCTGCGTGGCCTGCTCAGGCACTAAGAGGAAAATCAAGACGGAGACGGGCTTTCCGTCGGGCGCATCGAAGGAGACCGGCTCAGCCAGTCGAACGACGCCTGCCACGGCCTCTTCAAGCCCCTTGATTCGACCATGTGGAATCGCAATGCCATCGCCTAGTCCTGTCGATCCGAGCCGCTCCCTTGCAAAAAGCGAGTCGAAGACCTTGGCCCGGGCAATGCCACGCTGCTCTTCAAACATAAGACCTGCATGCTCAAAGACGCGCTTCTTACTGGACGCGTCTACACCCAAGAGGATGCTCTTGGGCTCCAGCAGTTCGGAAATTCGATTCATCAAGCCCACTCCTGCGGCTGTTTTTGACAGGCCAGTGACACGATGGCTCGCATTATAGGGGGCCTGAGCCCCCTTGTGCAGCGCAAAATTTTCGGCTCACTCGGTGATCGTCGGAATGGCCTTTCCGTCGTGAACAGAGGCCTGGTGCTGTTCCTTGTACCGAACGACCTGGCGGTCGATCTTGTCGGCTAAGAGGTCGATGGCCGCATAGAGGTCGGCGTGTTTGGCCTCAGCGTGAAGGTCTTTCCCTTGAAAGTGAACAGTCACTTCTGCGCGTTGCTCGTGCTTCTCGACGCCCAATATGACATGGGCCTCTAGGCCTTGGGCGAAGTGGCGCCAGGCACGGCTGAGTTTCTGCTCCACATAGTCACGGATCGCCTCCGTCACGGGCAGGTGGTGTCCAGTGATGCTCACTTTCATGGTTGCTCCTCCTCTAGGTTTGTTTTCTAAGGCTAGCACTTGGAATCCGCAGGCTCTCCCGATATTTGGCAACCGTGCGACGAGCAACCACGACGCCTGACTCTGCAAAGCGATCGGCAATCGCTTGATCGGAGAGTGGCTTCTCGCTCGGTTCCTGCCGAATCCATTCTCCGATCTGGGCCTTGAGCGCGGTTGCAGAGGCCGCACCACCATCGTCGGTTCCCACATGACTGGAGAAGAAAAACTTCAGCTCAAAACAGCCAAGCGGCGTGAGCATGAATTTCTGCGTGGTCACCCGCGAGACTGTTGATTCATGCAGCTCGCAGGACTCCGCAATGTCCTTGAGGATCATTGGTTTCATTGCCTTTGGGCCAAGGTGAAAGAAAGGCTGCTGTGCGGCCACAATGGCTTGTGAAACGCGCAAGATCGTATCGCTTCGCTGCTCAATGTTCTTTACCATCCAGCGCGCTTCTTGAAGTTTCTGCGCAAGGCTGCTCTCGCCTGAATGGTCTCTGATCAGACGCGCGTAAAGCGGGTTGATCTGAAGCTTCGGGAGTGCCTGTGTGGAGAGCCTTGCCACCCATCGGCCGCTGCGATCCTTCTGAACCGTGACATCTGGTATGACGGTCGCAACCTCTTTCTTGTCGAACAGGGAGGCAGGTTTGGGCCTGAGTTGACGAATCAGCTGCAGGGCGTCTTGTATGAGCGCTCTTTCCAGGCCACAGGATTTCGCCAGACTTGCAACGGGTTGCTGTCCAAGTGCCTCGAGGTGAAACTCCACCAGTCGTTTAGCGGCCTCAAGTACATCACGATCGCTCACCTGAACCTGGAGTCTTTGGAGTTGCAGCAGGAGACACTCCTGAAGTCCGCTGGCCCCGACGCCAGCGGGCTCGAAGGATTGGAGCAGGCGCAGACCCAGGCGCATCTCGTCTTCATCGAGGGGTTCCTCGAAATGCTGCTCAAAGAGCGCCTGAAACGGCTGGGCGATCTCTTCAAGAGAATCGCGCAGATAGCCGTCTTCGTCGAGCGCGTTGATGAGGATCTCGAGCCAAGCGCGATCACGGGCAGACAGCGCGAGGCCGATGGCCTGGCCGCGCAGGTGATCACCAAGGCTTTCATCCACAGAGTCTTGACTCTCAGGGGTGTCCTCGTCTGAGCCGAGCCCACTGACCTTCCAGTCGGCCAGGGAGTCGGGGTCCTCCCACTCGGGTGGGCCATCGACGTCAACGGCCTGTTCCGCGGAGAACTCTTCTCTCTGAAGCTCAGTGACCTCAAGGCGCTCCTCGCGAGCGGGCTCTGGCAAATCCTCATCCCACTCTGCATCGGGTGATCGCTCGGGCTCGGTCAGTGCGACCTCAGTCGGGACCTCGGCCTCGTCCTCATAGTCTTCGAGCTCGAGCAGTGGGTTTTCTTCAATGAAGTTCTGTAGCTCCTGGCGAAGCTCCAGGTTCGAGAGTGCTAAGAGTCGAATAGCCTGTTGAAGCTGGGGCGTCAGGGCGAGCTGTTGGCTCGTCCGAGTGGAGAGCGTGATCTTCATGGCTAGAGGGTGAAGTGCGCTCCAAGGTAGACCTCGCGAACGCGGTCATTTTGAACGATCTCAAGTGGTTTGCCCTCTGCGAGTACGCCACCGTTGTGAATGATGGTGGCGTGGTCACAGATGTCGAGTGTCTCCCGTACATTGTGGTCAGTGATCAGTACACCAATTCCTTTGTCTCTCAGGAAGCGAATGATGCGCTGTATCTCGATCACTGCGATGGGGTCCACGCCAGCAAAAGGCTCATCGAGCAAAATAAATCGAGGGCTGTTTGCGAGGGCCCGCGCGATCTCTACTCGGCGTCGCTCCCCGCCGGAGAGAGACTGTCCCAGCCGTCCTGCGATCTCTGTGATCTGGAGTTCCCCAAGCAAGCGCTCTAGCTGAGCCGCAATCTCTGCCTTACTGAGCCTGTTTCCGGCGGTGTCGGTCTGGAGCTCGAGCACTGCACGGATGTTGTCTGCAACAGAGAGTCGCCGAAAGACGGAGGCCTCTTGTGGCAGGTAGGAGAGCCCCTTGCGGGCGCGTCGGTGGATCGGTTCGTGGCTGATGTTTTCTTGGTCAAGCCAGATGCGACCTGCATCTGGGGGAATCAAGCCCACGAGCATGTAAAAACAGGTTGTCTTTCCCGCGCCATTGGGCCCGAGCAAGCCTGCCACCTCTCCTGTCTCCAGCTGCATGGAGACGCTTCGGACAACAGGTCGCCCTTGGTAGGCTTTCTGGAGTCCCTCTGCCCGCAACAGCATTAGGGTTTGGCCTCTCTGGGCATCAGGGTCATTTGCGCCCGACCCTGGCCTTGGGAGGTCTTCACCTCATAGGTTTCTGTTGGCGTGTTGTAGGTGACCTGATCTCCAACGACCTCGTCGAGCATCCGATCACCTCGGCTTCTGCGCAGCTGGGCCGCTCCGATGAGCACGACAATCTCTGTCTTCGAATCGTACTCAAGTCGGCCTGAGGAGCCCTGGATACGATCCGAGGAGCCAACGCGTTGCTGCGTGAAGCGCGCTGGGCGGCCGTTGAGAATCGCCATGCTGGAGCCGTCAGACCGTTGGGTGAGTTCAAGCCGATCACCATTGAGCACAAGTCCATCGCGTGTGAGGCTGACATTGCCGGAGAAGACAGTGACCTGTCGTTGGTCATCATGTTGGAGCTGGTCGGACTGGATGCGGGTTGCCGCTGAGCTTGAGGGCTGCCCCTGAGCCAGACAGGGGGCTTGGATAAGTAGGGCAATCGAGGCAAGAAAGCCCAGGACTGGCTTCATGGCTTTATCTCCACCTGAGCCTGCGCGAGCACGCGGTACTGTCCGGTTTTAAGATTGAGCTCCAGGCCCTGGCCAGTGAGCACCCTGCCCTGTTGGGCGATGCGAACCGCTCCTGAGGCGCGTGCACGTTCCTCGCCGGCGAGAACGAGCAGCTCAGCCGTCTGAAGCTCCAGACGATCGGCCGGTGAGGCCGCCTTTTCCTGCTTAGCTACAACGCCCTCTGAGAGCAGCACTTCCTCATGATTCGCCGAGAGTGCGCCCATGCCGGCGCGAATTTCGGTCCGATTCGCGCCTTGGATCTCACGCGTAAAAATAGGGCTCGTAAGCGTGATGCGACCATCTTGAACCTGTTCACCTGCAAGCGCTTGAATGGTGTAGAGCGCCGAACCTAAGGCGTCTGATTTCGTGAATTGCACAGAGCGCAGGGCAGCTTTGGGGGTGTCTGGGGCGCTGATTGCGGCGTCTGGTGACCGAATCGCCGATAGCTCGGCTAGGACCCACGCAACTCCGGTCAATGCAGCAAGCAAGAGCAGTGACAATCCACCAGCAATTCGGTCTGCAACGAGGCGGTTCAAGACCGCGCTCCCAGAATGAGATCACAGACTTCGCGCACTGCTCCGTGTCCCCCCGCTCGGACTGTGACCCAGTCTGCAGCATCTCGAACTCGGGCAATTGCGTCCGGTACGGAGAAGGCCATCCCAACTGCCTGCATTAACGGGAGATCGGGGAGGTCATCGCCCATATGCGCACAGCTGTGGGCAGGCAATGACGCTGCTGTGCGCCAAGTCTCGAACGCTTCTAACTTGTCCTCGCGGCCGATAATGACAGGTGACATGCCCAGCTCTTGCGCGCGAGCCACAATGGCGGGGTGACTTCTTCCAGAGATGATGCCAACGCCGACCCCTGCATTTAAAAGGCGTTTGATGCCAGCGCCGTCAAGGACATGAAATCGCTTGAGACTCTCACCTTGAGCATCGTAGTAAAGGCCACCGTCGGTCATAACCCCATCGACGTCTAGAAACAGGTGCTCAATGGCTCGGAGCCGTTCGTCTAAATGAGGGGCTTGAGAGGATGTGCGGTTCATATCACCCCGGTTGCGTCATGCGGGTTGGGCTCAAATTGGCGTAAGCAAAAGTAAGACCAGTTTAATAGAAGAGCGGCCCCCGTACGCTGAAGAGATACACTCTTTTCATGCCAACCTCCTCTGCTGCCCTGCTTTCAGTGGATCGCCTCAGCTTCGCCTATGGGCGTCGCCCCATCCTGAAAGATTTGAGTTTCCACCTGAGCCGAGGAGAGGTCTTGGCTGTGATGGGTGGCTCGGGGGTAGGCAAGACCACCATCCTGCGGCTGCTCGCCGGACTCATCAAGCCCGCCTCGGGCTCTGTGATGCTGTTGGGGCAGGATCTGGCGACTGCCGATCAGCGGGATTTGTATGCCGTGCGCAGGCGCATGGGCCTGCTGTTCCAGTTTGGGGCTCTGCTCACGGACCTCACCTGCTTTGAGAACGTGGCCTTCCCGCTGCGAGAGCACGCGCGACTGCCTGAGCAAATGCTTCGGGATTTGGTGCTGCTGAAACTCGAGGCCGTTGGTTTGCGCGGCGCGGCCGATCTTTTCCCCAGCGAGATTTCCGGTGGCATGGCGAGGCGGGTGGCTTTGGCCAGGGCCATTGCGCTCGACCCAGAGGTCATCCTCTACGACGAGCCGTTCGCTGGCCTCGACCCCATCTCGTTGGGGGTAACGGCTCGGCTCATACGCGCGTTAAATGACGCCCTTGGCGCAGGCTCCATTGTGGTGACGCATGATGTTGCCGAGAGCTTTGCAATTGCTGACCATGTCGCAGTACTCGCCCCTTCGGCAGATGGAGCGCAACTCGTGGCCTATGGAACACCCGATGCACTGCGGGCCTCGGAGGACCCTTTCGTGCAGCAGTTCTTGGGAGGACACGAAAATGGTCCAGTCGCCTTTCACATGGCGGCCCCCGGACTTGAAGAGGCCTTCCGATGAGGCTGGATATGCTCTCGAAGCTTGGCGCAAGCACCCTCTCTTTGCTGGCCGCGCTGGGTGAGTTTAAGTGGCTGGGGGCTCGTCTGTTGGCCCGGCTCCCGAGCGTAAGCCTTCGCCCATCCTTGGTTGTACGTCAGATCCATTTTCTCGGGAATCATTCCCTGGCGATCATTGTTGTCTCGGGTCTCTTTGTTGGATTGGTCTTGGGGTTGCAGGGGTATTACACGCTGCGTCGGTACGGGTCTGAGGAAGCCATAGGGCTACTCGTGGCGCTCGCATTGGTTCGCGAGCTCGGGCCTGTGGTGACTGCACTTCTTTTTGCGGGACGAGCGGGTACTGCGCTCGCTGCCGAGATTGGCCTCATGAAGTCTGGTGAGCAGCTTGCGGCTCTTGAGGCTATGGCTGTCGATCCACTTAAACGCATTGTGGCTCCCCGGTTTTTTGCTGGACTTTTGGTGATGCCCCTGCTGGCCGCACTCTTCTCGGCGGTGGGCGTGATGGGCGGCTGGCTTGTTGCAGTGGGGCTGATTGGCGTAGATGACGGTGCGTTCTGGTCCCAGATCACTTCAGGCGTTGACTTCTGGGACGACCTGCTCAACGGCGTCTGGAAGAGCTGTGTGTTTGGGTGGGCAGTCACACATATCGCCTTGTATATGGGGCTTGAATGCAAGCCGACCCCCGAGGGGGTGGCACGCGCCACCACTCAAACCGTGGTGGTCGGCTCTCTCGTGGTTCTGGGCCTAGACTTTGTGCTTACCGCCCTCATGTTCGGATAAGGAAGACAGCATGCAGCGAAACCTCAATCTTCTTGTGGGACTCTTCGTTCTACTTGGCGCAATTGCGCTCATTTTTTTGTCCTTGCGGGTGAGTAATCTCTCAGGGGGGGGTGATGCTGGCCCGAGTTACACGGTAACGGCCGCCTTTGACAATATCGGTGGACTGAAGGCCCGTGCGGCCGTCAAGAGTGCCGGGGTGGTAGTTGGGCGGGTGCGTGAGATTCGGCTTGATCCCCAGACATACCAGGCGCTCGTGGTTATGGATTTGACCCAAGGGGTTCCTTTCCCCAAAGACAGTTCGGCCAAAATCCTCACTTCTGGTCTACTCGGAGAGCAGTATGTGGGGCTTACGCCGGGCGCTGAGGAGAAGATGCTCGGGGCGAACGACCGGATTCAAATGACGCAGTCAGCGGTTGTCCTTGAGAATCTCATTTCTCAGTTCCTCTACAACCGAAGCGATCCTGCACCTGCGGAACCAAGCGCTGCAAAAGGCCTCTGACAAAAATGACACTCCTCAACACCATAAAAATCCGAATCCCACGCGCGACGACGCGATGGGTTTTTGCCGGCCTGGGGCTCCTGCTTAGTGGCTGTGCCTCACTGCCCGTCGGACATCAAACGGACCCAAGAGATCCGCTTGAAGCCCTCAACCGCGGCGTATTTGAGTTCAATTTAAAGGCGGATGAGCATGTGATCCGCCCAGCGGCGAATACGTACCGCAGGGTGACGCCTGAGCCTGTTCGCCAGGGGGTCACGAATGTCCTCTCGAATCTTCGGGACACCACCACCACGGTGCATCACCTCCTTCAAGGGGAAGTAGATGCCGCCTCGGAATCAGCCGGTCGGGTGTTTCTCAACAGCACCGTTGGCATTCTCGGCGTGATTGATGTCGCCAGTGACTTGGGTCTTCGGCGTTCTCGAGAAGACGCGGGCCTCACACTCGCGAACTGGGGGCTCCCAAGCGGTCCTTTCCTCATGCTCCCCCTCATGGGGCCCAGTACGGCGAGAGATCTCTTCGGTGATGTTATGGATGGGCAGATAGATCCCATGGATTGGGCCTTGAGCGCTGACCGTGCAACTCGAAATGCCACCTTGGGCCTGACGATTCTCGATAAGCGCGTGAGCCTCATGGAGGCGGAATCGACCTTTGGCATGATGTCCTTTGACGCCTATCTCTCTGTTCGAGACGCTTACCTCGCTCGCAGGGCTCAGCGTGCGCAGCAACAAGGTGGGGGGGCGCAACGATGAACAGACGCTGCACTGCCGCCGGTTCTTCGCCCATGCGTCGCGCGCTATTGGCCCGTCTGGCCGCGTTGCTCCTTGTCCCCGCTGGGGCGAGCGCGCAAGTCCTTGTGGCCAGTCCAGACGGTCTTATCCGGAGCATGAGTGAAGACCTGCTTCGAGTGATCAAAGCAGACCGACGTCTGGTTGAGGGCGATCTCGATCGACTCAATGCCGTGGTCGATGAGCGGGTAATGCCCTCGGTCGATTTCTCTCGCATGACTGCCCTCACGGTCGGTATTCACTGGAGGCGCGCCACCCCAGAGCAGCAGCAAAGGCTCATGATTGCATTCAGAGAACTTTTGCTGCTCACCTATGCAGATGCACTTCGGAATGTGCAGAACGCCAGTGTCGATGTGAAGCCAGGCCGGTACCCTGCAGAGGCCGAGGACGTGATCGTCAGAACGCAGGTGATCCGAGCGGGCAAAGAGCCCATCCAGCTTGATTATCGGCTCAGCAAAACTGCACAAGGCTGGAAAATTTACGACTTTAATGTCCTGGGCCTCTGGATGGTTGACCACTACCGCAATCAGTTTGGCCAACTGGTAACGGCCCGTGGCTTAGACGGTCTCATTGCCGCGCTCGAGCAAAAGAATAAGGCATTGCGGTCGGCCATGACGGCAAAGCGGTGACAGTGCAAACCGAGCGTCAGCTTGAGCTGCTTTGGGATCAGGCACTCACCCTCGCCCATTGTGTCGATGCGCTCAACACATTCAGGCCGTTGGTTGCGAAAGCCCTTGCCCCTGGCGTGGTTCTGCAGTGCAGCCTGGCGAGCTGGAAAAAGGTCGACACCAGCGCACTGACGGTGTTGCTCGCACTGAGACGGCAGGCCCGTGAGGCCAATGCAACGATCCGCTTTCTGCACAGCCCCCCAACACTGAAGTCCCTGGCTCGTATGAGTCAGGTTGACACCCTGCTCAATCTCTAATGGTTCCTGCACTCTCTTTTCGAGCGGTTACCAAGCGCTACCTCGGTCGTGGGGGTCGCTCTGTCGATGCCCTTCAAGGGGTCACGTTCGATGTCGCCCAGGGAGACTTTTTTGCCCTTCTGGGTCCGAATGGCGCCGGCAAGACGACCCTCATTCAGTGCATGGCCGGCCTCGTGCTGCCCACTTCAGGTTCCATTGCGGTCATGGGCCATGATGTGGCGCGTGAGCCTTACGTCACGCGGCGGCTTTTGGGCGTGGTCCCGCAAGAGCTGGTTTTTGATCCTTTCTTTACGGTTAGAGAAACCCTGCGTATGCAGTCTGGATTTTTCGGGTTGGGTCGAAACGATGATTGGATTGACGAGTGCCTCAGTGCCTTGGGCCTCTTAGACAAGGCGGATGCGAATATGCGAGCGCTTTCGGGGGGCATGAAACGCCGCGTCTTGGTTGCCCAGGCCATTGTGCACAGACCTGCGGTCATGGTGCTCGATGAGCCCACAGCTGGCGTAGACATTGAGCTCAGAGAGAGTCTCTGGGCATTCATGACCCGACTGAATCACGCGGGACACACCATCGTTCTCACGACCCATTACCTCGAAGAGGCAGAGACTCTGTGTCGTCATGTGGCTTTTCTTAAGGGGGGCAGATTAGTCGCCCACAGTGACACCAAGACACTGCTCGCAGGCAGTCGCATGGATGACACCTTTAAACGGATCCTTGCGGACTCGGCCGTAGAATAGAGTTATGACACCCGAATTCATCCAAGAACTCCTTGCAGCGGGGCTCGAATGCGAGCAGCTCAGCGTGTCCGGTGACGGCCACCATTTCGAAGCCCTTATCGTCTGCGAAGCCTTTGAGGGTAAGCGCCTGATCGCTCGCCATCAGATGGTCTATGCGGTGCTGGGTGATCGCATGAAGCAAGAGATTCATGCCCTCTCCATGAAGACGCTTACTCCTCAAGAGTGGGCCGCACGTAGCGCCTGACGATGGACAGGTTCCAGATCGAGGGAGGCGTTCGCCTCCATGGTGAGGTTCGTGTCTCAGGCGCGAAGAACGCAGCACTTCCCATGATGGCAGCCTGTTTGCTCACCGACGAGCCGCTGGTGCTAAGCAATGTACCGCCACTGAAAGATGTTGGCACCCTCATCAAGCTTTTGCGCGGCATGGGTGTCAAGGTTGATCACGAAGCTGATCAAGAGCGCTTGATTTTAAATGCACAGCATCTTGATCGGCCGGAGGCACCCTATGAGCTTGTGAAGACGATGCGCGCCTCGATCTTGGTACTCGGGCCCCTGCTCGCTCGCGTTGGACGCGCTCGAGTCAGTCTTCCAGGCGGCTGTGCGATTGGGCAGCGTCCCGTCGATCAGCACATTAAGGGCCTGCAGGCTATGGGCGCAGCAATTGACATCGCGCACGGATACATCGAGGCCGGTGTTGAGCGGCTCGTCGGAGCCCGTTTGGCAACCGATATGGTGACGGTCACCGGCACTGAGAACCTCATGATGGCGGCCTGTCTGGCAAAAGGAACGACTGTTATCGAGAACGCCGCGCGCGAGCCCGAGGTTGTAAACCTCGCGCAATGCCTTGCGGCAATGGGTGCGCAGATCTCCGGCGCCGGCACAGACCGGATCGTCATCGAGGGGGTTGAGCGGCTGCATGGCGCAGAGGTAGCGGTCATGCCGGATCGCATCGAGGCCGGCACTTTCCTATGCGCGGTCGCCGCGACGCAAGGAAAGGTCTTTCTTCGCGGTGCAAATGCAGACCATATGACCGCAACCCTCGAGAAACTTCGCCAGGCTGGTCTGCATTGGGAGGTTCGGCCGGACGGCATAGAGGCATGGTCAGAGCATCGACCCAGAGCATTTGATTTGCGAACAGCCCCCTATCCTGGGCTGGCAACCGATATGCAGGCCCAGTGTATGGCTGTCAATCTGGTTGCGCAGGGGACGAGCCGTGTCATTGAAACGATTTTTGAGAATCGGTTTATGCACGTCCAAGAAATGCAGCGGCTGGGAGCCCAGATCAGCATTGAGGGCCACACAGCCATCATTCAGGGGGTCGAACATTTAACCGGTGCGTGTGTCATGGCCACCGACCTTCGTGCGTCCGCTGGGCTGGTCATCGCCGGATTGGTAGCTGAAGGCGTGACTGAGATCGATCGCATCTATCACCTCGATCGCGGCTACGACCGCATGGAGGAGAAGTTACTCGGGCTCGGCGCGCGGGTGCGGCGTGTTGGAGGCGCCTCATGATCACGCTCGCGCTCTCCAAAGGCCGAATTTTTAACGAGACGCTTCCGATGCTCAAGTCTGTTGGCATTGAGCCGCTTGAGCGGCCCGACGAGTCTCGAAAGCTCGTGCTCCCGACCAGCCTCGCTCATGTTCGCCTCTTGATTGTGCGCGCCAGTGACGTACCCACTTATGTGCAATATGGTGCCGCAGACCTCGGCGTGGCGGGCTCAGATGTCTTGGTCGAGCATGGGGGTGAGGGTCTATATCAGCCCGTCGATCTCCGGATCGGTCGCTGTCGCATGTGTTTGGCCGCACCGACAGGTTTCGATCTGCAGGCGCAACTGCGTCGGGGCAGCCGCCTGAGCGTGGCCACAAAGTATGTCGAGACCACACGCCGCTATTTTGCGCAGCGTGGCATGCATGCAGACCTCATCAAACTCTATGGCTCTATGGAGCTTGCCCCCTTGGTGGGCTTGGCAGACGTCATCGTAGATCTGGTCTCTACTGGGGCAACACTCAAGGCCAACGGGCTCGAGGCATTCGAGACCATTGCAGAGGTCTCCTCACGGCTGGTGGTGAATCAAGCCGCCTTGAAGCTCCGGTTTGAGGAGCTTGACCCATTGGTTCGTGCCTTTGCAAAGGCAGCTGTATGACCGCAAACACCCCTTGTCCCGTATTGCGGCTCGACAGTCGCGCCCTTGACTTCAGGTCTGCACTCTACGAACGGCTTGCATATGAGCAAGGCCAAGACGATGCCATTGCTCAAACCGTCAAGCAGATTTTGGCCAACGTACGGCAGCGAGGCGATGCCGCTGTGCTCGAGTACACCGCGCGTTTTGACCGCCTGCATGTGCAGTCGCCTGATGCCCTTGAACTCTCCTCGGTGGAGCTTAAGGCCGCCTACGAGCGTCTCACACAGGATCAGCGCACCGCGCTTGCGGCTGCAGCGGATCGTATTCGTGTCTTTCACGAGGCTCAGCGTCAATCGTCTTGGTCCATCGTCGATGAACACGGGTCCCGACTCGGGCAGCGCATCAGCCCCTTGGATCGCGCTGGACTCTATGTGCCAGGTGGGAAGGCTGCCTATCCTTCCTCGGTGCTCATGAATGCTATTCCTGCCAAAGTTGCGGGCGTCCCTGAATTGGTTATGGTGGTTCCAACGCCAGGCGGGGAGCGAAACGACCTCGTATTGGCTGCTGCGCACCTTGCGGGTGTCGATCGAGCCTTCACCATTGGTGGGGCCCAGGCAATTGCCGCCCTGGCGTTCGGCACCCAGTCTATTCCAGCGGTCGACAAGATCGTAGGCCCCGGAAATGCCTACGTTGCAGAGGCTAAGCGGCAGGTTTTCGGCCGCGTCGGCATTGACATGATTGCTGGCCCCTCCGAAATTCTGGTGATCTGCGACGGGCAGACACCCGCCGAATGGGTGGCCATGGACCTGTTCTCACAGGCTGAGCATGATGAGCTGGCGCAGAGCATTCTGCTTTGTCCTGACGGCGCGTACTTGGATGCAGTCCAGGCAGCCATTGACCGACTCCTACCCAGTATGCCTCGGGCAGACATCATTCGAACGTCGCTCTCGAATCGTGGGCTCATGGTGCAGGTGCAGAGTCTCGAGGAGGCCTGTGTGATTGCCAGCGATATTGCTCCCGAGCACCTTGAAATCTCAACCGACCAGCCAGGCCACTGGGCCCAACAGATTCATCACGCAGGGGCCATGTTTCTCGGCCGCTTCACCTCAGAGTCCCTTGGGGACTACTGTGCCGGCCCCAACCACGTACTTCCCACCATGCGCACCGCGCGCTTCTCGTCCCCCTTGGGGGTATACGATTTTCAAAAGCGCACCAGCATGGTTGAGGTCAGTGAAGCGGGTGCTCAGGTGCTCGGTCCCATCGCTGCAACGCTTGCGTGGGGGGAGTCTCTGGCAGCACACGCGCGCGCTGCAGAGTTGCGCGTAAAGCCCGCAGCCCCCTAGACCGACTCAGGCGACCTGCTCAAGCGCTCGAATGAGCGCAAAGCATTCAGCGTCCGTTCCCACGGTGATTCGAAGCCAATGCTCAATGCGAGGCTTTTGGAAGTGCCGCACCAGAATCTTCTGACTCCGCAGGCTGTGAGCAATCTCTGCAGCTTGACGGGATGCGTGTCGAGCAAAAACAAAATTAGCAGCCGAGGGAAGCACTTGAAAGCCCAGGCTCTGGAGTGCTCCGGTAAGCCAATCACGACTCTTCATCACGGCGGCGCGATTGTGGATGAGCCACTCTTCGTCCTCAAGTGCGGCCAGGCCGGCGGCCTGTGCGAGTCGATCGAGGGGGTAGGAGTTGAAGCTGTCTTTGATTCGAATGAGGGCTTGAAGCAGGCTGGGTTGGCCAAATGCCAGACCAATGCGCATACCGGCAAGGCCCCTTGATTTGGAGAGCGACTGGGTAACCAGTAGATTGGGATACCGCGCGACCAGGGGTGCGCAGCTCTGTCCACCGAAGTCGACATAGGCTTCGTCGACCACCACAAGGGTGTGAGGGCGTGCACTCAGAAAAGCCTCGATGACTGCGGTTTCAATCGCTCTTCCGGTTGGGGCATTGGGATTGGGGAAAATCACCGCCGTTCGATCTCTTGGGATGTCATCGAGGTCAATTTCGAAGGCATCTGTCAGGGGGATGGGGGCAGCCTCAATACCGTAGAGCCGGCAGTAGCTTGGATAAAAGCTGTAGCTGATGTCGGGGAAGACTAGCGGCTGAGCGTGATTCAGCAGGCCTTGGAAGACAAATGCAAGAATCTCGTCCGAGCCATTTCCCGCAAACACGTGGTCGGGATCAAGGCCCAGTCGCTTGGCAGCGGCCGTGCGCAGAGCAAAGCTCTCTGGGTCGGGGTAGAGCCTTAAAGCCGCACCGTCAGCGCCGAGCGCGTCACGAATCGCCTGGACGACCCTCTCAGACGGGGGATATGGGTTTTCATTGGTGTTGAGCTTAATAAGCCCCTCGATCTTCGGCTGCTCGCCGGGTACATAGGGGGAGAGACGCTCGACGATGGGACTCCAGAACGCATTCATCGCGCGACTGTATCATTGCACGCATGAGACAAGCACAGGTATCGCGTCACACAGCCGAGACGCAGATTGAGGTGTCCATTGGACTGGATGGAACGGGGGCGAGGGAGCTCGCGACGGGACTGCCCTTTCTTGACCATATGCTCGACCAGATCGCACGGCACGGTCTGATTGATCTCCACGTAAAGGCCAACGGCGACTTGCACATTGATGCCCACCACACGGTGGAAGACATTGGCATTACGCTCGGTCAGGCTTTTTCGAAAGCGATTGCCGATAAGCGGGCGGTCAGGCGCTACGGTCATGCCTACGTGCCACTCGACGAGGCGCTCTCGCGCGTCGTGGTAGACCTTTCTGGTCGGCCGGGCCTGTTTTTTCGGTGCGAGTGGACTCGCTCCATGGTGGGGCAGTTCGATCTCGACTTGGTCCACGAGTTTTTTCAAGGCTTTGTGAATCACGCCCAGGTTACGGTGCATGTCGACAATCTGCACGGAGACAACGCACACCATCAGTGCGAAACGATTTTTAAGGCCTTTGGGCGTGCACTGCGTATGGCCTGTGAACTAGATCCTCGCCTCGATCCTGACGCGATCCCGTCGACCAAAGGCTGTCTCTAGGCCACAGACTCAGAGCGCCCGATGACCATTGCAGTGGTGGATTACGGCACGGGCAATCTCAGGAGCGTCATGCGTGCAACGCAGGCGGCCGCTCAGCGGCTCGGCATGGACCCCGATCACATCGTTCGAGCAACGCAGCCAGAGCAAATCTGGTCTGCAAATCGCGTTGTTTTTCCTGGCCAAGGTGCCATGCCCGACTGCATGGCAGGGCTCTCAAGATCAGGGCTGCGAGAGGCACTCGAAGCGTCTCTGAGGTCAAAGCCCTTCCTGGGTATCTGCGTTGGAGAGCAGATGCTCTTGGATTCCAGCGAGGAGGGAGACACTCCGGGCCTGGGACTTTTCTCTGGCCGCGTGGTTCGCTTCCCCGTCGACTCTGGATTGAAGGTGCCGCACATGGGCTGGAACCAGGTGAGGTGGACCCGGTCTCATCCGGTCATGAATGGCCTGCAAGCCCCCTCGGACCGCTGGTTTTATTTTGTGCACAGCTACTACCCTCAGCTCAATGACCCCCACGAGGCACTGGCGGAGTCCGACTATGGCCTCGCCTTTACCTGTGCCCTAGCCCGGGATAACATCGTTGCAACGCAGTTTCACCCAGAGAAGAGCGCGGCCTCTGGGCTTACGCTCATCGAAAATTTTCTTTCCTGGACCCCCTAACTCCCGCATGTCTCTTCTGCTCATTCCCGCGATCGACCTTAAAGACGGAGACTGCGTCCGCCTCCGACAAGGCGACCTCGCAGACGCAACGGTTTTCTCGAAAGATCCCGGCGAGATGGCCGCTCGCTGGGTGGAGCAGGGTGCCCAGCGGATTCACGTCGTTGATCTTAATGGGGCTGTCGCCGGCAGGCCAAAGAATGAGTCGGCCATTCGGGCCATTGTGAAAGCTGTGGGCAATGCTGTTCCGGTTCAGGTGGGCGGGGGCATTCGCGACTTGGACACCATCGAGCGGTTGCTTGACGATGGCGCGAGCTTCGTGGTCATTGGCACCGCCGCAGTCAAGAACCCTGGCCTTCTCAAAGATGCATGCGCCGCTTTCCCAGGCCAGGTCATCGTCTCGATTGACGCAAAGGACGGCAAGGTCGCCACAGACGGCTGGAGCAAGCTCTCCGGCCACGAAGTGATTGATCTGGCGAGAAAGTTCGAGGACGACGGCGTTGATGCTGTGCTCTACACCGATATTGGTCGAGACGGCATGCTCTCTGGCGTCAATGTTGAGGCCACTCTTCGCCTCGCGCAGGCAGTCGCGATGCCGGTGATCGCCTCGGGCGGGATTGCCGGGCTCCAGGACATCCGGGCGCTGGCGCCGCTGGTGTCTGAAGGCATTATGGGCGCTATTTTAGGCAGAGCCCTCTATGAAGGCCAGCTCGACTTGGCCCAGGCGCAGGCCCTCGTCGACGAGCTCTCCGCCTAAGCCGTGCTTGCCAAGCGCATCATTCCCTGCCTCGATGTCAATGCCGGTCGAGTGGTGAAGGGCACTAACTTTGTCGACTTGCGCGATGCAGGCGACCCTGTCGAGGTGGCCAAGCGCTACGACCTTCAAGGGGCCGATGAGCTCACATTTCTGGACATCACAGCCTCTTCCGATCAACGGGACCTCATCCTTCCCATGATCGAGGCCGTTGCGAATCAGGTCTTTATCCCGCTCACCGTCGGAGGCGGAGTGCGTCGGGTCGAAGATGTCTCCCGATTGCTCAACGCGGGCGCAGACAAGGCCAGCATGAACACCGCTGCCATCTCAGATCCCTCACTCATCTCTCAGGCCGCATCGAAGTTCGGTAGCCAGTGCATTGTGGTCGCCATTGATGCCAAGCGTCGCACTCACGCTGACGGCTGGGAGGTGTTCACCCATGGCGGCAGAACCGCAACCGGCCGAGACGCGGTGGAGTGGGCCCGAGAGGTGGCAGACCGAGGTGCGGGAGAAATTTTGCTCACGAGCATGGATAGAGACGGAACAGGCCTGGGATTCGACCTCGAACTGACCGCAGCGATCTCTGATGCGGTGTCGGTTCCGGTTATTGCTTCGGGCGGGGTGGGCAGCCTCGAGCATCTGCGAGAAGGCGTCGTCGAGGGCCACGCCGATGCGGTCTTGGCCGCGAGCATTTTCCACTTCGGCCAGCACACCGTGGGCGAAGCGAAAGCCTACCTTCAGGCAAGGGGTGTCTGTGTCCGACTGGATTGATCAGGTTCGATTCGATGCAAAAGGGCTTGTCACCGCCGTTGCACAGGATCACGCATCTGGCCGCGTGCTGATGGTGGCCTTCATGAATCGTGAAGCGTTGCAGGAGACTGTCTCAACCGGACGTGCAGTGTATTTCTCCCGTTCGCGAAATCAGTTGTGGCGTAAGGGAGAGTCCTCTGGACACGTTCAGACGGTGAATGAGATTCGACTCGACTGCGACGGCGACGTGGTCTTATTGCAAGTCGAACAGGGGGGCGGTATGGCTTGTCACACAGGTCGTGCATCATGCTTTTATTCCGTGTTGCAGCAAGGTCAGTGGGTTGCTGTCGACCCGGTGATCAAAGACCCTGAACTGATTTATGGAAAATAACCCAGACCCCATCCTCGCGCGCCTTGCAGATGTCATTTCGGCACGTCGGGTAGCGGACCCAGAGACGAGCTACGTAGCGCGACTCTTGGCTAAGGCACCCGATGCAGTGCTCAAGAAAATTGGCGAGGAGGCCACGGAATTGGTCATGGCCGCCAAAGATGGCACTCCCGATCGCGTGGTTTCGGAAATGGCCGACCTCTGGTTTCACTGTCTTGTCGCCCTTGAGCAATACGGCCTCAGGCCAGAGGCTGTGCTGAACGAGCTGCAGAGACGAGAGGGGCTGTCTGGACTCGATGAAAAAGCGGCTCGACGCGCCAAGGAAAGGGGAGCATGAACTGTATTTTCTGCAAGATTGTTGCGGGAGAGGTACCCGCAAGCCGGGTCTATGAAGACGAAGAGATCATCGTCTTCAAGGACATCCACCCCAAGGCCCCACTGCATCTGCTCATGATCCCTCGTGAACACATCTCGTCCATGGCTGATCTTCAACCCGAGCATACGACGGTCATGGGCAGAATGATGGTCTTGGCCCAAACCTTGGCCAAGGAGCATGGTTCTCCGGAGGGTTTTCGGGTGGTCATTAACACCGGTCGGGTGGGTCGGCAGGAGGTGTATCATCTGCATGCTCATTTGTTGGGCGGCCCAGAGCCGCTCGGGTCAGCTGCGTCGTTCTAGCAGCGAGAGCCTCTCTTTCTCTTCACCCCTTTCAGCGGAGCATCGGCATGGGTTCGTTCAGCATCTGGCACTGGTTGGTCGTTCTGGTCATCATTCTCTTGGTCTTCGGCACCAAGAAGCTCCGCAATCTTGGCTCCGACCTCGGCGGTGCAGTGAAGGGGTTCAAAGACGGCATGAAAGAAGCATCAGCCGACGATAAGGCTCCATCCGCTGACGCGACGCCCCCCAAAGTCGAGACCCAGACCATCGACGTACAGGCTCGGGACAAGACTCACCAAGACTCCAGCCGTTAGCACTGAGGCTGGCTTCGAGCCTAATCGGGGCATGTCCTGATGCTAGATATTGGGTTCTCTGAACTGCTTGTCATTGCCGCCGTGGCCCTTGTGGTGGTCGGGCCGCAGCGGCTCCCCGTACTCACGCGTACCGTGGGCACCCTGCTTGGGCGCGCCCAACGATACGTCAGTGACGTAAAGTCTGACATCCAGCGTCAGATGGACCTTGAGGAACTCCGCAAAATGAAGCAGGGCGTGGAGGACCTCGGCCAGAACCTACAGGCTTCGATGGACGATGCCCAGCGCGAGGTGGACGGCATCACCGCTGAACTCGAACAGGGCATGTCTGGGGAGCGCAACGACGGTTCTGATGTGGGCCTCGGCCGTCGGTTTGGTCAATACATCCAGGCACCGGAGCGGTCGTGGACCCAAGAGCGTGAGGATGAGCGCATTGTTGATAAAGTGCGAAGCCGCATGCGCAAGCGTTATTTGAGGAAAAAGCCTCGCTATGAGTGACACCAAACCCGAGAGCCAGGCCTCTGCTGAGGAGGGCTTCATGTCCCACCTGGTCGAACTTCGCGACCGCTTGGTGCGTGCGGTGGGTGCGGTCTTATTGGTTTTCGTTGTGTTGGTTTACTGGGCTCCAGACATCTATTCCATTTTTGCCGATCCGCTCATCAAGGCCCTTCCCAAGGGATCGAGCATGATTGCAACAGACGTAACGGCCCCTTTCTTCGTCCCGATGAAAATCACCATGCTTGTGGCGTTCGTAGTCGCGCTGCCCTATGTGCTGTATCAAGCGTGGGCTTTTGTGGCACCTGGGCTCTATCAGCATGAGAAGCGCTTGGCGTTCCCGATCGTCGCATCAAGTTTCGTGTTGTTTCTGGTTGGGATGGCGTTCGCCTATTTCTTTGTATTTCCAGCAGTCTTTGGTTTCGTTGCTGCATACACGCCCGAAGGCGTCCAGATGGCCACTGACATCGACAAGTACCTCAGCTTCGCGCTGAGCCTTTTCTTGGTGTTTGGCTTGTCATTTGAGACTCCCGTCGTTCAGATGGTCCTTGTTCGCTTTGGCGTGGTGTCGCTCCAGAAAATGAAGGATTTCCGATCGTATTTCATCGTGATTGCCTTCGTCATCGCAGCGATTGTGACCCCACCCGACGTGATTTCGCAGCTGATGCTCGCCATACCGCTGTGCTTGCTCTATCAGCTTGGTATTTATCTTGCGGGCTGGATTACTCCCGAGAGGCCGGCGGACGCGGCTGAGGCCGCTGCCGAATAGACAGACGTACCGTCTGCTGTTTTCCGTCTCGAAAGAATGTGAGGGTGGCTTCTCGCCCCGGCTCAAGTGCTGCGATTCGTTGGATGAGCTCGTTGGAATTACGAACGGGTTTGTCGTTCACCGCGGTGAGCACATCCCCAACCCGAATGCCCGCACGTTCGGCTGCTCCGCCTCGCTCAAGCCCGGCAACAATGCTCCCCTCCGCTTTCGGTAATTTGAGGCCTTCCGCAATGGCTGCATTGACATCCTGGGGCTCAACCCCAATAAAGCCCCGGGAAACACGACCGTCCTTCACGATGCCTTGCAGGACTTTGCGGGCAAGGTCTGCAGAGATGGCAAAGCCAATGCCCATGTTTCCCCCGTCTCTGGAGTAGATGGCCGTGTTGATTCCCACCAGGCGACCTTGCGTGTCGACCAAGGCCCCACCCGAGTTGCCCGGGTTAATGGCTGCATCTGTCTGAATGAAGTCCTCAAACAGGGTGAGGTTGAGTTGATCTCGACCAAGCGCGCTCACGATCCCTTGGGTAACCGTAAGCCCCACACCAAAGGGGTTGCCAATCGCGAGCACCGCGTCTCCCACGCGAAGCGTCGATGGGGAGCCAAACTCGACTGCAGGAAGGCCGTCGAGTTTTACCCTCAGCACGGCCAGATCACTCTCGGGGTCTGTGCCAATGATGCGAGCGGAAGCGCGACGACCGTCCGCGAGGGCCACCTCAATTTGATCTGCTCCCTCAATGACGTGGTGATTGGTCAGGATCAGACCGTCGGCGCTCACGATCACGCCCGAGCCGAGGCCGGTCTGTTCGGGTCCCTGTCTCCGGGGAGGCAGGGCATCCCCGAAAAACCTTCGAAACAAGGGGTCATCTAGAAAGGGGTGCGCAGCACCTTTTCGAGTCTGTGCTGCAAAGATGTAGACCACGGAGGGCATCGCTTTCGCAGCGGCGTCCCCGTAGCCAGGCGAATCTCGCCCAGAGTTGGCTTGTAGTATGCCCAAGGGGTCACTCGGCAGCGTCAGGCCACTGGATGCTGTTCGTCCGGAGAGTTCTTGAAGCCAATGCGGCTTGAGTGTGCTCAGCACAAACAAAACCGCCAACGCCACCGTTGTCGCTTGTGCAAACAAGAGCCAAATTCGACGAATCATGGGGGGATTATCTCTGGAATGGGGCTTTTGAGTGGGCTACAATCCCGTAGTTATAGAAAACAACATCTCCTACCGCAGAGCAACAAAGACGGAGTGCACTATGTCTACCGTACAACCCAATGGTCCTTTGCTTGGGCTGAAGTCTGAAGTCACCGAGGGCGAGTCCTTTTCGATGCCAAAGGGTGCAGAGCCCTCTCGACGCACCTGGATGATCACCTGTGGTGCTGCCGGCGGGGTCGCCGCTGCAGCGGTGGCGGTTCCCTTTGCGGCCTCTATGGCCCCCTCTGAGAAGGCGCGCTCTGCTGGAGCCCCTGTCGAGGTCGAAATCGCTGATCTGGCCCCTGGTGGCGTAAAAATCGTGGAATGGCGCGGCAAACCCGTCTGGGTCGTCCGGCGGACACCTGAGATGCTCGAGAGCCTCAAAGGCGTCGAGTCACAGCTCGCAGACCCGGGCTCGGACCGCAAGGACGTGCCCGTTCCTGAATATGCGAAGAACCAGCATCGCTCCATCAAGCCCGAGTTCTTGGTGACCGTGGGCATTTGCACTCACTTGGGCTGTTCGCCAGTCAGCAAGTTCGCGGCTGGCGGATCGGACGGCATGACCGCAGACTGGACGGGTGGCTTTTTCTGCCCTTGCCACGGATCCACATTCGATATGGCCGGGCGTGTTTTCGCAAACAAGCCAGCGCCTGACAATCTCGAGGTACCCCGTCACATGTACCTCTCCGATACGAAGCTTGTAATCGGCCGCGACGAGAAGGGCGAGGCTTAAGGCCTCCCCGCGAACCCCGACATTCGAGGAGCATAAACATGGCAGCAGAGAAAGTCGTTCAAGCCTCAGGTCTTCTGGGCTGGGTTGACCGCAGATTCCCTCTCATCTCGCTTTATAAGGGGCACCTCTCCGAGTACTACGCGCCAAAGAATTTCAACTTTTTTTACTTCTTTGGCAGTCTGGCCATGCTCGTATTGGTGCTCCAGATCGTCACCGGCATTTTTCTGGTCATGCATTACAAGCCAGACGCCTCGCTAAATGCTGCTGGCATTCCAGTCGCGTTCGCCAGTGTGGAATACATCATGCGGGAGGTCCCGTTCGGTTGGGTCATTCGCTACATGCACTCCACCGGTGCATCTGCGTTCTTTGTGGTGGTCTTCCTCCACATGTTCCGAGGGCTCATTTATGGCTCTTACCGCGAGCCGCGCGAGCTGATCTGGATTTTCGGCTGCCTCATTTTTCTCTGCCTCATGGCTGAAGCGTTCTTCGGTTACCTCCTCCCTTGGGGACAAATGTCCTTCTGGGGCGCTCAGGTCATCGTGAACCTCTTCGCTGCGGTTCCGCTCATCGGGCCTGATCTCGCCGTGTGGATCCGTGGTGATTTTGTGGTGGGAGACGCCACCCTCAATCGATTCTTCGCCTTCCACGTCATCGCCATTCCATTGGTTTTGCTGGGACTCGTCGCCGCTCACATCATTGCGCTTCACGAGGTTGGCTCAAACAACCCCGATGGTGTTGAGATCAAAGCGAAGAAGGACAACAACGGCATTCCGCTCGACGGCATTCCCTTTCACCCTTATTACACCGTCCACGATGTCGTGGGGATTGCCGGTTTCGCACTCATCTTTTTTGCAGTGGTTTTCTTCATGCCCGAAGGCGGCGGCTACTTCCTGGAGTTCAATAACTTCATTCCGGCCGACCCGCTGGTGACGCCCTCTCACATTGCGCCGGTCTGGTACTTCACCCCGTATTACTCCATGCTGCGCGCAACAACCGACATCTTTACCTGGGTCATGGTGGCCTCCGCTGCGATCGCTGCGGGGTACTTCTGGGTGAAGCAACAAGGGCTGCTGAAGGTCGGTGGAGCCGTTGCAATGATCGTGCTGGCCGTTGCTTTCCGGGTATTTGACGCAAAGTTCTGGGGGGTTGTGGTCATGGGCGGGGCCGTGATCATCATGTTCTTCCTGCCTTGGCTCGACAAATCGCCAGTCAAGTCCATTCGGCAGCGTCCGGGCTGGCAGAAATGGCTCTACGGTGTCTTCGTAGTGAATTTCTTCGTGTTGGGATACTTGGGTGTGATGCCTCCCACCACAGCCGGCACGATCGTGTCCCAAGTCGGAACGGTCTTCTATTTCGGGTTCTTCCTGCTAATGCCTGTCTGGACTCGCATGGGTGATTACAAGCCAGTGCCGGAGCGCGTGAGCTTTCAGGCGCACTGACAACCCACATGAACAAGAGAGCATCTATGAAATCCTCCATGTCCACACTTTCGATCGGGGCCATCATCCGCGGGGGTTCCCGTATGCTGGCGGCAGCGGGTTTTGCCTTGCTCGGATCTGTTGCGATCGCTGCCGGTGGGGCGGTAAAGCTCGACACCTTCCCCACCACAAAGCTCACCGATCAAGCAGCCCTCCAAAATGGCGCAAAGCTTTTCATGAACTACTGCCTGGGCTGTCATGGCATTTCTCAGGTGCGCTACAACAAGCTGCGTGAGTTGGGGCTCAATGAGGAGCAGATCAAATCCAACCTCATCCTGACATCAGCGAAGTTTGGTGATCCGATCATGACGACGCTAAACCTCAAAGATGCTGCCGAATGGTTTGGCAAGGCACCCCCAGACCTGTCGCTCACGGCCCGCTCGCGTTCGAGCCACTCCGGCACCGGTGCGGACTGGATTTACACCTATCTTCGCAGCTACTATCTCGATCCGTCACGGCCTACGGGTTGGAACAACCTCACGTACCCTGCGGTGGGCATGCCCCATGTCCTTTGGGAGCTTCAGGGACAGAACGAGGCGGTCTTTAAAACCGTGAAAGACCACGGCCAAGACGTTCAAGTCTTCGATAAGTTTGTGCAGACAAGCAAGGGCTCGCTCTCGACAGCCGATTACGACAACACGATTGCCGACCTCACCGCGTTTCTGGCTTGGGTGGCTGAACCCTCTGCCATGGCCCGTAAGCAGGTGGGCGTGTGGGTTCTACTTTTCCTGGCGGTCTTCTTCTTATTCGCATGGCGCCTCAATGCGGCCTACTGGAAAGACATTAAGTAGCACAAGCCCTTCGTAGGTTTAGTCACACAGTGGGGCGGGCCTTGAGCCTGCCCCGCGCTTTTTGGGAGTTTGTCAGACATGATGGTCCTTTACTCGGGCACGACCTGCCCTTTCAGTCAGCGCTGCCGATTTGTGCTTTTCGAAAAGGGCATGGACTTCGAGATTCGAGACGTTGACCTCTTCAACAAGCCAGAGGACATCTCGGTCATGAACCCATATGGGCAGGTGCCCATTCTGGTTGAACGAGATCTGATTCTCTATGAATCCAACATCATCAACGAATACATCGATGAGCGGTTTCCGCATCCCCAGCTCATGCCCGCAGACCCAGTTCAGCGTGCACGTGCACGATTGCTGCTCCTGAACTTCGAGCGCGAAGTCTTCATTCATCTCGATGCAATCGAGAAGCAAGATGCCAAGCGAATGGATCGTGCGCGCGCCATCATCCGTGATCGGCTCTCTCAACTCGCTCCTGTGGTCACCAAATCGAAATTCATGATGGGAGAAGAGTTCACCATGATCGACGTAGCGCTTGCACCGCTGCTCTGGCGCTTGGACCATTACGGAATTGAGCTACCCAAGACTGCTGCGCCAGTGCTGAAGTACGCCGAACGCATCTTCGCGAGGCCTGCTTTTTTCGAGGCCCTCACGCCCTCTGAAAAGGTCATGCGACGTTGACCGAGCCCGCCTCGACCAAGCCGTATCTGGTGCGCGCCATTTACGAATGGTGCACAGACAACGGTTACACGCCGTATGTTGCGGTCGTGGTCGATGAGCACACCCGGGTTCCCGTGGCCCACGTCAGGAGTGGTGAGATCGTGCTCAACATCAGTGCCCTCGCCACCCATCGGCTTCAGATGACCAATTCTGAGCTGACGTTTACCGCACGCTTCTCTGGCGTAGCAGAGGATCTCTGGGTCCCGATGACCCAGATTGCCGCCATCTACGCCAAGGAGACTGGGCACGGGATGGCCTTCGAGGTCCCCAAGCCGCTTGCGATTCAAGATGTTGCGGCAGAGCCGCCAGATGACGACCCACCGAGTCCTCTGGACCCGGGAGCGGCCCCAAAAGGTCGTCCCGCGCTGCGACGCGTGAAATAGGCGACAATATAAGCATGTGCAAGCCGACTTAGCTCAGTTGGTAGAGCAACCGCCTTGTAAGCGGTAGGTCATCTGTTCGAGTCAGATAGTCGGCACCACTCTCCTTGCAACCCTCCCTCTCCCCTCGTCTACATCGCTCACTTGTTGCACTTGCAACGGGAGCATGGGCTGTCGCTGGGGGCATGCTCTTCTCGTGGATTGAGACCCCTCTGCCCTGGCTGCTGGGCAGCCTGGCCGCGGTCTCACTGATGTCACTGAGTGGACGTGTGTCTCGATTGCCTGCTTGGGGGCTGACGATTGGCCAGATCTCGATTGGCGCCGCATTGGGCCTGTACTTCACCCCGGTCGTCATCATGGCACTCAGCAACTTGTTGGGTTGGATGGTCCTAACAGGCCTCGTGACCTGTTTGCTGAGCATGCTGGGGGCCGTCTACCTCCAACGTGTCACGAGCCTCGATGGCCGCAGCTGCTTTTTTGCGGCAGCCATTGGCGCGGCGAGTGACATGGCGGTGCAGGCTGCACGCGATGGCGCGCGGGCGGATCTCGTCGCAATGTCGCATACGGTTCGGGTGGCTCTGGTGGTAACCATCGTCCCCCTCTTGGCCACACTCTTCGCCGCGCAAGGTTCGAGCAACAGCAGCATTCAGGTGGCTGGAGATCTGGTCAGGTTGTTGCCATGGAGAGACATGACGTGGGTCTGCGCGTGTGCGGCAGTGGCAGGCTACTTGGGGCAGAAGCTCAAGGTGCCAAACCCTTGGGTGATGGGCCCACTGACACTGACGATTGTCGTGGCGGCCTTGATTCCAGAGGCTCGGCTTCAGCCAAGCGTGGTCGCAGGGGCACAGGTCTTAATCGGGTGGGCGCTTGGACAAAGATTCAATCGAGAGATGTTTCGCGATTCACCGCGCTTCTTGATTGCTGCAGCAAGCCTTACCGTATTGCTCCTCCTGGCCGGGGCAGGTCTTGCCTGGTTGGTGCACTGGGGAGCCAATCTTTCATACGCGAGTGCCTTCATTGCAACCGCTCCCGGTGGTATTGCAGAGATGGCAATTACCGCAAAGGTGCTCGCGCTGGACCCCCCAACCGTGACAGCCTTTCAGGCTGTCCGGCTGGTTTTTATTGTGCTCGGGGTCAGGCTACTGCTTCGCCTCACGCTGCGTTTGGGCTGGATCCAAGAAGCTGCTGGAGTTCGCCTGACTCGTACATCTCCCCCATGATGTCCGAGCCCCCAATGAACTCCCCATTGATGTAGAGCTGCGGAATGGTGGGCCACTGGGAGAAGTCCTTGACCGCTTGGCGCACGCTCTCGTCCTCGAGGACATTCACGGTTGCAACCTGCTGCACGCCGCAGGCTTTGAGCAGTTGAATGGCTCGGCCTGAGAACCCGCACTGGGGGAATTGGGGCGAGCCCTTCATGAACAAAACAACGGGGTTGTCACTGACGGTTTGTTGAACAAACGCTTTTGCGTCCATGGTGTCCTCTTGAGATTTGAATGCCACGATCATAAATGAGCCAGGATCGCTCGTGGACGCTCGGCCAGGTCCTTGAGCAGGCGCAGCTCGGTGTAACCAGCGCGACGCATCAGCTGAGCGACATCGCTCTGCTGGCTCGCACCGTGTTCGACCAGCAGGCCACCACCAGGTTCAAGCCATTCTTGGGCCTGGGGCACAAGCAACCGAAAGGCGGCGAGGCCACGGGCGTCTTGGTTCTGCCCCACCAAGGCAAGGGGAGGCTCGTAGCGCAGACTGCGCTGGTGAAGGTGCGGATCTGTGGGTGCCAGGTAGGGCGGGTTGGAGAGAATGAGGTCAAAGGGCTCGCAGTCTGGCGGCAAGGCAGCAGTCCAGTCCCCCTTAAAAAAAGAAATGCGTGCGCCAAGCCAGAGGGCGTTGTTTCTGGCGAGCGCCAACGCCCTTGGGCTCAGGTCAGTCGCAACGACGTTCACCGTCATACCGAGCCGTTTGGCTTCAAGGGCAACCGTGATCGCAAGGCATCCCGTGCCGGTACCCAGATCCAACACACGAAGCGGTCCTGGACGAACCGAGGCTCTTGCCTCGAGGAATCCCCGTGCGGCGTCGATCATGCACTCCGAGTCAGATCGTGGAATCAGCACGGATGCATTCACCCAGAAGCGTCGTCCATAGAATGCTGTGTGCCCAACGATTTGAGCGATGGGCCGCTCGTCCAGGAATGCGCGGACCATGCGGGCGGCGAGTGCCGCCGCGCCCTCTCCCTCCTCTGAGCGGATCTGCTCAAGGCTGCAGAGGTCTCTTGCTCTCAGCCAGGCCTGACTTCGGCCCGTCGCCGCAGCACAGATCTCCCAGCGCTCGGATCGCGCAATGGTACCCAGTAGCCATGGCTCTGAGCGCCTGAACCCCTCGTCAGCCATCCTCACCGATCGCTGAGAGAAGCTCGGCCTGGTGCTCAGCCATCAATGATTGGGTCAGCTCATGCAGGTCTCCATCCATGATCTGATCGATCTTGTAGAGCGTGAGGTTGATGCGGTGGTCAGTGATGCGTCCCTGTGGAAAGTTGTATGTGCGGATACGCTCTGATCGATCACCTGACCCGATCATCAGCTTGCGTGCGGACGCTTCCTTTTGTTGCTGAGCCATGACCTCGCGGTCGCGCACTCGGGCTGCAAGCACCTTCAGCGCCTTGTCTTTGTTCTTGTGTTGACTGCGATCATCCTGACACTCGGCCACAATACCCGTTGGAAGGTGCGTGATGCGCACGGCGGATTCCGTCTTATTGACATGCTGCCCCCCGGCGCCAGAGGCACGGAAGACATCGATCCGGAGGTCCTCTGGGTTGAGCTGTACGTCACCGATTTCGTCTGCCTCAGGCAATACAGCCACCGTGCAGGCCGAGGTGTGAATCCTGCCCTGGGCTTCTGTCGCGGGAACCCGTTGAACGCGATGCCCGCCGGATTCAAACTTCAGCCGTGAATAGACCTGGTCACCCGCGAGTCGCACCACCACCTCGCGGTATCCGCCAAGGTCACTCTCGTGCGCAGAGAGCAGTTCCGATTGCCATCGGTTTCGCTCTGCATACCGAAGGTACATCCGCAGCAAGTCGCCCGCAAACAACGCAGACTCGTCACCGCCCGTCCCGGCCCGAATCTCAAGAATGACATTGCGCTCGTCCATGGGATCTTTGGGGAGTAGCAAGACTTGAAGCGCGTCCTCCTGGGCTTCGAGCAGGGATTTGAGGCGTCCAATCTCTTCTTGGGCAAACTCTTTGAGGTCTGGATCCGAGAGCCACGATTCAGCAGACTCCAGGTCGCGTGTGGCGGCTTGGTGTTCGACGAATGCATCGACAACGGGGGTGAGGTCTGATCGCTCTTTGCTCAGCCGTCGAAAGTCGTCCATGCGCTGCGCGATTGTCGGGTCGGAGAGCTCAGATTCAACGGTCGCAAAACGCGCCTGAATCTGCTGCAACTTGGTCAGCAGGCTGGGCTTCATAACGGCTTTCTAAAGGGAATCTTGGAGGCGAAACAGGCGGCGGGCAAGATCCGCCGTGTCGTCGCGGGTCTGCGCGTCAGGACTCGAGAGCCCCGCGTAGAGACCGTGGCTCATCTTCTGCGTGAGCCCGTGGGCCAGACCTCGGAGTACTTCTTCGACCGGTTCACCTCTGGCAAGTCGGCGTTGAGCCGCAAGGAGCTCTTGGCCCTGTAGCCCGCTGAGATGCTGATTCAAAGCCTGAATGAGCGGGACCTGTGCGCGAGCGGACTTCCAATTGAGGAAGGTCTTAACACCGTGGTCGATGATGGCCTCTGCATGCTCGAGGGCATCTTCTCGGGCCTTGACGCCCTCTTGCACCCGAGAGCCGAGGTCATCCACCGTGTACAAAAAGGCATCGGAGAGGCCGCCTACTTCCGCCTCGATATCGCGTGGCACAGCCAAATCGACAAGAAAGATGGGCCTGTGGCGGCGCTTCTTGAGGGCGGTCTCGATCATCCCAAGGCCCAAGATGGGTAGGCTGCTCGCTGTGCAGCTCACCACCACATCGAATTGGTGCAGGTGCTCAGGAAGCTCGGACAGGGCGAGTGCCCGTCCTCCGTACTGGCTCGCCAGGGCCTCGCCTCGGGCGACCGTGCGATTGGCAATGGCGAGGGCTTCGGGCTGACGCGCTGCGAAATGCGCCAGACAGAGCTGAATCATTTCGCCGGCTCCAATGAACAGCATCTTCGTCTGGCTGAGATCTCCGAAGATTCGCTCAGCGAGCTTAACAGCAGCGGCCGCCATAGAGACCGAGTGGGCACCGATCTCCGTGCTGGTTCGGACCTCTTTTGCAACCGAGAACGCACGTTGGAAGAGATGGTGAAGGTGTGTGCCGAGGCTACCAGCCTCTTGGGCTTGGCGGGCAGCCTGCTTGAGTTGGCCAAGGATTTGCGGCTCTCCTAACACCATGGAGTCAAGCCCGCTCGCGACCCGGAAGACGTGGCGCACGGTGTCTGCCTCTTGGTGCAGGTAAAGGTGGGGCCGCAATGTGTCTGTTGGCACCCGTGAGCGTTCTGCAAGCCAATGCAGTGCATGATGATTCGCTGACTCTGGCTCCGGGCTGGCCAAGTAGAGCTCGGTTCGATTGCAGGTTGAGAGCAGCGCCTGCTCGGGGGCAAGCCCCGAGAGGTTTGTCCGAAGGTCCACTAGGCTCGAATGCAGCTGATCGCCGGGAAAGGCGAGCTTCTCCCGCACGGCGAGTGGTGCAGATTGGTGATTGAGGCCAAGGGCGAAAAGCTGCATAAGAGCTTGATTCTACGAGAAGCCTCGACTCTCGGGGGAGTCAAGGGTTGGCCTCAAGCCGATAGCCCTGGCCATAGACGGAGACAAGCCGGTAAGGACCTTCGCCATGAAGGCCCAGTTTTTGTCGGATGCGTGACACATAAGTGTCAACTCTACGTGACGTAATTCTCTCGTCAAGATGCCAGACGGCCCACAAGAGCTGCGCTCGGCTAACAATTTGGTTGCAGTGTGCAAAGAGCGTAAGCGCACACTGCCGTTCCTTTTCGGTCAGCTGGGCATGGGCCAGCTCTTGGGGAATGTCAGAGGATTGTTTTGAAGTGTGCGTACACTCTCTTTGGAAAATCCTACTTAAGCGGCATTTGAGCTCTAGCAGACGGCAGGGCTTTAATAAGAAGTCCGCCAGACCCGCATCGAAACTGGCCTCCACAATGCTGTCATCCATGCGCCCGGTCAGTGCGATGGTCTTGTTGCGGACCTCTGGCGACAATTTTTGTATGAGCTCGACCGTGTGCACGTCAGGCAAGTGAAGGTCGAGAACGATCGCATCAAAAATGATGCTTCGACTCGCAGCAAAAAAGGCATTTGCGCGCGTGTAAGCCCGTGTTCTCCAGCCCAGGTGTTGGAGGAGAGCGCAGAGGTGCTCCGAGAGGCGAGTGTCATCTTCGACGACAGCGATGAGGGGGGCAGTCAGTGTCATGTCGCCTAGGCTAGCGAGGGGACACTCCCCCGGGGAGTCAAAAAAGTCGACGCTCGTCAGGGCCCTAGTTCAGGAATAGCTGATAGGCCGGGTGGTGGGTCTCTTCCCAGTGCGGATAACCCAGACCCACGAGAAAGCCGTTGAAAGACGCCGCATCCTCGGGTGGCACCTGCAACCCAACCAGAATATTGCCGGTATCGGATCCATGGTTTCGATAATGAAAGAGGGAAATATTCCAGCTCGGGTTCATGGCTGAAAGAAACCGGAGGAGTGCTCCTGGGCGCTCGGGAAACTCAAAGCGAAACAGGCGCTCATCCCGAGCCAGGGGGGATCGGCCGCCCACCATGTGCCGGATATGATTTTTGGCAGTCTCATCCGCGGACAGATCGAGCGTGGCAAAGCCCTCGCCGACCAGGCGAGTTGCAATGGACTGAGCCTCGGCGCGGTCTTTGACCTGAAGCCCAAGAAAGAGGTGCGCCTGATGTGCATCTGCAATCCTGTAGTTGAACTCCGTCACGCTATGGCTTCCAAGCAGACCGCAGAACCGCTTAAAGCTGCCGCGTTCCTCGGGAATGGTTACTGCGAAGATCGCCTCACGCTGCTCTCCAATTTCGCTGCGCTCGCTCACAAATCGCAGGCGGTCAAAGTTCATGTTGGCACCACAGGCAATGGCCACCAGCGTCTTGGGCGTGCCGTCCGCGCGGACAGCCCCATGGGTCTCAACGTAGGCCTTCAGGCCCGCGAGGGCCAGGGCCCCTGCGGGCTCTTCTATGGCACGCGTGTCCTGATAAATATCTTTAATGGCCGCACAGACCGCATCGGTATCCACTCGGATCATCCGATCCACCACCCTCTGAGCGATTCGGAAGGTTTCCTCGCCGACCTGCTTGACGGCTGTGCCGTCTGAGAACAAGCCAACATCCTGGAGTGCAACACGCTGACCCTGCTCAAGCGATTGGGCCATGGCGTCAGAGTCCTCGGTCTGTACGCCAATAATCTGGGTCTCTGGTCGCAGCTCTTTGACCAGGGCTCCAACCCCAGCAATCAGGCCACCCCCGCCCACGGCAATGAAGATCGCATCGATGGGTCCGGCATGCTGGCGCAGGATTTCCATGCCAATGGTGCCCTGGCCCGCAATCACGTCGGGGTCATCGAAGGGGTGCACGAAGGTCAGCCCTTGGGCTGTCTGCAGTGAGAGGGCATGGGCGTAGGCGTCGGAGTAAGAATCTCCAGACAACACAACCTCTGCGCCTCGGGTCCGCACGGCGTCGATCTTCACGGACGGTGTGGTCACAGGCATCACAATCACGGCTCGGCATCCAAGCGCCTTGGCTGACAGGGCTACGCCCTGGGCATGATTTCCTGCAGAGGCTGCGATCACCCCCTTTCGAAGCTGCTCGGGGGGCAGGTGGGCCATTTTGTTGTATGCCCCGCGCACCTTAAAGGAAAAGACGGGCTGGGTATCTTCGCGCTTGAGCAGGACCTCGCAGCCAAGGCGTTGGCTGAGTCCGGGCGCTCTCTCCAGGGGCGTCTCATGCGCCACCTCGTAAACCCTTGCACCGAGAATGCGTCGCAGGTAGTCGGTCGTCATGGAATGCGAGTGTACTGGGGAAGAGGCTTGTAGGGGCTTCACCGGTCATGGAGCGTTAAAATCGGGTGCCAAACCTCTTCTGGTCATAACGGCTACTCAACCATGAATGCTCCTCTGACGCCCGCCCTTGCCGTGCAGCTTCAAGCAGCGCCGGAACCTCGCGCAGAGCGTCTGCGAGAGATCCCCTACAACTACACCTCATTTTCGGACCAAGAAATCATTCGTCGCGTTCTTGGCCAAGAGGGTTGGGATCTAGTCGATGAGCTGCGCCGCGAGCGAAAGACCGGCCGATCCGCCAAGATGCTTTACGAGGTTTTGGGCGACATCTGGGCTGTGCAGCGCAACCCATACCTACAAGACGATCTGCTCTCCAGTCCCAAGCGTCGGCGCGCGCTCATTGATGCGCTCCATCACCGACTCCAGGACATCGACCGACGCAGAGAGCGAACATCTGATAACCGAACGGCAGCGCAGCGTGACGAGAAAGTGCAGGCACTTTTGGGCCTTGCAAAAACCGCCGTCATGCGATTTGGTGCGGCCTTCGAAGAAATGCAGGCGCTGCGGCGCCAGATTCGAAAACGACTCGCCCGGCTCACCGACCCCGACAACATTAAATTCGATGGGCTCTCGCGCGTGTCGCATGTTACGGACGCCACAGACTGGCGGGTTGAGCTTCCGCTTGTGGTGTTGACCCCAGACTCTGAGGTCGAGATTGCGGGACTGGTCAAGGCCTGCATCGAACTTGACCTCACCATCATCCCCCGCGGAGGCGGCACAGGCTATACCGGCGGTGCAGTCCCGCTTACCGCGAAATCGGTGGTCATCAACACCGAGAAGCTGGACCACTTGGGTAGTGTTCAACGGCGAGCACTGCCCGGTCGAGAGGCGCCGGTTGCAACGGTCTATGCAGGTGCAGGTGTGGTCACCCGCAGGGTCTCCGACGCGGCCGATCGAAGTGGCCTCGTCTTTGCCGTCGACCCCACCTCCGCAGATGCATCATGCGTCGGCGGCAACATCGCCATGAACGCTGGCGGTAAAAAAGCCGTGCTCTGGGGAACAGCGATCGACAACCTGGCGTCATGGCGCATGGTCGACCCACAAGGCGACTGGCTTGAGGTCACCCGCATTGCCCACAACATGGGCAAGATCCACGATCTCGAGTGGGTCGAGTTTGAGGTGACTCGCTATGCGGCTCATCAGCTCGTCGAGGAGGGACACGAAGCCCATTTCAGGGGCGATCCGCTCGAGCGCAGACACCTGCGTCTAGAGGGCAGGCAATTCCGCCGTCTCGGGCTCGGAAAAGACGTCACGGACAAGGTGCTGGGCGGCCTTCCTGGCATTCAAAAAGAGGGCTGCGATGGGCTCATCACGAGCTGCCATTGGGTATTGCACCGAATGCCGCAGTTCGTTCGCACCGTCTGTCTGGAGTTTTTTGGAAACGCCCAGGAGGCGGTTCCATCCATTGTCGAAATCAAGGACTACCTCGATACCCAGCCTGGCGGCACTCTGCTTGCAGGGCTAGAGCATCTCGATGAGCGGTATCTTCGCGCGGTGGGTTATTCCACCAAGAGCAAACGGGGTGTCATGCCCAAGATGGTGCTCATTGGAGATCTCGTGGGCGATGACGACACTGCGGTGGCGCGGGCTTCCTCAGAGGTGATTCGCCTAGCCAATGGCCGATCGGGTGAAGGCTTTATTGCTGTCTCGCCTGAGGCCCGCAAGGCCTTCTGGGCCGATCGTGCTCGCACTGCTGCCATTGCCAGACACACCAATGCGTTCAAGATCAATGAGGATGTTGTTATTCCATTGCCCCGCATGGGCGAGTACACCAATGCCATTGAGCGCATCAACATCGAGCTGTCTATATCGAACAAGCTCAAGCTTACGCGCGCACTTCGACAGACGCTCAATGACATTGCATTCCCCGACGATGAAGATGCAACCGAAGATCGGCAGGCAGAACTCTCTCGGCGGGTCGGTGAGGCCGCCGCGCTCCTCAAGCAGGTAGAGTCCCGATGGGCCTATTTACTGGCGCACCTCGATCGCACGCTCACCGATGCGCTTGGCGACTTGGTTGCCCTGGGTGTAGAGGGGGTTCCCTCAGAGGGCCGCCTCCAAGACACCTTAGGCTCACTGCTTCAGGACCATACGATTCGAGTCAGTTGGAAGCGCGAGCTGCTATCGGGCTTTCAGCAGATCTTTCCAGGACAGACCTACGCATCCATTGTCGATCGCTTGCGCGCCACCCATCAGAAGGTATTGCGCTCTCGCGTGTTTGTGGCACTTCACATGCACGCAGGCGATGGAAACGTGCACACCAATCTGCCCGTAAATTCTGACGACTACGAGATGCTCACAGAGGCGCATCAGGCGGTCGCCCGCATCATGCAGATCGCCAAGGATCTCGATGGTGTGATCTCAGGTGAGCATGGCATTGGCATTACCAAGCTCGAGTTTCTCTCCCCCGAGGAGCGCAAAGCCTTCGCAGACTACAAGCAGCAGGTTGATCCGGAGGGTCGCTTCAATGCGGGCAAGCTGCTTGAAGGCGGGGACCTTCGCAATGCATACACCCCCTCCTTTGGGCTGATGGGGGCAGAGAGCCTCATTCTCCAGCAGAGCGACATTCGGTCTATTGCCGACTCTTTTGCAAATTGCCTGCGATGCGGAAAGTGCAAGCCGGTCTGTGCCACCCATTCGCCGCGTGCCAATCTGCTGTATTCCCCGCGCAATAAAATTCTGGCCACCTCGCTGCTGATTGAGGCCTTCCTCTATGAAGAGCAGACCCGTCGGGGTGTCAGCATTGCGCACTGGGAGGAGTTCTCGGACGTGGCAGACCACTGCACCGTCTGCCACAAATGCGCCAGCCCCTGTCCTGTCGACATTGACTTTGGCGAAGTCTCCATGAACATGCGAGACCTCCTGCGTCGTATGGGGAAGAAGCGATTCAACCCCGGCACCGCAGCGTCTATGTTCTTTCTCAATGCGACTCAGCCTGAGACGATTGCTTTTGCTCGTAAGGTCATGATCGAGTGGGGATACAAAGCCCAGCGGTTAGCCCACGGTCTCTTCAAATCGTTCGCTAAAAAGCAGACCCGCAAGCCTCCGGCTACCCTCGGGCGGCCACCCATCCAGGCTCAAGTCGTTCACTTCGTCAATAAGCGCATGCCGGGAAACCTCCCGAAGAAGACTGCAAGGGCGTTGCTCGACATCGAAGATGCGCGCTATGTGCCAATCATTCGGAATCCTCAGGCCACCTCCGCCGACGCAGAGGCCGTGTTTTATTTCCCCGGGTGTGGGTCCGAGCGCCTCTTCTCCCAGGTGGGGCTCGCCACCCAGGCCATGCTCTGGCAGGCCAATGTGCAAACAGTGTTGCCTCCGGGGTATTTGTGCTGCGGCTATCCACAGCGCGGGTCGGGTCAGTTCGACAAGGCTGACAAGATCATCACGGACAACCGAGTGCTCTTTCATCGCGTGGCCAATACCCTCAACTACCTCGACATCAAGACGGTCGTGGTCTCGTGCGGAACCTGCTACGACCAGCTCGCAGGGTATGAGTTTGAAAAGATCTTTCCTGGGTGTCGCATCCTAGACATTCACGAATTTCTACTCGAGAAGGGGCTTCGCCTAGAGGGCGTAACGGGCGTGCGCTACATGTATCACGACCCTTGCCACAGCCCTATGAAGCAGCACAACCCCATGAAGGTTGTGAACGCCCTTGTGAACAGTGACCTCAACGGCGCCGTCGAAAAGAACGATCGGTGCTGTGGTGAATCGGGTACGTTGGCCATTGCGAGACCAGACATCTCCACACAGGTGCGGTTTCGAAAGGAATCTGAAATGCGCAAAGGGGCCGACGCTGCACGAGGCGAGAATCCGAATCAGGAGGTCAAAATCCTGACGTCTTGCCCAAGCTGCTTGCAGGGGTTAAGCCGCTACAGCGACGATACGGGTGTTGACGCCGATTACATTGTGGTTGAGATGGCTCGTCATCTCCTCGGGCCGAGCTGGATGGAGGACTATGTCGCTAAAGCAAACCAAGGAGGCATTGAGCGCGTCTTAGTCTAGTGGACGAGCGGGCCTAGCTCGAAGGGGGTTCGCGCAGCAGTCTTTGCGTAGGAAATACCAAGGCGAATCGGCTGCCTTGGCCGAGTGCGCTTTCAATACGCAAATGGGCGTTGTGGCGTGATGCGATGTGTTTGACAATTGCAAGTCCAAGGCCGGTCCCTCCGGTTGATCGCGACCGTCCCTTATCGACCCGATAGAAGCGCTCGGTGAGCCGTCCAATATGTTCTGGCTCAATGCCTGGACCAGTATCGCGCACTTCGAAAACACCCTGTCCCTCTTCGTTGCGCCGCCAGCTCAGCGTAATCGTGCCGTGCGCCGGTGTGTATCGAATGGCGTTGCTCACGAGGTTGCCAAATGCGCTGGCCAATTCTTGTTCATCACCAATGAGCAGGTCGGGGCTCATGGGCTGGCCAAGCGCAACCTGATGCTTCCCTCGGCTAAGGTGATCTGCGTCCTGTGCAAGCTGCTGGAGGGTCTTGCGCATATCAAGATGGTCCTCCGCGGGTGGCGTCTTGTCCGACTCAATCCGCGATAAGACCAGCAGATCTTCAATGAGCCGCTGCATGCGCTGGGCCTGAGTGCGAATGGTCTCGAGGATATCGGCGCGCTGATGCTTGTCCAGTGGAAGTTCTTGGAGGGTCTCAACGAATCCTGAGATCACCGTGAGCGGTGTCTTGAGCTCATGAGAGACATTTGCGACAAAGTCTCTGCGAGTTGTCTCAAGCTTGAGCACCTCCGTGACATCGCGGGTAAGCAAGAGTTGCTCTCGCTCACCGTAGGGTATGAGCTGAACCTGGAGGGTGCGACCGTCTCCTGGCACACCGGTGAGTGTGACTGGTTCGGACCACTGATTTTGCTCTAGGTATTCGCTGAAATCAGGGTGGCGCAGCAGATTCAAAATATTGCGACCGTAGTCATCTGGAACGCGAAGATTCAGGTGCAGCGCCGCGCGTCTGGACGCATAGGTGATCTGATGATGGTCGTCCAGCGAGACCACGCCATCGGGCATGGCCTCGGTCGCGCTGCGAAAAGAGCTCAGCATCAGCTTGAGCTGTGCTTGCTGGCGCTCATACGAGCGAGCCAACCGGAACACGGCAGAGAAAAGCACATCCCAGGTGCCCAGCCCGGTGGGTGTTTTGTTGAGCTTGAAATCCTCAAGCCATTGGGTCATTTTCCGCAAATGCCAGAGCTGAAAGAAGATCCAGATGACGAGCGAGCTAAAGGCGACGGTAAAGGCAGCACGCCCACCCGCGACGAGATCCGCCAGCAGCGAGGCTAGCAGGATCAGAAATACGGTAACTAGGACACGTATCCAGAGACCGGTCATGCCGGCATTATCTTCGGAAAAGTCTGAATGTCGTTAGGCGGCAGCAGCAGCGGGGCTTGCAGTAAATCGATACCCACTGCCGCGCACTGTTTCGACATGGCGCTCGTGCCCTGTGGGCGTAAGCGCTTGGCGGAGGCGGCGAATATGCACATCAACCGTCCGCTCCTCCACGAACACATGATCTCCCCAGACATGGTCAAGGAGCTGGCTTCGGCTATGAACCCGCTCTGGATGCGTCATGAAAAAGTGCAGAAGGCGGAACTCGGTTGGCCCCAAGTCCAGGGGCATACCCCCCCCAGACACGCGGTGGGTCAGGGGGTCGAGCTTAAGGCCACAGATATCCACTGCGTCGTCCGTCAGTTGAGGCGCCCGACGGCGCATGACGGCCTTGATTCTCGCAAGCAGCTCTTTGGGTGAGAAGGGCTTGGTCATGTAGTCATCGGCCCCGCTGTCGAGACCCTCTACCTTGTCGCCCTCTTCAGACCGCGCTGTCAGCATGATGATGGGAACGTCTCGCGTGCGCTCGTCTGCGCGGAGCTTTTTGGCGTATTGAACGCCACTCGCCCCGGGCAGCATCCAGTCCAATAGAATGAGGTCTGGGAGTTCTGCGCGAATCAGCGTGTCGGCCTGAATAGAATCTGCGGCTCGAAGGACCTTATGCCCAGCAAAGCTGAGGTTGACGGCAACCAACTCGGCGATTGCGGGTTCGTCTTCGACGACAAGGATAGTGCTCGACATGATGGCGAATTTATTCCCGAAATATTGCGCCTATATGACAGTTAATGGGAAAAAAGCTGTCTAGACTCGAACCCAATAGGAACCAGTTGCCCATGAACACGACTCATTTCGGATTTAAGACGGTTCTCGAGCAGGATAAGGCGCGAGAGGTTCGACGGGTATTCGATCGCGTTGCAGCCCGCTATGACCTCATGAACGACCTCATGTCTGCGGGGCTTCATCGAGCCTGGAAGGCCTGGACGGTGGCTCAAGCCCAGGTGCAACCTGGGGACTGGGTCCTCGATGTTGCCAGCGGGACAGGCGATCTGGCCTTGGCCTTTTCGAAGCGGGTCGGTCCTGAGGGTCGCGTGGTCATGGCGGACATCAACGCGCAAATGCTCGAGCGCGGCAGAGACCGGCTCATGAACCTCGGTCGCTCAATAGAGGCTGTGGTTTGTGACTGCGAAGCGCTCCCCTTCTTGGACAATCAGTTCGATCGTATTACCCTGGCTTTTGGTCTGCGAAACATGACCCACAAGGATCAAGCCTTGCGCGAACTGCACCGGGTGCTTAAGCCCAATGGCAAGCTCTTGGTTTTGGAGTTCTCAAAAGTAGCAAAGCCGCTCGAGCCGCTTTATGACGCCTATTCTTTCAAAATATTGCCCTGGCTCGGTGAGCGCGTGACTGGCGATGCCGACAGCTACCGATATCTCGCGGAGTCGATCCGTATGCATCCCGACCCTGAAACGCTTGCAACGCTCATGCGCGATAGCGGCTTTGGGGTGGTTCGCTATTCCACCCACACAGCGGGTGTGGTTGCTCTGCACCAAGCAGTGAAACTTGGGTCCAATCCCAAATAACAAGCCTTTTACAGGAGTCACTCCATGTCCACGTTTTCTCGCCGCCTCACTGTTTCAATGCAATGGGCCGCTGTTGGCACCATGAGCATCGTTCTGAGCTTCTTCGCGCTCGTTCCGATCGACGCAGAGGCCAAGCGCATGGGGGGCGGCTCGTCATTCGGCCGACAAGCACCCGCGCAGCGGCAAGCGCCGCCCACCAAACCTGCGCAGCAACCGTCACAACAGCCTGCCCAACAGCCTGGGCAGCAACCTGCGGCCGCTCCAGCAGGTGCTCCCGCCGCTGCGCAGACTGCAGCACCGGCTCGAAACACCTGGATGGGTCCTGTTGCTGGCCTGGCGGCTGGTCTGGGTCTTGCGGCCCTGGCCTCCTATCTTGGCTTTGGTGAGGAGCTCATGAGCATGCTCCTGATTGTTGCCGGCGTCCTTTTGGCGGTCTTTTTGCTCAGGCTCGTGATGTCTAGAGGGCGTCAGGCACAGCCCGCTGCTGCGGGTGCCACTGCGGGTGCCTCTGGGGCACCCATGCCCCGCGCCTCGCTGGAGGACGCCCAGCTCAGGGACTCGATGGCGCAGCCTGCGTCCAATTCCGTAGGTCAGGCTGAGCAGCCGCTCGCCCTTCAAACCTCTGAGGTGGAAGTCGAGCGCTTCTTGACGGTCGCCCGAGAGCAGTTCCTTCACCTGCAAAAGGTGTGGGACGAAGGCCGCCTAGACGACATTCGCGGCTTTACAACAGAGAGCATGGCCGAAGGACTTCGCCAGCAGCTCTTTCAGCGCGGACCCTCGGCCAATGTCACAACGGTTGATGAGCTTCATGTCGAATGGTTCGGTCAGTCCCGTGACTCGGGCGAAGATGGCCAACCGGTCGACGCCGTCTTTATTCGCTTCCACGGTCTGATTCGTGAGGCTGTCGATGCACTGCCCACGCATTTCGACGAGACCTGGACGCTGCATAAGACGATTGGCGATCCGAATGCCGGGTGGCTGTTGGCTGGCATCACCCAGAACGCGCAGACCTAACCACTCTTCATGCTCGCAGCCCTGAACTTCGCCATAGAGCGGGATCGTGCCTTGCACGATCAGCTTCGCTCATTGGCGGGCTGCCACATTGCGATCGGGTTTGAGGGCTTCTCGCCGCTAACCATCCCTGCGCTGTCTGCTCGGTTTGCCCCAGATGGTCTGTTAGAGGCGGTATCAACAGAGTCCTCTGTACCCATCGATGTGCGCCTCACACTTACGCCTGCGTTCTTTGTTGCGAGTTTGGAGCAAGTCTTCTCACAACCCTCGGCTGGTCCTTCTATGAGGGGCTTACGCATTGAGGGTGATGTTGAGATTGCCCAGAGGCTCACGCCACTCATTGCATTGATGCGCGCCCGAATTTCGCCGCTGGGACAGGCGCTCCAAAGGTCATGGCCTGCTCAGGCTGCGCAAAAAGCTGCGCATTACGCAATCTTCGAGACCAACGTGCTGGTGAGTCGAGGGCAAATGGACTCGCATCAACAAGACCTTCATGCGCTGCGTGACCGTATCGCTCGCCTCGAGAAAAGACTTCAGTCGGTTGAGGCCACCAGCGCGCGGTAAGCCCGCCACGTTGCATGTCCCACCCAAGGCGCGGTGACGATCAACAAGGGCATAAACAAAAGCAGGCTCGCGCCAATAAGCCCAACAATCAGCAGGCCCCAGACCAGGCAGGTCCCCGGATTGTTCCAGAGTGCTCGAGCACTGGCGAACACAGCCTCTAAGGTGTCGGTGCCCCGGTCAAGCAGCAATGGCACACTGACCACCGAGATCGCAAACACGAGGCTTGCGAAGACAAATCCAACGAAGAGCCAGACCAAAATAAATTCCAGGTTCTCCATGCTGAGGATCTGTTGAAGCATGCTCTGCACCGAGGGGTAATCATGCGAAGCAAAGAGCGCAAAGATCACCACTGAAACCCGTGCCCATACGATCATGAAGAAAGTCAGCATGGCGGCAAAAAACCCAATCGATTTCCAGTTTCTGAGCCAAGCCCACCAGCTCTTCACCAAGTTATAGCCCTCACCTTGCTCTCGCTGGCGAGAGAGCTCGTAGATTCCCGTGCAAATGAAAGGGCCCATCAAAAAAAAGCCCGCGGTCAGTCCCATCGTGGCCTGCCATAAAGAGCCGTACACGTAAGAGATCAAATAGCCCATGATGGCAAAACATGCCCCGTACCATGCGCCTCTGAGTCCTGCGCAAAGCATGTCATGCCAACCTGCCCGAAGCCATTGGATGGGGGCGGTCAGCGGTAGGCCTTGTCGAATTTCGGTCATGTTTGTCTCCTCATCCTTTCCGCGATTGTGTTCTTCCATGCGGACATATGCATCTTGCGCTGCAGTACAACGCTAGGCACGGTGGTAGGGGTGACCTGAAAGAATAGACCATGCGCGGTATAGCTGCTCGGCGAGCATGACGCGCGCCATGCCATGGGGAAGGGTGAAATCTGACAGGCGAAGGGATAGCGCAGACGCTGACTTTAGCGCCGGGTCGAGGCCGTCAGGACCACCAATCACGAAGCTCACCGCGTGCTGATTCATGCGCCAGCGGTCGAGTTGTTGAGCGAGTGCCACACTGGTCAGTGTTCGTCCGCGCTCATCTAAGGTTACAAGGAGAGACCCGGGGGGCAGTGCTTGCCGAACCCTGGACGCCTCTGCCTGCATCATGGCCTCTACGGTCTTACCCAGGGTGCGAGGCTCCGCTTTGATCTCTTTCAAGGTGAGCGGGAATTCCCCAGGAAATCGATCCGCGTACTCCCGGTAAGCTTCGTCCACCCAGTGAGGCTGCTTCGTTCCCACTGCCAATATATGCAACTGCATACACGATCTCCTCGATCACACCCGAAAGGACGCATCACATGAAACCTGTCGTGCTTTTTCTTGACGACTTCGAGCATGCATTCTCTAACACCCCGAGGATTCGGGCTCTCGATCGCATTGCAACCCTCGAGCTCAATACCTCCCCTTTGCGAGGTGCTGCGCTTGAGTCTGCCTTGGCACGGGCCAGCGGCGTTGTCTTGATGCGGGATCGCACGCCATTCGGCGCGCGCGAGCTGAGTCTCGCACCCCACCTCAAGTTCGTGGTTTACACCGGCACGCGAAACAACCTGCTCGATGAAGCCGCGTGTCAGGCACGTGAAATTCCCGTGTTCAACACACAATTTGGCCCCTCTAAAGCGAGTACGTGCGAGCTCACCTGGGCGCTCATTCTCGCGAGCCTCAAGCGTGTTGAGGCTGGTATTAAGGTACTCCGAGAGCCGCATGCGGACTGGCGACAGGGCCTACACTTCCCTCAACTTGCCGACATTCTAGAGGGAGAGACCCTTGGCCTAATTGGCCTTGGCAATATTGGAGCACGCGTTGCGCGCGTCGGACAGGCCTTCGGCATGCGCGTGCTTGCATGGAGCCCCAACTTGACGCCCGAGCGGGCTCAGGCGGGAGGGGCGGAGTGGGCGTCACTCGACGAGCTCCTACGACACAGTAAGGCTGTGAGCCTGCACATGGTGTTGGCTGACACCACACGTGGCCTCATCAATGCCGAACGCCTCGCCTCCATGCGCCCGGACAGTGTGTTGGTAAATACATCCCGGGCTGGGCTGGTTGTGGAACAGGATCTTCTTAATGCACTCAAGGAGGGTCGCCCATCGATGGCCGCGCTGGATGTGTTCGAGCAAGAGCCATTGCCTGCTGATCACCCTTTTCGCACCATGAGCCAGGTCACGCTCTCTCCTCACTTGGGCTTTGTGGCTAATCCGGTCTATGCCACCTTCACCGAGACCGTGGCGGATCACCTGGAGCGGCTGTTACCCACAATTCAGTGAGGCCGTTATACAGCGGTCCGCCCAGCCATGCCTGAGGCTCGGGCTCCCTTAGGAGCTTGAGCTCGGGTCGGGCGTGAGCGAGGGCTTGCAATGCAGTCATGGCCTCTGTTCGAGTGAGGGCGGCCCCCAGGCAGACATGCGCGCCGCTGCCGAATGGGAGACCGGCCGACTGCAGATCGGCAATGACGAGCTCTCCGCGGCGCAGGGTCTGACCGAAGGCGTCCAGGCCTTTTTTGACGCGACGGCCTGTGATGCGAATGGGCGGATACGCTCGCAACACCTGATGCACGACGGTTTGGGCGACAGATTCTTGCGGGAGTGTTTGCCAAGTGTGGGTGTCCCTCAGGCTCATGAGCAGCCCAACCGAGAGCAGGTGCCGGGTAGTCTCGAGCCCGGCGAAGAACAACATGAGCTTCTGCACCTGGGCTTGCGAGAGGGGGGACTCTAGGCCCATAGATGTCGTCAGCAGCCGAGCCGCTGCCTCCGCCTGGTGAGCGACATCGCGGTTTAGGCTGGGCTGCTCGAGGAATATGGCTAAAGCCTGAGAGGCTGCCCACAGCGCGGGATTATCTAGGACCTTCAACCCCATCCAGTGGCACATCACCTTGAGCGGCACTTTGCGGGCGTAGTGTTCCACCAAATCAATTGGACGCCCACGGGGTAGAGAGGCTGCTACCTCATCTGCCCATTCGCGTAGCAAATCTTTTTTGAGCAAGACCTCGCGCGCTGAGAAGGCCTCGGATACAGCGGAGCGGGCAGTCTGGTGCTCTGGACCATCTTGAAAGATCAAGGCACGTGAGAGGAGCTTACGAAAATCAAGTTGCTCTCCACGTGCGGCTCCAGCTTTGCGAATCCAGCCAGCGGTCCGGTCAGCCGAGAGGCAGTCAGAGCTCAATGCCCACTGGACGGCTGTTCTACCCGTCGCCACCCATGCGCCCTCATAGAGCGAGGGGTCCCAGCGAAGCTGGGTTTGTGTCATGTGGGCTGAATCTGAAGTCGCTCTAGGAGCGCTCGATCGTGTTCAGCCTGGGGATTTGAAGTGGTGAGCAGCCGGTCGCCATAGAAAATTGAGTTTGCCCCAGCCATAAAGCAGAGTGTCTGCAGCTCGTCTGACATACCCTCTCGGCCGGCAGACAGGCGAACACGCGCATGGGGCATGAGCACTCTTGCGACTGCGATGGTTCGAACGAACTCAAGCGGGTCGAGCGCTGGTGTGCCGTGGAGCGGGGTGCCGGGCACTGGAACCAATTGGTTGATCGGCACGGACTCTGGCGCTGGTGAGAGGTTCGCTAAGGTCGCCAACAGGCCCGCTCGCTGACGCCGCGTCTCCCCCATGCCAACAATGCCGCCGCAACAGACATGAATACCAGCATCCCGAACACGATCGAGTGTCTCCAGGCGATCCTCAAACTGTCGCGTCGAAATGATTTGTCCGTAGAAGTCCGCAGAGGTGTCTAGATTGTGGTTGTAGTAGTCCAGCCCTGCATCTGCAAGCGACTGAGCCTGAGATTCGGTAAGCATGCCCAGCGTCATACAGGCCTCAAGGCCCAGGCCTCTGACGCCTCTGACCATGTTGGTGAGGACGTCCATGTCCTTGTCCTTGGGGCTGCGCCAGGCAGCACCCATACAGAAACGACTGGCACCCTGCGCCTTGGCCTGCGCCGCAGCTTCAAGGACCTCGCTCACATCCATGAGTTTCTCGGCCTTGACGCTGCCCTCGTGGTGAGCAGACTGGGGGCAGTAGCCACAGTCCTCAGCACACCCACCGGTTTTGATGGACAGCAGCGTAGAGAGCTGAACCTCGTTGTGCGGCTGGTGGGCACGATGAACCTGCTGCGCCTGGAACACCAGATCCAGAAAGGGCCGATCAAAGAGATCGACCACGACCTGGGTGGTCCAGCGTTTGGGCTGGGTGTCTTCAGGTCGGGACAAAGTAGCGGCGGAGGCCGTCGGTGTGGAGAGCGTCGAGAGGGTCATAACGGTCTTGGTCTAGTCTGGGAATTCTGCCTAAGCATGGAGCGCCAAAGCGATGCTCAATAACATCTCGTAATGCAAAGAAGGTCTGCTCGGAAAATAACATGTCCGGATCCACGGTGTTCGCAATCCAGCCAGCGATCGGGAGGCCCTCCGATTGGATGGCCCTGAGGGTGAGTAGCGCATGATTCATACACCCCAGTCGCATCCCCACCACCAAAACAACGGGCAAGCCGAGTAAGCGTGCCAGGTCTGCAGTGGAGCAGTCATGACTTAGGGGCACGTCGAAACCTCCGACGCCTTCGACAATCACACAGTCAACGCTTTGCTCGAGCTGCTTAAGCGCGGGCCAGATCGGTTCAAGCGAGAGGCTTAGGTGCTCCTGATCAGCCGCCACGGAGGGCGCGCTTGGGGCAAGGAGCTGAATCGGTCCCACAGTCAGAGGCCCGATCTCGGCAAGACCGGTGGCGTGGTGAAGGGCAGTGACGTCCTCGTTCACTCCACCGACGGCCCGTCCAGCGGAGATTGGCTTAAACCCCGCCGTTCGAACCCCAAGCGCTTGCCCTAGACGCACCAGTGTGCAAGACACCAGCGTCTTTCCAATCTCCGTGTCCGTTCCGGCAACAAAAAGGCCGCGCCGTGGACTCACCAACTTGTCTCGCGTTCCGGCGTCGAGGAGACCTTATGGATACTGAGGTCGGCGCCTTCGAACTCCGCTTCGCGGTCGAGTCGTAGGCCGAGTGTGTATCGCAGTCCACCGTAAATCACGGTGGCGCCAATGACGGAGATCAGCACTGCCGTAATCGCGCCAACGATCTGGCTCCCCAATGCTACGCCGCCCAGACCTCCGAGTGCTGGCAGGCCAAAAAATCCGACGGCAATGGTGCCCATCACGCCGCAGAGCCCATGTAAGGGCCATACGCCAAGCACATCATCGATCTTGAGACGGCTCTGCGTGAAGTTGAACATCTTCACAAAAAGCAGTCCGGCGAGCAATCCAACGACCAAGGAGCCGAGGGGATGCATGACATCACTTCCGGCACAGACTGCGACCAGTCCCGCGAGAGGCCCGTTGTAAACGAAACCGGGATCGTTTCTACCCAAGGCAAGAGCAGCAAGGGTTCCGCCGATCATGGCCATCAGGCTATTGAGCGCGACCAACCCCGAGATGGCCTCAATCTTTTGTGCACTCATGACATTGAATCCGAACCAGCCTACGATCAGAATCCAGCTGCCCAAGGCGAGAAATGGAATGCTGCTTGGCGGGTGCGCCGCGACTGCCCCGCCGGTTCGGTATCGGCCCGTGCGCGGCCCCAAGAACAGCACGGCAATGAGTGCTGCCCAGCCGCCCACCGCGTGCACCACAGCTGATCCCGCGAAGTCATGAAAGGTCGCTCCGAACCATGACTGCATGGTGTCTTGAAACCCAAACAAGTTGTTCCAGGCCATTCCCTCAAAAAGTGAGTAAACCAATCCAACCATCAGCGCGGTAGCAATCAGCTGCGGACCGAATCGAGCGCGCTCTGCAATGCCGCCTGAAATGATGGCGGGAATCGCAGCAGCAAACGTGAACAGAAAAAAGAACTTGGTGAGCCCAAAGCCGTGGTCTTGCGTCAGTGTCTCGGCGCTGACGAAAAAGTGGATCCCGTAGGCGTGGTAGTACCCAATAAAGAAGTATGCAAGGCCGCTGACCGAGAGATCGGCAACGATCTTGACCAGCGCATTTACTTGATTCTTGTGCCTGACGGTACCGACTTCTAGAAAGGCAAATCCCGCATGCATGGCCAGAACCATGATGGCGCCAAGGAGAATGAAAAGCGTGTCAACGCTGGTTGCAGCGGCTGCGTTCATAGGGTAGTGGGCCTAAAAATCCTCGATTTTAGTCCTGCGGCGTCCATCAGTCTCGTGCTGCGGTGAGCTCCGAGCACAGGGCAGTCAAATCGTCCATGGTGTGAGCAGCCGAGAGCGACACCCGAAGTCTGGCCGTGCCCTCGGGCACCGTAGGGGGCCGAATCGCTGGAACCCACAGGCCCGCCCGCGCGAGCGCCTGGGAGTGCTCTATCGTCATACCGTTGTCTCCGATCAGCACGGGCTGAATGGCCGTGTCCGAGCCCAGCAGTTTGAGCCCCACCGCATGCAGCGAAGCACGTTGCGATTGCATGTGTTCAATCAGGTGTGCAAGGTGCCTGCGACGACGCGATCCTTCATCGCCGCGAATGATCTCGAGGCTCTGGAGCAGGGCATGACTGATTGCGGGTGGGGGGGCCGTGGTGTACACGAAGCTGCGGGCTGTCTGTTGCATCCATTCGATTACCAGCGGGTGCGCCGCTACGAATGCGCCCGAGACGCCGGCGGCCTTTCCCAGCGTGCCCATCAGGACAAACCGCTCACTGCAGATTTGTGAGAGCGCCATGGTGCCTCGGCCCTCCTCGCCCAAGACGCCCACGGCGTGGGCATCATCAACAACCACGGTTGCATCAAATCGTTCTGCAAGGCTGAGCATGGCCGCCAGTGGAGCGAGGTCTCCGTCCATACTAAACACACCATCAGTTACGATCAGTTTGAGTCGGGCTTGGCTGCTCGAGAGGAGTCGTTCGAGGGCGTCCATATCCCGATGGGGAAACCGACGATGATCTGCCTCGCTCAAGCGCATGCCGTCAATCAGCGACGCATGGTTGAGCTTGTCGCAAAAAAGGGCGTCGCCCCGTTCCGTGAGCGCCGTGAGCAGGGCCAGATTCGCGAGGTATCCCGTCGAAAACAGCAGGCACCGGCACTCGGGAAACAAGGGTGCAACCCAGTCTTGCAATGCGCATTCAAGTTGTTCGTGTGCCAGGCTGTGGCCACTCACCATTGCAGAGGCGCCGGCTCCAGCCCCGTATAAATCGAGTCCTTCATGAAAGGCCTCCAGCACGCCTGGATGATTGGCCAGTCCTAGGTAGTCATTGCTTGCGAAGTTAATTAGAGATTCGGCCTCTCGACGCGCTATTCGACCGTTTGGGCCGCGTCCCGTGACACGCTGCCGCAATAAGTCAGCGGCCTTGCGTTCACGCAAGCGTTGGTGGAGTCTGTCCAGCAGCATGATGTGTCAAGTTTTCGAGAATGCTCTGAGCAAAAACCGCGGCGAGCCACTCGACGTGGCCCTCATGAAGAACCAAAGGGGGCATCAGATACACCGACGGACCAATGGGTCTGATCAGCAGACCCTTGATGCGAGCAGTCTCTCGAATCTGGCGGATGCGATTCGCATCGAAATAAGCTGGGCTGATATCAACGGCCCAGATACTCCCAAGGTTTCGAAAATGCTGAACGGCGCCCAGTTCGATCGCAGGTCTAAGCGCCTCATAAAGGGCATTGGTCAGCTCACGCGCAGCGATAGCGGTCTTCTGAAGAAGCTCCTCCTCTCGAAGCACCTCAAGCACGGTGAGGGCAGCTCTGCATGCGAGGGGGTTTCCCGAGTAGGAGTGAGAGTGCAAAAATCCGCGCCGAACATCAGGGTGGTAGAAAGCCTGAAACACTCTGGTTTGAGTGAGCACCAGGGAGAGTGGTAAGAACCCACCTGAGATGCCTTTTGAGAGGCAGATAAAGTCTGGCCAGTCCTGCGCTTGAGACGCACCAGAGAGCGCCTGTTCCCAGGCAAAGAACGTGCCCGTTCGCCCACAGCCCACCGCGATCTCATCGGCAATCAGATGAATGCCGCGTGCGCGGGTGAGGGCGCGCGCTCTCTTGAGGTAAGCCGGGGGATACATCGCCATGCCTGCTGCACCCTGAACCAGAGGCTCCAAAATCAGCGCACAGATGGATGCGCCGTGGCTGTCGAGCGCGCGCTCTAAAGCTCGCGCAGCCTGTTCTGCCCAGACTGCATCCGAGACCCCTGCAGGCGCAAGGCGTGGATCTGGAGATGGCACCAAGATCGGCTCTCGAATCAGCGGCGCGTATGCTTCGCGAAAGATGGGCACATCGGTTACTGACAAGGCGCCGAGCGTCTCGCCGTGATAGCTCTGGGATAGACAGACAAACCGATTCCGCCCCGTTTGGCCATTCGCATGCATGCTGTGGGCGCTCATTTTGAGGGCGATCTCGACAGCTGAGGCGCCATCACTCGCAAAAAAGCAATGCCCAAGATGGCCTTGCGTCAGAGCGCTCAGGGCCTCTGCCAGCTCAACTGCCGGCCGGTGTGTGCACCCTGCAAGCATGACATGGCTCAGGGTGTCGAGCTGCTCCTTGATCGCCGCAACCACTCTGGGATGTCCGTGTCCGAGTAAATTGACCCACCACGAGCTGATTCCGTCGAAAAGCCGCTGACCGTCCTCCAGTTCAAGCCAGGGGCCATGGGCTCGCGCCACAGCCAATGGGGGGTCCCGGTGCGCTTGCCACATCTGGGTGCATGGGTGCCAGATGGCTCTGAGACTTCTCTGGGCTAGGGATTCAACCATGGCGCAGAGTGTATGCTCGACGCATCATCTACGCTATGAAACACAACGCTCTCGCCACAGATTGGACGGCCTATTGGGCTTCGGGCGCCCTGCACTCTTGCGTCGGGTCTTTCCAGGGCAATTACGAGGGAGCGATCGCATCATTCTGGAGGTCTGCCTGGATTGACCGCATCAAGCCGCAGGATCGCGTACTTGACCTTGGGTGCGGGAATGGTCCTCTCGCCCTGCTGCTTGTGAACGCCTCGGTGCCCTGGGGTGATTATGTGGGTGTTGACCTCGCAGCCGTCTCGCCTCAGTGGCGCTTGCAGCTCCCACCCAATCAACGTGATCGCATTGCGTTTCTCGGCCGCACCTCCATGACGCAGACGGCGTTGCCTGACGGTGCTTTCAACTGGGTGGTCTCACAGTTTGGGGTTGAATATGCCGATCTCAACGCATGGGTCTCCGAGGTTGATCGATTGTCGACAGAGGCTCCAAATTTCGCACTCTTCATGCACCACAACCAGAGTCGATTGACGCTTGCTGCTCGAGAGGAGGTGGATCATGCAGATTGGCTGTTTTCGGAGTCAGGATTGTTCACCTGCGCTGCCGAGATGATTGAGCCCATGGCGCTCTCGCGCACTCTGATGGGACGAAAGCAACTCGAACGGAGCCCGCAGGCGAAAGGCGCTCGAGATCGGTTCAACCATGCGCAGGACGAACTCAACCAGCGCGCAGCGCAGTCATCGGTTCCGGACTTGCTGTTTCAGGCCCGTGAGGCCTGCGCTCAGATATTGACGATTGCCCAGACACAGGGTGGTGCCCCTGCCAGACAGGCATGGGAGGCTTGGCGCAGATCGAGCTCTGAGGCTAGAGCCCGTCAGGCCGAACTCGTTGCCGCAGCCCAGAGCGCTGAGGCCATCTCCGACCTAGAGGGTCGGCTTAAATCGCTGCGTCCTGGCTTGCATTCCCACCTAGCAGCCATCTCTGAGGGACGGTATCTTCTTGGATGGGGCCTCTCTCTCTACCCACAAAGGAGTTCATGAGTATGTCCACCGTCTCACATCCATTTCACCTCGCTTTTCCAGTCGACGATCTTCAGCAGGCTCGCGCATTTTATGGAGGGCTGCTCGGATGCTCTGAGGGGCGCAGTTCTGATGAGTGGATCGACTTCAATTTCTATGGCCATCAGATCGTGGCTCATCTGGCTCATGGCGAAGCATCTAACGACATCTGCTCGGATGTCGATGGCAAAAAGGTACCGGTCAGGCATTTCGGTATGGTGCTCTCCATGCCAGAGTGGCAACAAATGGCAGATCGGCTAAAGGCGGCAGGGGTTCAATTTGTCATCGAACCGTACATTCGATTTAAGGGGGAAGTGGGAGAGCAGGCGACCATGTTTTTCCTCGACCCATCAGGCAACGCCATCGAGTTCAAGGCGATGGCCGACCCCTCGAGGCTGTTCGCAAAGTAGCCTTCAAGCAGCGGCGCCCAGATGCCCGATCGACTGCCAACGAATGCCCCAATTGCACAGCGCATAGAGCGGCTCTTTGACCTGGCGCGGCGCCATGGGGAGACGTTTGCCGGTCCAGAGGCTAGCCTCGCCCGGGAGCGCTACTTGGCTCAGCATCCAACGGCGGTTTTGGTCCTCAAATGTATGGACGGCCGCATCAATCTCTCCGTCGCTACTCAGACTCCGGCTGGCATCCTCATGCCTTTTCGGAATCTTGGGGGCATGTTTGATCTGGGCTGGCCCCACCTTGGCGAGGTGCTTCACCACCAAGTCATGCGTATGGTGCATCAAGGGCGTCGCGTCCTATTGCTGATTACATATCACTTCTCGCGTGGGGAGCCACTCAGAGGCTGCGCCGGCTTTCACTATGACCGCGCTGCAAGCATGCGTCATACCTGGCAGGTTCGACATCAGGTGGAGCGCATTTTCGGCACCGATCACCAGACCGTATACCCCGTTGTGTGCGGATTTGAGACTGATGAAGATGCACTTTTGATTCATGGTGAATCGGACGATGCGGTGCTCGATGTCTCCGCGCTTTCAGACGGGAATTCCACCGAGCTGCGCCACCGGATTTCCGCGCTGTTTCCGGATATGCCTCTGGCGATGCAAAGTGACATGCTGCCATTACTCGCGGGGAACTTTCACCATGTCGCGCAGATCCGTGCACTCAATGCTCGCCAAGCGCGCACGCTCGACATTGAGCATCGCGAGTGGGTGATTTGCCTGGGCCGTGGCTTTGACTGGCTGCACACGCCCAACCTCGCCTTGATCATCGGCCCATACAGCCCAGATCTAGCCCACCCAATCCGCACCGCGGCAGGCATTATCGAATCGAACATGTCGGCTGGACGTATTCCGGACGATGGATTTCTCTTGCTTGCGTCCGTCCCTTTTGAAGACGCTGGAGCCGATCGCGCACGGGCTGAGGTGAAGGCACAGTTCCTCTCCTCCTTCGCTGCGCAGACCATTGAGCAGACCAATCCTGAGCTTGCAAAGAAAATGTCTGTCTGCACGGCGGTATTGGATTGGAGAGTCCGAAGGCTTGAGCGTCTCTCCATTCAAGCCGCTCTCTAGACCCATATGCAAGAGACCTTAGACCTGCTTGGCGGCTCGATTCTCATCGGGGCGCTGCTGGTTCTGGTGAGCATCTTGCTTGGTCAATTCACCGCTCGAACCGGTTTTCCCATGCTGCTGATCTTTTTGGTGATCGGCATGCTCGCCGGAGAGGATGGCCCTGGCGGCGTGGCGTTTGACGACTACGCGCTGAGTTTTTGGCTCGGCAACATTGCGCTGGCAGTGATTCTGCTCGATGGGGGTTTGAGAACGCAGGTCTCAATGTTCCGAGTCGCACTCAAACCCGCTGCGATGCTCGCGACGGTCGGTGTATTGCTGACTTGCGCAATGCTGACACTGGCGGGTCATCTCCTGGTAGGTCTCAGTTGGACGAGTGCCTTTCTATTTGGGGCGATCGTCTCTTCGACAGATGCAGCAGCCGTTTTCGCTTTGCTCAATGGCAGTGGTCTGCGTTTGAATGAGCGGGTCTTGACCACCCTAGAGGTAGAGTCTGGCCTGAACGATCCGATGGCTGTGTTCCTGACACTCGTAGCCATTTTGTTTGCATCGGTCTCGGCATCGCCATCGGCGAATGTGGCTGCGGCCCAGTTCGATGTGTTGGGACTCGCACTCATGGCCACCCAGCAGATTGGTGTCGGTCTGATTGTTCCTGTGATCACCGCCTATGGATTTCGAGCCTTGGTTCGGATCTTGAAAATTGAGGCCTCGCACAATCATGGACTGAATGCCCTGCTTTTGATTGCCGCGGGCTTGACCGTGTTCGGGCTCTCTACGGTTTTCGGCGGGTCAGGATTTCTCTCAATCTATGTCTTTGGTGTTTTACTCGCAGACTTAAAAGGTCGCTTTGTTAGAACTGTGATCCCTGCAATGGATGGTCTTGCCTGGCTTTTCCAGGCCTCTATGTTTCTATTGCTGGGTCTGCTTGTGATGCCATCAGAGGTCCTCAAGATGGCAGGTCCGGGTCTGGTGCTCGCCTTCGCGCTTATGTTTGTGATTCGGCCACTTGCGGTATGGGTGTGCTTGATCCCATTCAAGTTCACGGTACGTGAGATCGGCTTTGTTGCCTGGGTCGGTCTTCGGGGCGCTGTGCCAATCATTTTGGCCTTGTTCCCCATCATGGCTGGGGTTGATCCTCGGCATGACATGCTTAGTCTTGCGCTTATGGCGGTCCTGCTGTCGCTCTTGGTCCAAGGCGTCTCACTCTCTCATGTGGCGCGGGCACTCGGCATGGTCCTTCCAGATGCAGATGACCGAAAAGCCAGCAGAAAGGTATTTGGCGACTTCATGCTGGATGGAGCCGCTCCGGCACAGGACGTTGCAGATTTCTATGGCTTACAGCTCGCGGCAATGCCCGGACAGACCATGGCGGACTGGTTGACTCAGGCCCTGGATAAGCCACCTGTTGTAGGGGATGAGTTCGATATTTCGGGTCACGCCCTGATGGTGAGCGAAATGGAGGGCGGGCGCGTTACTAAAGTCGGTGTAAGGCCGATCAACTGAGTGAATCCGCATGGGGACTTTCCCCGACGGGTGAACCAGTGGTAAAACATCGGCTATGGCAGAGACGGAAGCAAGTGCTGACAATCTTTTCGACAAGTATGGTGGCGTAAAAGGCCTCACACAGGTCGTGCAGGTGTTCTATCAAAGGGTCATGAGCCGCCCGAACTTATCTCGATATTTCACCGATGTCGATATGGATGCCCTCATTGGACACCAGATCAAGTACTTTGCTTGGGCTTTGGGAAAGCCAGCTGCGGTCTACGAGGGGGCCGATATGCGTGAGGCACATGCAAAGTCCGGTATTACGAAGACCTCGTTTGAGGAGGTGGCCAATATCCTGGCCGATACCCTTCGCGACCATGAGGTCATTGAAGAGGATGTGCAGACCATCCTCACGCGAATTGGCATGATGGAGTCCGATATCGTCTCCCGCTAGCACAATCATGCCCAGACCAGACTCTCCTTGTATTGCAATATGTTCAACAGCCCAGGGCGACGACATTTGTCAAGGCTGTGGCCGAACCTTCCAAGAAATCAGTCAGTGGATCTTCATGACTCAGGGGGAGAAGGACAGGGTCTGGGACCGAATCGAGTTAGAGCGCACCGCGCTGCGCTACACCACCTATAAAGAACGTGCCCTTGAGCGTTAGGGCTGCGCCCTGCCTTCTGGCCATGCTTGCGGTTTGGCTTTCAGTTGCGACTGCCCAGGCTGTCACGGTGCAAGCTGTCATTGCCCCCATATCTGCAAACTCCATCGAGCGAAGAGTAAAGGCGCTTTCGGCCTTTGGTACCCGTCACACGGCCTCTGAGACGCAGTCTGAAACGCGGGGAATCGGTGCGGCCCGACGCTGGATTGAGCGCGAGTTGAGGGAGTGCTCAAGCAAATCGGGTGGTCGCCTGGAGGTCAGTACTCAACGCTGGCAAGAGCCGCCAGGCCGAGGGCTGCCGCATGGGGCAGAGTTGGTTAATGTCCTTGCGACACTACCTGCAGCATCTCAGCGCGGGCCCTCTAGAGTTTTGGTGGTGAGTGGCCACTATGATTCTCGAAACAGCAACAATGATGATGCTCTTGGTGACGCCCCTGGCGCGAATGATGACGCATCGGGCACTGCGGTCGTCATGGAGCTGGCGTGTGCATTCGCTCCTCACACCTTTGACGCGACCATTATTTTTCTGGCCGTCTCGGGCGAAGAGCAAGGTCTGCTTGGGGCCACACACTTCGCTCGTCTTGCGACATCGTCGTCGCTCCCCATTGAGGCCATGATTACGAATGACATCGTGGGCAGTGCCACCGGTGACCAGGGGCAGAGAGATCCGAATCGCATTCGACTCTTTGCAGGGGGTGTTGACCCCCTGCTGCAAGCTTGGCTTCAAATGATGGGCAGAAGGCCGGTAGACCCTTCAGAGCAGGCTTTTATGGAGGGCGTGCAGAAGAGGGTCCAATCGATCGCACTTGCGGGTGGTGCTGAGGACTTGCCAGCATTTCAATTGGCTCGTTATATCAAGCGGGTCGCCGAGCACAATGTTCCGGACCTGCAGGTCCAGCTTATCAAGCGAAGGGATCGGTATTTAAGAGGTGGAGATCACCTACCTTTTCTGGAGCGAGGCTATGCAGCGGTGCGGATGACAGAACCGTTTGAGAACTTTAGGCACCAACACCAGGACGTTCGCATGCAAGACGGTAAGTCGTATGGTGACTTGCCTGAGTTTGTTGAGCCTGAATATGTTGCGACTGTTGCCAAGGCGAATGGCGCAGCGCTCGCCTCATTAGCCTGGGCTCCACCCCCACCATCGGGTGTTTTAATGGATGTCTCCGTGCTCACCAACAACACCACATTGAGCTGGAATAAGGATCCCTCAGGGCTCGCAACAGCCTACCGAGTGCATTGGCGTCAGACAGACGCTGTTACGTGGGAGGGTTCCCAGCAAGTAGATACAGACACAACGGTCACGCTCCCGCTATCCAAGGATTCATATATTTTCGGCGTCTCCTCAATCTCGGAGCGAGGCTTTGAGAGTCTCGCCGTGTACCCAATGCCTCGACGTTAGCTTTTCTCAAATGGCCTAAGACGAGAGCCCACTGCTCGCCGTGGGTTCACCCAGCCAGACTCCTGTTTCTTTCCCTAAAACAGGAGTCAATCATGAAACGTTTCTCGATGCGCCGTCCCTCTGGGCAGGGTATGACGGAATACATCGTTGTGGTTGCTGTCGTCGCCGTTGCGGCAATCGGTGTTTACAGCTTATTAGGGCAGACGATTCGCAATCAGACCGCAGGTATCGCGCAAGAGATCGCGGGAAATGATGGCGGAGCCGCTCTGAGCGCTGCGAGCACCAGCGCCAATTCTGCGCGACTCCAAGCCAACAATCGAAAAGACCTCTCGAACTACAACGACGATAACCACTGATGCGTCGTGAACCCAAGGGCTCTGTGCTCGTAACAGGTCTTGGTCTGGCCTTTCTCGTGGCACTTGCTTTGATGGCTTATTTGAGTATGTCAGGTGTGCTGCACGACCGACAGCGGGGCCAGCATCTTGCGGACATGGCCGCTCTGTCGGTTGCCTCTTGGCAAGCGCAGACACTGAACTATCAGGCGTACGCGAATCGAGCCATTATCGCCAATGAGCTGATGATTGCTCAGACCCTCAGCATGCTGAGTTATGTGCAGCACGTAGAGAGTCTTACTGACCAGACTGCAACCCTGGCGTCTCTCTGGCCAGGGTTTCGAGAGGTCTCGCAGACATTGCACGCCACAGCAAAGGCCACCCGGCAGGTGGCACATTTTGCAGCGCAGGCGGAGATCCCCTTTCGCAGTGCATACACCCATGCCTTAATGGCCTCGCAGGTCGCAATGCATCGTGCACTGACACCCTTTGCCGCCCAGGCACTGGTGAATGAGGTCGTATGGTCTGCTGACAAGCGCTACTTTGGTCAAACGGTGCCAGTGCCGACCAATGCGTCGTTTTACTGGTCCATCGAAACCTCTAATCCCCAACAGATGAGCCGAAACGCGGACTTCTTGCAGGCGTCATTAGAGCAATACAGCCAGGACCGTAGTTTCGATCAGGCCGCTTGGTTTTTCCCGAATCTCGGATGTGTTCCGCGACAGGCAACTCACCTATTGGGCAGGCTCATCCGTGAGGGCACGACGACGTTGAGTCCAGATTACAGTGCATGGGTATCTCAAGACGTGCTGTCTTTGCACCGTTGGCGAGCGAGTGGTTGGTTTGGACTCTGTCGGGGCACCCGGGAGCTCTGGCCACTCTCTTGGGGTCGGGCTGAGGCTGATGGTGGGCATGACCTGACACGCGCTGTCAGCGCCACGCGCAATCCGCATGCGACCCGCCTTGCAGTTGAGTCATCTGAGCAGATTCAGGGTTATCTCGGGCTCGCCCGCTTACACCATCTCATCCCGAGCGCAAGCGCCGTCTCACAGACCTTCCGAGTTCCTGTGGCCGTGCGTCTTCACGAAGAGAAATCCCGAGCGCTGCAGCGCTTGAGAAACGTCTCAGAGATCGCAAACGCGTCGAGGGGCATTCCGACCGTGCTCTGGGCCCTGTCTGTTGGATTGACAGAGTTTCGAGCGCCACGGGGGGAGCAGCAAAGCTTGGCGGTTGCAAATGGGACAACCCATCTCTACCCCTTTTGGCATGCACGACTGGACCATCCAACTCAATCTGAGTTACTCGCGACCCAAGTGCTACAGGGTGTAGGAGACTCGCTGTGAGCAATCTGAAATCTCCGCCATACGGTCAGGCGATGGTAGAAGTTTTGTTGGCTGCTTCCCTCTTGATTGGGTGTTTGGTTTTACTCGCATCCAGCCAGGACTGGGCAGAGCAGAGAGCACAGAGCGCAGAGGCTCTTCGCCTACATGCTGAATGGTGTCGGCAATCAGCGCAGCAGTGTCGCTCGGAAGAGCTTCAGTCGTTGTTGCCTGCGGGGAAAAAGCTCATGGGGCACACATTACAGCAGCAACACGCCAATGCCACGACGTTAAAGGATTGGGCGGCTTCGCTTCGAGGCTATGCTGCTTTGGGAGGACAAAAGATCTTCGGGTTGCCCGACGGAAACCCCCTATCAGTCGTTGAGGCTCAGGTCCACCTGCCCTCGGTGAGCCCATTCGGTCAGACCCTGGCCGAACCCCTCCGACTGGCCATGATTCCCCATGACTGGAGGTCCGTGAGTGCATCCGAGGGTGCAAGTCGAGTGAGATATGGGTCTGAGCCCTCAGAGGCATTGACCGGTGCTGTGAGCGCGGCTCACGCCCCATCTCTGCTCGTCTTGATGCCCCTTACGGATACTTTGGGGCTCGACACCCACACACACTCGATTCGGCAGGGCTTCCATCAGCTTGATCCATTGAGGCCTGCCCAATCACTTGGGGAGGCTCATCCATGAGCGCCATCGCGGTCATCGCTCAGTTCACAGTGCTGGTCAATGGAGTCTCCATGCAGGTCGAGGCCGTAACAGTTGGGGCGGGACTCTGCCCGCGGCCGTCGGCCTCTGCGGTCAGTCTGATGCCTTCTGTCGAGACGCATTCTGTATGTAGGGGAATGGTCTACGAGACTGGGCATGTTCGCTATTGGGCGCTCTCGAGGCGGCATTCGGGCTCCGATTCGGCTCGGCTTTTGGGTTGGCAAACACGGGTCTCCGCAAAGGACTTTCCAAAGCTCTTGGCTGGAAGAGGGCTCACCGTTGCGTTCCCGGAGACTGCTCTCTCCTTTGAGCTCAACCCAACGGGTCAGAGGGGGCCCGTTCCATGAGGCCTCGTGGCTCCGCAGCCGTTGAGGCCTTGATGCTTCTCGCGCTGGCAGTACTGCTGTTTCGTTGGCTCCTCGAGTCGGCACCGAGGCTTTTTGCCGAATACCTCATCGCCCAGCTCATCTCGCTCCTTTTCATTCGTTAACTTGGAGGACACCATGTTGTCGATTCAAAATCTGAGGTATCGACCTCGGCTCATCGCTCTACTCTTCGCGTGCGCAACGGCTGCTGCTGCAGTGTGGCTGGCGCATAACTGGTCGGAGCAGCAGCAAGCGTATTGGCAGGAGCGCTCAACACCCAAAGGCGGCAGTGTCGAAGTCCTGGTTTTTGCCAAGGCTCTCGATCTTGGCACCGTCCTCACGGAGCAGACGCTCGCAGTTCGCCAAGTTCAGAAGAACCTATTGCCCGAGGGAGCTTTCACACCTGAGCAGTTTGCACAGGTTTCGGGCCGTCGACTCTCTGCGTCTGTTCGAAAGGGAGAGTTACTGCTCCCACAGAACCTCGCTGCAATTCAACATCAGGACTCTGTCGCAATGGCTCGCCCTGGCTTTCGACTGATCGCCGTGGATCGATCCTCGGGTCAGATGACATGGTCTGCAATGACTCCGCGTGACCGAATTGATGTCTGGGCGATTGGGGTGAATCCCGATGAGATCCAACCCCCTCGAAATGAGCAGGGAGGGTTTCAACGCGAGATGGCGACCAGTCCTCTCACCACGGCTCGCCCGATTGCCACTGGGATTCGTGTACTCAGCTCGGGAGACTCGAGTTCAGAGGGCACCTCGGCTCCTGGACAGCTGGCCGCCAAGGCAGTGACCTATTTTCTGGAAATGCCGGAGCCAGCAGTCTCTGCATACCTCAGCGCTGCATCAAGCAGTCAGGTGCGCTACGTGCTCAATGTGAATGGCATCGCGAATACCAGTAAACCGCTCGCGAAGCCCAAACCAATCGAGATCCTGATGCATGAGGAGGGTGTGAACGGATGAAGCCACTTCTCGCAGTCCTCTACCTAATTGCACTCATGATGGCTGGCTTCACCGAGGCAGCCCCTCAGGACCCCGAAACGCACACCAGCTCCGACCAAGCGCTTGAGCTTCAATCGGGAGAGTCAATGGTGCTTCAAACTCCCGGGGTCAAGCGTGTGGTTTTCTCACGCAGTAAGGTCGTCTCGGCAAGGAGCCTTGACGCGCACCAGCTGTTGCTCGTTGGAAGGCAGGTTGGGGATACCGAGCTCTTGCTTTGGGATCAAGCTGGAAACATGACCAAGCGTCGCATCCGCGTCATCGACAACGCGTGGATTGCCATCGAGCGTCAGGTACAACTGCTCATCAAGGCGCCCTCTCAGGTGGTGACCCGGCGAGAGGGGGCCCGAATTCTCGTCAGCGGGACCGTTCGAACCGAAGAGGAACTTGATGCGCTTCGCGCGTATGCGAAGCGTGAACCAATCATTGAATTGGCGGTGCAGCGATCTGATGACGAGAGCATGATTGCTATGGAGGTTCGCTTCCTAGAGGTCAAGAAGAACGCCATGGAGAGTCTTGGCTTTAACTGGCAGAAGTCGCTGATGGGCCCTGTGGTGGCCATCGTCGGAGATGTCGCTACAAACCCGAGCTATCGGCCCCAGGTCAACCCGATCTCTGAAAACGCAAGCGGGTCTGTACAGCTCAACTTCCCGGGTTCAGCAAAGGAGTCGGGTGGCCCGCCCTCGGGGCGAATTGCGCCAGTCAGTACCTACCTTGGACTTCAAACCAGTCTCTTGTCCATCATCAACCTTATGGAGCAGTCTGGTGCAGCGATCGTTCTGGCCGAGCCGACGCTGACATGCAGAAGTGGCGGGCAGGCACGGTTTCTCGCCGGCGGAGAGATTCCATTGCCGACCACCAATGCCCTGGGTAGCAGCGCAGTTCAGTTCAAGCCTTATGGAATTCGGTTTGAGGTCTCTCCCGTCTCACGTCCAGGCGGGCTCATCGAGGCAAAGATCACGACAGAGCTATCGACTGTCGATCCGGCTATTAAGGTGGGAGAGCTTCCCGGATTCCTCTCCCGAATGACACAGTCGGAAGTGGCGCTGCGAGAGGGCCAGACGCTTGTGCTCTCGGGCCTGATCTCAGAGGAGGGAAGTTTTAGCCGGGACAAGTTGGCAGGATTAGCCGACCTACCGGGCCTCGGGGCTCTCTTTAGATCACGAGACTTTCTTGAGCGTCGGAGCGAGATGGTGGTGTTACTCACACCGCGAAGAGTCACTGCTGCCTCTCAGAGCAATCTCGAACGAATCGAGGCGTCGAGCGCTTCACTCTCAGAGGTGCGCAGACACTTGAGTGGCACCCAAGACTCCCCAAGCGCAGATGGAAAGGGCCAGCGTCATGATTGAACTTCAGGTGAGCAAAGGTCTACAGGTCGAGGGGAGATTCTGTTTCCCGGATTCTGGCGACAGCATCCGTCTGGGCAGAGCAGATGATTCCGACATCATGTTGGGCGGCCTTTCCGTCGCAAAGCGCCACTGTGAACTGCGTCGGGGGCGCAGTGGTTGGATTCTGATGGATGCAGGGTCGCTATCCGGGACGCGAGTAAATCAGCAGTTGGTCCAAGAATATGGTCCCCTCAAGATTGGAGACCAAATTGAGATCGGGTCATGGCGATTGGCCGTGATGGGCACTCAGGTGGCTGAGCCTCCCGTGCATATTCCTCTCGATCGCGTTGCGCTCCCTCATGTGCAATCGAGCCCCGGCATTCGGGCGCCACTGAAGCAGGAGGGGCACCCGCAGCCATGGATGCCATCTCAGCTGCGTCAGGCGCTCTTGAAGCTTCGCGTTGCCCTGGAGCGACGCAGAAGGGAATGGTCCAGCATGTCTGATGAGGCGCTTCGGCTTGAAACTGCAGAGCTTGCAGAGGCTGTGGCATCTGAAATCACTGATCTGGAACCTTCGGTTCGCGCGGCATTCGTAAAGAGATTGGTTGCAGAGTCAGTCGGGTATGGTCCGCTTGAGCCCCTGCTCTCTGACCCTGAGGTCACGGAGATCATGGTGAATGGACCCTCTGCGATTTTTGTTGAGCGTGGGGGAAGATGTGAGCAGGCGAATGACGCCTTCTCTGATGCCCAATCTCTCCGGCTTGTTCTTGAGCGAATGTTCTCACCACTCGGCCGGCGACTTGATGAGAGCCACCCGATGGCTGACGGCCGACTTCCCTGTGGGTCACGCATCAATGCTGTTCTGTCGCCACCGGCTGTGGGAGGTCATAGCCTCACCATTCGGCGATTCCCTGAGCAGCCTCTCAAGTTTGAGGAATTGATGTCCGCTGTCGGAATGCCCGAAGCGATGTCGAGCTACCTACGCTCTGCAGTTAAGGCGCGTAAGAATCTGATTGTGAGCGGAGGCACTGGCTCTGGTAAGACCACGCTCTTGCGTGCGCTAGCCGCTCAAATTTCAGCGCATGAGCGCGTGGTCACGATCGAAGATTCGGCTGAGTTGGCATTGGCTTTGCCGAACCTTGTTGCACTTGAGTGCAGAGATGCAAATCATGAGGGGCAAGGGGCCATTCGCATCAGAGATCTTGTGCGCAATGCGCTTCGTATGCGACCCGATCGCATTATTGTGGGCGAGTGTCGGGGCGGGGAGGCACTGGACATGCTGCAAGCGATGAACACGGGTCACGAGGGATCGATGACGACCGCGCACGCCAATAATCCAAGAGAGCTGTTGGGTCGGTTGGAGGTCATGGTCCTCATGGCGGGGTTCGACCTCCCCGTTCAGGCGATTCGGGAACAGATTGCGGGCGCGCTTGACCTCATCATTCAGCAACGCCGCTTCTCCGACGGCACGCGGCGTATTGAGAGTATTACGGAGGTCTGTGGCATGGAGTCGGGCAAGGTACAGCTCCAAACTCTTATGGAGTGGTCTGCAAGCGCACAGGAGTACCGCCTGCTATGAGCCCCAATACCAGTGCCGTATTTTTTGCTTTGCTATCCGGTGTTGCTGCGCTCTCCATGTCGATTGCACTTGCAGGACTTTCTTTTGATTGGACGCGACGCTTGTTAAGCGTTCCGTGGGTGGTGAGTCTGGGGCGCTTTCCGGCTTTGAGACTGTTTGGTGCATGTGCTTTGGGTCTGATCATAGGAGCGCTTTTGTCATCCCCGCTTTGGGGCCTCACTGCAGCCATATCGACGATTTTTGCCTTTCGCATGCACGCTCAGATTCGCATGCGCAACCGGCTGCGAGAGGTGGAGCGCCAGATCCCTGAGTTCTGCGATGCGGTCTCTGGCGCCCTGAGAGCGGGTGCGACGCTCAGATCCTCAATCTCTCAGGCCAAGGATCAAATGACCTTACCGATTCGCCAAGAGATCGAGCGTTTGCAAAACCTGCTTCGGCTCGGCCTTTCACAGGAGGAGGCCCTCGAGCGTTGGGCCGAGAGCAGCGGATTGTCCGCAGTTAGAGACCTTGCATTCTGCGCGGGCGTTTCGAGTAGATCCGGGGGGAGCTTGGCCCCACTCGTGGAGACAATTGGCCAAAACCTTGCCGCAGAGCTTGCACTTCAGGCCAAGGCCGATGCACTAACTTCTCAGGGCAGATTGCAGGCCATTGTCATGATCGGCATTCCACCCGCCCTTCTCCTTATGACAGGGGTTATGGATGGCGGCGTCTGGGGTTTTTTCTTTGAGACGACACTCGGTACGAGTCTGTTGTGGGGGGTCTTCGCACTGGAGGTCATTGGATTGCTTTGGATTCGCAAGATCACCCGTGTGAGGAGGTCGCAATGATACTGACAGGACTCTTCGTGCTCATTGGTTTCTCAGCATCTGCCTTTGGCTATCTTTTGGTGAGGGCACTAGAACGTATTCGGTCACTCATGTCAGAGTGGCCTGCCTGGAGACGAACACATCGCACTGCATCGAGTCGATTGCCCTACCCAGCAATTTCTTTGTTTTTCGCCTCTCACATACGCACGGTCTGCTCTAGGTGGACTCGACCAGACGTTGCGCTTCGAGACCGTGCTGAGCTTCAGGGGTGGCTCTTTTGGGATGAGGCTTTTCAGCGGGCGTTGCAGGTTTTAATAGGAGGGGGCGCTGCCCTCCTTGCTTGGAGCTTGTCTCTTGCGCTCTCTTTGGATTTGGCGCTGTCAGTCTTTTTTGTGTTTTGCAGTGCCATCGCGGGCTGGTTCGACCCACCGTCTCGACTAAAGGCAAGACATCGTTTGACCACCGAACACTGCGTCGACGGTCTGCCCGGGCTTTTGGATGGCATGGTCATTGCGCTTGAGGCGGGTCAAAGCCTCAGTCGCTCCCTGGATGTCAGCCTCTCGCGGGGGTTTAAGGTAAGTGATGCAGCTTGGATATCTGCCATGCGGCAGACGCTCGAAGATATGAAACGTGGTCTTGGGGCAGAGCAGGCGTTTGCACGATTGCGTAGGTTGCTCCCAATCCCCGTTATTCATCGATTTTCTTCGACGTGTGTGCTCGGGGAAACGCAAGGACAGAGTATCTCCGGGGTACTCAGGCGTCAGGCACAGCAATGCCGCAGAGAGGCCCAGATGGCCATTGAGAAGCGAGCGCTGGAGGCGCCAGTTAAGCTCATGGCCCCACTCATGATCTGCATATTCCCCTGTACTTTCATCGTCCTTTTGGCTCCTTTGAGCCGCGCGTTGCTCTCAGTGGGAGGTGCCTGATGACAATCCAGAGGTATTTCGTCTGCGATGATTTCTGGCGGCGGTTCTTGGGCTCCGCACGGGTGGGTCTTCACTCCGGTGACGTGTTGTTCTTCCCGAACACCAGTGCGGTCCACACGCTGTTTGGGCGTTTGCCCATCCGTATCCTGTTTCTGTCCCGATCTGGTGAGGTGCTCCGGGCGATTGAGAGACCGAGACGCTTTCGCATTTTCAGATGTGCGCACGCCGACTCCGTTCAGGAGGAACTATGAGAACGGCCAAGGCCGCCCCCCGCGGTCTAGGGCTGGTCGAATGGGTAGTCTCTTTTCCTGCTTTCCTGACCCTCGCACTTGGGGTCATTCAAATCGTGGTCATTGCGTTCCATGGGCTCATGCTGACTTACTCTACTCAGGAGCTTGCGAGGCTCATTTCGCTACAGGGCATTGCAGCACTCGACCAAGAGCGTGCTGCCTCACACGCGTTGAGTTGGGTTTGGGCCAGCGAGAGCGCCACGGGTGCATCGGCAGGGGGTTCGGTAGCAGGGTTTGTTCACCCATCTGCCGCGTACTTGCAGGCACGAGGGCTGAGAACCATTCAGATCACTCGGATCAGCCCCTCCAGAGAGGATCTCGCGAGCTGGACTTCTTCACATGATCATCGGTTCCTGCCAATGTCTCCCGGCGAGCATATCGCTGCCAGCGTTTCACATGGACAAAAGTCGCTCAATGAGGTGAGCACTGTGGTGATTGAGGTGGTCTCAGTGATCCATCTCTCCGTTCCTTTTGTGGGCCGGCTGATGGGGGAAGTCATTGCGGCATCCCAGGGTTGCAAGACGTCGCTTGCATTCAGTGAAGATTGTCTCTTCCTAAAGGGAAGACACCCCCTACACCCAGGAAAGTCTATGCTTCCAATGAAGCGACTGGGACGATCCTTACTCCAGCCCGCAATCGATATGGCAAAGCTTCCCTAGAGCGGAATTTTGAACCGAATCCCCCGCTCTCCTCCGAGCTCGGGGGGGGACGTAAACCGCGCAATCTCGACGCCCCCATTTTTCTGTATGACGCGTTGGGAGGCCCAAAAATCCTCTCGGGTGCACAGCGTGACAAACGGCATGCGCAAGGCTCTCGCTTCAACCAGCATAAGGCCCAGAGCCTGCGTTGCGACCCCCTTATTTCGACTCCACGGCACCACGGCGTAGCCAATGTGGCCCAGGCAAGTCGGCGGAAGCTCCGTGCTGCCAGGCGCCCAGCGAAACCCAATGGTGCCAAGAAATCCCTCCGACCAAATCCATCTCAGAATCGAGGGGAGACGCGGGACAGTGGACCCATCCGGGCACAGTATGGGAGGCCCCAAGGCCTCTGGGTCATGCGCTTGTCTCAGGTACTCTTCTGGCTGATATTGGGCAAGCGCGAGCGCAAGCTGAAGGCCTTTTTCACCGAGCATGGGGTTGGGGTTGAAACCACGTCGGAGTGCCTCGACGTATTCGGGCATTCCCGCCACATGGGGTCTCATGAGTTGAAGGTTATGCAGCAAACGCTCCGCTCCTTAAGCGCAAAGCTTTGCATGCTGCGTTCTCGGTGCCATCCTCGTTCAAGATATTGAATTCACGACAGGGGCTTGGACGGTTCTCGTAAATTGAGCATCGGTAGCCATGCTCATCAGAATGCCTCAGCGCGATGCAGGGCCTCCCTCCAGACTCCGTTCCCTTCATGCAGGCGAGGTGGGGAGTTAGTTGCGTTGTAAGCTCGGACGGCACACCGGCGCTGCGCGTTGACGCGATCTCCCCGTGGTAGAAGCTAACCCGAAAATGCTGGCAGCACTGACCGCATCGGAAACAAGGGTTGCTGAGGTCGTTTTCCATCAGTGCCATTGGGCGTCTGCTGCTTGAGGCCGTCGCTTGAATAGCGCACAAAAAGTGGTGGCCAAGGGCGGAATCGAACCACCGACACGCGGATTTTCAGTCCGCTGCTCTACCAACTGAGCTACTTGGCCAAGGGGACGAAGTATAGCAAAGCTCGCCTCGCGTCGGGAGGGATGACGTGCGTGGTGGAAAATCGGTGTGATTTCGGGTGTGATTGCGCTGAAACTCTCTCTACGGAGCCCTGGAATGATCTTTTCTTTTCTCGACCGGTCTGTGCACTCTCGCCTTGCAGCCCTTGGGCTCGCGGCCATGCTGGTTTTGCCTTTACCCGCATACGCGGCCAATTTTCTTCGTGCGGGTCCCATGGTAGGCGATGCCGACATGCACAACGTCAGCATCTGGCTGCAGACCGAGCGGCCTGGACCTGTAAGCCTGTCGTATTGGCCGACTGAGACCCCGGACCAGAGGCGCGAGATGACCCTGACCACGCAGGATGAAGGCATTGCCACTGCGACGCTGCGGGTACGAGGCCTCAAGCCAGGGCAGACGTATGCCTACCAGGTCAGTGTTGATGGCAAGCCCAGCGCTGTCTTGCAGTTCAAGACCCAGCCGCGATGGCAGTATCGAAATGGCGTTCAGCCTCCAAACTTTCGCTTGGCGATGGGGTCTTGCACCTACATCAACGAGCCCGACAAGGACCGTGATGGCCGGCCGTATGGAGGCGACTATCAGATCTTTGATCGCATGGCAGACGCCAAGCCAGACCTCACGCTTTGGCTCGGTGACAACGTCTATTTTCGCGAGAACGATTACACCAGCGCCGAGGGCATGGCCCACCGGTATCGCCACGACCGCGCGCTCCCTCAACTTCAGCGCCTGCTGCAAACGGGTCGTCACCACGCCATTTGGGACGATCATGACTACGGCCCCAACAACGCTAACCAAAGCTTCACCCTCAAGGCAGATGCACTGAGCCTGTTTCAGCGTTATTGGGCCAATCGCAGCCATGGGCTGCCCGGACATCCCGGCGTCTATGGGAACTTTATGGAGGGTGATGTCGAATTCTTTCTGATGGACAACCGAAGCTTCAGAGACTCCGACGAAGACCTCCGTAACCCGAGCAAAGCCCAGTTTGGCACGGAGCAGATGCGTTGGCTCAAGAACGCGCTTTTGGCCTCCACAGCAACCTTCAAAGTGATCGCTGCAGGCGGACAATTCCTCAATGACTACAACCGATTTGAGGGCTGGACACACTTCAAGGCTGAGCGTGCAGACTTCATGGAATGGCTCGCAGCCAATCGGGTTCGGGGCGTGGTCTTTCTGAGCGGTGACCGCCACCACACGGAGCTCATCCGATTGCCAAGGCATGGGCATTACCCGCTCTACGAGCTCACCTGCTCGCCACTGACTGCAGGCCCCTCCAAGGGGATGGGCGATGAAGACAAAAAGTCCTTCCTGGTGCCTGGCACGCTCGTGCAACAGCGCAACTTCTGCACCATTGATTTCTCAGGCGATCGTAAGGCCCGCAAGATGGTGTTGAAGTCCCATAACAGCGATGGCACGCCGCTCTGGACGCACGAAATCAACGAGTCTGAGTTGAGGTGATGCGACTCATGGCCTGAGCTGCCGCCGCAAAACCAATCCCGGCCGTAACCGTAACCAGCGACCCATAGCCAGCGCAGGCCAGGCGTGCGGCTGGGTTGCAGTCGGGCGTGGATACAGAAGGCTGCTCGCAGTAGACCACGGGGACGCGCATGCGCCCCTCTCGTGCAAACCCATAGGACTTTCGCAGCTGATAGCGCAGTTTTGAGAGCAGCGGGTCTTGCTCTGAGGCCGACAAGTCGGCGGTGCGAATGCGGGTGGGGTCTGTCTTGCCCCCTGCACCACCGCAGACGATGAGCCGTGAGGCGCGTTGGGCGTTGGAAAAATGAAGCACCATGGCGCGCTTTGCAGCAAGGTCATCGCATGCATCGATCCAGAAATCGGCCTGCTCCATGAGCGAGCCAGCATTCTCTGGGCTCAGAAAGGTATCGAGCACCTGCACGTCACAGTCAGGGTTGAAGTCGGCGATACGGGTCCTGAGGGCCTCGCCTTTGTGCTGTCCCAGGCTTGAGCATGTGGCCTGAACCTGGCGATTCAGGTTCGATTCGGCGACATGATCAAGGTCAACCAGCACAAGCCCTCCAGCCCCGCTTCGGGCAAGGGCTTCAGCGCTCCAGGAGCCCACGCCGCCGATGCCCACAATGCCAATACGGGCAGATCGGAGCCGCGCAAAGCCCTCTTGGGAGAAGAGCCTCGCGCTGCTTGCGAGGCGACGCGGAACATTGGCATCACCTGATCCACCCGTATGCATCGGCTATGGCAACAGATCAGCTATGGCAACAGAATGGTCGAACCCGTCGTTTTGCGGGCTTCAAGGTCTCTGTGCGCTTGTGCCACGTCTGCCAACGCGTAGGTCTGATCAATCTTGATTTTGACCTTACCTGAGCTGACCATCTTGACCAATTCGCCTGCAGTCTGTTCGAGCTCGGGGCGTGTGGCCGTGTAGGGCATGAGCGATGGGCGCGTAATGAAGAGATGGCCTTGCAAGACCGCGAGGTCGAGGGGCGGCACCTTGCCCGATGCATTGCCAAAGCTCACCATGAGGCCGTACTTACGAAGGCACTGCAGGCTCTTCTCGAAAGTGCTCTTCCCAACGGAATCGTAGACCACATCCACGCCACGACCATTGGTGATCGCCTTCACCTGTTCGACGAAGTCCTCGGTGCTGTAGTTGATGACATGGTCTGCGCCGTGGGCCTTCGCGAGCGCACATTTTTCATCTGAGCCCGCTGTGCCGATCACGGTGACACCCATATGCTTGGCCCACTGCATTGCGATTAGTCCGACACCGCCCGCAGCAGCATGGAACAGAATGGTGTGGCCCTTTTGCAGGTTCGCTGTTCGGCGAAAGAGGTATTGCGCTGTCATGCCTTTGAGCATCATGGCTGCGCCGGTTTCAAAGCTGATGGACTTGGGAAGCTTGATGAGCAGCCCAGCTGGCATGACACGCGCGTCGCAGTAGGCGCCCATGGGCCGCCCCGAGTAGGCGACTCGGTCGCCGACTTTGACGTGACTCACGCCCTCGCCAACGGCTTCTACAACGCCCGCGGCTTCCATGCCCAGCGTGCACGGATAGGACTCCGCGGGGTAGGTTCCCGTGCGGAAGTAGACATCAATGTAGTTGAGGCCAATGGCGTGATGACGCACCAGCGCTTGGCCTGGGCCTGGTTTGCCCAAAGAAACATCAACAATTTTCATGGCCTCCGGACCGCCCGGCGCCTGGATTTGTACGGCTCTGGTCATGGAATGCTCCGTGTGAGAAGGGGTCACAAACTGTAGACCAGCCCGCACCCCGCGTAAAATAAGGGCTTAAACCTAAAGGGGCAGCTCTCACCATGGCAGGACATTCCAAATGGGCCAATATTCAGCACCGCAAGGGCCGACAGGACGAAAAGCGTGGCCGAATCTTTACCCGAATCATTAAAGAGGTCACGGTAGCCGCCAAATTGGGTGGTGGAGATCCTGCCACCAATCCTCGGCTTCGCATGGCTATGGACAAGGCAGGAGACGCCAACATGCCCAAGGACAAGGTGCTCGACGCCATCAAGCGCGGAACCGGCCAGCTCGATGGCGTGAACTATGAAGAAATCCGTTACGAGGGCTACGGCATTGGTGGTGCAGCCGTGATTGTCGACTGCCTGACGGACAACCGAACCCGCACAGTAGCCGAAGTCCGCCACGCCTTTTCCAAACATGGCGGAAATCTGGGCACCGATGGCTCGGTGGCCTTCATGTTCAAGCACTGTGGGCAAATGTTGTTTGCGCCCGGAACCTCCGAGGACGCAGTGATGGAGGTGGCGCTCGAGGCTGGCGCCGAAGATGTCATCGTGGACGAAGAGGGCACCATCGAGGTGCTGACAGGCCCCGCTGAGCTCGCATCGGTTCGCGCAGCCCTCGAGGCTAAAGGCCTCAAGCCCGAGCTTGCCGAGGTCACCATGCGGCCCGATAACCAGTCTGAGCTAGGCGGCGATGAGGGGGTCCGTATGCAGAAATTGCTCGATGCCTTGGAGAACCTGGATGACGTGCAGGACGTGTACTCCAATGCAGTCATCTCGGAATAGGCAAGCAGTATGAAGATTCTGGTTTTAGGAAGTGGCGGGCGTGAGCACGCAATGGCCTGGCGCTTGGCACGGTCCGAGCGCGTGCAGCGAGTGGTCCTGGCCACCGGCAACGGTGGCACACGGCGTGATCCGCAGTTCTTGCACATTGCGCTCGACCCCGTCAAGGACCACGCAGCGCTGGCTGAATACGTTCAGAGCGAGGGCATCGCCATGACGCTGGTTGGACCGGAGGCCCCATTGGCGGCTGGCGTGGTCGATTATTTTCGCGCCAAGGGCCTCAAAATCTTTGGTCCTACGCGGGCCGCTGCGCAGCTCGAGTCGAGCAAGGATTTTGCAAAGCAGTTCATGAAGCGTCACGGCATTCCGACGGCGCAGTTTGAAACCTTCAGCGATGCCGCCGCGGCTCACGACTACGTGGAAGCACGTGGCGCACCGATCGTGATCAAGGCAGATGGGCTTGCAGCCGGCAAAGGGGTGGTCGTTGCGATGAGCCTCCCAGAGGCACACGCAGCAATCGACACCATGCTGCTCGACAACAAGTTCGGCGATGCCGGCGCGAGGGTCGTCATTGAGGATTTTCTCGAGGGAGAAGAGGCCAGCTTTATTGTGATGTGCGATGGGGAACATGCCTTTGCCTTGGCGACGAGCCAAGACCACAAACGCGTGTTCGATGGTGACGCGGGGCCCAATACGGGCGGCATGGGTGCCTACTCGCCTGCGCCAGTGGTCACCCCTCAGGTCCACGCGCGCGTCATGCGGGAGATCATTCGACCGGTTCTCAAGGGCATGAAGGCCGAGGGCACTCCATACACGGGTTTTCTTTACGCGGGTCTCATGATCAATGCTGCGGGGGAACCGCGCGTTGTCGAGTTCAACTGTCGCATGGGAGATCCAGAGACACAGCCTATTTTCCTGCGCATGAAGGGCGATTTTTCGGTTCTGCTGGAGTACGCCATTGCCGGTCGGCTCGATGCCGCGGAGTCCTTGGCAGAGACCCTCTGGGATCATCGGCCTGCGGTTGGAGTGGTCATGGCCGCGGCCCACTATCCAGATACCCCGCGCACGGGAGACCCGATTTCCGGCCTACCAGCGGATACGGAGGATGCAGTCGTCTTTCACGCAGGCACCAGGCTCGAGGGCGATCAGCTGCTTACGAGCGGCGGTCGCGTGCTCTGTGCCACGGCGATGGGTTCGAATCTAAAAGATGCCCAGCAAAGAGCCTACCGAATGGTGGATCAGATCCACTTCGAGGGTATGCACGCTCGGCGTGATATTGGCTGGAGGGCAATCAAATGAGGGCGCTTGGGCATGCTCGCGCGGCCGTTGTGGGTGGCGGTATTACCGGCGCATTGAGCTGCCTAGTCCTGGCCCACGAGGGGGTGCAGGTCGATTGGTATGCACCGCACGAACCCGAGATCCGAGAGGACGGAGCGCAGGCGAGAGCCTATGCCCTCGCGCCGAGCGCGCGCGAGCTGCTGGAATCCTTGGGGGTTTGGCAGAAGATTGCTTCCCATCAGCCGGTGACCTCGATGGAAGTGAGTCAGTCGGCACCGCGCGGCATGGTGCACCTAAGAGCCGATGAGGCCCAGGTTGCCCAGTTGGCCAATATGGTCTCGCATGCCGATCTGCTCGCCGCAGCAGAGGCGGCCGTGTTGCAACTGGGAGACCGTGTGAGGCGTTTGCCTGGTTTTGAGACCGGGCGCGTAGGACCCCAGATTGTGGAGGACTGCTTTCCAGGGGTAGACCTGGTGGTTGGCGCGGATGGCGCGAACAGCCGTCTTCGACGCGCTGCTGGTGTGCTCTGGTCGCGTCGGGACTATGACCAGACTGCACTGGTCATGCGATTTCGCACGGAGCGCGCGCACGATGGGGTGGCCAGCCAGTGGTTCGGCACGGAATCTGCGCCCAAAGGCATTCTGGCTTTGCTGCCGCTCTCAGACCCGCACATGGTGTCGATGGTCTACTCCCTGCCCTCCGTGCAGGCCCTCGCGGTCAAGAGCGCGACGCCTAACGAACTCGCAGAGCGCATTACCCAAGACAGCCTTCACCGCTATGGTGTCCTCGAGGCGCACGATGAGAAACCCGTTGCGTCAACCCTCGCCATGACCAGGGCCGAGCGCGTAACACTCTCAAAGCTCGTGCTTCTTGGAGATGCAGCCCACACGGTCCATCCGCTTGCGGGCTATGGGCTCAACCTTGGGCTGCAAGACCTTCGAGTCTTGCGTGATGTCCTCGCGCATCGCCGGGAGGGGCAATCCATTGGCGATACAGGTCTCTTAAAGGCGTATGCTGCTCAACGCGGGCCTGTAGTTGCACAGGTTCAGTGGGGTCTCGATGCCATCTTTCGGCTCATGCAGTCGGAAACCCCGGGCGTGGCGCTGAGTCGAAGCTGGGGCATGCGCCTGCTCGAACAGTGGGCGAGTCCCCGCCAATGGCTTACGCGACGAGCGCTTGCTGGTCGACTCTAAAAGAAAGGTCTCATCATGGTGCTTTCCCGCGTTGTTGCCGCCTTGCTATTCGTTGCGGCGCTTACGGTGCCTCACGCAGTTGGGGCTCAGGCCAAGCCCGAGGTCCAGCCGGCCAGCCCTGCCGTGACCGCAGCTGTGAAGAAGTCCGTCGAGGCCTGGCTCAAGGGGCGGTTCAAAGTCGATTCGGTCAACAAGACCGCCATGCCTGGTGTTGTAGAGGTGCTGATTGGCACAGACCTGATTTACGCCGATGAGAAGGGCGGTTTTGCCTTCATTGAGGGCCAAATGATTAACCTCAAGACCGGCCAAAACCTGACGGCGGTCCGCCAAGATGCACTTCAGGCCATCGACTTTAAGGCGCTGCCCCTCGACCTCGCCATGAAGACGGTGCGCGGCAAGGGGGGTGACGGCCAGCGCACCTTCGTGGTATTCGAAGACCCTTACTGCAGCTTCTGTAAGCGTTTTCGGGCGGTGCTCATGGGCATGGACAACGTAACCATCTACACCTATTTCTATCCCATCCTGAGGGCAGAATCGACCACGGTCTCTCGTAACGCATGGTGCGCCAAAGATCGCGAAGCGGCCTGGGACGACTGGATGCTCAATGGCAAAGAGCCGCCAGCAGCGCCCGCGGGCTGTGAGTTTCCCAAAGACAAAATCCTGGCGCTTGGCCAGCGACTGAATGTGCAGGCCACCCCCACCACCTTCGTACCCAGTGGTAAACGGCTGCAGGGCGCTCTAACGGCGGCCGCCCTTGAAGAGGCGCTCAAGCGTTGATGCGTCCAGAGCCTGGGGTAGCAATACGATGAGCTGCCCCTGGCTCTTCATTCGGCCGGCAAGCTCACCCGCAGCTGCCCCACTTCCAAAAAAGAAGTCCGCTCGGTGAGGGCCTTGAATTGCCGAGCCCGTGTCTTGTGCCATGACCAAGCGCTGCGCGGCACCGTCTGCGAATGCCGTGTTCAGGATGACGGGCAGGCCCAGCGGAATGAACCTGGGGTCGACGGCGATTGATCGACCTGCAGTCAGCGGCACACCGAATGAGCCCAGGGGGCCCTCGGTTGGGTCTCCTGCGTCAGGAAGTTCGCGAAAGAAAACGAGGCTTGGATTCTGATGCAAGAGTTCATCCTGGCGCCCCGGGTTCCTCGCAAGCCACGCCTTGATGCCCTGCATGCTGGCCTGGCTGAGGCTCAGCTCACCCTTGTCCACCAGCCACTTCCCAATCGATTGATACGGGTGGCCATTCTGGTTGGCATAGCCCAGGCGCATGCTGCTGCCGTCCGGCAGCTGCACCCGTCCTGAGCCTTGTACCTGCATGAAAAATGCGTCGATGGGGTCGTCTAGCCAGATGATCTCCTGACCTTTAAGTAAACTTTGCCGCTCAATCTCCCCGCGTGTGGGGTAGGGGACAAGCTGCCCACCCTGAAGGCGGCCACGGAGGCGCAAGGGCCGTAGCTCTGGATAAACGGTCTCGAGCTGAACGTTGATCAGGTCAGGCGGCACGCGATAGAGCGGGTAGCGGTAAGGCCCCTCCTTGCTCCGTGCTCCTCGCACCAGAGGCTCGTAATAGCCCGTAATGGTGTTGGTCTCGCGCTCTGGCGCCCGCGGGTCAAAGACCAGATAGGGCTGAAAGTGCGTCTCAAAGTAGGTGCGCACAGCCAAGCGGTCTGGAATTCCCCCGGGCGCATCTGTCCCGAGTGCTTGAGCCTGGGCGCAGAGCGCCTCAAAAGGGGATCCGCGTTTGCTCAGGGCCTTACAGCTGCGGAGCCAGGCGGGCCAGGCCTCCTCGAGCGCATCGAACTGCCAGCCTGAAAGGCGGTCGAACCCAATGGGCTTGATCTGGCTGAACGCTGGCGTGAGCTCGGATGCCGATGCGGCGTGTAGGCTTAGCGCCACCCCAAGGAGGGACACCAATGAGAGGAGAGGGATTCGCATGTGGCTTATTTTGCTCGAGGCGGGGGTTGCACTGGCGCTGCTGATCTTCCTGGTCTATTGGACCATGCGTGGTAAAAAGTAGGCTGGAGGAGATCACAACATGAGCACACTGCCTAAACTCATTGCCCCAAGCATTCTGTCCGCCGACTTCGCTCGCCTTGGTGAGGAGGTGCGCGCGGTTGAGTCTGCCGGAGCGGGCTTGATTCATTTCGACGTCATGGACAACCATTACGTGCCTAACCTAACCGTTGGCCCGTTGGTCTGTAAGGCCATCCGACCACACGTTTCTATTCCTATTGATGTGCACCTCATGGTTGCGCCGGTCGATGCGCTCATTGTTGATTTCGCCAAGGCAGGTGCCGACTACATCACCTTTCACCCAGAGGCCTCCCAGCATATTGATCGCAGCCTTCAGCTTGCGAAAGACAACGGATGCAAGACGGGACTCGTGTTCAACCCCGCCACTTCTTTGGACGCGCTGGACTGGGTCATGGACAAGATCGATATGATCCTTCTCATGAGCGTGAACCCAGGGTTTGGCGGTCAGGCTTTTATTCCAAGCACGCTGGGCAAGGTCAAGGCGGCCCGTGCCCGCATTGATGCACACCTCGCCGCTGGTGGACAGCCCATCCGGTTAGAGGTGGACGGTGGCATTAAGGTGGAAAACATTGCTGCTGTCGCCGCAGCCGGCGCAGACACCTTTGTGGCTGGCTCCGCAGTTTTCGGCGCACCAGACGCGGGTGGCAAGGGCTACACGGGTATCTTCAACCAGTTCAAGGCAGCACTCGCGAGCTAAGCATGTCTTTTGACGCCTTTGCGGCCTTGGCACGCCAGGGCTACAACCGCATTCCGCTCAGTCGTAGCCTGAATGCAGACCTCGACACACCGCTTTCTGCCTACCTCAAGCTGGCGAATCAGCCCAACAGCTTTCTGCTGGAGTCGGTGGTGGGCGGGGAACGATTCGGCCGCTATTCCTTTATTGGCCTTCCTGCCCTGACGCGCATTGAGGCACGGGACCATGCCATACGTGTTCTTCACCAGGGGCAGTTGGTGGAATCAGCCGAGGGCAACCCGCTGGACTTCGTGCAGCAATACCTCGAGCGGTTTCGGGCGGCCCCTGTTCCGGGCTTGCCGCGATTTGCGGGTGGGCTTGCAGGGTATTTTGGCTATGACGCCATCCGCTACATGGAGCCCAGGCTCGACACAGCGCAGGCGAAGTCTCGGCCCGACCCGCAGGGGCTGCCCGATGTCCTGATGCTCCTCACCGAATCCCTCGCGGTATTCGACAACCTGGCTGGACGGCTCTCGCTCTGGGTCTATGCCTGCGTTGAAGACACCACGGAGCCTGCCTTGCGCAAGGCCTACGACGCGGCTCAGAGTGCGCTCGAGCGGCATGTGGCTGCGTTGCGTGCCCCTCTGGCCGCACCCCATGTAGAGGCCCTCTCTCAACATGCTGTGCGTCGTGGCTTTGCGCCCGAAGACTACAAGGCTGCCGTGCTTCGGGCGAAAGACTACGTGGCCGCAGGCGATGCCATGCAGATTGTGTTGGCTCAGCAGATTGAGCGCCCTTATGCGGGCTCGCCCCTCTCGCTCTATCGTGCCCTTCGCGCGCTCAACCCATCGCCCTACATGTATTACTACGACATGGGCGACTTCCAGATTGTGGGGGCCTCTCCAGAGATCCTGGTTCGACAGGACCAGATCGCTTCATCTGATCCGCAGCAGCCCGTGCGGACCAAGGTCACGGTGCGGCCGATTGCAGGCACGCGCCCGCGTGGCAAGACCCCGCAGGAGGACCAGCAGCTTGAGCTGGAGCTGCGTGCAGACCCTAAGGAGTGTGCCGAGCACGTCATGCTCATCGACCTCGCAAGAAACGATGTGGGCCGAATCGCCGAGATCGGCTCGGTGAAAGTGAACGAGCAGATGGTGGTGGAGCGTTATTCACATGTTATGCACCTGGTGAGTGACGTCGAGGGTGTTCGCAAGCAAGGCCTAAGTGCGATGGATGTACTCAAAGCCAGCTTCCCTGCCGGAACGCTCAGCGGCGCCCCCAAGATTCGAGCCATGGAAATCATCGACGCGCTCGAACCGGTGAAGCGGGGTCTATACGGCGGCGCCTGTGGCTACCTTTCCTTCAGTGGCGAGATGGATCTGGCCATTGCTATTCGCACGGGTGTGTTGAAAGACGGCACCCTCTATGTCGGCGCGGGCGCGGGCGTGGTGGCTGACTCTGTGCCCGAGAGCGAGTGGCAAGAGACCGAAAATAAGGCACGCGCGGTGCTGCGTGCAGCCGAGATTGCAGAGCGGGGGCTTGAACCATGAGGCCGCGCATCTTCATGCTCGACAACTACGACTCATTTACCTACAACCTGGTCCAGTATCTGGGCGAGCTCGGCGCAGAGGTCACCACCCTGCGCAACGATGAGGTGAGCGTCGAGGACATTCTGCAGACGTATCGGCCCGATGGGATTGTGGTCTCTCCAGGGCCCTGTACGCCGAGCGAGGCTGGTATCTCGGTCGCCCTGATCCAGGCGGTTGCAGGCCAGGCAAAGCCCACTCCGCTGCTGGGTGTCTGCCTGGGTCATCAGTCGATTGGCCAGGCCTTTGGGGCCAAGATCATTCGTGCCAAAACCCTCATGCATGGCAAAACGTCCCCCGTGCGGCATGAGGGCCAGAGCGTCTTCAAAGGCCTAAACAACCCCCTCACGGTCACCCGGTATCACTCACTCGCCGTCGATCGATCAACCTTGCCCGCAGAGATGCTGGTGACCGCAGAGACGGACGATGGGGAGGTGATGGGCATCGCGCATCGCACACTGCCCATCCACGGGGTTCAGTTCCATCCCGAGGCCATCCTCACCGAGCAGGGCCATGCACTCTTGCAGAACTTTCTGGAGACCATCTGATGCCCGCCGCATCTGAACTCACCCTCCCACAGGCCTTGAATCAATTGGTCGCGCGCCAGGATCTCAGCCGAGAACAGATGCTCTCGGTCATGCGGCGCATCATGGGTGGAGAGGTGCCTGCAACCCAGGTCGCCGCCTTTCTGCTGGCGTTAAGGGTCAAGAAGGAGTCTGTCGCTGAGATTGCAGCGGCCGCTGAGGCCATGCGCGAGTTCGCCACACCGGTGCGGGTGGATCTGCGCGATATCGAGGGTCTGGTCGATCTCTGTGGCACGGGAGGCGACGGGCAACACAGCTTTAACATCTCCACCACGGCGATGTTTGTTGCTGCCGCCGCGGGCGCCAAAGTCGCCAAACACGGTGGCCGAGCGGTTTCCTCCAGCACGGGCAGTGCCGACGTACTGGAGGCCTTGGGCGTCAATATTCACCTACCTCCCGAACGGGTGAGCCAGTGCGTGCGCGAAGTGGGCGTGGGTTTTATGTTTGCGCCCAATCACCACAGCGCCATGAAACATGTTGCGCCGATTCGCAAAGAGCTCGGTGTGCGCACGGTGTTCAACATCCTCGGTCCGCTCACCAACCCTGCCAGTGCAAGGCATCAGCTGATGGGGGTCTTCAATGTCGAACTGGTAAGAACCCAGGCTGAGGTGCTGCGCAGCTTGGGCTCCAAGCATGTGGTGGTGGTCCATGCACGCAATGGCCTCGATGAGATTGCCATCGATGGCGAGACTTTTATGGCGGAGCTCACCCCCGAGGGCGACATTCACGAGAAGCTGATCTTTGCTCAACAGTATGGGGTTCCGGCGTACAGCGCCGATGAGCTCACCAAGGGCCTCGGAGCGCGCACGCTCGACGATGCCAAGGCGCGCCTGATATCAGCTCTCGAGAACGAGCCTGGGCCCGCGCGAGATATTGTGGTGATGAATGCGGGCGCAGCCCTCTGGGCGGCCGATGTGGCCAGCAGCCTCGCCGATGGCATCCGCCAAGCTCGCGCAGCCCTTGAGAGCGGGGCAGCAAGGGCCAAACTCCAAGCCTTTATCGAATTCACTCAAGCGGGCTAAGCCATGAGCAGCGACATCCTGAAGACCATCCTCGAGACCAAGGCGCAGGAGGTCTCAGCCGCTCGCGGCCGGACCTCTGAGGCGCAACTCCTGGCAGACATTCGGTCCGCCGAGCCGCCGCGTGGGTTTCTGGCCGGACTTCGGGCCAAGCGAGACCAGGGCCATGCAGCAGTCATCGCTGAGATCAAAAAGGCCTCGCCCTCAAAAGGCGTCATTCGTGAAGATTTTCAGCCGGCCCTGCACGCCCAGCAGTACGCCCGCGGTGGTGCGGCTTGCCTTTCTGTGCTGACCGATGCCCAGTACTTCCAGGGGGCGCCTCAATACCTCAAGGACGCGCGCGCTGCCTGCAGCCTGCCTGTGCTTCGCAAGGACTTTATGGTCGACCCCTACCAGGTCCTCGAGGCCCGAGCCTGGGAGGCGGACTGCATCCTCCTCATTGTGGCCGCGCTGGGCGATAGCCAGCTTGCCGAGCTTGAGGCTGCCGCCGTGGAGCTTGGCATGGATGTGCTGGTGGAAGTCCACGACAGGGCGGAGCTCGATCGCGCCCTGCGGCTGCGCAGCCCCTTGTTGGGCATCAACAATCGCAGCCTGAGAAGCTTTGAGACTCGGCTGGATACAACCCTTGGGCTGCTCTCGAGCGTGCCCACAGACCGCCTCCTCGTAACCGAGAGCGGCATTCACACCCGCGAGGATGTCACACACATGCGCGAGCATGGTGTGCATGCTTTTCTGGTGGGCGAGGCCTTCATGCGCCAGCCCGACCCTGGCCAGGCCCTGGCCGAGCTCTTTCAAGGAGATACGCAATGAATGACGAAGCCCTGGTCCTGACCGAGACCCACGACAAGGTGGGCCTGATTCGACTGAATCGCCCCAAGCAGCTCAACGCCCTGAACGATGCCCTCATGGATGCCCTGGGCGAGGCCTTGCGAGCCTTGGATAGCCATGAGGACATCTCCGTCATTGTGATCACAGGCAATGAGAAGGCCTTCGCAGCAGGCGCGGACATCACCCGCATGAAGGACCTCACCTACAGCGAGGCCTTCGGGGGCAACTTCATTAGCCGCAACTGGGAGGACATTCTTCGCATCCGCAAGCCGGTGATTGCGGCCGTGAGCGGGTATGCCTTGGGCGGTGGCTGCGAACTGGCCATGATGTGCGACACCATCATCTGCGGCGAGACGGCCAAGTTTGGTCAGCCCGAGGTGAAGCTGGGCATACCCCCGGGGGCGGGGGGCTCGCAGCGCACCCCGAGGGCCATGGGTAAGGCCAAGGCCATGGACCTCTGCCTCACCGGCCGCATGATGGATGCCGCAGAGGCCGAGCGCAGTGGCCTGGTGGCGCGAGTCGTGCCCGCTGACCGCGTGCTCGAGGAGGCGCTCGCCATGGCTGCCGAGATGGCAAAGAACTCCCTGCTCGCCCTGATGCAAGTGAAGGAACTCATCAACCAGGCCTATGAGACGCCCCTATCGGCTGGGCTGCTCTTGGAGCGGCGGGGCTTTCATGCTGCATTTGCAACACAGGACCAGAAAGAGGGCATGTCCGCCTTCGTTGAAAAGCGCACGCCAACCTTCCGCAACCGTTGATGTTCCAAGGGAGCGAAAACGCTAAGTCATTGTTTTCGCTCAGTCTCATCCATGTGATGGCTTGTTTTCCCCCCAGGCGTTTGACATCGGATTTTTGCCCCGTTATAGTCTCGCTTCTTCGCTGCTGACGCGTTCACGCGAATGCAACAAAGCAGTGAAAAAAGTAGTCCCGCTCTTTAAAAACTAACAGCCGATAAGTGTGGGCATTTGGGTTGAGATGCAAGTCTCAAAACACAAGTGCTCATCACTGACAGAAAGTAGTAAAGGTTTTTCTTAGGAAAAATCTCGTCAGCGTTGAGTTTTAAATATTGCAGAGATTGAACTGAAGAGTTTGATCCTGGCTCAGATTGAACGCTAGCGGCATGCCTT
>CAMCRF010000003.1 GCA_945877235.1 Bordetella parapertussis
GCGGCAGCGACTTGGCGGGTATTGGCGTTCACGGTCTGCATGGCACCAGAGAGGGCCTCAAGCGAGCGATTGATATTGTCTTTGAGGGCCGCGAGATCGCCACGACCTTCGGCACGCACGCGGCCTGTCAGATCACCCTGAGCAACCTGATTCATGACCGAGCCAACCTCTCCCAGCATGGACTGCAGGGTGGCCATGGCAGAGGCCACTTGATCGAGCGCCTTGCGATACTCGCCACGCGCAGAAATACTTGCACGCGCTGAAAAATCTCCGTCTTGAAGCGACCGCATGATGCGGTTCAGCCCGGACATCGTGGCTTCGAGCGTCTCAACGGACTCGTTGACGGCCGTCTTCATTGCGCCGAGGTCGCCCTTGAGGTCCGCCTCGATTTTGCGCTGAAAGTCTCCAGCCGCAAGGGCCGACACCACGGTATTGACCTCATTCACAGCAGACTGCTGCGCCTCAAGCATGCGGTTGAGGGCCTTGGCGGTTTTGCCAACCTCATCGCTGGAATCGACCCGAATACGCTGGGAAAAATCTCCGGTTCGTTCGATTTGTGAGGCCACGTTCTGCACCTCCGAGAGTGGAACCGTAATGGAGCGCATGATGGTGTAGGCAAAGAGCACTCCCGCAACAAGGCCTCCGAGAATCAGGGCAATGGTGAGGTATTCGTTAGCTGTGTAAGAGGCTTCGGCCCCCTGAAACTCTTTGTCGGCTTCACGCAGCTGGATATCGATGTACTCCGCAAACTGCTCCGAGATAGGGTCAATGGCGGGGTAAAGTCGGTCTACCGTGAACTGTGTGAGCTGCTCCATGTTCTCGGCGGCCAGAATCTGCTCCAGAACGTCGACTTCCTTGTTGACCCCGTCGAGCATTTTGTTGATGCGCTCTACTAGGGCCCTTTCTTCGCCAACGGCTTCCTCAGGTGGGTGGGCCTCCCAGCGCTCTTTGATGGCTTTTCTGGCCTTGGCCAGGTTCTTTCGGCCCTCGTCCCAACTGATATTTTTGTTACGGACTTTGTGGGCGGTGTCGACGATGTTCACCGCATACATGTCTGCAATGATTTTAAGATCACGCAGGTGAACCAAGTGTTCTTCGTTCACAAATTTAAACGTGTTGATCGCCTGAGTCATGCCCCATAGGCCACTGATGCCAATGACAACCGACGTCACAGCCAAAATGGCGACCAAGATTGAAAGTCTCATTGAGACCGCTAAATTCTTGAACATATCTCCTCGCTCCAGATTCTGTTTTGCCTACTGCTTGGTTGTTATTCCAACAATGTACCTATGTTCGTAACATTATCACGCGCGTTTGTGCTGCTCATTTCAGAGTTGCCAAGGTTGTTTGCGCAGCATATCTAGTGCAGTCTCGGCCTTCACCGCTCTGGAAAAGTAGAACCCCTGAATCGCGATAGCGCCAAAATCCTCGATGGCAGCGAGCTGTCCTTGTGTCTCAACGCCCTCGAGGACGATATCTAACGAGAGGCTACGACCCAACTGAACAACACCGCTCAGCAACTCACGGTCTCTGGGGGAGTGTTCGATGCCAGTAATGAAAGACCGATCGATTTTGAGCTCTTGAACCGGAATTCCCCGCAACCGTGAGAGAGACGAGCTCCCAACTCCGAAATCGTCAATGCTGAGCTTAAAGCCCTGATCTCGAAGCCCGCGGAAAATCTCCTCTCCGGTGAGACCAAGGGTTGCGATGACCGTCTCGGTGATCTCCAGCACGATTCTATCGGGTGAGATGCCCTCAGCCCTCACCATGCGAAGGAGCTCCGAGCGGTACGTCTGAGAGAGTAGCTCCCCATTCGAGACATTGAAGGACATTGGAACGCTCAGACCAAGGTCTTCCCATTGCCTCACCACCCGAACGACTTGCTCGAAGAGTTGAAGTCCAACCTCAAGCATAAGGCTCGACACCTCCAGCGTAGGCAGGAACTCGCCCAGGGGAATGAGGCCGCGCGTGGGATGTTGCCATCTCATCAGGGCCTCGAAACCAAGAATCTTTCCGGTTTGCGCACAGACTTTAGGCTGAAAAAATGGCTCGAACTGGCGCCTCTCCAGCCCGAGAATGATGTTGTGCTCCACTGCGCTCCCTTGCTGGAGCGATCCACCCGGCCCTTCATCCAGCCGGAATGCATTTCCCCCCCTTTGCTTCACCACACACATGGCGCGATCTGCACATGCCAGCATTCCGGAGACGTCGTCCTGCAGCGACCCACAGGCCGCCCCCACGCTCAGCGAAAAAACAAAACGCTGACCGTGACTCTCGATGGGTTCAGCAAATCGGGCTCGCAGTCGCCGGACCCAGTGCTCCAGATCGTTGAAGGGCTCCGGGCTGAGTAACAAGATCGCAAACTCATCGCCCTCTAGTCGAACCGTTGTTGAATCCCACCCATTGCGATGTGCAAGCTCTCTGGCGATGAGCTGGAGTTGGGCACCAAGGCGCGTAATGATGCGATCTCCCGCGTCAAAGGAGAGCAGGTCATTAACCCGCTTGTACCGGTCCACATTCAGGCATAAGGTTGCCGAGTGAACGGTTCGCCCAGCCGCAAGCGCTGTTCTCTGCTCGTTGATAAAGCGTTCAACGAGGTGCGCCCGCCGCGGCAGAACCAAGGGCTCACTCTGATCAAATAGCAAGAGACTCGCCTGGCTCGAGATTTGGTTGAGTTGTCGCTCAAGCGCCAGTTCTCGTCTACGGTCTGTGATGAGCCCAACGTAACGAATACCCTCGCCGGGGATTGGAGGAATCTCCCGAAGGCTCAGGCTGATGGGGAGCCTGTCTGCCGCAGCACTGAGCCCCATGACCTCGAATGCAGCAACGCCTTTCGACTCTGACTCGTGGCAGCGATCGAGCAAAGACGTCAGCCCCTCTTTAAGTTCTGGAATCAGGGATTGGAGCCTCAGTCCCATCATTTCGTCTCTCTCGAAATGAAAGAGATCCTCAGCCGCTCGGTTGGCCTCGTAGATCATGCCGTGATCATCGAATGTGATGATGGCTTCTTGGGCTGCGTTCAGGACCGCTCGGAGATGCGACTCGCTGGTGGAGAGCCGTGAGGCAGCCTCTTGAAGCCAGAGACTGCCCTCGAAGAGCTCTTGAGAACGTGTCTCCAAGAGTGCCTCCGCCTCTTCTCGAGCGCGCCGCTCGCGATCGAGTTTTCGGCGCAGGCGGGCTTCGGAGTCTGTGCCTTGCGTCATTGCGGCCTCAGAGTGAGCCTAAAGTGAGCAAAATCGGCTCGCGTGGCGTCATCTTGCCGAGTGACGGTTGCGGGAGATTCGAAGTAAGCAATGGCTCCCAAAAGCAGCCCGTATGCGAGGTCGGCCATGGGGCGATGGGACTCATAGTGCAGCTCGATCATGTCGTGCTGCGCCGAATCAGACGGCTGCACCCGGACCCTGGGCGGCAGTGAGTTTGGGTAGAGACGCAAGACCTCCTTGTGAATGTGAGAGTCGAGGCCTTCAAGGAAACCTTGGAGTCCAGCCGACAGGTCAACGAAGTCTCGATGCTTGTTGACCAGAATCGGAAGTAGAAACTGACCATATGCATGGCAAAGCTCTGGTACCGGTCTCTTGACCAAGTCGGAGAGGGTTTGAATGAGGGCCAGGAGCTCTTGATACTCGTACTGTCCTACGTTGGTATAGGCCCCTCCGGTTGCGGTTGGCGTCTGGCTGAGCATGTCATCTGCAATCCCCTCACCAAAAGACTCCTCCGTCCAGTCCACAAACGACACAAACATCATTCCACGCATTTCAAGACCCTTATGCTGTGGGCAGTTCGACCGTGAAGGTCGTGCCCTCACCCACCCGAGACTTGCAGTCGATGGTCCCGCCCATCTTGGTGACGATGCTTCGAACCATGGCTAACCCCAGACCAGTCCCTTTGCCCACCTCCTTGGTGGTGAAGAAGGGCTCAAAGATTCGCTGCATCACATCTTCAGGTATGCCGCTTCCGTTGTCGACAACATCAATCGCGACGCGTTTGTCCGACACCTTCTGGGTTCGCACCTCGATGCGCCCACCGCGCCGTTCGCCAATCGCGTGGCTCGCATTCACACAGAGATTCACCAGTACTTGTTGCAGCGCACCGCTGTCGCCATTGAGGGCGACCCGCTGCGCATCACTCGATGCACTGACCGCAATCTCAATGCCCTTGAGACTGGCTTGTAGAAGTCCCTGCGTCTCTTCAACGAGGGGGTGGAGCTCGAAGGTCTGATGATCGCCGTGCGCTACATCTGAGCCTTGTGGATTTTCTCGACCGAGACCGTTGAGCTTGATGACAATGTCGCGGGCGCGACCCGTAGCCTGCAGAATGGCAGAGAGGTTTTTGGTGGCCTTTGAGTCTGGGCCGACTTTCATTTCGACCAATTCAGCGTGATTTTGAATCACCCCTAAAAGGTTGTTGAAGTCGTGTGCAACGCCCGCTGCAAGCTGACCGAGCGCATCAAGTCTCTGAGACTGCTCCATTTTGCGCACCATCTGGAGATTCTCCTGCTCTTTGCTCTTGAACTCTTGCATGTCTTTGATGGTGACAACACCTCCTGTGACGCGTCCATCTGATGATCGAAGCGGCGCCGCCGAGATGGCGACCGGAATGCGCGGCCCATCGGTTTGGGCGAGTGTCCATTCAAGGTTTTGCATGCGGCGCATCAGTTCTGCACGAATCTCATGAATGGCTCTGCCGACACAGAAGACCCCCATGATGGTGCCATTGGAGGTCAGTGGAATGAGCGTAAGCGGGGCGCTATGGTTACTCTGATCTCGCTTTCGCCATGTGAGCTGCTCGACCTCAATGCCGTCGGGAAGGGTTCCAGCAAAGACGCGCTCGATTGGGCCAGAGATCGTCCAGAGGCTGTTGTCGTCAATCAGGCGCAAGAGCGCTTTGGTTTTAAGGCCTCCGCGCTCGTAACCGAGCACGTGCTCGGCAATGGCGTTGGCGAAGGTAATCGACGCATCTTTACCGACGATCACCACCGGTTCAGCGATCTGCTCTAAGACGTTCAGAAAGTTGTCTGGATCGAGGTTGTAGAGGCACTGCACAGCAAGCGCAGCTTTGGAGGGAATCCACTGTTCGAGCGAGGCGTGGGGGTGTCCACCCTCGACGAGGCGGGTAAGCGGGTAGCCTTCCACGCTCTCTTTTTTGCGGGAGAGCAATTCCAGTGCCTTGGGGTTGGCCGAGACGACGGTCCCCTCGCTGTTGATCTGGACGACACCATCCTGCATGGCATCCATGGTTCTCTCGAGCAGGGCATTCTGTTCTCGGACTTCCTCGCTCTTTCGCACCAGCGCGGACACGTCGTTGATGTTGATGACCGCCTGCTGAATCTCGCCCTCGCTCGACTGCATAAATGCGGTGGTGATGCGAGCTGGAATGCCTTTGCCCAGTCTGCCGCGCACCGTGGCAATAAGGCTATCGTCTTCATCCTCGATGAGGTCACTGAGAGTCGCGTTGGCCATAATGGACCAGGGCAGATCCTGTTCAGTGCGGACGAATGCAAAAGTCGTGGTGTCTTTTTGGGTGACGCTGTTGATGAGCGCGACCTCAATAAAGAGCTCGTGCCCGTCGCGTCGCATCAAGCCAATGCTGCGACCATGTCCCATGCGCTGCTGGTGCTCGCCCTCTTGCTGGAACTGCAAAATGAGGTTGTCATGGCCGGCCCGGGTGCTAGAGGGAATCAGCATGCTCAGGGGCTTGTCTGTCAGGCCACCGGCCTGGTATCCCGCAAGTCGGCAGAGCCGAGCATTTGCGGCGACCACCTCACCTCGTGCGTTGACTCGGATGCATCCGAGGGGCATGTCTTCGAAGAGCTGACTGTAGTCTTTGGTCCTTACGCTCTCGAGAATGATCAAGCGATCGCGAATGCTGCGCAGCATGGTGTTTACGGTGCCTTCTTGTTCCTCAAACAGGACTGACGCCGGTCGCCCGACCACTTGCTGGCGGCGAAGCCCGGTGAGTTTGAGTAAGGCGGGGTTGCAGTCTTTCACGTGCCCTTTTTGGTCGGTCACGATCAGTCCACTCTGCATACTGGAGACGATGTCGTTGGCGTATTGAATTTGCGCTTCGAGCGTTGCCTGGCTTTCGCGAAGTCTTTCTTGATTTGCCTGAAGCTGATTGGTGAGTCGCTGCGAGTCCATGAGCGTAGCAACCAGGGTCATGCGGTTGTGCGCCGCTTCCATGGCCACGCCAATTGCAACAGCGCTTGGGCGCAACAAATCCTCAACGCTCTTGGGTAACTCGTAACTTGAGCAAATCAGCAGAGCGCCGCGAATGCGGCTCTCGAACGAGAGGGGTGCGAGCAAGTGATGGGTCGGACTGCCACTTTGCTGGTCTGTGAGCGCAGCGAGGGCATCCTCTGGAAAATCCTGGGTGCGAAGCATTTCGCCGCGCACTGCGAATGTCTCGCAGAGCACACTTCGCAGGGGAAGTTGGGGTACCGGGCGGGCGCCTTCTTGTCCGTGAAATCCGACGAGGCTGAGCACCTGGTGTTGAACCATGGAGTCGTCGCGCCCGACAAATGTGAACTCGTAAATGCCGCAAGCGGGCACGTTAAGGTAGTCGGCTAGCCGCTCAGAGAGCGCCTGGGCCAGTTCCTCTGGTGAGTATTCGTTTCGAACCGTCTCATTCACGAGCATCAGACCGCGGTCGAGCCAGAGTCGCTGCTCGTTTTTGGCCTGATTGGCACGCATCGCCTCGACCATAACGCGAATATTGGCCAAGACACTTGAGCGATCTTGGGAGTCGAGTTGTATGGGGTGATGCAGGTTACCGGCCACCACCGCCTTGGTGGCCTGCATGACGGCCTCGGGTTCGCCCCCGATGAGTCCTCTGATCGAGCGGAAGATCCAGAAAATCGTGCCAAGGACAATCGCAGCCCCCAGGCCCAAGAGCAAAACGAAGCGGATCTCTCGCAGACGGTAGCCCTCTTGCAGGGACTCAATGGCCGCCTGCGCCTCGGTCATACGCGACTTGATGGCGTAGTCGATGATGAGCGCCAGTGGGTCACCGTAGGCTGTGTGTGCCGAGAGCATCCGTTGTCCTGAGCGCATAGCTGCTGCACTGCCGCTTGGGGCGTCGATGTCAGCGCCTGCTGACGACTCCAAGGCCTCCTTCCATTGCAAAGCGGCTGGTTCGAGCCCAACCTGCTGTAGCGGCATTTGCGTGGAGTGATGCAGGGTTGATTCCACCTGGAGCAAGGCCCGAATATCCGCATAGACGCGATCGCTCTCGCGAAGGATCTCTCTGGCCGAAATGCGCCCTGCAATGGAGGCAGCGAGCGATTTGTCTTGAACGGATCTTAGACGACCGGCGACGGCCTGGAGATTTTCGATTTGTTGAATGCGATTGGAGTAGACCTGATCTAGCTGCGATCCAAATTCATTAATTTGAAGCGCTGCAAGGCCAATCAAGCCAGCCAAGCCCAGCAAGAGGGCTGCGCCAATCAGTCGAAAACGTGCTTTTAGGCTGAGGTTCATGAGATTACCGCTAGGTTTGATAGGCAGATTCGCATATGATCCCTAGCAAATTCGTTTCAGTTGAGAACACTAATCATGACAACTATTTTGCTGGCTGACGATGAGGACCTGCTTCGGGAGGGGGTTCGCGAAATTCTGGAGACGGCCGATTACCAGGTCATTGAGGCGCGGGACGGGGAAGAGGCGCTCGCACAGTTCGCCGTCTCAAATATCGATTTGGTCATTACGGACGTGGTCATGCCCAATATGGATGGGGTCGACTTTGTCACGCGCCTGCGGGAGACATTTCCCGATGTGCCCATTCTGACGATCTCCGGCGGGAGTCGAGTCGTGAGCGCACGTTTTGGTCTGGATTCGGCGCTGCTCTCGGGAGCGAATGCATCGCTCACAAAGCCCTTCACGGCCAAGCAGCTCCTTGAGAAGGTCCAGCAGCTGTTGGCGGCACGGTAAGCGAGCGCAGGTCGCACAGAGGCTCCATGCCCAAGCTCGGTTTATTTCAGGGTCACGCGAAGGCGGGGGCCGACTCAGAGGTTCCCGTCCAAGAACGCAGGGGGCTTGAGGCTGCTCGCGTCCTGCTCGTAGACGACAGCCGCCTGATTCGCATGGGATTGCGCCGCTCGCTCGAGGGCATTGGACTCAAGGACATCGTCGAGGCCGAGAACGGTAAAGAGGCCATCGAGATGCTGGTGCGGGACCACTTCGACCTCATGCTGCTCGACATGGAAATGCCCGAAATGAACGGCATGGCCGTCCTCCAGGTGCTAAGGGATTCTCCCCACCACCCCTGGCCGCCTGTCATCGTGATCTCTGGCGGGTCAGGGAGCTCGGGCATTGACGATGCGGTTCGCTGTATTGAGCTGGGCGCTGAGGACTATCTTCCCAAGCCGTTTAACCCGGTTTTGCTCAAGGCGCGGGTGACCACCTCAATCGAGAAAAAGCAACTGCGCAATCAAGAGGTCTTGCGCATGCGTCAGCTCAAGCGCCAACACGAGCAGCTTCAAGAGGAGCAGACTCGTACAGAGCAGCTCTTGCTCAACATTCTTCCCAAGTCGATCGCAGGCCGCATGAAGGCAGGGGAGGAGCGCATTGCGGACGCTTGCCCGTCCGTGACGGTAATGTTCTCTGACCTGGTGGGATTTACCAAAATGAGTCGGACCAAGTCGGCTGAAGATCTCGTGGAATTGCTCGGTGAGTTGTTCTCCAAATTTGACCTCATCACTGAAAAGCACGGCCTCGAGAAGATCAAGACGATTGGGGACAGCTACATGCTGGCGGGCGGTGTTCCGGTTGCGCGTGAGGATCATGCAGAGGCCGCCGCAGACGCAGCGCTCGAGATGTGCCGAGCAATCGATGAGATTCGCGAGCGCACCGGAGCCCCCATTCAAATGCGTGTGGGCATGCACAGTGGGCCCCTGGTCGCGGGCGTCATCGGTATTCGCAAGTTCACGTACGACCTGTGGGGCGACACAGTAAACGTCGCAAGTCGCATGGAATCAGCGAGTGAGCCAGGGCGCATCAATGTGAGCGCGCATACGGCTGCTCTGTTGGAGGGGAAGTTTCAGCTCGCACCGCGAGGGCCAATTGAAGTCAAGAGCCTAGGGCCAGTTGACACTTTTTTTGTTGAATCAAGATTGGCTTAGGGAGAGGGCCATGAAACTGAAGATCACCCCGACCGACCGGGAAATCGTCATGCGTGATGACGATTTCATTGTGTCGAAAACCGATCCGAAGGGGCGGATCACCTACGGGAACAAGATTTTTATTGAGTTCTCGGGGTACGAAGAGCGCGACTTGATTGGCAAACAACACAATGTGGTTCGCCATCCCGAGATGCCGCGTGCGGTGTTTCACATGCTCTGGGGAAACATCCAGTCGCGGCAAGAGATTTTTGCCTACGTGAAGAACCTCTGCAAAGACGGCTCCTTCTATTGGGTACTCGCCAACGTGACGCCCTCGGTGGATCCGCAGGGTAACGTGGTGGGTTATTACTCCGTGCGGCGAAAGCCAAACCGCAAAGCGGTCGCCTACGTCACAGATCTTTACCGAAAAATGCTAGAGATAGAGCGCCAAGCGGGCACCAAGGATGCGATTGCGGCGTCCACAGCCCATCTGGAGTCACTGTTAAAAGAAAAGGGGGTGACCTATGAGCAATTTGCTCTCGGCCTTCAGGCGCTTTGAAATTACGCCGCCTCTTGCGATTGCGCTGCTTGGGGGCATTTCTGTTTTGGCGGCCGTTTTGTTGCTCGTCGGCGTGAGCCTTCAGTGGGCTGCCGTGGTGCTGCTGGTTGCAGGCCTGTTTGTCTGGGCTGCTGCGCTAAGGAGCCTGGCAGTTGAACGTGCGCTGCAGACTCAAATTCAGAGTGTGCTTGACTCTGCAAGCCGCGGCTTGTTGGAGCCGCGCATTACGAATATTCCCGAAGGTGCTCGCCTTACCGACTGTGCTTGGCGCCTGAATGAGGTCCTCGATCAGGTGGAGGCCGTCTTTCGTGAGAGTCTCACGGTCGTTACCCGTATGGGTATGGGGGACTTCGATCGGCGGCCCCAGACTGTGGGCCTTCGGGGGCTCTACCCTGAGGTGCTCTCGCAGATTGAACAGACTCAGATCTGCATCTCTCAGACGGTGGAGAAGCTCCAGCAGGCAATGGCAGCGCTCGCTGCAGGAGACTTCACGACGCGAATTTCGACGGAGGGAACCTCCGGCATGTATTGCGAGATTCTCACCGACGCGAGAGAAGCTGTGAATGCACTGAATTCTCTGCTGGGCAATGTGGTTACCGTGATGAGCGCAGTCTCCGGCGGGGACCTGACCCAACGGGTTCAGGCAGATGGCGCCGGGAGTTTGCAGCGGCTCAAGACGGACCTCAATGCCTCACTCGATTCGCTTGCGACCTCCCTGGGCAGCGTGAATACGAATACACAACGCGTCGCGGGCGCCGCGAACGAGACCAGCAATGCAATCGGTCAGCTTGCAGATGGCGCGCACAGCCAGACCCAATACATCGGACAAGTGGTAACAGCTATTCGTCAGACGTCCCAAGCTGTCGGGGAGATCTCGGATAGCACGGAGCAGGCCAGTCGCCAGGCTCAGGCCTCTGCGAGTGTGGTGCGGGACGGTCGCGTCAAGATGGAGCAGCTCGTTGAGGTCGTCAATGGAATCGCTAGCAGTTCTGAGAAGATCAACAAAATCACTGACGTGATCGAAAAGATTGCGAATAAGACCAACCTGCTCTCTCTGAATGCCGCAATTGAGGCCGCTCGGGCAGGGGAGCATGGCAAAGGATTTGCCGTGGTGGCAGATGAGGTCGGCAAGCTCGCAGCAAGCACGGCAGACAGCACCAAGGAAATTGCTGGCCTGATCAAGCAAGCAGCCAGCGAGACCGCGACTGCTGTGGTGGCCGTTCGCCAAGTCAGCGAGGACATGGAGCGTATTGTCCAGAGCGCGGGCCAGACAGACACCATGCTTCAGCGCATCTCTTCGGCAGTCGAGGAGCAAACCCGCACCATGCAGGAAATTAATGTCAGTATGGCCAACCTCGACAAAATCGCGCAGAGCAACGCCGCAGCATCTGAAGAGATTGCTGCGAGCATGGTAGAGCTCAGCCGTGTCGCAACTTCAACTCGAAAAGAAGTGGAGAAGTTCACTTTCTAACCATGGAACTGGTCCTCTTTCGCGCGCACGAGAACCTCTACGCACTTCCTGCCGAACGTGTTGGCAAGGTCATGGAGTTGTTGCCTGTCACCCCCCTGCCTTATGCGCCATCGACTGCTGAAGGTCTAGTCAACGTTTCTGGCTCGGTGCTCTTGAAGGTCTCGCTCCCTGAGTTGTTGGGCATTCCGATGGAGCGCAGGAGTCAAGACGGCGTCTTGTTGGTGGTGAACACGAGTCGGGAGATGGTGGTCATCCAAGTGGACTCGGTGTCGAGCAAGATCACCCTGGACGAGGCGGCGCTCACTCGTTACGTTAGCGACATGGCAGGAGCGATGGTGGCCGGGGAGTTCTCGCACGACGGGAACATGGTGCTTCTGCTGAGCCCAGACGCACTCGCGTTGGAGGATATGCAGCCCGTCGGTGTGCCCGATGGTGGTGGTGGGCTGGTCGGCCGAGTCGAGGACACCCGTGCCACAGACGAGGGGCTCCACCTTGCCGATCTTGAAATGGTGACGGTGCAGGACGGCGGCGAGGCCTATGCATTCTCCATGCACGATGTCGTCGAGATCGTTGAGGTCAGCGCGTTTACTCGGCTCCCAAATGTAGACGCAGAGGTCGATGGGCTCATGCTCATGCGTGGCAAGGCGCTGCTCGTGCTCTCGTTGGCGCGTCTGCTGCATCGCGATCAGGTTGAACCCTGTCGTTTTGTGTTGGTGCTGAGCTCGGGCGATGCCTCACTTGGTATTTCTGTCGCTCAGGTGGTGGGCATTGAGCGGTACTTAAGAGATGACATTCAGGCTGCCAGTGGCGACGATGCCCAGTTGGAGGGGTACCTACCCGGCGCAGGCGCTCGAGCTGGAAAAATGACTGGGCTCGTTTCTATCAAGAGTTTGCTGCCCGCTGAGCGCATGGAGGCTTACCAGCGTTACCTCAAGCAGCACGGAAAGGACAGCAACACCATGGCAGACATGCAAGCTCAGGCGGTTCGGAGGCTTTTGGCCTTCAAGCTGGGCGATGAGCGCTGCGCGCTGGCCCTGGGCAGCGTGGATCGCGTAGAAGAATATGTAAATCCCGTCGATCTCCCGGAGGGCGACGAGATGTTCTCCGGAGTGGTCCAAATTAAGGGTGAGGTCGCCCCAGTGCTCGATTTGCGCAAGGCCTTGGGCTATCCGACTTCAGAGTCGGCAGCCTACGTGGTCGTTCGGGTAGATGGCTCTCCGTGGGCCCTCGTCGTCGACAAGGTTGATCGGGTGATCGAGATTCAAGAGAGAGACATCACCCCGGTGCGCAACAACGAGACCGACTTTGTCAATGAGATTGGCCGCCTCAACGGTGAGCTTGTCTCGCTGTTATCACTCGACCCTTTGGCACGGGCAGCCTAGGAGAACACTTTGCCTGAAGCCTTCGACAACCTTATCAATCAGATGAAGGACGCCGTGAGTACGGCGAACGATGCCCGCAAGCTCATTCACGAGCCGATCAAACCAGCCACTCGGCCGGCGCCGCCCAGTGGCGACGAGCAGCTCGGTCTGATCCACCAACTCATGCTCGGTGTTGAGACGCGCTACGGCATTAAGCCGGGCACTCTCGTCGAGCGAAAGCTTGCGCGCATCCTGTCGGAGATGCCAATTTCCGTGCTCAGAGATTGGGTCCAGTCATTGAATGCGTGCAGTGCAGAGCACCCGGACTGGCAGTCGCTCGTCGAGAGCTTGACCGTACACGAGACCTACTTCTGCCGCGACCCTGAACTCATGAACATGGTGTCGCGGGACATCATTCCTGACATCATCGAACGTCGCCAGGGGCACCAGCAGTTGCGGGTCTGGTCTGCCGCGAGTTCATCTGGTGAGGAGGTCTACGACCTCTCCTTCATGTGCCTGCAAGGCCTTCAACGCGCTGGTAAGGCCAAAGCGAGTGCAGAGCGCGGAATTATTCCAGCACCGGGGTGGATGATCTGGGTTCTGGGCACCGACGTTTCGAACCAGGCACTTCGAACAGCCCGAGAGGGGGTATACGGCGACCTGGGCATGGGTTCCTTTCGGAACCTCCCTGAGCAATGGAAGACTATGTTCGAAGAGGTCAAGCTGCCGCCAGAGAATGCGATCTCCGGCGTGCGTTACCTACGCGTGCGAGATTTCGTTCGGGAGTGGGTTCGTTTCGAGCGATTCAACCTTGTCAACAGCCGCCCCCCGGTCCAAGGGATGGACTTGGTCTTTTGTCGCAATGTGCTGATTTATTTTGAGGATCCAGTAAAGCAGGCAGTTCAGCGGATGCTTGCGAAGTCCCTTTCTCCAGGTGGTGTCTTGGTTATGGGTGCTTCGGTGCAGATGCTGGTCCCGGAATACTTCACCCAGAAGAACGGTTCGGGCGGTCCTTGGTATGTCCGAAATGAGGTGCTTGCTTGATTCGGCTGCTGATTTCCGATGACTCAGCCTTTATGCGAATTGCGATTCGCAAGATGGTGGAGCCATTTGATGATATTCAGGTGGTGGGCGAGGCACGCACGGGGCAGATGGCCGTTGAGATGGCGGAAAATCTCAAACCCGATGTCATCACCATGGACGTTGAGATGCCGGTGATGGATGGACTTGAGGCCACGAAGCAGATCATGGCCCGAGCGCCGACCCCGATCATCATGCTCAGCAGCCTGACCGAGCGAAACTCTGTCACCACGATCAAGGCGCTTGAGCTCGGTGCGGTCGACTTCATCGCCAAGAAGTCTTCGTTTGTGCAGCTCGACATCGTCAAGATCGGGGAAGACCTGGTCGAGAAGCTGCGCTATTGGGGAAAGAAAAAGACTCGCGTCGCCATGGGGACGCGCGCCGCGCTAGGTGCAACATCACTGTCGTTCTCCACCGACTCCCCAGCACCCATCAATCTGCGTAAAGCAGAGAGTGCATTGGCGCCCTCACTGGTGGTGCTGGGTATTTCCACTGGCGGACCTGCCACGCTCCCCCTGACGCTCAAGGCCATGCCCCCTTTGCAGTGTCCTTTGGTCGTTGCGCAGCACATGCCTCCCATGTTCACCAATGGTTTCGCGCGCCACCTGAAGATAGAAACGGGCCATGACGTGGTTGAGAGCACAGATGGCATGGAACTGCGACCAGGTTTGATCGTGATTGCCCGTGGCGGCACGGACGTCTTCGTCCGCGAGCCATTCCCGGGCCAGATCATGCTCTATGAGCGCACGCACCCCGATGCGCCCATTCACCCCAATGCGGACGTACTTTTTCGATCGGCTGCAAGTGTCTCTGGTCCAGTACTCGCGGTTGTCATGACCGGTATGGGCAGCGATGGCATGAGGGGTGCGCAAGAGTTGGTCAGCCGTAAGAACAGCGCTGTCATTGTGCAGTCACCCGAGAGTTGCATTGTCGATGGCATGCCGTCATCGGTCATTCATGCTGGCCTGGCCAGTGCAATCCTGAAGCCCGACGAACTGGGTACCCGGATTGGTCGTATTGCTGGCAAGCCGCTAGCATCCTTTAACCCCCAGCCCACATCACTGCGAGGCTAGTTATGTCCAAGAAAAACATTCTGATCGTTGACGATTCTTTTGTAATGCGAGCTTTGCTGCGTGGCATTGTCTCTGCAGATCCCGACCTGAATGTCGTGGGCGAGGCAACCAATGGCCTCGAAGCGCTCCAGAACATCAAAGAGCTCAATCCGGATCTGGTCCTGCTCGACATCGAGATGCCCCACATGGATGGCATTGAGTGCCTCAAGCGCTTGCGCCTCTTGAGTCGCGTGCCCGTGATCATCGTGTCTTCAGTTGCACAGACTGGATCGCCGCAGGCTCTTGAAGCCAGGAAGCTCGGCGCTGCCGAGGTCATTGCCAAGCCCTCTGGTGCTATGAGCCTCGACTTAAATGCCAAGAAGGGACATGAAATTGTCTCTGCTGCGCGCCGGGTCCTTGGTCTGGCCTAAGGAGGTCGCATGTCCGACGATTTCATCGAAACCATCTGGGCGCAATACGCGGTCGAGACCGAAGAGCATATTGAGGGCATCGAGTCTGCGCTGGTTCGGGCCGATAGCGAGTCCCTCACCCACGATGAGATCTCTGGACTATTTCGGGCCTTCCATTCTCTCAAGGGTCTGAGTCGTGTCATGGAGCTCGCGGCCCTAGAATCGGTGACGCATCGATCTGAGGACCTGTTGGGGCTGGTGCGAGACGGTGCAACTGCGCTCGATAAGCCTATGGTCGATCTCCTGCTGCGTGCGCTCGATGCAATCAAGACCCTTCGTGACCTTGCGGTCTCTCAACGGTCCGATGGTGAAAAGCCCGAGGCCCTGGTCAAGGAGTTAGTTGCTGCGTTCAAGCGAGCAAGCGGCGGCGGTTCGGATGAGCCCGCCGCGGCTGCACCGGTGGCGTCGGCTCCTGCTTCTGCATCCGCAGCAGCAAGTGTTCCAGAGGGTGCGCCCGCGACATCAGCCCAGCCTCCGATCACCAAGGAGAAGCCGGAGCTGCGCGCCCCCACCGAAGGCGAGACGAGCGATGATCAAGAGATTTTCCTGCGACTGGTCAAGAACGGACTCCCGATTCTCGAACAGCTTGCAAAGTCCATTGCTGCGAAGGAGGATCCCTCCAAGGTCATGGCGGTGGCGAACGACATTCGCCGTCCCTTATCCTGGATGCAGCGTGCGGCCACCAAGCTCGGATACATCGGTATTGAGACCCGCATTCACGACATTCTCAAGACCCTTCCGAAGGATGAGGGCTACACCCAAGAGACCGGTGAGCGCGTTGTCGATGCGATCGTTGCGCTTCTGGGTGATCTGCAGTTTTTAGGTGAAACGACGGGTAGCGATCTGGGCGGTGAGAGCCTCGCCAACGTGCTGTCTAGAACGCTCAAAGACAATCTGCAGGTGTTATTGGGCCAGGTCAACGAGCAACTCGATGGGCTTGAGTCCAGCGTCGACATGGCCGACGACGATCTGGCAGACCTGATCTCGCAGGCGTTCTCGCGCGTGCATTCCTATCTCTCCTCGATTTACCCCGAGATGCACCTTGACCTGCCGCTGATGTTTGTCGATGCGTACGCCCGCGCTGCGCGTAGGCAACTCGCCATTTATAGCGATGTCATCGACCTGACGCGTGATGCCATTCGCATGATTCGTGAGCTCGGCAGTTCCAAACTCAAGAACCCACTGACCCAGCCGGATCTGGCTGCTCAGAGTGCCAAGTTGGTCGGGCGCATGAAGGATTACCTCTGGAGCAATGACAGCACCGGGACCACGCCTGTTGACGCAGTGAAAGCGTTTGTAGCGCATCTGAATATTCCGCCTGAGCTCTCTGCGTTACTCTCCCCCGAGAATACGCGCGAGTTGATGGAGGCCATTCAGTCTGGCCACGAGGCCTACCTCATCACGGCTCACCTTGAGTCCTCAGAGGAATTGGCCTCTTCATTCCTCGGTTGGGTCTCACGTCGGGGGGCGGTCATCACCAACCGATCAGTGTTTGTCGATGAGGCGAGCTGGTACGAGATGCTTTTTATCTCGACAGCAAGCAGATCCGAGGTGGAATCGGAGCTCTCCGAGATCGATCAGAGTCGCGGGCTTGTGCGACTTGGACCACCCCTCGGGCAGACCAGCCCGGTGGCCCCTGTCACGCCTATCAAGGTGGTCACCGCCCAGTCCGCGGGTGTATCTGCCGGACAAGAAAGCGGCTCTGCTGAGACTGCACCTGCCGGAAAGCCTGCTGCTGCGAGGCCAGGTGCCGCCACCTCAAATGTGATTCGTGTGCCGGGAGAGATGCTCGATCATTTCATGAATCAGATTGGCGAGATGGTGTTGGTGCGTGGGCAGCTCGCGCATGTCATTGCAGATCAGCGGATTCGCGAGATGGCGCTCGCTCTGCGTCGGGTTTCCGATCGGCTCCCCCCAGAGCTCGCCGGCTCGGCCGACATGCAGCGACTCTTGGACCTTGTTGATGAGCAGGGGCGTCGCTTACAAGAGACCGACGCCCTGATTCAGGGTGCGCTCTCCCGCCTCCAAGACAGTGTCATGGGCCTGCGCGTTGTGCCCGTGGAGCTAGTCTTCAAGCGCTTTCCGCGCATGGTGCGTGACCTTGCCCAGGCTCAGGGCAAGCAGATTCGCTTGGAATTGATTGGTCAAGAGGTAAAGATTGACAAGGCCATGGTGGAGTCGCTTGCGGATCCGTTGCTGCACATGGTGCGCAACAGCGCTGACCACGGTGTGGAGTTGCCGGAGGAACGGCGTCGCGCAGGCAAGCCTGAGGAGGCTGTTATTCGCATCAGTGCGGAGCAACAGGGCAGCCGGATCCTGATCAAGGTCACGGACGATGGCAAGGGAATTGATGCAGAGCGTGTGCGTCGCAAGGCGGTCGAGCGGGGCTTGGTGAAGGAGGATGAGAGCCATTTGCTGAGCAAGGACGAGGTGCTCAAGTTCATTTTCCGAGCAGGATTTAGTACGGCAGAAGTGGTCACCGAAACCTCGGGTCGGGGAGTCGGTATGGACGTGGTGCGCACCAACGTGATGCGCCTGGGTGGAAGCATTCAGCTCGACTCCGAACTGGGTCAGGGGACCAGTTTCACCATGCAGATGCCGCTCTCTGCTGCGGTTCAAGAGGTGCTGTTGGTGAACGCCTCACGGCAGACGCTTGCGATCCCGGGTCGTTATGTGGCTGAGGTGGTCGAGATCGATGGCTCTGAGATTCAGTCCGTCAAGGGTCGGCAGGCATTGCTGCTGCGGGGTAGCTTCCTTCCCATTGTCAGGCTCGACGAACTCCTGGGCTTTAGGCCCGATCGATCGCTGATTCCGAAGTGCATTGTGGTGCTCTCAGATGGTCAGCGCACCCTTGGTGTGAGTGTCGATGAGTTTGTGGGCCGTCAAGAGCTCTTTACCAAAGATATCCATCCTCGACTGGCGGCACTCCCTGGTGTTGGTGGTGCGTCGATCCTCGGTGATGGGCGTGTGGTCCTGATCCTCGACGGAGCTGCGTTGTATCGATTGGCCGAGAATTTCAAGCCCGCTGGCGCACTCTCGCTCGCGGCTTAAGGCGCAGACGTGGCGGTGTATTTACAAGTCGCTGCAGGGCCGCTCTACCTGATGCTGTCTGCAGAGGGGGTACATGAGGTGACGACCCTTGACCGCCTGGGTCAGAGTGAGCGGGGCTTTGTGGAGTGGCGCGAGACTGTTCTGCCTTTGGTGTCTGTTGCGGAGTTTTTTGAGTTGGCGTCTGGAGGTGCTCCAACGCTTGGTGCGCCCGAGCCCAGCAGCATGCCAGTGGTGATCTACAGCCCCTGCGACGAGTCGAGCCCCCTAGCATTTCAGTTCGATTCTGTCGTCTGGCTCAAGAATCTTCCCGCTCATCTTTGGCTAGCGCTGCCCTCGGTGCCTGCCCGCACCCGGCATTTTTTCGATGCGATCATGAGCTTCCCAGAGACACATCATCAGGCGTATCGCCTGCGACGCCCGCTTCGTCTGGAGGACTTTCGTTCAGCCCTCGGGTGGACGATGGCTGCGCAGGGTGTTCTCGAGGGCGAGTTGAAGCATGAGTGACTCGATCACGGGACGAATGAGCGTGGTCTGCTGACTGAGAAGCCCGCGCAGAGAGTCCGTGGTGATCTCTGTGCAGCTGATGGCCTTGGCGGCCACTGCGGTCGCACTGCGAAGCCCACCCGAGAGTATGGCCTGCTCTCCAAGTAATTCCCCCGGACCTAGCCTAGCCATGGGTTCTTGATTGGGTGGCAGAAATATCTCGACTTCGCCAGACAGAAGCAGGTAGGCCTTATCGGCAGGATCGCCACGCTTGAAGAGTACGTAGCCGGCTGGGTACTCCCGGCTTGGCAGCGCGTCGTCAATGACATTCATGGGGTGTCTGAACCGACAATTCTCGCGATCGTGACTCGGCAGATGCTTCTGAGTGCGTCTTGGGCTGCGTAGAGCTCGTCGCGGGCACGTTCGATCGGGATGAGGCGCGTGTTGAGCAGGCCGTCGGCATGCGCAGTCCATCGGGAGGGAAGCCCGGCAAGACCCTCGGCAAGGCCGAGAACGCAACCGGGGCCCATGAGCACTCGGGTGCCATCTTGGTCGACAATAACCTGACCTTGAATAATCACATGCGCCTCTCGAATGGGTGAACCACGGGTGAGAATCTCCTCTCCACGGGTGAAGAACCCCGTCTTGAGTAGATTAGAGGACCATATCTTGGTGTATAGCCGCTCCTCGCTGGTCAGCGCAGCCTCTTCATAGTGTTTGAGTTGAACAGAGTCGGACTGAATGCCTACCAACGCACCGATGCGATCAAGCTTCTGTGTGTTGATCCCGAACAGAACGTCCGACAGGCTGGTGGTTGACATGGATGAGGACGCGCAGCCTAACCCAGGTTGAGCGTGAGACGGTCGCGCGCCAGAAACACACCGGGGCGCAGCTGGGCCTCAATAGCTTGAGCGATCTGATCGGTACGCGCGGGATCGTGATGAGAGAGTGCAAGCTGCTGAGCACCGGAGGCCTCGAAAAAGCGCACGCCTTCTTGCCAGGTCGAGTGGCCCCAGCCTTTGAAGGCGCTGAAGTTGTCGTCGTCGTAGCTCGAATCCCAAATGACAAGACTCGCGTCATGAGAGAACTGCACCATGCGGGCATCGGCTTGCGTTCCGTGTTCATGGTCGCTGAGGTAGACCACCTCTGCCGAGGAGCCCTCGACCCCCACTCTGTAGCCGAATGCACGGCCAGGGTGATTCAGCTCACAGGCCGCCACGCTCCAGGGGCCAATACGTGAACGCTCTGTGCCAAGCGGCAGGAACTCCATGCGGGGCGAAATGAGCGAGAGTGAGACGGGAAAGCCAACGCCACCGTAGACGGAATTGATTCGCGCGATAAGGTCTGCCTCAGACTCGCAGTTTGCGCTGGCCAAAGTGAGCGCGCCCTGACGCTTTTTACCGAGAAAGTAGGGCAGCCCAAGCACATGATCCAGGTGAAAGTGAGACAGCAGAATGACGTCGTGTCCCGCAGTGGGCTCCGCGTGCATGAGGCCGGTTCCCGCATCGATGAAGAGGCGGCTATCAGGTACCTCAAGCCCAACACAACTGGTATCGCCCCCGAGCCGTGTGTGCGCTGGGGTGAAGAACGGGTAGGAGGCGCGGGTTCCCCAAAAAGTGAGATTCATGGGCGCTCGATCAGGTCAGCGTAGCGGGGGGGGCTTTCAAACCCAGCACACGAACGACCGTGCACCGCGAGATACCCTTGAGGCCTGGGTTTGCGGCGCGTACTTCTTGAATGCTCCGCACAATAGGGAACATAAGCGCGTTGACGACTCGAGTAGAGACAACCTTCTGTGCTGGGGCCTGCTCGGCAATACCGGAAGACAACCCAAGTACTGACCCCGGGCCATAATTCACCGGCTGCCCATTGGCGTCATTTCCGACTGCAACGCCGGTTACCACGAGGTAGCCCGCTGCAGGCACCTCTCCCGTGTCGACAATCGTCTTGCCGGGGGTGAATGCGGTCATGTTCAGGCGATCGGAGGAGCGAAGCCGCAGAAAGAGGTTCTCCATGGCCTTGAGGTGCGCCCACTCCGGCGTGTTGAGCATGGAAAGAATGCGTTTGGGATCGTACTTTGCCATGGTTTGCACCTCATCTGAGAGCGCAAAACCAAGAGGCTGGCCTTGGCGACGCTTGGCATCGATCTCGTTTTTCATGGCGAGTTCGAGCAGCAGTCCCTCAATGACTGGCCGAATGATGCCGGGCTCGGTCTGAAGCACAGCCTTGAGTTTCTCGGTGGTGACTTCAATGCAGACGGCGTCTTCGATAGCCCAAGCGGCAGCCCCCCTGACCCCGCCGAGCAGAATGGCCTGTTCGCCAAAGGCGTCGCCCTCTTTGAGCTGTGCAATGACCTGCCTGCTGTCGGGATCGAAGATTTCGATGGTCCCAGATTTGATGAGGTATAGCTTGTCCGCCTGATCGCCCTTATTGAAGAGCACCTCTTGGCTTTTGAAGCTGACTTCGGCGAACTGAATGGCAGGCTGGCCCATGCCGGCAGTTTAACCCAAACGCTGGTATTGAAATTCAATTACAGGTATGGTTTTGGGATGTACGACCGCAACTTTTCTGCAGAAGAGGCGATCTCGCTCATGGCCGTTGCCGCGCGAGATTTACTGGAGGCCCGACATCCGCAGGCCGTCATCGAGCATCTGGGCGCGATCCTCGTCAGTGCCTACCGGGCAGATTCGGTCGAGGTCGTTGGTCCTTTTGTCAGCGCGCCCAACAACGTCGCCGAGGCAGGTGTGCAAAGCCAAGCGCAGGTGACGCACATCCTGCGCGAGGGCGCGTGGCTGCGTGAGTTTCGGCTCCACGCGGTGCGCCGAGATGTGCCTCAAGCCCGACAAATCGCTCAGAGCGCGCTTCAGATTGCTCAACAGCGCCTCGAAACCATTTTTCAACTCGCAACCCTCAGCACGGATCTTGCGCACTCCCAGCAATCAGCGCCCGAGGAGGACGTGGAGACGGGACTGCGCAGGGTGCTCATGCGTGGCCTCGAGTGGGCCTTAGAGCGATCCACTCAACAGGGGTCGGCGGTGGCCGTTTTTCAGATTGAATATGCATCAGACCTGACAGAGCAAGAGCGACTCGAGGTGACGGCGCTGCTCCGCGCGAGCCTGAGGCGGGTGGATCAGGTGGTCAGACTCAATCCCGATCGACTCGTTGTCATTTTGGAGGGCTTACTCGCTCCAGACAGCGTACTTCGTGTTGAAGAGCGGATCGCCGGGCTTTTCCGAGCACAGTCTTTGAGTTTTTGGGCGGGCGTTGCACTCTCGCCTGCTCACGCCCGAACACCAGAGCGCCTCATGGGACTCTCTGAGCGAGCGCTGCAAGAAGTCCGCGCGTTGGGCCTAAAGGGGTTTCACCATTTCGGAGCGGCGAACTGCGTGTCCGAGGGGGTCGCACTGTGATGCGCGCCTGCATCATTTCCCTCGCCTTTTTGGCTGCATCGGGTGGGGCCATGGGCCAATCCCTCCATCAGGCGCAAGGCTGTTTTGGGGATCAGTCGGCAAAAGCCCCAAGATTAAGCGTGGCTGTCGTGCCTCAACTTCCGGCAGCGGACATTCATCGTGCCTGGGCACCGGTCTTAGACCGTGTGGGTCGTCAGGTTGGGCATTGTTACGACTTGGTGCTCACCAAGACCATCCCCGATTTTGAGGCCTTGTTTCTCAAGGGCACGCCAGATTTCGCATTCCTGAACCCGTACCACCAAGTGATGGCACATGCGCGTCAGGGTTATAAACCTCTGGTGGCTGACACCACGCCCCTCACAGGCATTTTGGTGGTGCGGCAGGACTCCACGGTGAGGTCGCTTAAGGATCTTCAAGGCCAGAGCGTGGCTTTTCCCGCGCCAAACGCATTTGCGGCCTCGCTGCTGATGCGCGCCATTCTGGCCAGGGAAGGCGTAGCCATTCAGGCGGACTATGTGAAGACGCACAACAATGTCTATCGATCTGTTGTTCAGGGTGGACATGCAGGTGGTGGAGGGGTGAACAACACCCTAGAGCGTGAACCCGATGCGTTGAAGCAGCAGCTCAGAGTGCTGTACGAGACGCCAGGATTCAGCCCCCATCCGTTCTCTGTGCACCCGAGGGTCGATGCTGGCCTGGCAAGTGCGGTGCAGGCTGCGCTCTTATCGCTGAGCGCTTCGGACGATGGACGGACCCTGCTCAATGCCATTCAAATGCCACGGCCCCGCGTGGTGACCCAGCAGGCCGACTACAAACCACTCTCGGACCTCAGGCTTGAGACTTTTGTTGTGCAGGCAAAGCCATGAGCACCACGACCAGGGTTTCGTCACAGACGTTTCGCCGCATGTCACTCTTGTTGGTCGGGCTGACCGTTTGCATGCTGGTTGCAGGATCGGTGTTTGTCTATTTCTCGTCCTCCAAGCTGTTTGAAGAGCGGCTCACGGTCACAGCCAAAGGCCTCGGAGAGGGGCTTTCACTGGCCGTTGCCGATTCGGTTGTGGTCAGGGATTTCGGCACGTTAGAGTCTCGCCTGATTCAAGCCTTAAGTGGGTCTGGCTTATTGTCGGTCACGGCACTTGACCTCGAGGGCCGGGTGCTGTCCTCTGTCGAGCGGTCTCCTCAAGGCATTGCTGTCCCCAATTACGCACGCATTCAGCTCGAAGTCCCGTCAGGGCAGACTGCCCGGGTGGAGTGGGCTTCACAGGGGAAGGTGGTTGCGTGGCAGCCTGTCACCCTGGGGCGCACTGTAGGCTGGCTGCGCCTCGAGCTCACCGATGAGACGCAGGCGGCGTTCGGTTCGTTAGGCCTTCAGGCGCTTTTAATTGCCATTGCATTCAGCCTCGTGCTGCTCGGGGCATTTGGCTACGTGTTGAGCCGCGCCTATCGGGTCATTGATACCAACGAGGTACATCTCCATCGAGAGAATACGGCGCTGAGTGAACGTGCCAACCAGGATCCACTCACGGGGCTACCCAACCGGGCCGGACTCACCCAGCTGCTCGCGGCCAGCATGGCCCGGGCTGATGCATCTAGCAGTGCAAGCCTGGCTGTGTGCTTCATTGACCTTGACGGTTTCAAGCCCATCAACGACACCCATGGGCATGACATCGGCGACAAAGTGTTGCAGTCTGTTGCTGGCCGGATCCGCGCCATTGCCCGTCAGGGAGACTACCTGGCTCGCCTGGGAGGCGATGAGTTTGTTTTGGTGGTGCACGGGCTTGAGAACATCTGGGAGATGGAGCCGGTCTTGAGTCGTTTGATGCACACCATGACAACCCCGCTCACCGTGGGTCCACTGACCCTGAGGCTTGGACTGAGCGCCGGTGTGGCGCTTTATCCTCAGGATGCCACGGACCTGGGCACGCTTCTCGATCGGGCCGATCAGGCCATGTACCAGGCAAAGCATGGTGGAAAGGGGCGTTGGGTGATGTGGCAGTCTGTTGCTGGCGCCGTCAGCGCGGAGACGCCGGCTGTTTGAGCGAGATGCGATACAATTTCAGGCTTCGTTTTGCTCGGTGATGTAGCTCAGTCGGTTAGAGCGTGGGATTCATAACCCCAAGGTCGGCGGTTCGATTCCGCCCATCACCACCATACACAAGGGCTCGGGTAGACACCGGGCCCTTTTCATTACTGTGCCGCTGGCATTGCGAACGGTGCCACCCCGATGAGCCACGCGTGGCCGACGAAAGCAAACCAAGCCCAAGCCCCTGTGCCAACGGCCAGGGTGAGCAGAGACAGTGGCAATGAAGCACGCACAGGTGCGTCTGCAGGGCGCCGGCGCGAGGCGCGAAACACCAAAATGCTCCAGACCAGGAATCCACCGAACAAGATGAGGTCGTGTAGGCCACCGTTGGCGAGCAGGTGAGCAAATGCCCAGAGCTTCACGCCAAGCACCATGGGATGCTTGAGTTTCTGTTTAAAGAGATTGCGGGGGACATAAGCAGCCACCAGCAAAATGAAAGCAAACAGCGTGAAGAGCGAGGCTGCATGACTCAGAAAAGTGGGCGGCGTCCAGAGCAGAATTGGTTCTTGCCGAGCAATGGCGTAACCGCCGATGAGGACGATGAGGCCGAAGAGAGAGAGGACGCTGTAAGCGGCCTTATAGGGCAGCGGGCCGTAGGTGTTGATCAATCGTTCACGCTGAGCAGGCGCAAGGGTTTGCAGGGCGTGAACCCCCAAAAAAATGATGAGACCGAATATGAGTTGTGCCATACGCCTATTATGGCGAGAACATGAACCAGACCTCTACTAAACCCCACACCGGACTCAACCGACTGCTACCGCTCTGGACCCTGGCGCGACCCTATGGCTGGCACTGGGCCTTGGCGCTGACTTTTTTGGTGCTGGCAGCGGCCTCAACGCTGGCCGTGCCGTTGGCCTTTCGTGACCTGATCGACCGCGGGCTCTCAGCGCAGTCATTGCATGCGCCCTTTGTAACGCTCATGGGCATTGCCGTGTTGGTCGCAGCATTTACCTCGCTTCGCTTTTACCTTATGTCCTGGCTGGGGGAGCGGGTAGTTGCTGATCTTCGCAAGCGGGTCTATGGCGTCGTGTTGGGGCGCCCTCCCGTGTTTTTTGAAACCCTCCAGACCGGCGAAGTGCTCTCTCGCCTCACAGCAGACACCACACTGGTGCAGAGCCTCGTGGGTACCAGTATTTCGATGGCACTGCGCAGTCTGGTCATGCTCACTGGTGGGGTGATTATGATGCTGGTGACCGCGCCCATGCTGGCTGCGCTGATGGTAGGTTTACTCTTGGTGGTCATCTTGCCGGTGCTCGGCATGGGTCGCAAGGTACGACGCATGTCGAAGGACAGCCAAGACCGTGTTGCAGACACCAGCGCGCTTGCGGGAGAGGTGCTCAACGCGATGCAGACTGTACAAGCCTTTGGTCGGGAGCCTTACGAGCGCGATCGATATGGCTTGGAAGTGGAGCGGGCTTTTTCGACCGCCCGACGCCGGATTCGCTCACGCGCGCTCATGACTGCTGTCGCGATTGTGTTGGCCTTCGGTGTGATCGTCTTCGTGTTGTGGCTGAGTGCCCAAGCGAAGGCCGAGGGGCACATGACTGCGGGTGAACTGGCCCAGTTCATTCTCTACGCAACCTTAACTGCCGGAGCAATTGCTGCGCTTGCGGAGGTCTGGGGCGAGGTGCAACGCGCGTCTGGCGCAACCGAGCGTCTGGTCGAACTCATGCGCGACCCTGAGCCTATCGAGGGACAGGCGTTTGACGGTGCGTTGGAATTGCCCATTGATATTCAATTCGAGGCCGTGCGTTTCGCCTACCCATCGCGCCCCGATCATTGGGTACTCAATGGGCTCACGCTCAATATTCCGGCTGGCCAGACGATCGCATTGGTGGGCCATTCGGGCGCAGGGAAGTCTACTGTGCTCGCGCTGATTCTCGGGTTCTATCGCCCCCAAGCTGGGCGCATTCTGATAAACGGGATAGACCTCTGGGAGATGGGGTCAACGCGAGCTCGTGCGCTGATGGGCCTCGTTCCTCAGGATCCAGTTGTTTTCTCTGGCGACGCCTGGGCGAACATACGCTATGGCGACCTGGACGCGACGGATGACCACGTGCTTCAGGCGGCGCGAGCGGCACATGCCGATGAATTCATTTCGACCTTGCCCAACGGCTACGCCACATTCTTGGGGGAGCGAGGCTTGCGTCTGTCGGGTGGGCAACGCCAGCGTCTCGCGATTGCGCGAGCGATCCTTCGTAACCCGCCCGTGCTGCTGCTTGATGAGGCAACTTCGGCCCTTGATACGCTCTCGGAGCGGGCTGTTCAGGCAGCGCTTGAGACCCTACTGCCCGGACGCACGGCCGTTGTGGTGGCGCACAGACTTTCGACGGTGCGAAAGGCCCATCAGATTGCGGTGCTAGATCAGGGGGTGTGTGTGGCGATCGGTTCACACGACGACTTGAGGGGAACAAGCCCGCTCTATGCCGCACTCTGTGCAGAGCAGTTTGTTGATGAATCCGCTAGGCCCGAGCCAGTCGAACCTGTGTCATCGTAAGTCCCGCAAACACCAGGCCAATTCCCAGCCAGGTCACAGGCTCGATGAGCTCGTCGAGCAAGACAGCAGAGGCAGCTAACCCAAAGACCGGGACCAGCAAGGTGAAGGGTGCAACCTGGGATGCGGGATGATGCCTCAGTAGCCAGGACCAACCGCCATACCCGAGGAGGCTTGCCCCGAGCACGTTGTAGGCGAGGCATACCCAAAGGGTCAGATCGCCCTGCCAGAGGGTTTCAAGTGCAACACCCCAGGGTGCTGTTCCAGAGACCCAGATCGAGAATGGAAGGAGTGGGATCGCTGCGAGACCAGAGCCCCAAGCGACGAGCGCAATCGGCTGGATGGCGCCCATGCGCTTCACGAAGAGATTGCCGACCGACCAGGCGATGGCCGCCGCCAGCGTGAGGAGCAGTGCCACGAGGGGTGCATGACTCTGAAACCGAAGGGCTACAACAATGATGCCAACGCCCCCCAGGCCAACGCCCAGCCATTGGAGTGGGCGCGGCCGTTCCGCATGCAGCAGGACGGCAAACAAAATGGTGAAGAAGACTTGGCTCTGGACCAACAGTGAGGCGAGCCCGGCTGGCATGCCAGCCTCAATTGCAACGAAGAGCAGCGTGAACTGAAAGCTAAATGAGCTCAGTGCGTAGCCGATGAGGATTCGCCAAGGCACGCGTGGACGTGGCAGAAAAAAGATGAGGGGCACGCTGGCGAGCATAAACCTCAGTGTGGTCAGTACCGGCGCTGGAATGATGTCGAGGGCCATGCGAATGGCCACAAAGTTCGTGCCCCAGACGAACATTACGGCCAGCGCAATGAGCAGGTGAGAGGGGCTCACGCGCGAATGCGCCAGCTGGTGGCAATCAGGTGATGGGTGAGCAGGAGGAGACTACATGCGAATGCTCCAGACACCCCAAGACTCAGCCACGGCGAGACGTCGGCCACGCCGAAGAAGCCGAACCGAAACCCATCGATCAGATAAAAGAAGGGGTTGAGGTGGCTGATGACCTGGAAGGCCGACGGCAGACTGTGAATGGAATAGAAGACGCCCGCGAGGAAGGTGAGGGGGTTGATGAGAAAGTTTTGGAATGCAGCGACGTGATCCCATCGCTCAGCGTACAGGGCTGCAATCAAGCCGAGGCTGCCCATTACCAAGCAGGCCAGGCCAGCGAACAGGAGCACAAAAAGTGGCTGCTCGGGAATGGTGGGGGCAACCAGCGGAATACTCGATACCCAGATTGCTAGACCACAGGCCAGGCCTCGGAAAGTAGCCCCACCGACGTAGCCCACAAGCCACTCCCAGGGCCGTGTCGGCGAGAGCAAGAGGAACACCAAATTTCCGGTGATTTTGCTCTGGGTGAGGCTTGAGCTCGAGTTTGCAAAGGCGTTCTGCTGAAGGGTCATCATGACCAAGCCAGGCACCAGAAAACTCGCATAGCTGATCCCTGGCATGGGCTCGAGTCGGCCCTCAAGCAAATAGGCAAAGACCACTAAAAACAGCCACGAGGAAATGACGGGCGCGAGGATGGTTTGGACTGAGACCTTGGTGAAACGGCGCGTCTCTTTGACCAGTAACGCCCATGCTGGCGACTGGACCTGCGGCTGGGCTTGAATCATGGTTGGCGCTGCGCGTTGATTGCGTCTTGAAGGGTTTGAGCGGCCTGCGCGGCAGCGGCCTGCCAATTCTCTGATTCCGAGGCGTAAATAATGCTGCGGGAGGCGTTGATGAATACGCCGCCCTCAGGGGTCAGTCCCGCTCTCAGCGTAGCAGCCAAATCGCCGCCTTGGGCGCCGATGCCTGGAATGAGCAGGGGCAACTCGGGTGCTTGGACTCGAATGGCAGCGAGGTCGGCGGGAACGGTCGCACCGACCACCAGCCCCACGTTATCGCCTGCATTCCACCGGGTTGAGGCCAGGTGTGCGATCTGCTCGTAGACCTTTCTGCCGTTTGCAAGTGGCAGGTCTTGCAGGTCAGCTCCGCCCGCGTTGCTGGTGCGACACAAAAGGAAAACTCCTCTGCCAGGCTGATCGAGGAAGGGGGCAATGCTGTCGTGGCCCATGTAAGGGCTGAGTGTGACTGCATCTGCCTCGTATCGCTCGAATGCCTCTGCGACATAGTGCTTGGCTGTGCTGCCAATGTCGCCTCGCTTGGCATCGAGGATGATGAGCTTTTTCGGGTACTGGGTGCGGATGTAAGCGCAGACCTCTGCAAGCACAGGCTCGGCAGATTGCGCAGCAAAGTGGGCAATTTGTGGCTTGAATGCGGCGGCATAGGCTGCAGTGGCGTCGATAATCCCTTTGCAGAACGCCAGTACCCGTTGTTGTTTTCCGAGCGTTTCCAGTGGGGATGGGGTTCGACCAGGTTCAGGGTCTAGGCCGACACAAACAAGAGAATTTGATTCCGCCCAGGCGGTCTGGCAGCGCTTATAGAATGTCATGCTCCATTCTGCCACGATGAAAGCTCACCCTATGCGCGTTGCGCCTCGCTTGAACGGTACCCACCCAGTTGCATCGCTGCTCTTTGGGTTGGGGGTGGTCTTTGCCTCTGGCTCCGTTGGTGCCCAGGGTCGACCAGGGGCAGACGCGCCTGGGCCAGGTGCCGCCGAGGAGGACGCAGAAGTCCCGATACAAGAGGTTCAGGTGCGCGCTCGGCGCATGAGCGATTTGGAGGAGCGGCGACAGTCCACCGCAGCACGCACCATCGTGGGTCGGGACGAAATTGAGAAATATGGTGACAGTTCGCTCGAGGATGTCCTGCGGCGTCAGCCTGGGGTCACGATCCCCTCTGGTGGCGGTAATCCTCGTATGCGGGGACTCGGTGGCGCCTACACTCAGATTCTCATCGACGGACAGCCTGCTGGGCGTGGTTTCTCGATGGACAGCATTCCACCCGACCAGGTGGAGCGTCTCGAGATTACCAAGTCTCCCACCGCAGAAACGGGTGCCCAGGCCGTTGCCGGCAGCATCAATATTGTGACCCGAGCGGGCCGTCAGCAGGGCCGTCAGGATTTCCGGTCTGCCGCGACGGCTTCTGAGTCTCGGCGCCAGTTGCGCGCGGGCTTGAACCACGCCGGGTCGCTGCTGGGCCTTGACGCCATGCTCTCTGCTGGACTTTTCTCTGAGCGCCGAAATGAATCAAGCCAGAGCGATGTATCGGAGTACAGCCTTGATGGGGCTGAACTCGGTCATCAAGCGATCGAGCGCACCTCTGATAACAACCGCACCGGTTTGAGCCTTCGCGGCCGCATCGGCGAGGAGCTTGGCGGGGGGCGCAGCTGGTTTGTCTCACCCGTTTTCTTTGGCTCTCGAGGGGACTCCGATCGCCGAAGCACCTACACACCTTGGTCTGGCTTGCCTCCTCAACTCATGACCGCGTCAGACTTGCTCGGCAGCCAGGGGGAATCCGAGTCGAGCTTTTACTGGAGTCGCGTCGCATTTCAGTGGAAGACGCCGATTCGCGAGGGGCTTCGTATGGAACTCGACCTCAATCGCACGCAGATGGGGTCTGAGAACAATGGAGCCAGCGAGGGTTTGCTGGTTGGAGGTGGCACGCGCAGGACGGTCTCCTCCGGGGAGATGCTTGAGCGCAGCTCGGGGCTCACGGCCAAGCTGCGGCGAGACGGTGAGCAGCATGAGCAGGTGTTTGGCGTTGAATGGTCATTGGCACGCAGGGACGAGTCTCGCACCGAGCTGGTGGATGGCAGTCCTGCCCTCCTCGGCGCAGAGGAGAACGTGACGGGCCGCAGCGAACGCATTGCCGTATACGCCCAGAATGAGTGGAACCCGTCTGCGCGCTGGACGCTCATGACCGGCATTCGCCAAGAACGGATTGAGACCTCTGGCGGTTCGGTTGGCGCCATGCAGGCGCAGAATCGGGCGGAGGTGACCACACCGCTTGTCCACGTGGTGTTTAGGCCCGTGGCCAAAGGGTCGGACCTCTTTCGGCTTGGACTCACTCGCGGTTACAAGGCCGCAAGTCTTCGAGACTTTATTGCAGCCCCGAATATTTCCGATCGCTATCCCGTGGGTGGTGCAAACAGCTTTGTAAGCCCCGACCGTGCCGGTAATCCAAGTCTCAAGCCGGAGCTCGCCGTGGGAGTCGATCTGGCTTTCGAGCGGACTCTTCCCCAGAGGGGTCTGCTCTCAGCAAGCCTGTTTGCCCGAGAGTTGAGCGATTTTCAGCGCCGTCAAACCTTGCTTGAGACCGTCTCCTGGAGTCCTGTGCCTCGGTGGGTGTCTCGGCTGCGAAACCTGGGCCAGGCGCAAACCTATGGAGTTGAACTCGAGGCGCGCGTCGCAGCTGGCCTTGTCGGTTTTGACGTGAAGGGTCTTGAGTTCAGGCCAAGCGTCAGTGCCTACACGAGTGCGGTGGAGGGCATTCCAGGCCCCAACAATCGACTGGATCAGCAACCGGGCCTCACCGCTAAGTTCGGCGTCGAGCAGCGGCTCGGGGCGGGATCCCAGTGGGGCAGCAACCTCGCCTATACCCAGGGTGGACGGGTACAGGTGACGGAGCAGAGCTGGGCGAGGGCGCGCAATCAGTGGCGACTTGACGCATTCTGGCTGACCAGACTTACACCCAAAATGAGGCTTCGAGTCTCTGGGCAAGACCTGCTCTCTTGGGGGTCTCGGACCGAGACGGGCACCGTGCTCGATGGTCTGGAGCAGCGCTCCTCACAGCTCGGGGCGGGTGAGGCGAGGATCACGGTTGGGCTGGAGGGGCAGCTCTAGCCTAGTTGTAGAGATGTTTTAGTACTGTTGACAATTCACTACTGTATTTTTTACACTAGTGACATGACAACAGCTTTCGAAGATCGATTCCACAAGAGCATCAGCTCGGGAACTGCAGGCCTGGTGGTGTTGGCCACCGTTGCGGCGAGTTCTGAGCCGCTGCATGGCTATGAGATCGGACGCCGCCTCGCCGACCAGGCACCGGAGGGCCTCAGCTTCAAGCAGGGCACCCTCTACCCCATGCTGCGCAATATGGAAGAAGACGGCTTGCTCAGCAGCACCCTTCAGCCAAGCCCAGAGGGGCCCGCCAGGAAATGCTTTTCAATTACTGCGAAAGGTCTTGAGGTGCTCGAGGCCTGGACGCAGAGCTGGACCCAGAGTAGCCGCTGGGTGAACCGAATTCTAGGAACCCTAAAATGACCCAGACCCACCTGACGCCGATTGAGCGTTACCTGGCCGATTTGCAATCTGCGCTTGCCGGCCGAGACCCCGCGGTCATCCATGACGCGCTCGTTGATGCCGAGATTCATCTTCGTAGCGCTGTGCGGGCAGGCCACACCCCCGAAGAGGCAATCCTCGCCTATGGCCCGGCGCATGAGATTGCCGAGGCGTACGGCGATCTGCCCCACCCGGTTCAACCTCCTGTCGCTCGGCGTGGTGCACGGCGCATTCCATTCATTGGCATTTGGGCAGAGCCTCAGGCCTGGCTCTCGCTCATCTACTTTCTGGTGCCCGGATTCGCCATGGCGATTGCAGGATTCATCTGGGTGGTAACACTGGGGTCGCTCTCCCTGGGTCTGCTTCCTGTGTTGGCGGGACTCTTGATCTTCGTCTTTTTGCTTGGAAGCAGTCGCGTGATCAGCATTGGCCACGGACTTTTGCTCGAGCGCTTTCTGGGCATTCGCATGCCACGGCGATACCAGCCGGTTCTGGTGGACACCCTCATTGGAGAGCCCGCACGCTTGAGCTTCTTTCAGCGCATCTGGGCTTGGCTGAAGGACGCTAGGAGCTGGCTCTCGGTTGCATTCCTCTTTGGCAACTTCTTCGTGGCCTTGGCCATTTTTATTTTCCTGGTCTGTGGACTCACGATGGCGCTTGGGCTGATTGCGTTGCCCTTTGGCTATGACGATGCTGCGCAGGGATTCAGCCATGGTTTTCTGTTGGGCGAGGTGCACGGACTTGAAGAGCCGGTTGTCATCAGCTTGATGGACTCGATCGTGTTTGGAATCGACCTCTCCGGGGCTGTATTCATCTCGCCCTGGGCGCAGGCCGTTGGGGTTCTGGTGGGCCTGCTGCTCCTCACAGTCATCCTCTGGATCTCAAAGGGCCTCGGCCTCGCCTACGGTCAGGTCGTTCAGGCGGTGCAGGTGAGTCGCCCGCAGGCGGTCGCTCGCCGCTATCAGTATGTGCAGGGTGATTCACGCTAGAGTTCACTTTTTTTGGAGACCCTGATTCATGAATCTGCTTCGCGTGGGTACGAGCCTTTCCGCACTGTTGATATCGATGGGTGCGCTTGCCCAGTCGGTCCCTCTGAGTAACGCCCTGGGCGCGCCCGGCTGGCGGCCGATACCACTCTGGACGGCGGAGGCGATTCCCGGGCAGTGTGACGCAGCCCTCGATCGCGCGATGACCGACATCAAGGCCATTGAGGCTGAGCCGCTGGGTCCCGACGCATCGAAGCTCTTTGATGCGCTCAACCGCATGAACGCCGCGCTGGATGACCTGACCGGGCCTATTTACTTACTCAATAATGTCTCCCCCGAGGCGGCTGTTCGCAAGGCAGCCGAGGCCTGCATTCTGAAGGTGAGCGCTTTCTCAAGCGGCTTGTATCGGCGCGATCCACTGTTTGCGCGCATTCGTGCGGTTCAGCCCAAAGACGCCATTGACCGCAAGCTGCAGCAAGACCTGGTTCGCGCCTTTGAGCGCAATGGCGTCACCCTGGAGGGGGCGGCCAGGGCGCGCATGGAGGTGATCAGTCGCGAGTTAAGTCGCCTTCAGCTCGAATTCTCAAAGCGGGTGCGCGATAACAAAACCAAGTTGAGTTTTGGGTCTGCGGAGGTGAAGGGATTGCCGCCGGGCTTTTTGAAGTCTGCGCAGGTCGATGCCCAGGGCAATACCTTGATTGGCTTTAGCGCCCCCGAGGTGCGCACCTTTATGGCCTACTCCGAGAGCGATGCAGCCCGTGAGCGTTACATGCAGGCTTACACCCAGCGCGGTGGAGCGCGCAATCTTGAAATCCTCCGGGAGCTTGTGCAGCTGCGTCAAGAAATGGCCAAGCTATTGGGCTATCCCAGCTTCGCGCACTTTCAGGTCAAGGACAGAATGGCGCAGTCGCCGGATCGTATTGGACAGTTTCTTCAGGAGGTTGATCAGGCTGCAAGGCGTCTGGAAGAGAAGGAGCTCTCTGAAATCAGGACATTTATGCAGTCGGTTGGTGCCCAAGGGGCGCTGACGCGCTCAAGCCTCAGCTATTGGCAGCGTCGGCTTGAGGAGGCGCGCTACAAGATTGATCCGGAGGCACTGCGGGCCTATTTTCCCACCGTTGCCTCGGTTGACTTCTCTCTCGAAATTGCCTCAAAGCTTTATGGCTTTGACTTTAAGCGCGTGGCGATTCCTGTCTGGCATGAAGACGTCATGGTTTATGAGGTGCGCAGGCGCGATACGGCCCAGAGTCTTAAAGGCGTGATTTACCTAGACCTCTACCCGCGTGAAGGTAAGTATGGCCATGCGGCAGCCTTTGGCACGCGAGACGTCTCGGCTGCGCTGGGCAGAATTCCCACGTCGGTGATGGTGGCGAACTTCAATCGGGAAGGGTTAACTCACGATCAACTCGAAACCCTCCTGCATGAGTTTGGCCATATCTTGCACGGCGTGTTGTCGGAAACCCGATATGCCGCTCATGCGGGTACCGCCGTGGAGCGGGATTTCGTGGAAGCCCCTTCGCAAATGTTTGAGGAGTGGGTGAGAAGCGAGGCCACCTTGCGTCTGTTGCCTAAGCATTGCAAGCCGTCCTGCCCGGCCGTGACGCCGGAGTTGATGCGCCGCCTGACCGCCTCAAAGAATTTTGGGCGAGGCATTCGCTACGGTCGGCAGCTCTTGTATGCCAGCTACGACATGAAGCTCCACACACAGGCTTCTGAGACGCCGAACCCACTCCCCCTGTGGCAAGAAATGGAGAGCCGCACCGCGTTGGGGGTACTCAAGGGGGGCGAGTTCCCCGGTCAGTTTGGCCATATCGCGGGCGGGTATGCCGCGGGCTATTACGGTTACATGTGGGCCGAGGTGTTGGCGCTCGACATGCTGAGTGGCTTTGGCGGGCAGTTGATGAACCCGGAGGCAGGGCGGCGCTACGTCAAGACCGTGCTCTCCCGTGGGGGGGAGCAGTCGGGCATGGAGATGGTGAAACAGTTTCTGGGTCGCGAACCCAATGCCAAGGCTTTCTTTCAGGAAGTGAGGGGAGAGCGGCTCCAGTAGGGGTTTGGCGGGTCTCTGTCGCAGGGCTGGCGGCGTCCTGGCCGGCCTTCGACAGGGTTTCGTCGTCGCGCGCTGAGCGGGTAGAGGAGAGAGTGAGGGCTCTGAATGACAGGAGACTCAGATGACTGAACAACCCCCGAATGCGTCCGAACGCACGGTTTCAACCCGCGCACTGTTGACGCGGGGCTTTTGGTTTTACTTCGAACACAATGGCCATCGAATCGCGGTGCACAATTCGGCCTGGACCGGTCGAGAGCGGGTCTTTGTGGATGATGAGCTGGTGGCAACCAAGCTCTCTTTTCGCATGCGAAGCCGCTTGCATTTCTCAATCGATGGACTCCCCCTCTGCGCTGAGATCCGGGTTGTCGACCTCTGGAAGCGGCCTCGGGTGGAATGTCTTTTGTTCGACGGAGATCGGATGCTGGCCCATGAACGCCTGGCCTACTCGCAGTCAGGCAGAAGCGGTCAGCCCTATGCATTTCTGATTGGTGCTCTGATGGGCGGGGCAGGCGTTTTGGTGGGGTATGCCGTTGGAAAGCTGTTCTCGGGGGGCGTATGAGAGTGCAGGGCCCTTTGGTGAAGCATCTCCGAACCGTACGCGGATGGTCACAACAGCTTCTTGCTGAAAATGCGGGCCTCAGCTTGCGTACCATTCAGCGGGTAGAGTCAGAGTCACAGGCCTCCCTCGAGACGCTTTCAGCGCTTTCAGCCACATTAGAGTTGCCAGTTGAGCAGCTCTTGGAAGTCCCGCGAGTGACGCCGGAGCAGCTTCAGCCCGCGCAGTTGGGTGTGGACGTGCGGGTCGTGGCGGTTTCGGTTGTTGTGGGTGGAGTGATTGGTGCTGTGGGAACATGGCTGTGGCTGGTTGCTTGAAGGTTCAAACATTCTTGGAAAGGATCTCGTGTATGAAATCTAGGCTCGTTTCAATCTTCGCGGCGGCTTGTGTGGGGCTCAGCGGCATCGTGTTTTCGACGGCATCGATCGCGCAGTCGGCGCAGCCCGCTCAGGTGCCCTTGCGCACCTTCTTTGAGCACCGTCAGTTCACCAACATCAAGCTGTCGCCAGATGCCAAGCACATGGCATTCACCTACGAGCACGAGACCGAGGTTCGGCTTGCAGTGATGGAGAGTAAGGATGGCAACATCCTCTCGCACTTCACCTTTGGCGAGAACATGCATGTTCAGGATTTCTTCTGGGCCAATGATGAACGGGTGGTCATGGCGGTAGGGAAGGTGACTGGCTATCTCGACAACGACGGCCGCCCCACCAATCTATACGCAGCCAACATTGATGGGAGTCAGCGGCGAGAGATCTTTGAGATGGCCTCATCCCGCTATGCCCTTCTCAGCCGATTGCCCAAAGATGATCGCCACATTCTGATTGCGAAGTACCACTGGGCGGATGGCGGCAAGGGCAAGGTGCACCGTCTCAATATCTACAACGGCAATTTGGACTACACCGCCGATGAACCGTCGGGCAGCGTTCGTGCGCTTGAGGCGGACATTGAGGGTCGGGTTCGGATGGCTGTCGAAATTATTGAGGGCAAGACCGAAGACGATACCAAGAGCTTTCTGCATGTGCGCGGCACCGAAGAGAAGGCAGCCTGGAAAAAGGTCCCGCTCGCTGTCAAGCGCAAGAATCCTGCAATTGACCCCATTGGATTCAATGCAGAGGGCACCAAAGGCTACTTCTTGAGCAATTTTGACCAGGCTAAGAATGATCGTATGGCTCTCTACGAGTACGACTACGCGACAGACAAAGTCAGTCTGCTGCACAAAGAGCCCGACGTAGACCTGCGCGCCCCGTTGGTTGGGTATCGTGGTGATGTGGTGGGCGTGTTGCACCTCGGTGGGCGCACCGAAAAGCTTTTGCTCGATGATAAGAACAAAGAGGCCCAGTTCTTTAACACCTTGGTCGGCGCCTTCAAGGGACAGACCTTTGGCATCACCTCTTACAGTCGGGATGGCAAGCAGGCCATTGTTCAGGTGCGAAGCGACCGGAACCCGGGTGAGTTTTATCTCTTCGACGTAGAGAAGCTCCAAGCAAAGTTCTTGGTCGCTTCTCTTCCAAATATTAAGCCTGAGCAAATGGTCAGTGTTGAGCCGGTCGTGATCAAGGCTCGAGACGGTCTGACGCTGCATGCGCTCCTCACCAAGCCGAAGGATGTGAAGGGGCCAGTGCCGCTGCTGGTCAATGTGCATGGCGGGCCGTTTGGCGTGACCGATTTCTGGGGCTTCATGCCTGAGAATCAGTTCTTCGCCAGCAGAGGCTGGGCCGTACTCCAGGTGAACTACCGTGGGTCTGGAAACCGCGGTTCAGACTTCCAAGAGGCTGGGTATCGCCAGTGGGGCCTCAAAATGCAGGAGGACTTGGTGGACGCCACCCAGTGGGCAGTCAGTCAAGGCGTTGCGGACCCCAAGCGCATGTGTATCTACGGTGGTAGCTATGGGGGCTATGCGGCACTGGCGGGTGTCATCAAGGATCCTGACCTATATCGGTGTGCAGTGGGCATTGTTGGGGTCTATGACCTCGTGCAGTTCCGCAAGGGTGATGGATCTGACTTTTCTAGGCTCGGTGGCGACTACTTCGAGAAGTTCATGAGCCGCCGTGTTGGTGAGAAGCCAGAGGAATTGGTTGCGACATCTCCCGTCCACAACGTGGCTAAAATCAAAATCCCCGTCTTCATCATCCATGGATCCAACGACGTACGCGTTCCGGTGGAGCACGCCAATCGTCTGCGCGAGGCGATGGACAAGGCGGGCAAACCCTATGAGTGGTTGATCAAACCCGAGGGGCACGGCTTTTACAACGTGGACAATCGGGTTGAGATGTATACGAAGGTCATGGAGTTCCTGACCAAGCACACCCAATAGCTGGAACCTCTGGCATCATCCGCCGGATGCAATTCATCCGTCGTCTGCCGATTTTGCTGACCGCGGTCCTGGTGCTCCAGGGCTGCGGAGTCTCTAACGAGCCCCTCGATGCCAAGCTGTATGGGGAGAACGTGTTCTTCACGTCCTTCCAAGAGACGCCCAAGTATCTTGACAATATTTCTTCGTACAGCAACAACGAGACGCCGTGGACCTATGCGGTCTACGAGCCCCCACTCAAGTACCACTACCTCAAGCGGCCGTATGTGCTTGAGCCTCGTAACCTGGAGGCGTTGCCGCAGATCACTTTTCTTGATGCCAAGGGTCGCAAGCTGCCGGCCACTGCACCAGCTGAGCAGATTGCAGAGAGCGTGTTTGAGCTGCGCATTAAGAAGGGCATTCTCTGGCAACCGCATCCCGCATTTGCAAAGGATGCATCAGGGGCGCTTCGCTACCACACGCTAACTGAGCGTGATTTAGAGGGCGTTAAGACCCCATATGATTTTGAGCACATGGGCACGCGTGAGCTCGTCGCAGACGATTTCATTTATTCCATTCGGCGCATGGCCACCACCCGTGTCAAGTCGCCCGCGTTTGGGTTTCTCTCCGAGAAGATTGTGGGTCTTGCGGACTACGGCAAACGCATTCGACTGGAAGAGAAGGGGCTCAAGGAGCAGCTTGGTCCTCGGCAGTCTGGGCCATTCGGGCACATGCCATGGTTGGATTTTCGAAAGCACGACCTCCCAGGGGTGGAGAAGATTGATGACCATGCGTTTCGCATTCGGGTCATTGGCAAGTACCCGCAGTTTAAGTATTGGCTGGCTATGACCTTCTTTGCGCCCATGGCTTGGGAGGTCGATGCGTTTTATGCCCAGCCAGGCATGAGCCAGCGCAATCTGGTGCTCAACACCTGGCCCGTTGGGACAGGGCCTTTTATGTTGACCGAGTTCGTGCCGAATGCGCGCATGGTCCTCAAGCGCAATCCCCATTACCGCGGAGACACCTACCCCTGCGAGGGTGAGCCATCTGACGCTGAGCGGGGGCTACTGAAGGACTGTGGCAAGCCCATTCCGTTTGTTGACGCTATGGTCTCGATTCGTGAAAACGAGGCTACCTCCGTATTCACCAAGTTCATTCAGGGCTACTACGACAATCCGCAGATCGAGCGGGGTGAGAACGGAATCGCCTACCAGGTCGCAATCGACGACAACACGGGACGGGCCAAGGACTTGCTCGATCGAAAGATTCAGCTGCCCAGCACGATTCAGGTTGGCCTCTGGTACTTTGGGTTTAACTGGCTAGACCCGGTCGTCGGGGCGGGAAAAACCCCGGAACAAGCCATTAAGAATCGGAAGCTGCGTCAGGCACTTGCCATAGCCTTCGACTTTGAGGAATACATTGCGGTCTTCGAAGAAAACAGGGCGCAGGTGAACCACAGCATCGTGGTCCCCGGTCTTTTTGGGCATGACCAAATCAAGCCTAACCCGCGTATTTACGACATCGGCCCTGACGGCAAGATCAAACGCAAGTCGATTGAAGAAGCCAAACGGCTTCTGGCTGAGGCGGGATATCCCAACGGTCGAGATGCCAAGACAGGGCAGCCGTTGGTGTTGAATTACGACACCCAGGGCGTAGGGCCAGGTTACAAGGCTCGCATGGACTGGACCATCAAACAGGCAGCCAAGCTCAACATTCAGATGGAGCTTCGCAACACCGACTACAACCGTTTCCAGGACAAGATGCGCAAGGGCTCTGCGCAGTTTTTCTTCTGGGGCTGGCTGGCTGACTATCCAGACCCAGAGAACTTCTTGTTTCTGTTGTACGGCCCGAACTCCAAGGTGAAGGTCGATGGAGAAAATGCGTCCAATTGGGAGAACGCCGAGTTCGATCGCCTCTTTCTCAAGATGAAGGATCTGGATGATGGCCCAGAGCGGGCGGCGCTGATCCGAGCGATGGGCGAGGTCATGCAAGAGGATATGCCGCTGCTCTATGGCTGGTCCGAAGAGTATGGGGGCGCCTATCACCAGTGGGTACACAATGGAAAGCCCTCGAACATCATTCGGGACAACCTGCCCTACCTCAGAATTGATGCGGCTTTGCGGTCTCAGAAGATTGCAGAGTGGAACCGGCCGAACTGGTGGCCCGTGCTGCTGCTGCCTGTGGGCCTATTCCTGTTGGTCTGGCCAGCTTGGCGGGCATGGCGCAGGCGTCAGAACAGCGGCGCTGTCGTGGCGCGGGAGGGCAAGTCATTGTGATGACCTTCCTGACACGCAAGCTGGTCTATGGCCTCTTGATTTTGCTCGGCATTAACTTTGTCACCTTTCTGCTCTTCTTTAAGGTGAACTCTCCCGACGATATGGCCCGCATGCAGATGGGTGGAAAACGGGTAACCGCTGATGCAATCGAGAAGTGGAAGGCCGAGCGGGGTTATGACCGACCCCTATTCTTCAATGCAAAGGCTGAGGGCGTCGCTCAACTCACGGACACGCTGTTTGTCGACCACTCACTGCGCATGTTCGTTTTGGATTTTGGGCGGGCTGATAGCGGCCGAGACATTGCAACTGAAATTCAGCGACGCGCTGGACCCAGCCTTGCGCTTGCGCTCCCGGCCTTTCTCGTCGGGCTGGGCCTTGCCGTCACGCTTGCGCTGGGGCTTGCTTTCTTCCGCGGGACTTACTTGGATTTCTGGGGCAGCGTGGCCTGCGTGGTGTTGATGTCGATCTCTGCACTGTTTTTTATTGTGGCCGGGCAGTTCTTGTTCTCAAGGGTCTTGCAACTCTTACCCGTCTCGGGCTTTGACCCAGGCGCAGATGCCTGGCGCTTTCTGATCATGCCTATTGTGGTCAGTCTGTTGGCTCGAATTGGGGCGGAGACACGATTCAACCGCACCATCTTTCTCGAGGAAATTTCGAAGGACTATGTGCGAACGGCCCGCGCCAAAGGTCTGTCCGATTTGAGGGTGCTCTTTGGGCATGTGCTGCGCAATGCGCTCATCCCCATCATCACCAGCTCCGTTGCCATTATTCCGCTGCTCTTTATGGGAAGCCTCATTGTGGAGTCGTTTTTCTCCATTCCTGGTCTTGGCAGTTATCTCATCGAGGCCATCGGCGGCCAAGACTTTGCCATTGTGCGTTCCATGGTGTTCATTGGCTCTGCCCTCTACATTCTGGGCCTTATCCTGACTGAGATCTGCTACGCGCTGGCAGATCCACGCATTCGACTGCAATAGCCATGAAGCTCACGCTCCTCACCACGGATCTCTTTGTGCTTGCCCTGCTCATCGCCTTGGCGATTTATGGCTGGCAGGTTCGTCGCTCGCCCGAGCTCAGTGCCAACTGGCGGCTGGTTTTTCAGCGTCCAGTGGGCATGGCCAGTGGCCTGGTACTGGGGTTCTTTCTCAGTATTGGGGTGTTGGATTCAATGCACTTTCGATTGGCACTCCCGACTCTCCCAGGGCAGACGGACGTGCGTTACGGCGAAACGCAGAGTGCACTCGATGTCCTGTTGAAGCCTCTGGTCACGGCCCGCGAGCGGAGCTACTCTGAGCCCCTTGCCATACAGGCGTTCAGAAAGGAATCCTTCGAGCGTAATGGGCAGCCGGTGCGTGACTTTCCGCCCCTTCAGTTTGGTGGCAAGCACCTCACGGACCGAGACCTGCATGCCCAGGACCTCTGGCAGAAGGCACTTCGGGGTGGCGCTTGGGCGCTTGCCGTGTTGATCTTCGTCGGACTGGCGACTCTGCTTGTGGCATCACGCAGGACGCGTACTCCCATGGGTCAATGTTTGAGCCATGCGTGGGCGGGTGAGACGGCGTGGCCTTGGCGCACCGCCATGCTGACGGTCTCGGTGCTTGTGCTGCTGGTCTCGCTCATGGTCTCCCTGTCCGACGGCTATCACGTGCTGGGCACAGACCGCACCGGAAACTCGGTTTTGGTGATGGCACTCAAGAGCATTCGCACCGCCCTCGTTATTGGGAGCCTCACGACCCTCGTTGTGCTCCCATTGGCTGTAGGGCTGGGTGTTGTGGCGGGCTACTTCCGAGGGTGGGTGGATGAGGTCATCCAGTATGTCTACACCTTGGTCGCGTCGATTCCGGATGTGCTGCTGATCGCGGCCGCAGTGCTCTTGCTCCAGGTCTTTATTGATAACAACCCAACCCTGTTTCAGACCGCGCTTGAGCGGTCGGACGCACGGCTTATGTTCCTGTGTCTGATATTGGGCCTCACCTCATTCACGGGTCTTTGCCGACTGGTGCGGGGCGAGACACTCAAGCTGCGAGAGATGGAGTACATCCAAGGAGCGCAAGCCTTTGGTGTTTCCAACACGCGCATCCTCTGGAAGCACATCACACCGAACTTGATGCATATCGTGCTCATCCATGCCGTGATGCAGTTCTCCACCTTCATCCTTGCCGAGGCGGTGTTGTCCTATGTCGGTGTTGGTGTGGACCCCAATACGGCGAGCTTTGGCATCATCATCAACACGGCGCGTGCAGAACTGGCCGCCTCACCGGTGGTGTGGTGGACCTTGTTGAGTGCGTTTGTCTTCATGCTCATGTTGGTGCTCTCCGCCAACCTGCTGGCGGACGCCATTCGTGATGCCTTCGACCCGCGTGCTCGACTGCGAGCAAGCTTGTTTCGCGTGACACGCCGACTGGGGACACAGGTATGAACACATCGCTCACGTCCGCCGTTTCTGTAAGCGATCTGAGCATCGACCTCGTCACAGAGGCGGGTGTCTCGCGCGCGGTGCAGGCCTTATCCCTCTCGATCGATCGGGGTGAGACCTTTGCCCTGGTTGGAGAGTCTGGCTGCGGAAAGTCAATGACTGCGATGGCGTTGCTGCGGCTGCTCCCCGAGAACGCCCTTATTCGATCGGGCGAGTTGCGATTGGCCGGCGAAGACATCTTTGCCTTGCGAGAGCAAGAGATGCAGACCGTTCGCGGGCGTCGCATGTCGGTGATCTTTCAAGAGCCTGCGACCAGCTTGAATCCGGTCATGACGATTGGCGATCAGATTACTGAGGCGATTCGGCATCACTTGGGCTTAGATCAAACTCAGGCATGGAGTCGGGCCATTGAGTGGCTGACGCGCGTAGGGCTGCCCGAGCCCGAGCGGCGCATGCGGGGCTACCCCTTTGAGCTCTCTGGTGGTCAACTTCAGCGGGTGATGATTGCCATCGCGCTTGCAGCGGAGCCGGATTTGTTGATCGCAGACGAGCCCACCACGGCCCTGGATGTCACCATACAGGCGCAAATCCTCTCGCTCCTACAGGAGCTGCAGCGGGAGCGTGGCATGGCGCTCATGCTTATTACGCATGACTTGGCCGTGGTGAAGGGCATGGCTCAGCGTGTAGCCCTGATGTATGCCGGTCAGATTGTGGAGGTTGCGGATGCGACCGAGTTCTTCGGGCGTCCGCTTCATCCGTATGCACGGCTGCTTCTGGATGCAATGCCCGACGCATCGAAGCGGGGTCAGTCGCTCGCTGCCATTGAGGGAACCGTGCCTCCGCTCACGGACCAGTTCTCTGGATGCAGATTTGCGGCTCGGTGCCCCTGGGTTCAGGCGGCCTGTCGCGAGGGCTTTATTGAACTCAAGCAAGACATTTCCGGGCGTCGCGCAATCCGATGCCTGCCCGTGAGTGCAGGCGTCGCACTTGCGCCTCAGGCGGTGCGCTCGGTTCGGTCAGAATCGGCGGCGCAAGAGCACCAGAGCGTGGGCGCGGCCCCCTTGCTGTCGGTGGAAGACCTCAGGGTGACCTATCAAATGGGTGGTGGCTTTCTCAAGGCCCAGAAGACTTTTGAGGCAGTCAAGGGGGTGAGCTTTCAGATACCGGCTGGTAAGACACTGGCCTTGGTCGGAGAGTCTGGCTGTGGCAAGACAACGACAGGTAAGGCCCTGCTCAGTATTCTGGGTCCGCGCGCACGTGTCACTGGAGCGGTCCGCCTGCAGGGGCAGGCGGTCTTGGGGGCAGGTCGAGCTGAGATTGCGCAGATGCGCAAAGACCTACAGATTATTTTTCAGAATCCCTTCGCGTCATTGAGCCCGCGACAAAGGGTTCGCGACATTCTGGAGGAGGGCATGCTGAGCCTGCACCCAGATTGGTCTGCCGATGCCAGAAACGCCATCCTGCTGGAATTGATGGATCAGGTTGGACTGCGGGCCGATTCGTTGAGTCGGTACCCCCATGAGTTCTCGGGGGGCCAGAGGCAGCGCATTGCGATTGCTCGGGCGCTTGCGGTTCGCCCCAAGCTGATCGTCTGCGACGAACCAACAAGTGCACTGGACGTCTCTGTGCAGGCTCAGATCCTCAATTTGCTAAAAACCTTGCAGCGCGAGCTCGGGGTGAGCTACCTGCTTATTACTCACAACATTGGTGTGGTGGCATACCTAGGCGACTCCGTTGCGGTGATGCAGCGCGGCGAGATTGTCGAGCAAGGCAGTGCAGAACAGGTGCTTGCGCACCCCGCGCATGATTACACCCGGACGCTGCTGGCGGCGGCCCCGTCCCTTTAGGCGCCGAAAAGTTTAGGAAAAATGCCGGCTAGACCCTTGGCAATGTACTCAATGGCCAGAGCACCCAGGACAAGACCCATCAGTCGGGTGAGCAGCCGAATGCCTACAGGACCGACGAGTCTCACGATCTGATCAGAAAACGAGAAGCAGAGCCAGGTGGAGAGTCCTATCCCAACGATCGCGAGCACGAGCAGTGATGTCGTGATGGGGTCAGCCAGACCGGGGCTGTTGAGAATGACCGTGCTGATTGCTCCAGGGCCTGCCATCAGCGGAACGCCGAGCGGCACAATTGCGCTCTCTGGTAGGTGAGGGTCTCCAGAGTTTGAGTCTGGCGCAGGATCGGGCTCTGCGTTGAGCATCTGAATGGCAAGAATAAGAAATAAAATGCCGCCAGCAACGGATAAAGATGCCAATCGAATGGAGAATAACTCGAGTACGGCCCGACCAATGAGTGCCGCGCCAATGAGCACCCCGGCTACGGTAAGTCCAGCCCAGCGCGCTGCGCGTTTGCGTTTTTCTGGGCTGTAGCCGCGAGTCACCGCGAGAAATAGCACCACGCTGCCGATGGGATCGACAATGACGAACAGCCCTACGGCAGCACGAATGAGGCTTTCGGTCTGAGTCCATTCCATGTGGCAACAGTAGCAGACCCCTTTTGAGAAAAGTTGAGCCCCGCATGTTTGCATTCTTCGAGCGTCTTTTGCCCACCTACCCTGAGACGATGCCCCAGGTTCCGCCGAGCCGCCTCTGGCCATTTCTCTGGCAGATGACCCAGGGAAGCCGTATTTACCTGGTTGGGCTCATGACGCTCACTGCGAGCATTGCTGCCTTTGAGGCGTTTCTTTTTGCATTGTTGGGCTTTCTGGTCGACTGGCTGGCCAAGACACCGCCTGATCAGTTCTGGACGATTGCGCGCACCGAGCTCACGCTGATGTCGGCCTTTCTCATGGGAAGTATTTTGTTAGTGCTGTTGGCTTGTTTGGTGAAGTATCAGACCCTGTTCGCCAATATGCCCATGCGGCTGCGCTGGATGTTTCATCGACTCATGCTCACACAGAGCATGGCCTTTTATCAGAATGAGTTCTCGGGTCGGGTCTCGACAAAGGTCATGCAGACTGCTCTGGCTGTTAGAGACGTGGTGATTACGCTCGTCGACATTCTCGTGTTTGTGGGCGTGTACTTCATCACCATGGTCAGTGTGGTGGGGAGTTTTGATGCGCGACTGATGTGGCCCTTCGCGATCTGGGTGCTCGCCTATGCAGGCGTCTTGCGCTGGTTCGTGCCGCGAATTGGTTCCGTGGCAAAGCGCCAGGCGGATGCGCGTAGCCTCATGACGGGGCGCATCACCGATGCCTACACCAACATTTCTACCGTAAAGCTCTTCTCCCATGCCGACCGTGAGGCCTCCTACGCAAAGGAGTCTATGCAGGAGTTCATGAGCACTGCCTACCCCCAGATGCGGCTTGCGGGTAGTTTTGAGACCACCAACCACATGCTGAGCGTCTTGCTAGTCATGGGTACCGGGGTCGCTGGCCTCTTGGTCTGGACGGAGGGGGGCATTGGGTCAGGCGCGGTGGCGGCCTCAGTGGCCATGGCTATTCGCTTGATGGGGATCTCCCATTGGGTGATGTACGAGATGGCAAACCTCTTCGAGAACATGGGGACGGTTCGGGATGGCATCTCCATGCTCTCGAGGCCCATCGCAATTGTGGATGCACCGCAGGCAAGCCCTCTAAAGGTCGAGACTGGCCAGGTGGAGTTTAGACATGTGAACTTCTCCTATGGGCCAGATCGACCCGTGATTCATGATCTGAATCTGGTCATCCGCCCCGGCGAGAAGGTGGGCCTCATTGGTCCCTCGGGTGCTGGAAAGAGCACCTTGACCAACCTCTTGCTGCGTTTTTATGACCTCGATGCAGGCGAAATCCGGATCGACGGCCAAAACATTGCCGGTGTGACCCAGAACACGCTGCGCGCGCAGATCGGCATGGTCACTCAGGACACTTCGTTACTTCACCGATCGGTGCGCGACAACATTGTCTATGGTCGTCCCGATGCGTCTGATGAGGAGGTCTGGGAGGCTGTGCGCCGCGCGCATGCTGAGGCGTTCGTCCCGCACCTGGAGGATCAGGAAGGGCGAAGGGGACTCGCGGCCCATGTTGGCGAGCGGGGGGTCAAGCTTAGTGGGGGGCAGCGTCAGCGGGTTGCTATTGCACGGGTCATCTTGAAGGATGCGCCTATTCTTATTCTCGATGAGGCCACCAGCGCCCTGGACAGTGAGGTCGAGGCAGCCATTCAGCAGAGTCTCTCGGAGCTGATGCAGGGCAAAACCGTGCTGGCCATCGCCCATCGACTGAGCACGATTGCAGCCTTGGATCGCCTCATTGTTCTGGATGCGGGTCGCATCGTGGAGGAGGGGACGCACGGCGAGCTGCTTCAGCGCGGTGGGCTTTATGCCCGTCTCTGGGCGCACCAGAGTGGGGGCTTTTTGGCCGTAGATGCCCGAAGTTAGTGCGTCGCAGCATCGGTTTGTAACCTTTACGCAACATGGTTAACCCTAGGTCTTGTCACGGGAATGTCTTGCAGGCTATATCTTCTCTACTTTCAACCCACGAGGGAGTTTTTTCTATGGTGCCCCAGAAAACCATTCTGAGCCGCGCGCTGTTTGCGGCCATGGCAGGTGCGAGTTTGCTTGCAGCAGACTTCGCCATTGCCCAACAAGAAACCACGGTGACCGTCACCGGTTCACGCCTAAAGCGCGTGGATTCCGAGGGCGCTATGCCCGTGACCGTTATCTCTCGTGAGCAGATTGACACCAGCGGCGCGACCTCCGTTGCGGAAGTGATCCGCAGCGTGACCTTCGCCGCCGCAGGTAACTTCCGCCCCCAGTCGGGCTCGTCCGCTCAGTCTTGGGCTTCGGTTGACCTCAAGGGTCTCGGCTCTGGCCGCACCCTGGTGCTGATCGACGGCCGTCGTGCTCCCAAAGCGCCCATGGTGGGCTCTGCCTCGGACATGAACTCCATTCCCCTCGGCGCGATTGAGCGCATCGAGATCCTGACCGACGGCGCATCCGCCGTTTATGGTTCAGACGCGATTGGCGGTGTGGTGAATATCATCACCCGCAAGGACTTCGAAGGCTTCCAGATCATGGCGGGCTTCACCAAGCCGTCAAACGATGGTGGTGAGCGTCGCGAAGCCTCCCTGCTCTTTGGCACCTCCGGCAAGAATGGCCGTGTCATGGGTGGCATGTCATTCAACGGCCGCGGTATGGTCTTCACGCGCCAGCGTCCCTGGGGTGTCACGCCAGGTGTCTCTTCGTATGGAAACAACTACTACGATTCTGCAATCCCCGGGGTGATCAAGGCTGTGCCCGGCGGTTGTACCGACACGAACTTTTACCTGACTGCCTCGGGCACCTGCTCCTTTAACTTCAACGCGGTAGCTGCAGATGAAGCTTCGATCAAGAACACGGCTCTGTTCACTAAGGGCGAGTACAAGATCAATGAAAGCTGGAAAATGTACGGCAACGCCAGCATCACCCGCGTTGAGAGCTTTGGTCGTTACGCACCTGTCCCCGGACTGGTAACGCTTGATGGCGACAGCCCCAATAACATTGCATCTCAGTTGGCTCCCTCGTTGGCTGGCAAGTCTGTGTTCCTGTTGCACCGCTTTGCCGCCGCAGGTAACCGGGACACGACCACCGACAACAACGTCTATGACCTCTTGGTTGGCACGCAGGGCAGCTGGGGCAAGACCGACATCGATGCTGGTTTCCGCTGGACCGATTCTCAGTACCGCGAGACGGGTCGCAACTACATCGTTCGTCCTATCGCTGAGCAGTACATGAACTCCGGCGAATACGACATTTTCAAGCCCAGCCAGAACCCTGACTATGTGCTGAACGCCATCAAGGCAACCATTGGTCGCGATTCGTTCTTCAAGATTTCTGAGGTGTACTCCACAATGTCGATGCCGCTGATGCGCTTGGCTGGTGGAGAGGCTCAGATTCTGTTTGGTGCTGAGCGTCGTGTCGAGAAGTACCAAGACCAGTACGACTCCCTCTCTGAGGCCGGTGTGATTCTCGGTTCCGCAGGCAACTCTGCTGCAGGTACACGCTCTGTAAATTCATACTTCACGGAGACCGTACTGCCCGTGGTGAAGAACGTCGAGCTCTCATTAGCGGCTCGTCATGAGTCCTACTCCGACTATGGCTCAGACACGTCACCCAAGGCTGCGTTGCGCTGGAAGATTCGTCCCAACCTCTTGGTGCGTGGTGCTCTCGGGACTGGCTTCGCCGCTCCCTCGCTGCCCATCCTGACCCAGAAAGAGTCTTTCTCTGCCGAGTCCGTCATCGACCCTGCCACCTACGTTGCCTTTGGTGGCGCCGCAGCAGATGCGAACACGAAGCAGGTTCAAGTCAACACCTACTTCATTGCAAACCCAGATCTGTCCTCCGAGAAGTCTGAGAATGCATCGGTGGGTGTGGTTTGGGACGTCACTGACAAGATGAGCGTCAAGGCCGATTACTGGAAGATCAAGATCACAGACAAGATCGCCTCGATCGGTGCTCAGACCCTGGTTGACCGTTCCAACGGATCTGACCCCCGCGCAGTCCCGGCAGGTTTGGGTGTGACCCGTAACTCCATTACCGGTGCCATCGAGCGCATCACGGCTGGATACGGTAACGAGGGTGAGATCCAGACCACCGGTCTCGACCTGACGGCCGACATGAGCTATCGCCTTGCTAACATCCCTGTGTCACATCGTCTGACGGTCTCCCGTCTCATCAGCTATGACGACGACGGCGATGAGCTGGCTGGTACGCTGGGTCTGCCCAAGCAGCGCGCCGTTCTCAGTACGAAGGTCACTGTGTCTCCCAAAGTCGACGTTTACCTCAATGCGAATCAGATTGGAGAAAACGGCACGACCCGCCGCATGGCTTCCGTACGGACTTATGACCTGCAGATCACCGCTGACAGCTTCCTCAAAGGCGGCAAGGTGAGCTTCGGTATCGTGAATCTGCTCGGTTGGTATCCAGGTGAAAAGGGTCCTCGTGACCCCAGCCTGGTTGCTTACGACGGCCGTAACTTCAACTACTACCTGTACGATTCTTATGGTCGTCAGACCTACATCCGTTACACCCACAGCTTCTAATTTGCGGGTTTAACGCGTAGGCTCAAAGGGCTCCTTCGGGAGCCCTTTTTGTTTCTGGAAGGCTCTAATAAGTGAGTTCGTCAGACATCAGTCGCCCCTCTCGGCCGCGCACGCGGGTCCTGCCGCCAGTTCCCTTTGCATGCGCACTGTTTGTTGGGTGGTGGACAAATCAACACGCGCTGGCGGATTTGCGTTGGGCCACAGAGGTGGGCCTTCAGCCCCTGCTCAAGCAGCTCGGCTGGGCCACGATTGCTGGGGGACTCTTGCTGATGCTCTGGTCTGTGCTCACACTCTGGCGTTACCGCACCACGGTCAATCCGTTTGGGCGCGCCTCAGCGCTCTGCACGGAGGGCCCCTTTGCCCTCAGCCGAAATCCAATCTATCTCGCTGACTTCCTGATCCTGATGGGTGGCGGTTGGGTACTGAATAGCATCTGGCCGCTTTTGCTCGCACCGGCCATCTGGTGGCTCATTCGTCATCATGTGATTGCGCATGAGGAGACATTTTTACGAGAGCAATTCGGTGCCACTTACGAGGACTATTGCCTGCACGTGGGCCGCTGGTTTGGACGGCCAAAAAAAACCCCGGCACAGGGCCGGGGCTAGGAGGAGGGGGGCTGGAAGGCCCCCTTCGAGGGAGACCTGCTTTACATATCCATGCCCATGCCGCCCATGCCACCCATTCCACCGCCCATGGCGGGGGCTGGCTTGTCTTCTGCCAGCTCACCGATCATGCAGTCGGTGGTGAGCATGAGACCAGCAACAGAGGCTGCGTTCTGCAGTGCGGTCCGGGTAACCTTGGTGGGGTCGACCACGCCCATGGCGAGCAGATCGCCATACTCGCCCGTTGCAGCGTTATAGCCGTTGGAGCCGGTGTGCTCTAACACCTTGTTCACGACCACGCGGGGCTCTTCACCGCAGTTGGCCACGATCTGGCGAAGGGGCTCTTCCACCGCACGCATCACGATCTTGATGCCCGCTTCCTGGTCGGGGTTGTCGCCCTTGACCTTGGCTGAGGCACGTGCGCGCAGAAGTGCAACGCCACCACCGGCCACGATGCCCTCTTCCACAGCGGCACGGGTTGCGTGTAGTGCGTCCTCAACGCGCGCTTTTTTCTCTTTCATCTCAACTTCAGTGGCTGCACCGACACGAATGACAGCAACGCCACCGGCCAGCTTGGCTACGCGCTCCTGGAGTTTCTCCTTGTCGTAGTCGCTCGTGGCCTCTTCGATCTGAACGCGGATCTGCTTGACCCGAGCTTCGATGGCCTTGGAGTCACCTGCGCCATCAATGATGGTGGTGTTTTCTTTGGCGATCTCGACCGTCTTGGCCTGACCAAGCTCTTGCAGGGTGGCCTTCTCAAGGGACATGCCTGTTTCTTCGGAGATCACGACGCCGCCGGTCAGAATGGCCATATCTTCGAGCATGGCTTTGCGACGATCGCCAAAGCCAGGGGCCTTCACTGCGACGGTCTTCAGAATGCCACGGATGTTGTTGACCACCAGTGTGGCCAGTGCCTCACCCTCGACATCCTCTGCAACGATCAGCAGGGGGCGTCCGGCCTTTGCAACTTGCTCGAGCACGGGCAGGAGGTCGCGGATGTTCGAGACTTTCTTGTCGTGCAGCAGGATGAAGGGGTTCTCAAGAACCGCGATCTGCTTTTCTGGGTTATTGATGAAGTAGGGTGAGAGGTAGCCACGGTCAAACTGCATGCCCTCAACAACGTCGAGTTCATTCTGCAGCGATTTTCCGTCTTCTACTGTGATCACACCTTCTTTGCCGACCTTTTCCATTGCATCTGCAATGATCTGGCCGATTTCGGTGTCGGAGTTTGCGGAGATGGAACCGACCTGGGCGATTTCCTTGCTGGTGGTGCAGGGCTTGGAGATCTTGGCGAGTTCTTCCACGATGGCTGCAGAGGCGCGATCAATACCGCGCTTGAGGTCCATGGGGTTCATACCTGCTGCAACGTACTTCATACCTTCACGGACAACGGCCTGTGCCAGTACGGTTGCGGTCGTGGTGCCGTCACCCGCATTGTCAGCGGTTTTGGAGGCCACTTCCTTGACCATTTGCGCGCCCATGTTCTCGAACTTGTCTTTGAGCTCGATTTCTTTGGCAACGGAAACACCGTCTTTGGTGACCGTGGGGGCGCCGAACGAACGCTCGAGCACCACATTGCGGCCCTTGGGGCCCAGCGTTACCTTTACCGCGTTGGCAAGAATATTGATGCCATTGACCATCTTTTGGCGCGCATCGTCGCCGAACATTACCTGTTTTGCTGCCATTTGTAGATTCTCCTAATTCAGTAATCGGGTGGCTTAGGCTTCGATAACAGCCATGACGTCGTCTTCGCGCAGCACCAAGAGTTCTTCACCGTCAACCTTGACGGTCTGGCCGGAGTACTTCCCGAACAGCACGCGGTCGCCGACTTTGACGTCGAGGGGGCGCTGCTTGCCGTCCTCTTGAATTTTTCCGTTGCCCACGGCAAGGACTTCGCCCTGATCGGGCTTCTCAGCGGCGTTCTCGGGGATCACGATGCCGGAGGCGGTTTTGCGCTCATTGTCCAGGCGTTTGACCACAAGGCGGTCGTGCAGGGGACGCAGTTTCATACTGTGTTCACTCCATTAGGTAGTTAACGGTTTACGGGAGGATTCGGGGGAGGCGTGTTAGCACTCATTCCCCTTGAGTGCTAATAGTAGGGGCAGGCCCGCTGGTTTTCAAGGGGCTGAGGGACTTAACCCCCGAAAAATCGGCCCTGCTTCTCTTTGAGAGTCTGGCAGTCTATGCAGCGGATCTTGCCGAGCTTGAGGCGGGCGGCCGGAATGCCCTCGCCGCAGTCAATACAGTGCAGCCCATCAAAATCCGGGCTTGTTTCGGGGGCCGTCTTGCGGCGTGCCTCTTCGAGCGCATCTTCATTAAACTGAGCCTCGATGGCAGACGCGCGATCGCTCTCGTCTGTCAGTTCAAAGTAATTTTCATTTTTCTCGAGGGCCATGTTGTTTTCTCCAGTGCGCCACGGATGGTGGGCGCTTAATGTGACACTAACATTTATTGTTGGTGGCGCAAGCCTCCCGACTTCTGCCCAGGTTGCTGGCTCCTATCAAGACCAGGCTGCCGTCCGTTTGTTCACGGCTGCGGGTCTTCCCGCAGAGGCCTTGGCGTTGTCCGTCGCCTCTGCCGATGGCCAGGTTCGGTTCGAGCACCAGGCTGAACGCGCCTTTAATCCTGCCAGCACCATCAAGGTGGTCACCACCAGGGCTGCACTGGGTCTCCTTGGCGAGGACTTTCGATTTAAGACTCGAATATGGACACAGGGAACGCTGCGTCAAGGCAAGTTTTCAGGCGTGATGACCCTGCAAGGTGGAGGGGACCCCAAGCTCGTGAGGGAGGATCTCGAGCACATGGTGGCTGACTTGAGGGCAAAGGGTTTTCGGGATCTCAAGGGAGAGTGGCGGCTCGACGGAGGCCTGTTCTCCGAGGCGGAGGTCCACCCCGGGCTTTTTGATGGCCAGCCGCTCAAGCCCTACAACGTGACGCCCCATGCAGGGATGCTGAACTTTAAGGCTGTACGCCTCTCGATGTGGCGGTCGGGAAATCGGGTGCGGCTGCAGACGGATCCGGGTCTCTACGGCCTCAAGCTCCAGTCTGCTTTGCAGGTTGTGTCTGGTGGCTGTGCAGTGAATCGGTTCGACCTGGATTGGTCCGATGCGGGGCATCTCACTGTGCGCGGCAAGATGGGTCGGGAGTGCCCCGGGGCTGAGCTGTATGTGAGCATTTTTGATCATCTGCAGTTTACCTATCGCCTCTTTGCGCAAGCCTGGCTCGCCGCTGGGGGTTCTATTGCCATGCGCCCGACATCAGGTCAGGTTCCTCAGGGGTCCGCAATGGCCGTGGAGTGGGTTTCCCCTCGTCCCATGCTTGAGCTAGTGGCGGACATCAACAAGCTAAGCAATAACCCTATGGCGAGAACTGTCTTCCTCGGCCTGTCCGCGCAGACGGGGGGCGCTGGAACACGGGAGGATGCGAGCCAGAAAGTAAGTCAGTGGCTACTGCGGCGTGGACTGCATTTTCCGGAGATGGTGCTTGATAACGGTTCTGGGCTGAGCCGACATGAGAGAATCTCGGCACGCCATATGACGGCCCTCTTGCTTGATGGGCTTCAGGGCCCTGGCGCGTCGCGCTGGGTTGAAACCTTGCCTGCCGCTGGGCTGGAGGGCACGCTTCGAAGGCGCCTCAAGGATGTTGGTGTTCGAGGAAAGGCCTGGGTCAAGACTGGCACGCTCGATGAGGTCCGCGCCTATGCGGGCTACGTGCAAGCCAAGAGTGGGCGCCTGATTGCCTTCTCGGCGTTTGTGAATCATCCTCAAGCCCGTCTTGCGCGGGTGCCGCTGGACCAACTTGTTGAATGGATGATCGAAAACCTGTGAGCGAGCCTCTCTCCCCTAATTTTTTACACCGGCATGGTGTCGCGATGGTTGTCGCGATTGTCGTGGCGCTGTCCACGATTGCGACGGAAGCCGGGCGCGAGCGCTCCGTGGGCTGGTTCAAGGTTGCGTACTCCGCCATCTATCGTCCAACGCTTGCCTCGGTCTTCTCGGTGAAGCCTTCGGTGCTCAATGTCGAGCAAGCGCGCGCTGCCCGATGGATCTCCCGCAAGCATCGGGTCGCATTGGGAGCCACGGAGCAGATTGTTTCAGCGGCCTTTGCAGCCGCGTCTGCGCACCGCGTTGACCCTTACCTCATTCTTGCGGTCATCTCGATCGAGTCTGCTTTCAACCCGCTCGCCGAGAGTGTGGCAGGCGCCAAGGGTCTGATGCAGGTCATGCCCAAGGTCCACGCCGATCGGTTTTCGGCCTTCGGTGGCGTCGATGCAGCATTGGATCCCAACGCCAATATCCAAGTGGGTGCTCAAATCCTGCGGGACTATCTCGACCGGTTCCTGACGGTTGAGGCTGCGCTTGCAGCCTATGTCGGCGTGGGCCCCGGTGGCGAGTCGAGCTATCCGCTCAAGGTCATGGGCACACGCGATCGCATTCACGCGGCTGCCATGGGGCGCGTGTTGGCAAGCGCCGAACTGGCCTCCGAAAGATAGTTGATTGCGGCTTGCACGCCGCCTGAGGTGTGGGGAGTTTGCGTCTTTCGGAGGGTCATCTCAACGCCGCCCAACATACCGAGCAGGCTGAGATCGTTGAAATCTCCAAGATGCCCCAGTCGGAACACCTGACCGCTGAGCTTAGAGAGGCCGGTTCCCAGCGAGAGATTGAAATGCGTGAGCGCTTGCTCACGAAAATAATCCGCATTGACCACGGGCTTGTTCTGAGCTGTCGGCATGCACACCGCAGTCACAATGGGGCTGTGGGCTTGGGGGTCCTCGCAGACCGTACGAAGCCCCCAGGCGTGAACTGCTGCCCTTGCGGCTGCAGCATGTCGACGATGGCGCGCGAAAATGGCGTCAAGCCCCTCTTCTTGAATCAGGTCAAGCGCTTCGGCCAGGCCATAGAGCAGATTCGTCGCGGGCGTGCTTGGCCAACTGCCTTTCTCGTTTGCCTTTAAGACCTCATCCCAGCGCCAATAGGCACGAGGCAGTTTCGCAAGCGACTGTGCGGCTAGGGCCTTCTCACTCACCGCATTGAAGCAGAGTCCAGGCGGCAGCATGAGCCCCTTTTGCGAGCCACTCACGGTTACATCGACGCCCCAGGCGTCGTGCTCCACGGGGGCGCAGCCAAGTGAGGACACGGTATCGATCATGAGTAACGCCGGGTGGCGAGCAGCATCGATGGCCGTGCGAATCGCGCCAATATCCGATATGACGCCTGTAGACGTTTCGTTGTGCACCACACAGACTGCGCGGATGGCGCCCGCCGTGTCTGCCTTTAGTGCGTCTTCAATGGCCTGAGGGTCGATCGGCTGAGACCAGTCTGCATCGAGGCAAATGGGCTCCAGACCAAGCTTCACGGCGAGTGACCTCCAGAGTGTTGCGAAGTGACCCGAGTCCACCATGAGGACTTTATCGCCGGGGCTGAGGGTATTGACCAACGCAGCCTCCCAGGCACCTGTTCCCGATCCAGCGTAGATGATCACTGGCTGTTGGGTTCCAAAAACGGGGCGGATGGCCGACAGGATGCGGATGGCAAGGGCTGCGAATTCAGGCCCTCGATGATCGATGGTGGGGAAGTCCATGGCCCGGAGCACACGATCAGGCACGTTGCTTGGACCCGGGATTTGAAGGAAGTGCCGACCCAGGCCGGTCCGGTTCAGTGCACTGCGCGGATTGATGGGTTGGGGAGAATCACGATGCATAGTTGGCCAAGATCGGGGAGTATGGGGGGAACACTATGAATGCTCGATCTCCACACAATCCCAGCCGACGCGCACTTTTTCAAGGCTTTCAAGGGTCTTCCCTAGGAAGCGATTGGATAGCGCGCCTGCGCCGAGAAATGCAAGGAGAGGTCTACAGCGACCTCCCCGCCCGAGGACGGTATGCCACCGATGCGTCCGTCTACCAGATCATGCCGCTCGCAGTGGCGGCGCCCAAGACGACGCTCGACCTGCGCGTTGCGCTCGATGTGGCTCGAGACGCCGGGGTACCTGTGTTGATGCGAGGTGCCGGTACCTCGCAGTGTGGGCAGACCGTCGGTGAGGCTCTGGTCATCGACCAGAGCATGTATTTGCGCAGTATGCAGCCGCCTGATCTTGCAAGACAGACCGTGTGGGTAGAGCCTGGCGTGGTACTGGATCATCTTAACCAGACCCTCAAGCCCCATGGGTTGTGGTTCCCAGTTGACGTGTCGACCGCTGCGCAATGCACGATTGGCGGTATGGCAGGGAACAATTCCTGTGGCTCGCGCAGTCTTGCTTACGGGAACATGGTGCACAACGTGCGCGCTATCGACGCGATTCTTGACGACGGAACGCGGGCTCGGTTTGAGGGGTTTGGCGATGGCCAGCCGATGACCCTCGGCAGTCGGCGCCTGTCTGACCTTGTCTCGCGATTGCACCAGATTGCAGACTCGGTGCGCTCGGATATGGGCACGCTTTGGCCGAAGGTGATGCGGCGGGTTGGGGGCTACAACCTAGACATTTTCCACCCGCAGAGCGAGCGTCCCTATACAAAGGATGGCTCCATCAATCTCGCTCATCTGCTGGTCGGTTCAGAGGGAACCCTTGCGAGTTTTGAGGGCCTTGAACTGGCGCTTACCCCCATTCCCCGCCACAAGCGACTGGGTGTGGTGAATTTCCCAAGTTTCCAACGGGCCATGGAAATGACCGAGGCCATCGTTGCCCTCAAGCCCGTGGCGGTCGAACTGGTTGATCGAACCATGATCGAACTCTGTCGATTCAACCCCGTGTTTGCACCCGTGATCTCCCGCGCCCTCGTCAGTCCAGATGGACGCCCGACGGAGGCTTTGCTGCTTGTGGAGTTTACGGGCGATGAGGGGGCGGTTTTAGACGAGAGGCTGCAAGCGCTCGATACGTTGGTCGCCGATCAAGGGCTGCCGGGGTGGGTGGTGCACCTGGTGGATGCCGCTGAGCAGGCTGCGCTCTGGGAGGTGAGGAAGGCCGGTCTCAACATCATGATGTCGCTGCGTGGCGACGGAAAGCCCATTTCATTTATTGAGGATTGCGCGGTTCCACTGGCCCATCTTGCGGAGTACACCGCTGCATTGACAGAAGTGTTCGCCCGACATGGCACGCAGGGCACCTGGTACGCGCATGCCTCCGTGGGTACCTTGCATGTCCGACCCATTTTGGATCTTAGGCGAGACGGCGCTCAGAAAATGCGGGCGATTGCGCAGGAAGCTTCGGAACTGGTGCGGCGATTCAAAGGCGCGTTCTCTGGCGAGCATGGGGACGGCCTGGTGCGTAGCGAGTGGGTGACCTGGCAATTCGGCCCCAGACTGACCCGTGCGTTCGAGGACATCAAAGATGCCTTTGATCCTCAAAATCGGCTCAACCCCGGAAAGATCGTTCGCTCGACGCGCATGGACGATCGGCATCTCTTTCGGTTCTCGCCCTCCTATCGGGTTCTGCCGATTCGTCCTGCGCTCGATTGGTCAGAGTGGAACGTTCAGAACGACCCCTCGCGACCGAGCGCTCCGGGGGGTCTCGGGGTGCATGTAGGCCCCCCAGGCTCTGGCGAGGACCCCACGCTGGGTCTGGCGAAGGCTGTGGAGATGTGCAACAACAACGGCCACTGCAGAAAATTTGATGCGGGCACGATGTGCCCAAGTTATCGCGTCACCCGCCAAGAGCAGCATGTCGTGCGAGGCCGCGCCAACACCCTGAGGCTCGCGCTCTCGGGGCAGATCCCGGGTGGGCTCAGTTCAGATGCAGTGCAAGAGGCGCTCTCGCTCTGTGTCTCTTGTAAGGGCTGCCAGAGAGAATGTCCAACGGGTGTTGATATGTCCCGCATGAAGCTCGAGGCGCAATATGCCCGTGGGCTGGCTCAAGGCTGGCCGTTGCGAGATCGGCTCCTGGTGGTGCTCCCGACGCTCTCAGTTTGGATGCGGACATGGCCCGGGCTTCGATGGATACCGGCCTTGCGTGATCACGTCCCCGGGCTGGCGGGATTGCTTGAGCCTCTGATCGGCATTGCACGCACACGTCGCATGCAGCGCTGGGCCTCGCGTCGGGCTCGGCTATCGCTTAGCGCCTTAACGTCAGTGCCCCTCGAGCATGCTGATCTGGTGCTCTGGGTCGACAGCCTCACCGAGGCCTATCATCCGGAGCGAGTTGCTCTGGCCCACCGGCTCATGACGCGGCAGGGCCTGCAAGTCGCAATCGTCGGCGCTATGAGCGGACAGAACCTGTGCTGCGGGCGCACGGCGCTCTCGGTCGGGGCACTCGATGAGGCCAAGCGTCGCGCTGCGGAATTACAGCATGCCCTCGCCCCAGCGATTGAGCGAGGTATTCCGATTGTCGGATTGGAGCCCTCGTGCCTGCTGAGCCTGCGAGATGAATGGAAGGCGATGGGGTTTGGTGAGGGGGTTAAGCTCTTCGAGGAGTGGTGGGTCGAGGCCTTGGATCGCAAGCAGGTTCAGCTCACGCCCACCTCGCAGCAAAAGCCCGTTGCGTTGCATGGACACTGTCACCAAAAGGCGGCTGGAGCCTTTCCTGCAATCACTCGTGCCCTCGAGTCTGTTGGGTATGTCGTGACTCCCATCACTAGCAGCTGTTGCGGCATGGCCGGTGCCTTTGGGCTGCGGCCCGAGAACCAGGAGATCTCAAAGGCCATGGCAGAGCTTAGCCTCGCCCCAGCGATTCGCGGCCTGCCCGCAGAGACCCTGGTCGTTGCAGATGGACTTTCTTGCCAGCATCAGATTCGTGATCTCACGCCCAGAGAAGCCCTTCATGCAGTAGAGGCCCTGGCCTTGGCCCTCGGCGAATCTCTGGATAATACGAAAAACTAGATCTTCTCAACTGGACTGAACACTCATGGATCCCACGTTCCGCAAGCAAGCCCTCGAATATCACGCGTTGCCCACACCGGGAAAGCTGGCTATCGTGCCTACCAAGCAGCTCACCAATCAACGTGATCTGGCGTTGGCCTATTCCCCAGGGGTTGCTGCCGCGTGCGAGGAGATTGTGAAAGATCCGATCCACGCGTTCCGATACACCGCGCGTGGGAACCTTGTTGGTGTCGTGACCAATGGAACCGCTGTCCTGGGCTTGGGAAATATTGGACCCCTGGCCGCAAAGCCCGTCATGGAGGGTAAGGCAGTCCTCTTCAAGAAATTCGCTGGAATTGATGTCTTCGACATTGAGCTCAACGAGTCGGATCCCGATCGCCTGGTGGAGGTCATTGCGGCACTGGAGCCCACCTTCGGTGGCATCAACCTCGAGGACATCAAGGCGCCCGATTGCTTTTTGGTTGAACGCAAGTTGCGCGAGCGCATGCGCATACCGGTTTTTCACGATGATCAGCACGGCACCGCCATTGTGGTTGGCGCGGCACTGGTCAACGGCTTGCGGGTTGTCGGCAAGAAGATTGACGAGATCAAAGTCGTTGTCTCCGGAGCCGGTGCTGCTGCGCTTGCGTGCCTAGATCTGCTGCTTGATCTTGGTCTGCCTCGCAAGCATATTTGGGTCACCGATATTGAGGGCGTGGTCTATGAAGGGCGCACCACCCTGATGGATCCCGAAAAAGCGCGGTTCGCGCAACCCACTGAGGCCCGAACGCTCTCTGAGGTCATTGCAGACGCCGATGTATTTCTTGGACTGTCTGCAGCGGGCGTACTCAAGCCCGAGATGGTCGCCAAGATGGGTGCGAACCCCATCATCTTTGCGCTCGCCAACCCCACGCCGGAGATCATGCCCGAAGAGGCCCACGCAGTGCGCTCGGACATCATCATGGCAACCGGTCGCACTGACTATCCGAACCAGGTCAATAATGTCCTGTGCTTCCCTTTCATCTTCCGAGGTGCCCTCGACGTGGGGGCCACCACGATCACGCGCGGTATGGAACTGGCGGCCGTGCATGCTGTGGCCGAGCTCGCCCGTGCAGAGCAGTCCGATGTGGTTGCGGCAGCCTACGGCACTGAGGGCGTTCAGTTTGGGCGGCAGTACCTCATTCCCAAGCCATTCGATCCGCGCCTGATTGTGAAGATCGCGGCAGCCGTCGCCCAGGCTGCGATGGAGGACGGCGTAGCCACTCGCCCCATACTTGATATGGATGGCTACCGAGAGCAGCTCCAGGAGTTCGTCTACCACTCCGGAAACTTCATGAAGCCGTTACTCACGGCGGCCAAGCAGGCCGAGCGTCGCCGTGTGGTCTTTGCGGAGGGCGAGGAGGAGCGAGTTTTGCGCGCCGTTCAGGTCATTGTCGATGAGCACATTGCCCATCCGATCTTGATCGGTCGTCCCGCCGTGATCCAGGAGCGCATTCAGCGTTACGGGCTAAGGATTCAGGGTGGGGTCGATGTCACCTTGGTGAACCCCGAGCAAGATGAGCGCTATCGAGACTACTGGGAGACCTATCACCGCATGACGGAGCGCAAAGGCGTGACCGCTCAGTACGCAAAGATTGAGATGCGCCGCCGGCAGACCCTCATTGGCGCCATGATGATTCACAAGGGCGATGCAGATGCCATGGTCTGCGGTACGTTTGGCAACCATGCCCTTCACCTGAATTATGTGAACCAGGTCTTGGGATTGAGTCCCGATGCCCGTGTTTTTGGCGCGATGAATATTCTCATGCTGCCCGGGCACACCGTTGCTTTGGTCGATACCCATGTCAATGAGTCGCCTTCGGCCGAAGAGATTGCCGAGATCACGCTCATGGCAGCCGATCAAATGAAGCGTATGGGCTTGGAGCCTCGTGTCGCCCTGCTCTCACACAGCAGTTTTGGCAGTTCAAATGCCGACTCTGCGGTGAAACTGCGCTCAGCGCTCGGCATGATCCGTGCGCGTCGCCCCGATCTGAATGTCGATGGGGAGATGCACGGTGACCTGGCGCTCGACCCAGCGGCACGCAAGGCCTACATGCCCAACTCAACGCTTCACGGGCCGGCTAACCTCTTGGTGTTCTCAAACCTGGAGTCTGCAAACATTTCGTACAACCTCCTGAAGACCGCTGCAGGCAACAATGTGGCGGTTGGTCCGGTCCTCTTGGGATGCGCGGCGCCCGTGCACATCGTGACGCCTTCGGCAACCGTGCGTCGCTTGGTCAATATGACCGCTGTGGCCGTGCTTGATGCGAACAGACGAGCAGAGGCTGTGCAGGCTTAAAACTCCTGGGCGCGCACTGCAATGACGCTCAAGATGGCGCTTGCAACGGTCTCAGTGCGGAGCACGCGGGGCCCGAGCCGAAGCCCTTGAAATCCGGATGTCCTGGCCTCCCGTTCCTCCTGGTCAGTCCATCCAGCCTCCGGACCGATGGCGACCCAGACCTGCGATTTCAGTGCGGCCTGAGAGACCGACGCCGGACCAAAGGGGTCTAGGAGCCAGCCGGTCTTCTCGCCACCCGCATCTGTAAAGGCGTTGAGGGCCGCATTCAGGTCCGTGACAGGATGCACAACGGGCGTGTGGTTTCGGCCGCATTGGGCTGCAGCAGATTCCACAACGCGTTGCCAGTGAGCTTGCCGCTTGTGCGCCCGGTCTCCCGAGAGCTGGAGCTGACTGCGAGCGGCTTGAACCGGCCAGATCTCCGCGGCGCCGAGTTCGGTTGCTTTCTGAACCACCCAGTCCATTTTGTCCGCCAGGCAGAGGCTCTGAATCACCACGGTCCTGATCGGAGACTCACGCTGTATGGCAACGAGCGGCCCAAGCTCCACCTGGCAGGCCTGGGCATGCGCACTCAGAATATGGCCGTCTGCCTCCAGTCCTTGGCCATTGAAGATCTGGATCCTATCCCCCACCGCGAGACGCAGTACACGCACGAGATGATGGGACGCTTCGGGCCCTAAAACATTCAGGCCTGCAGTGGCCAATGGCCAGTGGACGCGGGGAATCATCAGCGTTTCGAACCTCAATTCGTAAGAAAAGCTCGGCGCTTCGTCAAAGCGAAGTCGGTAGAATCCCTATTCTGCCAAGCTACGCTGCCGTGCGCTGTCACGGTGAGCCAAATCAAAAAAAGGGAGACTCCATGCAGACGCTTTCCGCCCCCATTGCTCGTGATATGGCAAACGCCATTCGAGCCCTTGCAATGGATGCAGTGCAGCAGGCCCATTCCGGGCACCCCGGCATGCCGATGGGCATGGCTGAAATGTCGGTGGCCCTCTGGCGCCAGACGCTCAAACACAACCCAGCCAATCCGCAATGGGCCGATCGTGATCGATTCGTGCTCTCGAACGGCCACGGCTCCATGCTGATATACGCCCTCTTGCATCTGACCGGCTACGACTTGCCCATGCAAGAGCTCAAGCAGTTCCGTCAGTTGCACTCGAAAACCCCAGGGCACCCCGAAGTGGGCATGACCCCAGGCGTTGAGACAACGACTGGCCCATTGGGTCAGGGCATTACCAATGCCGTGGGTATGGCACTCGCTGAGCGGCTGTTGGCAGCAGATTTCAATGAGCCTGGCCACACCGTGGTCGATCACAACACATACGCATTTCTGGGCGACGGGTGTCTCATGGAGGGCATCAGTCATGAGGCCTGCGCGCTTGCGGGCGTCTGGGGGCTCTCCAAGCTCATCGCGCTCTATGACGACAATGGCATCTCGATTGACGGTAAGGTCGATGGCTGGTTCCGTGACGACACGGCCAAGCGATTTGAGGCTTATGGCTGGAATGTCATTGGGCCTATTGACGGTCATGACCTGCCAGCGGTTCAGGCGGCCCTAAATACCGCCAAAGGGTGGGCGAAACATGGCAAAGCGGGACGCCTTGCCCCCACACTGATTATTTGTCGCACCCAGATTGGCCAAGGCTCCCCAAACCGCGCCGGCACTGCAAAGGCGCATGGTGAGGCCTTGGGAGCAGATGAAATTGCGCTCACCCGCAAAGCGATTGGCTGGTCGCACGAGCCATTCGTGATTCCCCAGTCGGTCTATGACGCATGGGACTGTAGGGCTGAGGGCGCTGCCGCTGAGGCCGACTGGAATGCCCGCTTTGAGGCCTACGCGTCCGCATTTCCTCAGAAGGCTGCCGAATTCAAGCGACGCATGCGCGGCGAGCTTCCCGAGGGGTTTGCAAAGGATCATCAGGCGCTCATCGACCGCCTCTGCGCCGAGGGGCAGAACGTGGCGAGTCGCAAGGCCTCGCAGATTGCGCTCGATGATCTCGGTCCCCGTGTGCCCGGCCTTTTAGGCGGCTCCGCCGACCTCACCGGCAGCAACCTCACGAATTGGAAGGGCGTACAAAGTCTCAGTGTTGACGCCAAGGGCGTGCTCACGCCAGGGCGTCACATCAGCTATGGCGTGCGTGAGTTCGGCATGGCAGCGATATGCAATGGCATTGCCCTGCATGGTGGATTCATCCCCTATTGCGGCACCTTCCTCACATTCTCGGACTACAGCCGCAATGCCATTCGCATGGCAGCGCTCATGCGTCAGCGGGTCATTCACGTCTTCACGCACGACTCCATTGGCTTGGGCGAGGATGGTCCGACCCACCAGCCCGTTGAGCATCCTGCAGCGCTTCGATTGATTCCCTTCTTGGATGTATGGCGCCCAGCCGATGCAGTTGAGACGGCAGTGGCCTGGCAGGTTGCGATGGAGTCCAGCGACCGCCCAAGCGCGTTGCTGCTCTCTCGTCAGGGTCTTGCGCCTCAGATCTGTTCACCCTCAGTTGCTGCGCTTGCGAAGCGAGGCGGCTATGTGCTGCAGTCTGATCCACGTCCCCAAGTGGTCCTCATGGCTACAGGCTCCGAAGTGGAGATCGCCACCAAAGCCGCAGCCGCACTGAGGGCTTCAAAGATTCGGGTCCGCGTGGTCTCGCTGCCGTCCACCACCGTTTTTGACCGGCAGTCGGCCGCTTATAAGGCGGAGGTGCTTCCTGCAGGCATTCCCAGAATCGTGATTGAGGCCGGCGTGACCGATGGCTGGTGGAAATATCAACCCGCCGCTGTGCTCGGTCTCGACCGCTTCGGAGAGTCAGCGCCGGCTGGCGAACTCTTCAAGCTCTTTGAACTCACGCCTGAGGCGGTTGAGAAGACCGCTCGCATCATTCTTAAGAAATAAATCAGAGGAGATTGACCATGACCATTCGAGTTGCTATTAACGGCTACGGCCGAATCGGCCGCAACGTGCTGCGCGCCCACTATGAGGGCGGAAAGCGTCACGACATTGAGATTGTGGCGATCAATGATTTGGGTAAGCCAGAGACCAATGCGCACCTCACTCAGTACGACACCGCGCACGGACGCTTTCCGGGGCAAGTCTCCGTCGACGGCGACTATATGGTCGTCAACGGTGACCGCATTCGTGTGCTTGCCAATCGCAATCCTGCCGAGTTGCCCTGGGGCGAGCTCGGCGTGGATGTGGTGCTCGAGTGCACGGGCTTTTTCACGTCAAAAGAGAAGGCATCTGCACACTTGGCCGGTGGCGCGAAGAAGGTCGTGATCTCCGCGCCCGGTGGCAAAGATGTCGATGCCACAGTCGTCTTCGGTGTGAATCATGGCGTGTTGAAGGCCACCGACACCGTCATCTCCAATGCCTCTTGCACCACCAACTGCCTTGCTCCTGTCGCAAAGGTACTCGACACCGCTATTGGCATCGAGTCGGGCCTCATGACCACGATTCATGCATACACCAACGATCAGGTTCTCACGGACGTGTATCACGAGGACCTTCGCCGTGCCCGTTCTGCCACCATGTCCATGATCCCCACCAAGACCGGAGCCGCCGCCGCTGTAGGCCTCGTGTTGCCAAGCCTTAACGGAAAGCTCGATGGGTTTGCCATGCGTGTGCCCACCATCAACGTCTCCGTGGTGGACCTGACCTTCGCAGCGAAGAAGGCCACGACTGCGGACGAGGTCAACGCCCTTTTGAAGGCCGCCAGTGAGGGTGATCTCAAGGGTGTGTTGGGATACAACACGCTGCCCTTGGTATCAATTGACTTCAACCACGACGCGCATTCCAGCGTGTTCGATGCAACTCAGACCCGTGTCTCGCCTGACGGCAAGCTGGTGAAGATTCTGTCTTGGTACGACAACGAGTGGGGCTTCTCCAACCGCATGCTCGACACGACCGTGGCTTTGATGTCAGCAAAGTGAGGCGCCAATGAAGTTCAAACGCATGTCGGACCTCGATCTGGCAGGGAAGCGTGTTTTTATTCGCGCAGACCTCAACGTGCCCCAGGATGATGCGGGCGCCATCACCGATGACACCCGCATTCGCGCCTCTATGCCTGCTATCCAAGCGGCTCTTGAGGCCGGTGCCGCCGTCATGGTCACCTCGCACCTGGGTCGGCCCACGGAGGGCGAACTTAAGGCTGAAGATTCACTTGCGCCTGTCGCCGAGCGCATGGAGGCTCTGCTAGGGCGTCCCGTGCGCCTGGTGACGCATTGGGTCGATGGTGGCTTCGATGTCAATGTCGGAGAGGTGGTGCTTCTCGAGAACTGCCGCGTCAATAAGGGCGAGAAGAAGGACGACGAGGTGCTGGCCCAGAAAATGGCGCAGCTCTGCGACGTCTATGTGAACGACGCATTTGGTACAGCCCATCGGGCCGAGGCCACCACTCACGGCATCGCGCGCTTCGCGAAGGAGGCGTGTGCGGGGCCACTCATGGCGGCTGAACTCGATGCCCTCGGAAAGGCGTTATCTGCACCCAAGCGTCCCTTGGTTGCGATTGTTGCTGGCTCCAAAGTCTCTACCAAGCTCACCATCCTCAAGTCACTCTCAACAAAGGTTGATCAGCTGATTGTGGGCGGCGGCATTGCCAATACGTTCATGGCAGCCGTAGGGCTTCCCATTGGCAAGTCGCTCTCAGAGCCCGATCTGCTCGGGGAGGCGAAGGCGATCATTGATGCCATGCAGGCGCGGGGTGCTGCTGTGCCCATTCCCGTCGATGTGGTTACAGCCAAAACATTTTCAGCCGATGCAGAGGCGCAGACCAAGTCCGCTGCAGACGTTGCTGCCGATGACATGATTCTCGACATTGGCCCAGAGACGGCAGAACAGCTGGCCGACATGATCTCCCAGGCGGGAACAGTGGTCTGGAATGGCCCTGTTGGAGTCTTCGAGTTCGACGCGTTTGCCGCGGGAACCGAGCGACTGGCTCAGGCCATTGCGTCATCATCGGCCTTCTCGATTGCGGGTGGTGGAGACACGCTTGCGGCGATCGCGAAATATAAGATTACCGACGAGGTTGGATACATCTCCACGGGAGGTGGGGCATTTCTTGAGTTTCTTGAGGGCAAGACCCTTCCAGCTGTAGCGATCTTGGAGTCCCGCGCCTAGCGCCAACGCAACCTCCCCGAGGAGCATCGAATGACTGCTGTGAGTCGTGCCACCAAGATTGTGGCCACCATTGGGCCCGCCTCCAGCAGCCCGGAGCGAATTCAAGAGCTCGTCGCAGCCGGGGTCGATGTTTTTCGGCTCAACTTTTCTCACGGGAGCGCAGATGAACATCGTGAGCGTGCTCGGTTAATTCGGGCCGAGGCGCTCGCCCAAGGCCGGTCTGTGGCGGTACTGGTGGATCTGCAAGGCCCAAAAATTCGGGTGGGAAAGTTTGCTGAGGGAAAAGTCACGCTCGAGTCTGGTGCGCCGTTTCGTTTCGATACCCATGCAGCGCCCGGCGACACCGCGCGCGTTGGACTTGATTATCCTGAGCTGATCCAAGACGTTGGGCCAGGCGACACCCTGCTGCTCAACGATGGTCTGATTTCAATGGCTGTGGAGGCCGTCGGAAAGGCACATATTGACTGTGTGGTGCTTGAGGGCGGCGTCCTGTCTGACCGTAAAGGCATCAATCGACTCGGCGGCGGCTTGTCTGCTCCCGCGCTCACAGACAAGGACAAGGCCGATATCGTTGTTGCCGCAGAGATAGAAGCGGACTACCTTGCAGTCTCGTTCCCCAAGAGCGCCAGCGACATGCAAGAGGCGCGCGCGCTGCTTAAGGCCGCTGGGGGACATGCCTGGCTGATCGCCAAGATCGAGCGGGTCGAGGCCATTGAGAATCTTGCGGAAATCATCGAGGCCTCGAATGGGCTCATGGTGGCACGCGGAGATCTTGCGGTGGAGGTGGGGGATGCCGCAGTGCCTGCCTTACAGAAACGGATGATCCGCATGGCTCGGGAGGCCAACCGACTGACCATTACAGCCACTCAGATGATGGAGTCCATGATCCAGTCCCCGGTGCCAACGCGCGCCGAGGTGAGTGACGTGGCCAATGCGGTGCTCGACGGGACCGATGCGGTGATGTTGAGCGCAGAGACTGCAGCCGGACAATACCCCGTGCGAACCGTACAGACGATGGTCCGGATCTGCGTTGAGGCGGAAAAATTCCACAAACCCACGCTCGAGGCCGATTTTCTGAATCGTACCTTTACGCGCATCGATCAATCCGTTGCCATGGCAGCACTCTTTACTGCACGCCACCTTGAGGTCAACTGCATTGCCGCACTCACAGAGTCGGGTGCCACGGCCCTCTGGATTTCCCGCCTGAATGCGGGCGTTCCTGTCTATGCGCTGACGCCCAGCGAGCGTAGCCGGCGTCGCATGGCGCTCTATAGAGATGTGCTTCCCCTGGCCATGGACCGCGTTCACGAGGATCGCGACGTGCTGCTGGCCATGGCGGAGCAGAGCCTCGTTGATGCAGGCGCGGTGAACAAGGGCGACCTGATCGTGCTGACCGTGGGCGAGCCCGTGGGTCAGCCAGGGGGCACAAATACGATGAAAATTGTCAGGGTCACCGCCGTTGCCGGCGAGGGTTTTGCGTCGGGCGCCTAGACGCGCGAAAATACGCGTTTCGCTCGAATTAAAGGGGGTACCCAATGGCTCTGGTCTCTTTGCGCCAAATGCTCGATCATGCGGCGGAGCATGGCTATGGCATTCCGGCATTTAACGTCAACAACCTTGAGCAGGTGCAGGCGATTATGTCCGCAGCTGCCGAGATTGATGCGCCTGTCATCATGCAGGCGAGCGCTGGCGCACGCAAATACGCGGGCGAGCAGTTTCTGAGGCACCTCATTGAAGCGGCTGTTGAGTCATACCCTCATGTACCTGTGGTCATGCACCAGGACCATGGCCAGAGTCCTGCGGTCTGCGAGGGCGCAATGAATCTGGGTTTTTCGAGCGTCATGATGGACGGCTCTCTCGAGGCCGATGGAAAAACGATTGCCAGCTATGCATACAACGTCGCAGTCACCCAAGAGGTGGTGAAGATGGCCCATGCGCGCGGGATATCGGTGGAGGGGGAGTTGGGTTGCCTGGGAAGCCTAGAGACCATGCGGGGCGACAAGGAAGATGGCCATGGCACTGAGGCGACCATGACTCACGACCAGCTGTTAACAGACCCAGAACAGGCTGCGGACTTTGTGCGCCAGACCCAGCTCGACGCGCTCGCCATTGCAATTGGTACCAGTCATGGTGCATATAAATTCACCCGCGAGCCCACGGGAGACATTCTTGCCATTGCGCGCATTAAGGAGATCCACCGTCGCATTCCCAATACCCATTTGGTGATGCATGGGTCGTCATCGGTTCCCCAAGAGCTGCTCTCAGAGATTCGCGCGTTTGGCGGCGATATGAAGGAGACCTATGGCGTGCCGGTGCGAGAGATCCAAGAGGCCATTCAGCATGGTGTTCGCAAGATCAATATCGACACGGATATCCGTTTGGCGATGACCGCAGCCATTCGGCGTTATCTTGCCGAGCAGCCCTCAAAGTTCGACCCGCGCGACTACCTCAAGCCCGCACGTGAGGCCGCTCGCCAGGTCTGCCTCTCCAGATATGAAGCCTTCGGATGTACGGGTCAGGGCAGCAAGATCAAGCCGATGACGCTTGTGTCCATGGCGCAGGCATATGCTTCGGGTGGCCTCGGTCAGATCGTCCAATGACCGGCCTCTATCAGACCCAGATTCGCAGCTTGCCTTTGGTGGGCCGGGGTAAGGTGCGCGATCTCTATGCCGTCGGCGAAGACAAGCTGCTCATGGTGGCCACCGATCGTCTATCCGCATTCGATGTGGTGATGGATGCACCCATTCCCGATAAAGGCGTGGTCTTGAACCGCATGTCTGAGTTCTGGTTTGCCAAGCTCGCCCACGTGGTTCCGAACCACCTGACCGGTATTGACCCCGAAACCGTGGTCAGACCCACTGAAGTCGAGCAGGTGCGGGGACGCGCAGTGGTAGCCAAGCGCCTCAAGCCCATTCCTGTTGAGGCCGTGGTACGCGGTTATCTGATTGGTGGGGGCTGGAAGGAGTACTGCGAGACCGGCTCGGTATGCGGTATTCCACTGCCCGCTGGACTCAAGATGGCAAGCCGTCTCGAGGCACCGCTCTTTACGCCAGCCTATAAGGCAGAAATGGGCGAGCACGACGAAAATATCTCGTTTGCACAGGTAGTCGACATGATCGGACCCGAGCGCGCTGATGAGATCCGTCGGGTCAGTCTTGCGCTCTACCAAGAGGCGGCAGACTATGCCCTCGAGCAGGGCATCATCATTGCAGACACCAAGTTTGAGTTTGGTCTCGACGAGGCAGGGGTCTTGCACCTCATGGATGAGGTCCTGACCGCAGACTCTTCTCGCTACTGGCCCGTCGATGGATATGCCGAGGGGGTTAGTCCGCCGAGTTTCGATAAGCAGTACGTGCGCGATTATCTGGAGACCCTCGATTGGGATAAGACCCCACCCGCGCCTGCGCTGCCGGCTCACGTCATTGAGCGCACTGCCCAAAAGTATCGCGAGGCGCTCTTTCGCATTGCTGGTGTCCGTATGCCTGTGGTGGGCGTGGTCATGGGCAGCCAGTCCGATTGGGACGTGATGCGCCATGCGGTTGAGGTACTCGATCGGTTCGGCATTCCACATGAGGCGCGTGTTGTGTCCGCGCACCGCATGCCCGACCAGCTCTACGACTTTGCCAGCGCAGCCTGTGCTCGTGGCCTTAAGGGCATCATTGCGGGCGCAGGAGGCGCAGCCCACCTTCCCGGCATGCTCGCAGCCAAGACCACGGTACCCGTGTTCGGCGTGCCTGTTCCTTCCAAGTATCTGCGGGGAGAAGACTCGCTCTACTCAATTGTTCAGATGCCTAAGGGCATTCCTGTAGCCACGTTCGCAATCGGCGAGGCGGGCGCAGCAAACGCAGCGTTGCACTTCATTGCAACGCTCGCCACAGAGGACGAAACCCTGCGCGATCGCCTCGCGGCGTTCCGGGCGGAACAGACCGAGGCCGCTGTCTCCATGAACGCCCACCTCGGGCGTGCTGCACCCGAGGCATAAGCGCCTGTGAACATTGGCTTGATGGGCGGAGGGCAGCTCGGGCGCATGATGATCCATGCAGCCCATCGGCTTGGCCACACCGTCACCGTGCTCGACCCTGATCCCCATGGGCCCGCGGCGCAAATTGCAGATGCAGTCGTGGTGGGTGCCTATGATGATCCGATGGCGCTCTCCCAGCTTGCCCAGTCTGCGCAGGTCTTCACCACCGAGTTTGAGAATGTGCCTGCGGACGCGCTTCGATTTCTGGCCCAGCACGGACTGACCTTCCCCAATGCGGACTGCGTTGAGCGCGCGCAGGACCGGTTGGTCGAGAAGGCATTTCTGGTCGAGGCTGGGGCTCCGGTTGCTCCGCATGCGGCGGTGCTTCGGGATGAAGACCTCGTCAATGCCTCCGATGATCTTTTCCCCGGTATCTTGAAGACCGCTCGTCTTGGGTATGACGGCAAGGGACAGGTGCGCGTATCAAACCGCGAGGAGGCCCGAAATGCATTCGCAAGGCTGGGCAGCGTGCCGTGTGTGCTAGAGAAGCGGCTGGCCTTGGTCAAAGAGATCTCCGTCATCATCGCGCGAGACCGACACGGTGCGGTGGTGACTTACCCGGTGGGTGAGAACGTTCACGTCCATGGCATTCTCCACACCACAACGGTCCCTGCGCAACTCACCCCCAGGCTTGAGGCCGCCGCTCAGCAGGCTGCACAGCAGGTTGTGAAGTCCATGCAATATGTCGGCGTGCTCTGTGTCGAGTTCTTTGTGCTGGAGGGCGACGTGTTGGTTGCGAATGAAATGGCTCCCCGACCACATAACAGCGGCCACTACTCCATTGAGGCCTGCGTCACAAGCCAGTTCGAGCAGCAGGTGCGCATCTGCACTGATATGCCGCTCGGGTCAACGGAGTTGAAGTTCCCCGTTCGCATGACCAATGTGTTGGGTGATGCCTGGTTTGCCGCTGACCCAGAGCAGCCCTTTGCGCAGCCGGTTGAACCCGACTGGACTGAGTGGACGCGTCAGGGGGCCTTCGTCCATCTCTATGGGAAGAAGGAGCCACGTCGCGGTCGCAAGATGGGGCACATTACGCAGCCATTGACCTGATGCGTTGCCTAGCACCCACCCGGGCGGCATTGGCTCAGGCAGCGCAAGCGCTGGCCTCAGGCCAGTTAGTGGCCTTTCCCACAGAGACCGTGTACGGGTTGGGTGCAGACGCACTCAATCCGGATGCCGTCAATCGCATCTTCCTGGCCAAGGGGCGGCCTGCCGATCATCCGCTGATCGTGCATGTAGCCAGTCTGCAGGCTGCGCGGCGTCTGGCCTCAGATTGGCCGAAGGCTGCACAGGTCCTGGCTGAGGCGTTCTGGCCGGGACCGCTCACCCTCGTGGTGAAGCGTGCCGCAGAGGTGCCTCTGGTCGTGACAGGCGGTCAGGATACTGTTGGGCTACGCTGGCCCGCTCAGCCCACTGCGCAGGCCCTGCTCGAGGCCTTTGCCGCGTTAGGCAGTGGCGCGGTGGCCGCTCCCTCTGCAAACCGTTTCGGTGGCATCAGTCCCTCACAGGCTCAGCACGTCGTCGCCTCTCTCGGCGCGGTCCTGCAGCCCGGCGATCTGATTCTCGATGATGGTCCGTGTGGGGTGGGTATTGAGAGCACCATCGTCGACTGTACGGTGAGCCCAGTGCGCGTGCTGCGTCCGGGGGGCATCTCTCGCGCAGCCCTACAGGCAGCTCTGGACAACGGTCTGTTGGTTGATTTGGTGCACGGCGATGCAGCTCAGGAGGTGCCTCGGGTATCCGGCAGTCTGGCTTCGCACTATGCCCCGACAACACCGCTACGCATGTTGAGTGCACCTGACCTGCATCAGGCAGTGCAGGCGCTGTTGCTGCGCCCTGGTTCTCAGAGGGTGCTGTGCTGGGTGCGTCAGCTGGTGCCCACCCACGATCCACGCGTCACGCAGGTCCTTATGCCCTCGCGACCAGAGGTGCTCGCCCAGCAGCTCTACGCGCGCCTGCATGAGTGGGATGCATTGGGTTTTGATCAGTTACTTGTCGAGGCGCCTGCCCAAGGGCCCGAGTGGGAGGCTGTCAGAGATCGGCTAGGCCGCGCCGCATTTGGCGGTGCGGCATCTCACACTCCATAAACTCCGGCCCCTCTGCCACAAAACCATGCTTGGCATAGAAGCCCAAGGCGTGGACCTGCGCATGGAGCAACACATCGGTCATGCCCAGTCGCTTGGCCTCTTGCATGAGGCTCTGAAGCACCCATCCTCCAAGCCCGGATTTGCGGTATGTTTTTCGAACAGCCATGCGGCCAATGCGGCCATCGGGCAGCAGTCGGCCCGTTGCAAGGCCCGCCAACTGGGGATCCGATATCAATGGATTGTGAATGACCACGTGTCTGCAATAGCGATCGGCTAGGTCCCATTCTTCCTCCGCGGGAACCCTCTGCTCCTCAACGAAGACTTCATGGCGGATGGGCGCCGCAAGCGACTGGAGGTGCGACCAGTCACCGAGTTGTCCAGCATGCGGGTGTGCATCGTGGAGTAAAGGCTGGACGGGGCGACGGGGAGCCCAGGTGGGCTGTGGCCACCAGGGATCAGTCTTCCACCGGGCCATGACATGCCAATGTAAGTGTGGAACCAGGTTTCCAAAGCTCGCCACATTGATTTTGTCCGGCGCATGCTGATCACGAATATGCTGCTCGACGCGACAGACGGCTTGCATGCAGTGCGCGCGTTGATCAGGCGTGAGGTCCGTGAACTCCTGCACGTGCGCCTTCCAGATCACCCGCATGCTGGCAGGGAGCTCTGCATCGGTGACCTCAATGACGCGAAGCAGATCGTCCTCAAAGACCACATGCCCCCCTGGTTCGTGGCAGAGCAGACAGTTCATCGTGTTTTTCTCCGTGCAAGGATGATCATGATGAGACCCAGGCCCGCCGCCCAGTGGCGAGCCCAATCCCCCCAAAGCGCGTGGCTTGCAAGGAGTTCGTGCAGCAGCACCACTGCAAGGGCTCCAAGCCACGGCGAAAAAAAGTATGTTTGTCCACCCAGCAACACCATGAGCAACGCCATACCGGACACCTGCCACGAGAACAGCGATGGACTCACAAACCCAAATCGAAGCGCGTGCATGGCGCCTGCTGCGCCAGCGAGGCTCGCAGAGAGGACGTAGGCGGTGAGTTGGATCTGAAATACCGAATAGCCCAGTGACGTCAGCCTGTCCTCATGTTGGTGAGCTGCCGCCATGAGGAACCCGAATGGCGAGCGACCGATACGCCAGATGAGGGCCGCACCCGCTGCCGCGACTGCGGTCATGCTGAGCGCTTTCTCTTCGATGTTCAGTGGGGAGAGTCCATCGACATAGAGTCCGTCAGCGCCACCGAAGTAGGGTGTGTCTTGTCCAAGCACCAACAGCATCTGGGCAAACGCAAGGGTGGCCATGAGAAAGGCCAAACCGCGTGACCGCAAGACAAACCACCCCGTGAGTGCTGCAAAGCCACTGGCTGCCATGATTCCCAACAGGGCAGAGGCTAGGTTTGAACCCGTATGGGGCGCCGATAGCGCTAACACATAGCCCGCAAGTCCGTAAAAGGCTGCATGTCCGAGGCTCACGAGGCCCAGATGCTGGATCAGCAGCCAGAGACTCGCAGCCAAAAGGCCCATCTCAAGTGTTTGGAAAATGAGGTCGAGGACGTAGGCCATGTCAGGCGAAGAGGCCGCGTGGTCGCAGTGCAAGTACGAGTGCCATGGCGATGTAAATGGCAAGGCCTGCGAGATCGCCCCCAAAGATCTGGCCGAGGGTTTGGGCCGAACCGACAAGCAACGCCGCGAGGAGGGTGCCCATTATCGAACCCATGCCGCCCAGGATCACCACCACAAGGCTTGCAATGAGTACGGGGCTGCCCATGTGCGGGCCGAGTGTGGTCATGGGTGCAGCCAAGACGCCCGCCACCATGGCAATGGCGGTACCCAGAGCGAATGCTCCGGCCGTGAGCCGAGAGGGGTTGATACCCATGGCCATTAGCAGCCGTGGATTCTCAGAGAGGGCGCGGAGTTGAATACCCCATGAGGAGAATGTCAGGGTGGCCCAGAGCGTCAGGGCCATGAGCAGTCCACCTGCAAGGACTGCAACCTCATAGATGGGGAGCAACAGGGTATCGCTGAGGGGAATGCCTCCGGAGAGCAAGTCCGGCGGGGTGAGGGTGAGCACATCATTGCCCCAGACAACGGCGCGCAACTCCTCAGCAACGAGCACGACTCCAAAGGTGAGCAGGACCTGGCGTAAGGGGTGGCCGCCGACGGTAGGTCGAACGAGGCCGCGCTCGAAAGACCACCCCATGAGCAGACCGACCATCGTCAACAGCAGCAACGCTGGGAGCCAGAGTCCGATGGCTTGGATAAGGCTGTACCCGATATAGGCGCCCAGCATATAAAGGGCGCCGTGTGCGAGGTTGATGACCCCCATTGCACCCAGAATGAGGGTCAGGCCGCTTGCCATCAGAAACAGCAGGACTCCCTGTTGTAGGGCATTGAGCCCGTAGAGCAATGCGAGGTTTAGGGTGTCCATTGGAGCCGACAACCCTGTGCAGGATCGGCGAGTCCCTTGGCCGCAACGCCCAGGTACTGATTCTGACCTTTTCGGACCTCTCGAAGATAGATGTCCTGAATGGGATTCTGCGCTGCTGAGAATCGCCATGGGCCTCGAGGGCTGTCAATGACCAGGCCACGCAAGACACTGCGCAGCGCGGTTGGGTCGAGGTCTCCTTTGGTATTTGCCAGGGCCTTCTCAAGCACGAGCCCTGTGTCAAACCCTTGAACCGCGAAGACATCGGGAGAAGCGCCATATTGCTGCGCATAGGCAGATCGGAAGCGCTTGTCTGCACTGTGCGGCAGGCCATCGGCGTAATGGAGCACACTGACCACGCCTTCCGCCTCGTCCTTGAGCGTGTGCAAGATGCCCTCGGTGACGTGGCCCGTTACGTAGAGTGGGATGGTCCTGCGTAAGCCCGCACGGTCGTAGTCGGCCAGAAACTTAGCTGCGGCAGTGCCCGAGAAGAAACAGGACACTGCATCGGGTTTGAGCGCAGCGATGCGGGTGAGCAGTGGACCAAACTCAGCCTGTGGAAAGGGAAGGCTAAGTGATGCAAGCACCTTCCCGCCGTTGGCTTCAAAGCCCTCCGCGAAGGCGCTCGCATATTCGTCGCCCGCGGTGTACTTCCAGGTGAGAAAGACGGCCGTCTTGATGCCGCGATCGGTCATGACCTTGCCCAACGGTGCGATGGTCTGCCAGTTGGAAAAAGACGTGCGAATGATTTGCTCTGAGCAGCCAGCCCCCGTGAGTCGATTGGCTCCGGCATTGGGGATGACCAGCATCCGGTTGTTGTCGGCTGCCACTTTGGCCATTCCGAGGGCTACACCCGAGTGCACCGAGCCCACCAGGAGATCGGCGCGATCTCGCGTGATCAGCCGATTCGCCAGTTCGGCCGCCTTGGCTGGATTGGATTCATCGTCTGCACGAATGATCTCCACCCTGCGCCCGCCCCAGAGTCCTTTGGATTGGGCCAGGGCGAGGGTGAGTCCCTTGAAGATTGCGTCACCGAGTGGGGCATAGGTTCCTGAGCTCGGCAGCATAAGGCCGACCCGTATCGGGCTCGACTGGGCATGTGAGAGGCGGGGGAGTCCACTGAGGCCTAGCCCCAAGGAGGACGCGATGAGAAGGGATCGACGGTGAGTGCTCATGAAATGAGCTTAACCCATCACTCCCTCTCCTTTCAGTTGACGCAGCAGGACCGTCGATCGGCTGGGTTCGTTATCCATTGGGAGTCCGAGTCGGCTCCAGCCCACCACGGACTCTGGATACATTCTCACGCTGCTGTAGCCAAGCACTTCGGAGGTAATGAACCAATGGGTCGCAGCCCAGTGTCCCGTATTGCAGAATACGATGGCTGACCGGTTCGGCTCGAAGCCCTCGCGCTTGGCAATGGCCTCGAGCTGCGCCCTGTTGAGCAGTCGACCGGTATTGGGAACGAACCACTCGGCCGAGTCTAGGTGTTTAGCACTCGGTAGGGTCCCCCAACGGCTTGCTGCAGGGTGGCGAAGCTCTCCCAGAAAGAACTCCTCGGGGCGAGCATCCACAAGGAGTGCACGACTCGCAACGGCCTGAACCTGAGTGCTCGCGACGATCATGTTCGCGTTGTACTGCAACTGGGACATGCTGATCTTGCTCGGTATGGCGCGCGCCTCAACCTGTGTGGCCCGTGGAAACTTTGCAGCCATCCACGCCCCAGTTCCTCCGTTGAGGACGGCCAGGTTCTGAAAGCCCGCCGCCTTGAGTGTCCAGTAGATGCGGGCAACGCCGCCAAACTCGGTGGGGTCAGAGCCCGATCCCGCCAGCACAATGGCCTGATCGGGGTGGAGGCCAAGGCTTTGGACAAGCGCATTCAGCTTTGCAATGGGCATGACCGCCCCAGGATTATCAGCTGGACCTCGGAAGCTTGAGTACGGTGCGGGCAACGCCCCGGGAATATGGCCCGCCGCATAATTCGGTGACTTGCCGTCGGTCTGGAAGAGCTCTCTGGTGTCGAGCACGGTCACTGCACGCCGCTCGACCAGTGGTCGGAGCTGCTCAGCAGACAGCACGGGAGAGGGCAGGGGTGATCGCGCAACGGCGACACCTGCGAGGGAGAGCCAGAGTACAAGCGACAGCGCCGCTGCAATCCAATGTTGAAGTTGATTTTTCATGTTGCGAAGACTATTCAAAAAGCGGGTGGATCCAAATTCACTGGGCTCATTTGCATATGACTTGGTCGCCGTTTGCCGCTACGATGCTCAGCACCATGCCGCGCCTGTCTGCCAACCTCAGTTTTCTCTGGCCTGATCTACCTGTGCTCGAGCGTTTTGCCGCCGCAAGGCGTGCGGGGTTTGATGCTGTCGAGCTCTTATTCCCCTACGATCAGAGCCTTGCCGTGCTCTCTGAGTTGCTCGATGGCCACGGACTGCAAATGGTGCTCATCAACGCACCGGCCGGGGACTGGTCTCGGGGAGATCGAGGGTTCGCCGCTCAGCCTGGTCAAGAAGCTGCTTTCCGGCTGTCGATTCATCAGGCGCTTGAGGTGGCGGATGCATTGGATGTGGGGTGCATACACGTCATGTCAGGTCACATGAAGTCCGGCGGCGAGGCCTTGAGCGAGTCGCAAGAGCAGGTGCTGATGCGCAATCTTCAGTGGGCAGGAGATCAGGCGCGCGCCGCTGGAAGGCGGATTAGCATTGAGCCGCTCAATGCGGTGGACATGCCGGGCTATTTTTTGTCGAACATCGATCAGGCATTGCGGATTTTGGATGATCTCAATCATCCGTCAGTGGGGCTGCAGTTCGATTTCTATCATCAGCAGCGCAGTCGCGGAGAAATTCTGCTCAGCCTAGACAGAGCCAGATCGAGGTTGTTTCATGTGCAGATTGCTGGCGCTCCTGATCGGCGCGAACCCGACCGGGGTGAATTGAATCATCTGCGGGTTCTTGGGCATTTGGACCAGATTGGATACTCAGGATTTGTAGGCTGTGAGTATCGGCCCTCGCAGGACACAGACAGCGGACTGGCCTGGGCCAAACCCTATTTGCAAGGAGTGACGTGATGCAGACGATTTTTCTGGGTGGGGGGTGCTTCTGGTGTATCGAGGCGGTTTTTCAACGCATTCGAGGTGTCCATGCCCTAACCTCTGGCTACATGGGGGGGCATGTGCCCAACCCCAGCTATGAGCAAGTCTGCGGCAAGCAGACCGGTCACGCTGAGGTGGTTCGGGTGGAGTTCGATGAGCAAGCTCTTAGCCTGGCAGACCTGTTTGCGGTCTTTTTTGAGGTGCATGACCCGACGACGCTGAATCGCCAAGGCGACGATGTGGGCCCGCAATACCGCTCGGCAATTTTTGCGACATCGGATGAGCAGGCGCAGGCTGCGCGCGAGGCCATGGAGCACTGGAGTGCGCAGCACCCGGGAAGTAACCCCATCGTCACTGAGCTGCATCAAGTCACGCTGGGCGAGGCCGAGGGGCTCACGCAAGAGACGCGCAAGACCTTTTTTGCGGCTGAGGCCTACCACCAGAACTACTTCAATCAGCACCCGCATCAGGGCTACTGCGCCATGGTGGTGGCCTCTAAAGTCGCCAAGTCAGAGCGCGCCTTTGTGCGTCTTCAGCGACCGGGCTAAGGCGACTGACTAAGGCGCCAGGCGTTCAATCGTCCACTGAGCCTCGGTGCGGGCTTGCAGCCGATACCGGATGCGATCATGCAAGCGCGATGGGCGTCCCTGCCAGAACTCAAATCGGTCGGGGCTTAGTAAGTATCCTCCCCAGTGCATCGGGCGCGGGGCTGATGGGCCGAACTGCGCTGCGTAGGCTTTTTCACGCTCGGCCAGCCAGTCTCGGTTTGGAATCACTTGGCTCTGTGGCGAAGTCCAGGCACCGATTCGGCTAGAAGATGGTCTCGACGCAAAGTAGGCATCTGATTCTGCAGCAGATATAGGGGATACCCTAGCTTCAATGCGAACCTGGCGTTCGAGCTCAGGCCAGAAAAAGTTCACGCAGGCCCAGGGGTTGGCTGCAAGGGCAAGTCCCTTAGCGGACTGATAATTGGTGAAGAACCTGAGTCCCTGGGCATCAAGCCCACGGATCAGCACGACCCGTGAGCTGGGTCGCCCATTGGGCTGCACGGTAGAGAGGGTCATGGCGTTGGGCTCAAGTGCGCCCGCCTTGACTGCCTCGGCTAGCCATTGGGCGAGTTGTTCCCAAGGGTGCGATGCAACATCGGCGGGGTCTAGGCTTCCCTGCATGTATTCCTTACGCAGATCGAGCGCTTCATTCATAGGGATTCTCTATTGGAGGGTTTCGAAATTTCTATTGGACGGTTGTCATTCTGAACCGGCAGACTCCACCGGGTGTCTTAGACGAACTTGATGATTGTCAAGACATGTTCGTTTTCATTCAACCCACAGGAGACTGTCATGCCCCAACTCACAGGAAGCAAGACGCACCAGCATCTGAAAGATGCTTTCGCAGGCGAGAGCCAAGCGAATCGTCGTTACCTTTACTTCGCAAACAAAGCCGACGTCGAAGGCTACCCTGAAGTCGCCGCGCTGTTCCGCTCCACCGCAGAGGGTGAGACCGGCCACGCTCATGGCCACCTCGACTACTTGGCTCAGGTCGGCGATCCTGCAACCGGTATGCCCATTGGTGACTCCGCTGCCAACCTCGCATCTGCTGTTGCAGGCGAGACGCACGAGTACACCGATATGTATCCCGGCATGGCGAAGGACGCACGTGACGAGGGCTTCGACGAAATCGCAGACTGGTTCGAGACCCTGGCGAAGGCCGAGCGCTCACACGCCAACAAGTTCCAAAAGGCTTTGGACACCCTGAACGCCTAAGGCTTGTGCTTGAACTGCAGGGTCTTCCACAAGAGGACCCTGCGATGCAGGCACCTCAATCTGCCCCTCAACACAAATAAGGAGAACCCATGAGCGCACGTGAAGGCTCACTCGAGGCCCCGACAAGACACCCACTCGACTGGAAGAACCCAGAGTTCTACAACGAGGAGGCCTGTCTGTCCGAGATGGAGCGCATCTTTGATATCTGTCATGGGTGTCGGCGTTGTGTCAGCCTTTGCGGCTCCTTCCCCACGCTTTTCGACCTGATTGACGAAGGCGAGTCTGGGGAGATGGAGAGCGTACCCAAAGAGAAATACTGGAGCGTTGTGGACCAGTGTTATCTCTGCGACGTTTGCTATCTCACCAAGTGTCCCTATGTGCCACCGCACCCTTGGAATCTTGACTTCCCGCACACCATGCTTCGGGCCAAGGCCATTCAGTTCAAGAAAGGAACAGAAACCCAGTTCCGCGACAAAACGCTCTCGAATACGGTCGCAAATGGCAAGCTGGCTTCGATTCCAATCGTAGTCCAGGCGGTGAATGCGCTCTCGAAGAACAAGACCGCGCGGTCCATCGGCGAGAAGGTGTTGGGCGTGCACAAAGATGCTTGGCTGCCCGAATTCACCTCCGATGTGTTTGAGCGCAAGGCGGACAAATCCAAGGCATGGCCCGTAAAGGATGGTGGCCGTTCAAAGGGTAAGGTCGCAATTTATGCCACCTGCTATGTCAATTGGAATGAGCCTGGCATTGGCCACGACCTGATCAAAGTGCTTCAGCACAACGAGATTCCTTATGTGGTGGTGGAGAAGCAGGACTGCTGCGGCATGCCCAAGCTTGAGCTCGGAGACCTCGACTCTGTGGCGGCTTTGGCTCAGGAAAATCTGCCCAAACTCGCTCAGCTCGCGCGCGAGGGCTACTCCATCATGACGCCAATACCTTCGTGCACGCTGATGTTCAAGCAAGAACTCCCGCTCATGTTCCCGAACGATGCCGATGCACAAGCCGTGAAGGCAGCCATGGTCGACCCGTTCGAGTACTTCCAGCTTCGTCACAAGGACGGCCTCTTAAAAACAGACTTCAAGCAGGGCCTGGGCAACGTCTCGTATCACATTGCCTGCCACCTTCGCGTGCAGAACGTCGGGCAGAAGACGCGTGAGACCCTCGAGATGATTCCTAACACCGCGGTCAATACCGTCGAGCGGTGTTCTGGCCACGCGGGCACCTGGGGCGTCAAGAGAGAGTTTCATGAGATGGCAATGAAAATCGGTCGACCTGTGGTGCGTCAAATGTCTGAACACCCGAAGGCAAATGACGGCGCAGGGGGCTTGCCAGACTTCGTCGCATCAGACTGCCAACTGGCGGGCCATCATATTGAGCAGGGTATGGCGGGGAAAGCGGATGGCAAGGTGGAACATCCGCTCAGTCTCTTGGCTCGGGCTTACGGCCTGTAAATGGATCACATCAAAGGGTTAGACAAAATGCCGCATATTCAACGCGATTCACTCTGGACTCTGGAGCACTATTCCCGCATTCGCAATCAGTTCCGTGCCGAGGTGATGGAACACAAGCGAAGCCGTCGCCTTACGCTGGGTGATCACATCACCATCATTTTCGAGGACGAGAAGACGATCCGCTATCAGATCCAAGAAATGCTTCGCATCGAGAAGACGTTTGAGGAAGAGGGGATTCAAGATGAACTCAACGCCTACAATCCGCTGATTCCAGACGGCCGTAACTTCAAAGCGACGATGATGATCGAGTACCCAGACCCTGAGATTCGCAAAGTCGAGCTGCGCAAGCTCAAGGGCATTGAGGACCGTGTCTGGGTTCAGGTTGAGGGGCGCGAGAAGGTTTTTGCTGTTGCGGACGAAGACCTCCAGCGCGAGAACGAGGAGAAGACCTCGTCGGTCCACTTCTTGCGTTTCGAACTCGACGAGGACATGTCTGCCGCGCTGAAGTACGGCGTGGCGCTGGCAGCGGGTGTTTCGCACCCAGCCTATACAGTCGTGGTGGACCCTGTTCCAGCAGACATTCGCGCAAGCCTTGCGCAGGACCTCACTTAAGCCATGGCCGAGAAGGCCGCAGGAGATGCTTTGAACGTCCTTGGGACGTCTCTGCAGCCCTGTGGCTTCGACCCGCTGACCGGGTTTTTCAGGGACGGCTGCTGCAACACGAGTGATGAGGACTATGGACGTCACACGGTCTGTGCGGTCATGACCCAGCCGTTTCTGCAGTTCTCTCTCGAGCGAGGAAATGACCTTGTTACCCCGAGGCCTGAGTACCGGTTCCCGGGCCTGAAGCCCGGTGACCACTGGTGCCTCTGTGCGGGGCGGTGGCGGGAGGCTGCTGAGGCCGGAGTGGCGCCTCCGGTCGTGCTGGAGGCAACCCACAAGCGAACCTTAGAGGTGGTGGCCTTGGCTGATTTGGAGTATCACGCGTTAAGGATCGATTAGCCTAGGAATATCCCTATTTTGTCTCCGTGGTCAAACAGATACGGTGTTTAAACCATTCTGCAAGGAGACACCCAATGAGAACAATTCGAACCCTGGTTGCTGCTGGTGCTCTACTGGCTTTTTCTGCTGCCCATGCTGCCGTCGACCTCACCGTAACGCATTTCGGAACCGGCATGTACGGGGTTCCGTTTGCAGTCGCGAAGGCCAAAGGCTGGTTTAAATCTGAGGCGAACCTTGATGTTGGAGGCTTCATCACCTCTAAGGGAGGCGGCACCACGGTTCGCAATGCGCTTGCAGCGGATTTGCCATACGGTGAAGTCGCGCTTTCCGCCGCAATCGTTGCGATCCAGCAGGGCGCGGAGATCACCATCATCCATTCCGGCGTTATTTCGGTCGCGGATCAGATGTGGTCTACCCGCAAGGACGACACCAGCATCAAGACATACGCAGACCTCAAAGGGAAAGTGCTGGGGTATTCGAGTCCGCGCTCGGTAACGGACATGATCACCACCATCATGCTGAATGACAACGGCCTGACCGATAAAGTCACGCGCAAGTCAGTTGGCGGTGTAGGGGCTGGCGTGGTCGCGCTTCGTGAAGGAGGTGTTGACATGACCTACATGACGGAGCCCGTTTGGAGCAAGGAGAAGGACAACTTTCGAGGCGTTTGGCGTTCTTCGGATATTGCGCCCAAGGTCACCCAGACCGTTGGTATCGTGAAGACGAGCTACCTCAAGGCGAATCCCAAAGTGGTGGAAGGCATCATCAATGCTCGCCGTAAGGGTGTTCGATTCATTCGTGAGAATCCTGATGAGTCAGCCAAAATCATGGCCGTCGAGTACAAAATCACCCCAGAGAACGCCGCCTCTGCGATCAAGAATGTCCTCTCGGTGAAGAATGGTTACTGGAGCGAAGGAGGCTTTGATTACGAGGGTATGGAAACCCTGCTCAAGGGCTTAAGACTCGTGAAGGCGATCCCTGAGGGTGACTTCGATTGGACGAAGGTCGTAAACGAATCGGCCTTGCCTGCTGACCTGCGCTCCAAGAAGTAATGGCAGATCACGTTGTCTTTGACGGGGTGACCAAGCGGTTTCCGAGCCGCGATGGCCGCCCCGAGGTCCATGCGCTCGGCCCCGTCTCGTTCACCTTGCGACAGGGGGAGTTCTTCTCCGTTGTCGGTCCTTCAGGCTGCGGGAAGTCCACCCTCCTGGACGTTATGGCAGGGCTTTCTGCTCCCTCTGAAGGGGTGGCCACTTTTGAGGGGCATCCGCTCAAAGGCACTGTGCCGGACGGGGTTGGCGTTGTCTTCCAGGAAGACTCCTCCTTCCCTTGGCTCAATGTCACGGAGAATGTGAGTTTTCACTTGCGACAGATGGGGCTTGACGAGGTGGATATACGAACCCGCGTCGAGCACGCCATCGCATTCATGGGGTTATCTGCTTTTTCCAAAGCCTATCCCGCGGAATTGTCCGGTGGTATGCGTCAGCGTGTGTGTATTGCACGCACGCTGGTGACTCGGCCACGGCTCATTCTGCTCGATGAGCCTTTCGGTGCGCTCGACCAGCAGACACGTCTTCTGATGGGTGACGAACTCCTACGCCTGTGGCGTGAGACTGGGGCAACAATCCTTCTGATCACCCACGCACTTGATGAGGCCAGCATGCTTTCCGATCGTATTGGTGTGATGAGCGCGCGGCCCGGTCGATTCATCGATCTTGTGGAGACTGAATGGCCGCAAGAGCGAACCAGCGAGATCGTCTCTGACCGGAGATTTGGGGAGATCACAGGTCGCATTTGGCAGCACCTTCGGGCTGAGTCGATGAGTGCGATGGGAACCCAAGCCGCGTGAGCCTAGTCGCAAAAATTCGCTGGGCGGTGATTGTAGGCTTCCTATCCTTTCTGGAACTGATCTGTCGCGTGGGATGGGTGGACGGTATTTCTCTCTCGCCACCCACCCAGATTTTTATGACTGCGCTCTCTATCCTGGGAACGGCGGAGTTCTATCGGGATGCGGGTCTTACCTTTTCCACCGTCGCGGGGTCAATTTTTGCTGCAGTGATATTTGGCTTCTTGATGGGCATGGGCTTGCATCGATTTCCGCTGGTGCGTCGGTTCCTTGACCCCTTCCTCGCAAGCTACTACAGCATCCCCACCTTCGTGTTTTATCCGTTTTTCATTGTCTTGTTCGGGCTCAATCGATTTCCGCTGATGGCGATTGGGTTCATATTTGCAGTGGTCGCGATGGCGATCAATACCCTATCCGGGTTGCAGCGCGTCCCAAGAGTCCTGATGCGCTCCGCGCGCGTGATGCGCTTATCCCGTTGGCAGACTATCCGACGGGTGATCATGCCCTCGGCTGCACCGTACCTTTTTACAGGCCTCAAGCTTTCGATTGTGTATTCGTTCATTGGGGTCATTGCGGGCGAGTTCATTCTCAGTGGTGCGGGCTTGGGGTTTCAGATTGCGTTCTCGTATAACGCCTTTGAGACCAGCAAGATGTATGGGCTGATGGCCATTCTGCTCACGGTGGTGGGCAGCATCAATCTATACATATACGCCATTGAACGTCGCATCTATTCCCGTCGTGGAGGTCGTTGATGTCTGTGCATGCCTCAACGCCCCAACAAACGGATGCTGCACTTCCTGCCTGGGCTTTCGGTCTGTTTTTGATTGGCCTAGGCTTGGCATGGCTGGGCGCGTCTGCGTTGGTCGGTCCCCAGGTTCTGCCTGGCCCGATTGAGACCTTCGACCGGCTCTGGGTGATGCTCAGCACCGAACGGTTTGAGCAGCACGCATGGGAGACCTTCCGCGCCTTCATCATGGCGCTTGTGATCGCGGTGCTGCTGGGCATTGTGCTTGGGGTTACGCTGGGCGCACACCGGCTCTCGGGGGATGTTGCAGAGCCAATGTTGGTTGCGCTCTACTCCATACCGAAGGTCACGTTGTATCCGATCATCCTGTTGCTCTTTGGACTCGGGCTTTCAGCGAAGGTCGCCTTTGGCGTCATCCACGGCATTATCCCTATCTGCATATTCACAATGGCCGCGGTGCGGGCTGTTCCCCGCCGCTATGTGCGCGCGGCCCAGGCGATGCGCCTGAGCCCGAGAGAGATGTTCTGGAAAATCTACCTGCCTGCTTGTATACCTGAGGTGTTTAGTGGGTTGCGGGTCGGGTTTTCGCTGACGTTGCTTGGAACAATCATTGGTGAGATGTTTGCGTCTCAGCGTGGCATTGGGCACTTGTTGCATCAGGCTATGGAGAACAACAATCTTTTAGATATCACCGCCATGGTTCTGCTCTTGGTGACCCTTGCAGCATCTGTCGGGTTTGCTCTGCTTACCATCGATCGACGACTCGCAGCACGTGCCCCGTCTGCATAAATTTATTCATTTCTAGAGGACCTCAACATGACACAAACCCTTCGCCAGAAGTTGGAGCAAGGCACACTCATTGTGGCTCCCGGCGTGTATGACATGTTCTCCGCTCGAATTGCAGATCGAATGCCGTTTGAAGCCCTCTACATGACCGGATATGGCATTTCGGGGAGTTATCTCGGACTGGCTGACGCAGGCTTGGCGACTTACACCGACATGGTCTCACGCGCGCGGGTCATTGCTGAGGGAACATCTAAGCCGCTGATGGCAGATGCGGATACGGGCTACGGTGGCTTACTCAACGTGCACCATACGGTCCAGGGCTATGAGCGTGCAGGCGTTCAGGCCATTCAGATCGAAGATCAAGAAAACCCCAAGAAGTGCGGGCACACGCCCAACCGACGCGTCGTTTCTCGGCGAGATGCAGTGAAAAGAATTGAAGTGGCCGCGCGCGCAAAGACGCGTGCCGAGACGCTCATTATTGCGCGGACCGATTCTCGCGCATCGCTTGGGCTAGACGAGGCCATCGCGCGGGCGCGAGATTTCTTAAAAGCCGGCGCTGACATTGCGTTTGTGGAGTCACCGGAATCTCAGGATGAGTTCGCCCGCGTGGGCCAAGAGATCGACGGATGGTTGTTCGCAAACATGGTGCCGTCAGGGCGCTCCCCAGAGATTCCTGCGCGCGTCCTCCAACAGATGGGCTTTGACATCGTCATTCATCCCTCGGCTGGTATGGCTTATGCCTGCGGTGTGGTTCAGAAGGCGTATGAGCACCTGCTGCAGAACGGCACTTCTGGAGACGCGGATCTACCCAAGTACAGCATGGCAGACCTACACGATTTAATGGGATTCGATCGCGTATGGGCCTTTGAGCGCGAATGGGCAGAGGATTGAGTGGCCCAGACCTTTTTTGAGAAGGTTTGGGAACCCCACCTGATTGACCGCCGGGACTCCGGCGAGGATTTGATTTTTTGTGATCGTCACTACGTGCACGATCTCAGCGGAGCGGAGGCTCTAGAGGTGCTGCATCGTCGCGGTGTTCCTGTTGCGCGCCCAGACTTAACCTTTGGCTCGCCTGACCACACAGTCCCCTCGCTTCGCCCGCGCGGCACGGCCTCGCTTGCCGGAACGACGGTGCGGCTGACGACTTACCGCGCTGAGGTCATGAGGCAGAACATCCGGAGTTTTGACCTCGATCACCCTGACCAAGGCATCATCCACGTCACAATGCCTGAACTCGGGCTTACCCTGCCTGGGGCGATCGTGTTGTGCGGCGATAGCCACACCTGCACCCACGGGGCGATCGGCGCTGTGGCTTGGGGTATTGGTGTTTCAGATGTCACGCAGGTGCTAGCCAGTCAGTCACTCTGGGTCAAGCGTCCCAAGACCCTACAGATTTGGATCGATGGAGTCTGGCCGCGTGGAGTGTCGGCCAAGGACCTGGTGCTGGCCCTCCTGTCCCGTTTTGGCACGCAGATTGGTGTGGGAGCTGCCCTCGAGTTCGCAGGTCCTATGGTTGAGCAACTATCGATCGAAGGCCGTCTTACGCTTTGCAATATGGCCATTGAACTGGGTGCCCGCCAGGGTTTTATTGCCCCCGATGAGCGCACTCTGGAATGGGTAAAAGGACGACCTTATGCGCCCAAGGGGGAGCAGTGGGATCAAGCGTGTGCGGAGTGGATACAACTGCGATCGGATGCAGGTGCCCGTTACGATCGGGTTGAGAGATTTGATGGGTCCGAACTGCGTCCTCAGATCAGTTGGGGTACGAGCCCTGATCAAACAAGTGCTGTAGATGGCATGGTCCCCCTGCCGTCAGACTTTGCGCACGAATCAGATCGCTCGCGGTTGGCGCGGGCATGTGCGTACATGGGGATCGCTCCGGGTCAGCGTCTGCGTGGGCTGCCCGTGGATCGGGTCTTCATTGGAGCCTGTACGAATAGCAGGCTCTCCGATTTGCAAGCAGCCGCGGAAGTGGTCAAGGGGTGCCATGTTGCGCAGGGTGTGCAGGCCTGGGTTGTCCCCGGATCTAGAAGCGTTGCAAATGCGGCGGAGGCTATGGGTCTTGATGAGATCTTCCGATCCGCGGGCTTTGAGTGGAGAGAACCCGGTTGTTCCATGTGTGTCGGCGCAAATGGCGATATTGGGCGTCCTGGCGAGCGCGTGATTTCAACATCCAACCGAAACTTCACAGGGCGCCAAGGACCGGGTGTACGAACCCATTTGGCTTCACCGAGAACAGCCGCAGCATCGGCAATTGCTGGAGCGATTTCCTTTGCAGATTGAGGGTGCAGTCATACCGCTGTTGAGGGATCAGGTCGATACGGACCTCATCATTCGCATCGAGCGATTGGCTACCCTCGCGCGCGGTCAGTTTGGTCCTTGGGCCTTTGAGTCGATTCGATATGCGGCTGATGGTTGCACGCCATTGCCCGAGTTCCCGATGAACTGGCCGAGTTGTCATGGTGCAGTGATTCTCTTGGGGGGCGAGAACTTCGGCTGCGGATCGTCCCGCGAGAACGCAGTTTGGGCGCTGCAGGAGGCTGGAATCCAACTCATCATCGCGCCAAGCTTTGGCGAGATCTTTCTGGCCAATTGCCGCGCCAATCGATTGGCAGCAGCAACCATCACGCCATCGGGATGGGCCCAGCTGAGTCATTGGGCTGCCTCGCTCCATGCATCTGGAGTACCTGGTCATCTCTTGGCTGACCTGGCCACCGGGGTCCTGCGGCTAAGCAGTGGGATTGATTTGGATATTCAACTGGAGCCGGCTATGCTCGCTGCACTCTGCTCCCAAGAAGACGATCTCGATCGAGCCGTTGCTCGGGTTGAGATGGTTGCAGCGTTCGGGCTTCAGTTGGCATGCAATCGAGCCTGGCTAGGGCCTCCAACCCGTATGTGAGGCCTGTCTCAGCGATAATGGGGGCATGCAGATAGAAGTCATCCCTGTAACCCCCTTTGAGCAGAACTGCTCACTGATCGTCTGTCCACGTACCCAGAGGGCTGCCTTTGTTGATCCTGGTGGAGATATCGATCACCTGGAGGCCTATGCCCGACAGCTCGATGTCATGGTGGAGAAGATTCTGCTCACCCATGGCCATATCGACCATTGCGGAGAGGCCAAGCGCTTGGCTGACCGCCTAGGTGTGCCCATTGAGGGGCCCCACCGAGACGACGCGTTTTGGATCGATCAATTGCCGGTTCAGGGCAGCATGTTTGGATTTCCGGCATTAGACCCCTTTACGCCCGATCGCTGGCTAGACGATGGAGATACCGTAATGGTTGGTGAACAGGCCCTTGAGGTGCTGCATTGCCCCGGCCATACACCAGGACACGTGGTGTTTTTTCACTTGGGTGAGCGCTTGGCCTTTGTCGGAGACGTCCTTTTCGCGGGGTCGATCGGGCGAACAGATTTTCCGCGTGGGAATCATGCTCAGCTCTTGCGCTCCATCAAGGAGCGCTTGTTTCCTCTGGGAGATGATGTGCGCTTTGTGCCGGGTCATGGACCGGGCAGCAGTTTTGGGGAGGAGCGGCGAAGCAACCCTTTCGTCGCCGATTAAAAAAAGGATTTGGCATGGCCAGTCATCGAAAAGAGACCGTCACGTCTGTGACGCATTGGAACGACACGTTATTTTCATTTACCACCACGCGAGAGAGCAGCTTTCGCTTTCGCAACGGGCACTTTGTGATGATTGGTCTTGAGGTTGAGGGCAAGCCCCTGATGCGCGCCTACAGCGTCGTCAGTCCCAACTACGAGGAGCACCTCGAATTCCTATCGATCAAGGTCCAGGATGGACCCCTCACGTCCCGACTCCAACATCTGAAGGTGGGGGACACATTGCTGGTTGGGGAGAAGGCGACGGGGACTCTGGTGCTCGATGATCTCAAGCCAGGCCGGCATCTCTACCTCTTCTCAACAGGAACTGGGCTTGCGCCTTTCATGAGTATCGTTCGCGACCCCGAGACCTATGAGCGCTTCGAAAAGGTTGTGCTCATTCATGGTGTGCGGCTGGTGAGTGAACTGGCCTACGAACACTATCTCAAAGAGCGGCTCCCGCGAGACGAGTTCTTGGGTGAGATGGTGAGCCAGCAGCTCATCTACTACCCCACCGTAACCCGAGAGGCCTTCAAGCACACTGGACGCCTGACCACCGCGATTAAGTCTGGACAGCTCTTCGAGGATATCGGGCTTCCCCCGCTCGATCCGGCAGTCGACCGCGGCATGATCTGCGGCAGTCCAGCCATGCTTAAAGAAACAGCTGAAATGCTTGATGCCATGGGTTTTGTGGTCTCGCCAGGATTGGGGCAGCCAGGCGACTACCTCATCGAAAGGGCGTTTGTCGAACGCTGATGAGGGCATCGTGAGCGATGCGCCCAACTACATCTCTCCTGCGGGCTACGCGCGCTTGCGCAGAGAACTCGAGCATCTGGTGAAGCGCGAGCGCCCAGAGGTGACTCAGATCGTCTCTTGGGCCGCATCAAACGGGGATCGTTCTGAGAATGGCGATTACCTCTATGGAAAGAAGCGTCTGCGCGAGATTGATCGTCGCATCCGCTTCCTCACCAAGCGCCTTGAGCAGGCCCGTGTCGTAGACCCATCAGCGCATGAGGGCAGCGACCAGGTATTTTTCGGGGCAACTGTGGGGTTCTTGCGAAACGACAGTGACGTTGAAGAGGTGGTCACCATCGTGGGCTTAGACGAAGTCGATCCTGCTCGTCGCCGTGTAAGCTGGGTTTCGCCAGTGGCCCGGGCGCTATTGAAGGCGCGCGAAGGCGATGAAGTGCGGCTTACAACCCCCAATGGGGTAGATCGCATTCTGATCAGCGAGGTGCGCTATGAGCCGATCGATGAATGAACTGCTCAACACGCTCGTAATGCAGTTTGACTCTCAGTTCTGAAATACGCCTTCCCGAGACCTGTCGCGAGTCTTGCATGAAGCTCGCCATCATCGGACTGACCCGCCCCTCTCGAACAGCGAGCGCCATTTCCTCGCGTGAGATCCTAGGCCCTCTGGGAAGGCCGAACGCGTCCGCAATACAGTCGAAGTAGTCGCCCATCTTGAGATGCACCGGCATGACCGTGTTGGTGATGCGCGCGGGCCGTCCTCTCCAGAGTGCTGCCCAGCAGAGTCGAGCCAGATCGTTCGCGTGAATGTGGTTGGTAAAGACGTCATCCTCTGGTCGCAGTGCCGGGCTCGCATTACGGATACGCTCAAGTGGGAGCCTGTCTTCGGCGGTGATGCCTGGCACGCGCAAGACATGACCACCGAGCGACCGCCAGAGCCGCTCTGCATGTAGGCGCCGAAGTGACCGGGGCTGACGTGTCTTGGTCGCGTGGGTTTCACTGACGCGGGCGCCACCGTGGTCACCATAGACGCCTGTCGTGCTGATGTAGACCGATCGCAGCCGAAAAGTGCTCGCCCGGTTGCGCTTGGCCCGCAAAGCGAGGGTGAGCATTTTGCTGCGGCGGTCTGTGGTTCCGTTTGCGGGCTGATCTGAGGGGGGAACGAGAATGATCCAGTGGCTGGCGCAGGCAGCGAGCCGTTGACACTGCCGATGATCGTCGAGATCCCACCCCGTGCGTCGGCCAATGCCAAGGATCCGAGCCGACTGCGGTGCTTGCTTCCAAACAGCCTTTTGTTGCGAGACGATGCGCGCAGCAACGTCGCCAAAGCCCACGAGCGCAATGCGAGAGCGACGAAAGCGTGCGGGCAGTGCAGAGCTTTGAATCATAGGCTTGAGCTTATTCTCCGAGGTAGGCGGCGCGCACGGCCGGGCTGCTCAGCAGTGCCGGCGAGGTATCTTCAAGGGTGAGTTCGCCAGACTCCAGTACATAACCGCGCTGTGTGATTTGAAGCGCTCTTTGGGCGTTCTGTTCAACAAGCAGCAGGCTGGTTCCTTGTGTGAGTACATCCTCAATGGTCTCAAAAATTTTGTCGACCATGATGGGTGAGAGGCCCATGGAGGGTTCGTCGAGCAGCAAGCACGTTGGCTTTGCCATGAGTGCCCTACCCATCGCCAGCATCTGTTGTTCGCCACCGGAGAGTGAGCCCGCAAGCTGATGCGCGCGTTCTCGAAGTCGAGGAAACCGTTCGAACTCGCATTCGAGGTCTTTCTGGAGATCCCCCTGCGAACAGCGCCGTGCAGAGGCACCCATGAGCAGGTTTTCTTGAACCGTCATGCGAGTGAAAATGCCGCGCCCCTCGGGCACCATCACCAGCCCGTCCCTCGGCCGCTCATGGCCAGGCTGATCCGTGATGTCATGGCCCATGTAACGAACCTGACCGGCGTGGGGTTTAACCAGGCCGGTGATGGCCCTCAGCACACTGGTCTTTCCTGCTCCATTTGCGCCAATCAGTGCAACGGCCTCGCCGTGGGCCACGCTGAGGCTGACTCCTCTGACGGCCTCTATGCCGCCATAGCGCACGACAAGATTGTCGATCTGGAGAATGGGGTCAGACATGCGCATGCCCATGCCCGAGGTAGGCCTCCAGTACCGCTGGATGCCGCTGAATATCTTGGGGAAGCCCCTGGGCAATGACCTGTCCGTGGTCTAGTACGGTGACCGCGTCACACAAGCCCATGATCAGCTTGACGTCATGCTCAATGATGAGAATGGTCGTGCCGTCGGCTCGAATGCGAAGCAAAAGCTCGCGCAGGGTGTTTTTCTCTGTAGCGTTCATGCCTGCAGCGGGCTCGTCAAGGGCGAGCAGTTTCGGGTCCGTGGCCAGTGCTCGCGCGATTTCAAGCCTGCGCTGATCCCCGTAGGAGAGACTTTTTGAGCGGTGGGTCGCCATATTGCTTAGGCCGACATAGTCGAGCAGCGCCTGGGCTCGCTCGCGAATGTGGCACTCAGCGGCTCGGAAACCCCGTGTCCGAAGGATGGCGCCCATAACGCCCGTGTGAAGGCTCTGCGTGCGCATATGCCTGCCGACCATGACGTTCTCTAATGCGGTCATGTCAGAGAAGAGCCGGATATTCTGGAAAGTGCGACAGATGCCAGCCCGTGCGACGTTGTGGACTGAGGTGGGATCGTAGCGCTTCTCGTGAAGGTGAAAGGTGCCAGAGTCGGGTGGGATCAGGCCAGTGATGAGGTTAAAGAGGGTGGTCTTTCCTGCTCCGTTGGGTCCAATCAGTCCAGTAATGCTGCCGGTCTTTACGGCGAGCGATACATCGTCTACCGCGACGAGCCCGCCAAAGCGCTTGCTGGCCTGCTGGACATCGAGCAAGGTGGCCGTGTTCATGATCCTGGCGTCCGGGTGGCGAGGATGCCGCTTGGCCGCAGCAGCATGATGAGCACCATGGACAGTCCGAAGAGCAGCATGCGCAACGCCTCTGGTGCGATCCACTCCTCACCGAGCAGCTGCAGCTGAATGGGGCGGGCCAGATGCCGGAGTGCCTCTGGAATGGCATAAAGCAGAACAGCGCCAAGCACGACACCCCAGACATTGCCCATGCCGCCAAGCACAACCATTGCAACGAGGACGATGCTCTCCATGAGTCCAAAGCTCTCCGGAGAGACAAACCCTTGAAATGCAGAGAACATGGCCCCCGCCACGCCACCAAATGAGGCGCCCATCGCGAAGGCAATGAGCTTGACGTTGCGCGTCGGAATGCCCATCGCCTTTGCAGCTGTTTCGTCCTCGCGAATGGCCATCCAGGCTCGCCCTATGCGTGAGTCTTGCAGCCGCAGGCTAATCAAGAGGACCAGAAGGGTGAGCGCAAGAAAGAGAAAGTAATGGAGTTCGAGGGTGCTCAGCTTGAACATACCCATCTCGAGAGGTTGACTCAGTGGATGTCCCATCACCTCCAGTGGTTCGATGCCCGTGATGCCTTGCGGGCCATTGGTGAGGTTGATTGGCGCATTCAGGTTGTTCATGAAAATGCGAATGATCTCGCCAAAGCCCAAGGTCACAATGGCGAGGTAGTCTCCGCGCAGGCGCAGCACGGGGAATCCGAGCAGCACCCCAAACAGGGCTGCACACGCGGCACAGAGTGGGATTAGGATCCAGATCGGCAGGTGAAAGCCTTGAGGAAACGTTGCGGCCACCAGCGGAAACTGCTCAAGCAGATGCGGAGAACTCAAGAGTGCATAGACATACGCTCCCACCGCATAAAACGCGACATAACCGAGATCGAGCAGCCCAGCGTAGCCCACCACAATATTGAGCCCGAGCGCCAACATGACGTAGAGCAGGGCAAAGGCCAAAATGCGCACCCAGGCATTTCCCAGCAGGCCGGCCGCAAAGGGCAGGACAAGCAAGACACAGCCAATCAGCAAGACCGCCCAGAGTGCTTTATGCCGAGGTTGCGAAGCAATCGCAGTCATGGGCGGTCCGCTACACGCTCACCGAGCAGGCCGGAGGGGCGAATGACCAGTACTAGGATCAGCACGGCAAAAGCGAAAACGTCTTGGTAGTGGCTACCCAGGAAGCCACCGGTGAGGTCTCCGATGTAGCCGGCCCCGAGGCTCTCAATCATGCCCAACAGGAGCCCCCCCACCACAGCGCCGGGCAAGTTTCCAATGCCACCAAGCACGGCTGCCGTAAAGGCTTTGAGACCTGGAATAAAACCCATCGTGAAATGGACGATGTTGTAGTTCATGGCAAGCGCTAGTCCCGCGACAGCGGCCAGCGCAGCGCCGAGCATAAAGGTGATGGCCACGATGCGATTAGGGTCGATTCCCATCAACAGCGCCATCTGTGGATTCTCTGCAACCGCGCGCATGGACCGCCCGAGTGGGCTCTTCTGGACCATCAACATCAGCGCCATCATGAGTGCGAGTGAGACGACAAGGATGAATAACTGCTTGGGTGCCAAGAAGGCTCCGCCAATCTGGATGGGCGTGGTGGGCAACAGATCGGGAAAGACCATGGGGTTGGGGCTAAAGAAAATCATGGCCAAGGTCTGCAATGTGATGGAGAGCCCAATCGCGGTGATGAGCGGTGCAAGGCGGGGCGCGTTGCGCAGCGGGCGGTAGGCCACCCGCTCGATCAGTGCGGAGAGTGCCATGCATACGGGGACGGATGCTGCTAGAGCAAGTAGGATGAGAAGCGCTGGATGGAGCGCTGGAAAGCTACTCTGGAGTGCGTTCACAACCAGCAGGCTGATCATGGCGCCGACCATCAACACCTCACCGTGCGTGAAATTGATGAGCTGCAAAATGCCGTAGACCATGGTGTAGCCCAGGGCAATGAGCGCATAGACGCTGCCCAGGACCAAGCCATTGATCAGTTGCTGAAGGAGAATATCCACGTTCGAAAAAGAAAAGGCCCCTGTCAGTGACAGAGGCCTTTTTAGCACAATCGCCTAATCAGAGCGCCGTTGAGACGCTCTCTGGCGCATGGCCGGTATTACTTCAGAGCCAGAATGTACTTAGCCATCTCTTTTGCGTCGGCATCAGAGACCTGGGGGTGTGGGGGCATGGGAACGGGGCCCCAAACACCTTTGCCACCCGACTTGATCTTGCCAGCGAGATAAGCCTCTGCGTCTGCCTTGCCAGCGTACTTCTTGCCGACTTCCTTGTATGCGGGACCAACCTTCTTGGCACCCTCTGCGTGGCAGGCCACGCAGTTGTATTTCTTGGTGAGGGCGTTGTCAGCCTGAGCGACACCGCCAATGGCCATCAGAGCGGCCGCGAGCACGATACGACGCATAGAAATCTCCTCTTCGGAATGTGGTTGATCCAGCTGTATTCACAACAACACATATTGTAGACCAGTTCAGGCTTGTGGGTCTGTGACCGCTCCTTTGCTCGCCGTCGAGGCAAGTGCCGCAAACTTGGCCAGCACACCGCGGGTGTAGCGTGGTTTGGGTTGGACCCACGCCGCCTGTCGGCGACTAAATTCATCGGCATCGATATTGAGCTGGATGAGGAGCTTGTGCGCATCGATGGTGACGCTGTCTCCTTCCTGGATGAGGGCAATGGGTCCGCCGACAAAAGCCTCTGGAGCGACGTGACCGACCACCATGCCCCAGGTGCCACCTGAGAACCGACCGTCGGTGATCAGCCCTACAGATTCACCCAGACCCTGGCCAATCAGCGCAGAAGTCGGTGAGAGCATCTCGCGCATACCGGGCCCGCCCTTAGGGCCCTCATAGCGAATGACGACGACATCACCGGCTTGAATCTTGCGCGCCATAATCGCGGACATGGCGTCGTCTTCCGAGTCGAAGACGCGAGCGGGCCCGGTGATGACGGGGTTCTTAAGGCCGCTGATTTTGGCTACGCAACCTTCCGGTGAAAGATTGCCCTTGAGAATCGCCAAGTGGCCCTCGGCGTAGAGTGGCTGATCAATGGGACGAATGATGGACTGTCCGGCGGGAGGGGTCTCGGGAATGTCAGCGAGCGTCTCCGCGATGGTCTTGCCGGTAATCGTGAGGCAGTCACCGTGAAGCAGCCCTGCCTTCAGCAGCATCTTCATGACCTGGGGAATGCCACCAACCTGGTGCAACTCGGTTATCACATGCTGACCCGAGGGCTTGAGGTCGCAGAAGACGGGTGTCTTGCGGCGGATACGCTCGAAATCATCGATGGTCCATTCGACTTCAGCTGCGTGGGCTATGGCTAGGAAATGAAGCACCGCATTCGTAGAGCCACCCGTCGCCATGATGACCGAAACAGCGTTCTCAATCGATTTGCGCGTAATGATGTCGCGTGGCTTGATTCCTTTTTTAACTGCTTCTACGAGGACTCGGGCGCTCTCCGCTGCACTCTCTATTTTTTCGGCGTCTTCGTTGGCCATGGTCGAGGAATAGGGCAGGCTCATGCCCATGGCTTCGAAGGCCGAACTCATGGTGTTTGCGGTATACATCCCTCCGCATGAGCCCGAACCGGGGCAAGCCTTCTGCTCGATGGCTTTGAAGTCTTCATTGCTTAGCCGTCCAGCCGTGAATTCGCCGACCGCTTCGAATGCCGAGACAATGGTGAGGTCCTTGCCTTTGTGATGTCCTGGCTTGATGGTTCCGCCGTAGACGTAGATCGCCGGAACATTCGTGCGCGCAATCGCCATCATGCCGCCGGGCATGTTTTTGTCGCAGCCGCCAATCACCACCACGCCATCCATCCACTGGCCGTTCACACAGGTCTCGATGCTGTCGGCAATTACTTCGCGAGACACCAGTGAATACTTCATGCCCTCGGTGCCCATACCAATGCCGTCGGAGATGGTGGGGGTCCCAAAGACCTGCGGGTTCGCACCAGAGGACTTGATCGCCGCGATGGCTGCGTCAGCCAACGCCTGCAGCCCGCTGTTGCAAGGCGTGATGGTGGAGTGCCCATTGGCGACGCCAACCATAGGCTTGTCAAAGTCGGCCTCCTGGTAGCCCATGGCGTAATACATGGAGCGGTTGGGTGCACGGGCCACACCTTGGGTGACGGCTTTGGAACGATCGTTATGGGGCATTGGGGTCTCCGACGTCATGAAAGATTCGCAGACCCTATTGTGACTCATGGCACACTCCACGCATGTTGAGCCCATGGGTCCATCCTGAGTTTGATCCCGTCGCCCTGGCACTCGGGCCGGTCGCCATTCGATGGTATGGCTTGATGTACCTCGTGGCGTTTCTCTCCTTCATGTGGCTGGGCCGGCGACGGATTCGAAGAGATCCGCAGGCCAGCGGGATGACCGCGAAGGATCTGGATGACTTCCTGGTCTGGGGGGTATTGGGCGTCGTGCTGGGAGGACGCTTGGGTTACATCCTCTTTTACAAGCCTGCGTACTACGCCGCAAACCCGATTGAAATCCTTGCCATCTGGCAAGGCGGTATGGCCTTTCATGGTGGCCTGCTGGGCGTGATTGTCGCCATGCTGCTGTTTGCGTGGCGTCGCTCGCATCTGGCCCAGACGAGCATCCACCCCTTGCCCGCCAAACAACCTGCACATGCGATCGATCGATTCTGGGCATTGGCCGATTTTGTTGCTCCCTTGGTGCCCCTGGGGCTTGCCTTTGGACGGCTCGGGAACTTCATTAACGGGGAGCTCTGGGGGCGGGCAACCGATCCCTCGGTGATCCCTTGGGCCATGGTCTTTCCCCAGTCGGGAACGCCAGATGCGCGCCACCCTTCTCAGCTCTATCAGATGGCCCTCGAGGGAATTCTCTTGTTCCTGGTGCTGCAATGGCTGGCGCGGCGTCCTCAGCCCCGTGGCCTGATCTCGGGTGTGTTCCTGATGGGCTATGGAACGGCCCGATTCTTGGTGGAGTTCGCGCGAGAGCCCGATGGGTTTCTGGGTCTGCTCAGTCTGGGGCTCTCGATGGGACAGTGGCTGAGCTTACCCATGGTGGCCGCTGGTCTCTTGCTCGTGCGTTGGTCCCGACGCGGCAGGGAAACCACTGAATGACCGCCAGCCCTGCTGGGGATAGCCTATATATTCGTTAAAGCGAATAAGGTGTGTTGTGAACGCTCCGCAGTCGATCCGACCTGGGCCTGTGAACGCCACTCCCGGCAGGGTCTGGTGCGCTCGGTCGGGCCCACAGAATACCGTTGCGACAGTCTGGCTGTCCCATCCGGGGCGCCTGAATGCGCTCTCGGTGGGCATGTGGACAGACCTTACCGCCTGCTTCAGAAGATTCGCTGCTGACCACAGCCTACGCGCGGTTGTGATTCGGGGTGAGGGCGCTGCCTTCGCGGCAGGCGCTGACATCTCTGAATTTGCGCGCGAGCGGTCTACCCGAGAGCAGGTGGCGCACTATCACGATCGCCTGATCGGCGACGCACTGCGGGCCATCATGCACTGCCCTACGCCCGTGCTTGCGGCCATCGATGGTCCTTGCGTGGGGGCAGGCCTCGAGATTGCAGCTGTTTGCGACCTGCGTGTGGCGAGTGAACGCTCGACCTTTGGCATACCCATCGGGCGGCTCGGGTTCCCCTTGGCCCCCCACGAGACGGCCTGCGTAGTCAGCCTGATCGGCCGAGCAAACGCGCTTGAGCTGTTGCTCGAAGGAAGGATCTGGTCTGCTCGCGAGGCCTTGGCCAAGGGGCTGGTGAACCGCACGAGCCCCCTAGACGACTGGGAGGCCGAGGTCGAGGCAACGCTGGCTCGGCTCACCTCGGGTGCACCGCACGCCGCGCGCCGAAACAAGTGGCTCGTGCAGCTGCTCTCCCGTATTGATGAGCGTACCCTGCTCACCGATGGGCAGCGTGAGGCTTGCTGGGATTTTGTGGAAACACGAGATTACGCCCGTGGGCTAGACGCATTCCTGAATAAAACCAAACCCAACTTTCAGAACGACTGACTCCCCTATGAGTAATTTGTACAGCGCCCTGATGCGCAAGGGGCTATCGCCCGCGCGTCGCAGACACATCGCCATTGAGACAGAACGGGGCTTACGCTATTCGTTCCAAGATCTTGACCACGCGAGCGGTCGCATCGCGAACTGGCTCGAATCGTTGCGCTTGCCAGAGGGCTCTCGCGTCGCCGTTCAGGTGGAGAAGTCTCCCGAGGCTGTCATGCTCTATCTGGCCTGCCTCCGAGCCGGGCTGGTCTTTCTGCCGCTCAACACAGCCTATCGTGCGGGAGAAATGGCCTACTTTCTGCAGGATGCCCGACCTGCTGTGGTTGTCTGTGACCCAGAGGCGATGGTCTGGGTGCAGCCGATTGCAGAGTCATCAGGATGTCGAGCGCTAGAGACGCTGGGTACCGAGCGCAATGGCACGCTGCTCGAGCGTGCAGTTCGCTTCCCCGACAAACATGCAGTCCAGTCCGTGAGCCCCGATCATCTCGCCGCCATTCTCTACACATCTGGCACCACAGGGCGAAGCAAGGGCGCCATGCTCACGCATCGAAACCTGCAGTCCAATGCGCAGGTGCTTCATGCAGCTTGGCACTGGGGAGAGGGTGACATCCTGCTCCATGCGCTCCCCATTTTTCATGTCCACGGTTTGTTTGTTGCTCTGCATGGCGCGCTGCTCAATGCCAGCCTCATGCTTTGGCATGCCAAGTTTGATCCAGATGCCGTCATCGATGGGCTATCCCGCGCGACGGTGCTCATGGGAGTGCCGACTTTTTACACCCGACTCTTGGCCCATCCCGGTCTTACGAGAGCAAGCGTTAAGGGCATGCGACTTTTTATCTCAGGCTCCGCGCCGCTGTTGGCCGAGACCCATGAGGCGTTTACGCAGCGCACGGGTCACCAGATCCTCGAGCGCTATGGCATGTCAGAGACCGTCATGCTGACCAGCAACCCCTACAAAGGGCTGCGCAAGCCCGGCACTGTGGGGCTCCCTCTGGAAGGCGTTGGCGTGCGCGTGATCTCCGAAGCGGGAGCCGTTATAGAGCCTCAGTTGGGGCACGAGACAGAGATCGGGGGCGTGCAAGTGCTAGGCCCAAATGTCTTTGTCGGCTACTGGAATATGCCGGAGAAGACGCGAGAGGAGTTCACCGACGATGGCTGGTTTAAAACGGGTGATATGGGGCGCTGGGATGCCGACGGCTACCTCGCGCTGGTCGGACGAAGCAAGGATCTCATCATCACGGGCGGCTACAACGTCTACCCCAAGGAGGTCGAGATGTTGTTGGACGATCAGCCCGAAGTCGAAGAGTCAGCCGTCGTCGGCATTGCCCATGCCGACTTCGGTGAGGCGGTGGCAGCCGAGGTGGTGCTCAGGCCGGGGTTTCAGATCGACGGAGATGCGCTGATTGCGAGGCTCAAAACACTGCTGGCTGGATTCAAAGTGCCCAAGCGCATTTCTGTCGTGCCAGCCCTGCCCCGCAACGTCATGGGGAAGGTTCAGAAGAACCTGATTCGCGAACGACTCTCCGGCACCTAACCCTCGAGCGCCTTGGTGAGCATGTAGCCCGCAAGGCTCAAGAGCAGCAGAGCAAAAATTTTCTTCAGGCGGCCCACCTCCATGGCGTGCGCAGTCCTCGCGCCCCACGGCGCCATGAGCACTGAGGCTCCCGCCAGAATGGCAAGCGCCGGCAAGTAGATGTATCCCACAGTGCCACTGGGCAGGCCGGTGGCGTCAAGCCCTGCGACCAGGTACCCGATGAGTCCGCCGAGCGCAATGGGAAAGCCCATGCCTGCAGAGGTGGCAACCGCCTGATGCATGGCCACATTGCACCAGGTGAGGTAGGGCACCGTGAGGAACCCACCGCCAGCACCCACCAGGCTCGAAATGAATCCGATGAGACCACCCACGCCGGTCATGGCCCGATTGCTCGGAGTGGCGCGACCCGGGCTGGGCTTTTTATTGCGCAGCATTTGGAGCGCGCTGTAGCCCACGAAGAGTGCGAAGAATCCTGCGAGCCAGGTGCCCTTGAGGGCCCCTGCAAACTGTGCCCCCACGAAAGTGCCAACAAAGGCCCCAATGCCCATCCATTTGAGCAGGTCGAGCCGAACGGCCCCCCGCTTGAAGTGGGCTCGCACGCTGGATGCTGAGGTGAACAAAATGGTGGAAAGTGAGGTGGCGAGCGCAACCTTGATGATCTCCCCAGTGGGAAAGCCTTGGGCCGTGAGCAACATGGTCAGAAAAGGCACCATGGTCATGCCCCCGCCAATGCCCAGCAATCCCGCCAGAAACCCAGTGCCTGCGCCCAGCACGAGCAACGCCATCAGCAGTGTGAGGTCCATTTAGTCGAACAGCTTTTCTTGGGGGATGAGGGCCTCGTCTGCTAGCGCTGTGAGCCTCTGCAGCCTCTCGCGAACATGCGTGTCTGACGGGGAGGCGCCATCGCCCTGCGGGGAGAGGAGTTCACGTGCAAGGGTCAGAGCGGCCATGACTGCGATGCGGTCTGCACTCTGGAGCTTGCTGCCTTGCTTGGCTTGCCGCATGCGGCGATCGACCAGCGCGACACAGTCCATCAGGAGGGCTTGTTCGGACGGCGGGCAGGAGAGCTTGTACGGCCGATCAAGGATCTGGACCTCGAGCTGAAGAGGCGTTGACCGGCCTTCAGTCATGGGTCGCCTCTTGTTGCTCAATGAGGGCCTCGAGCCTCGCTCCTGCCTCAGCGATGCGCGCCTCGGCTGACAGCACGCGCCCGCGTAGCAGCTGGTTCTCGGCGCGCAGCCCCGAAATGAGATTGGTCATGGCCAGGATACGTTCCTCTAAGGCCTGCAACTCGTCAGTCATCATGGGTGGATGGTATCAAGACAGGGCGATAATGGCGTCATGAATCGGCCGCCACCCCCCTATTTTCTTCGCCTTCTGCTCTGTGCGCTGCTTGCGCTCGTCAGCGCCTCTGGCGCGATTGCATCTGCCCAGGGTCTGCTCGATCGGCTCGTTGGCGATCAGCAACGGGTCGATCATGTCAACGTTCGGCTCTTGACATCCCATGAGGCGGTGAGCCCCGGCGCATCCATTCTGGCGGGTTTGCAGATTGAGCACGATTCGCAGTGGCACACCTATTGGCGCAATCCTGGAGACTCAGGCCTCGCAACGAGCCTGAGTTGGTCCATAGAGCCAGCTGGTGCAGGTGCCCTGAGCCTCCAAGGCGAGACGCTCTGGCCCTCACCCAGACGCATTCCTGTTGGGCCCCTGGCGAACTATGGCTACGAGGGCACTGTGGTCCTTGGGCAACGGCTCGTACTGCCAGGCGATCTTCCTGTGGGGCAAACCATCCGCCTGCGGCTCGAGGCACGGTGGCTGGTCTGTAAGGACGTCTGTATTCCGGGTGAGGCGGTCCTCGAGCGTTCGCTGAAGGTCGGCAACGAGATGTCAGCACCGGGTCCCGATGAACTTGCGCTAAATCAAATGCAGGCCTCGCTCCCACTGCCATCGGGGTTAGGCCAGGGCTATCTGCTCGATGAGTCGAGTCAACGCCTTTGGGTCTGGGGGAAGGACCCACTGCCCAAGGACGCCAGCCTCTTCCCCGAGCTCGAGGCCCTTGTAAATCCGGCCGCCGCTCAGGCGCGATATGAGGGACAAGGCCTCTGGATGCTGGAGCTGGTTCTTGCCGAGAGCCGCGCCGAGGCCGTCAAGCGCCTCACGCAGGCACGGTTGTTGTATGGGGTTTACCGACCCCTGGCTGGACCTGGGGCCGACACGGGTTGGAGGCTCACTTTCGCTGCATCTGATCAGCGCCCCATGGGGCTTGAGAAGGTCGAGTCTGGGCTCACCGCCCAACAAGAATATGACCGTCTTCACACCCTTGGAGGCGGGGCTGCAACGTCCTCATCGCTCGGGCTGGCCGCGGCCCTGCTCTTCGCGTTTGTTGGGGGGCTCATCCTCAACCTCATGCCATGTGTCTTCCCCGTTTTGGGCCTGAAGGTCTTGTCCTTTGGCGCGCATGCCCACGCGCCTGCTCAGGCGCGTCAGCATGCCCTGCTCTTTGCAGTGGGGGCCGTGCTCAGCATGCTTGCGCTGGCGGGCCTCTTGCTGGGCTTGCGGGCAGCAGGCGAGGCTATCGGGTGGGGGTTCCAGCTCCAGAACCCCTGGGTTATTGCGTTCTTGGCGTTGCTCTTCGTTGCAATCGCAACCAATTTGTTCGGTGCGTATGAGTTCGGTACCTCGCTCACGCGATTGGGTGAGCTCGATCGAGGGGAGGGGCCTTGGGGGGCATTGGGGTCTGGGGCATTGGCCGTGGTGGTCGCGTCACCCTGTACGGCCCCTTTCATGGGCAGCGCCATCGGATTCACTGCAACTGCAGGATCACTCGAGACGCTCCTCGTGTTTTCGTTTCTCGCGCTCGGGCTTGCCGCCCCGGTTTCCCTGCTTATGCTCTGGCCTGCAGCGTTGCAATGGATCCCCCGACCCGGCGCGTGGATGGTCCGCTTTCGTCAACTGCTTGCGTTCCCGATGCTCGCCACAGCCGGTTGGTTGGTCTGGGTCTTGGCTGAGCTTGACGGCCCTACAGCGCTGCTGCAAGTACTCATGGCGATGGTGCTCTTGGCGCTCTCACTCTGGGCGTTGGGCGCAGGGGGGCGCTGGCGTATTGTGACGCTGCTGGGGTTCGCTGGGATCGCGCTCCTTTTTGTGCTGCGCCCACTCCAGGTCTCACCCGCGCCAAGCAGCCCAGTCCCGGTCAGTGCAGGCGCTGCAGCCGACCAGGTGCAATGGCAGCCTTGGGCTCCCGGCTTGCCGCAGAGTCTGGCAAGCGAGGGGAAGGTGGTGTTCGTTGACTTCACAGCCGCCTGGTGCATCAGCTGTCAGGCGAATAAGGCCCGCGTCCTTCGGACTGATCCCGTGAGTTCTGCACTTGCCCAGGCTGATGTGGTCGCTCTGGTGGCAGACTGGACACGGCAAGACCCCGCCATCACCGAGGCGTTGCGCGAACAGGGCCGAAATGGCGTCCCAATGTATTTGGTTTACCCGAAAGGCGGGGGAGCGCCCCGCGTGCTCTCCGAATGGCTGTCTTCCGACGAGGTCATGACCGCACTCAAACAAGCTGGGTCGGGCGGGTCGAAGCCCTAGGCTTCCGTTCCAGACGTGAGCACCCCGCGTTCGCGTGACCGTTTGTGCGGGCAGGCCTCTTTCGCGCAGTGGCCATAGAGGGAGAGGGCATGCTCCTGCAGGCGAAAACCCCGCGCAGAGGCGATCTGGTGTTGTCGCGCTTCAATGCCCTCGTCGAAGAACTCCTCCACTCGGCCACAATCGAGGCACACGAGGTGGTCGTGGTGACTCCCCTCATTCAGTTCAAAGACTGATTTTCCGGACTCGAAGTTAGACCGCAGCAAAATGCCGGCCTGCTCAAACTGTGTGAGCACACGGTAGACGGTTGCAAGGCCAATATCCAGGCCGTCGGTGAGCAGCATTCTGTAGACATCTTCTGCACTGAGGTGCCGCATCTTGGACTGCTCAAAGAGCGCCAGGACCTTCAACCTCGGGACAGTGACTTTGAGCCCCGTGCTCTTGATGTCTGCCGCAAGGGTGTCATCAATCTTCATGCCGTCTATCATACGGGGGTATCAAATGACACGAATACTCCATTTCCTGATTGGCCTTATGAACCTGTATCTGCATCGAATTGCGCTCTCATCCCTCGCTTTGGCCCTGCTGTCAGGCTGTTCTACCCTTCCGACCATGGGCCAGGGGTTCTGGAAAGAGCCACCGAACTGGCTCAGCCCTTTCCGACCAGAAGTGAGTCAGGGCAACGTGATCACGGCAGAGCAGGCGGGGCGGCTGACCGTGGGCATGAGCAAAGAGCAAGTGCGTGCCCTGCTCGGTACGCCTTTGCTCATCGACCCATTTCGTGACCACCGCTGGGACTATGTGTTCGATCTCAGGCGGACCGATGGAAGCCGTGACCGTCGTCGGTTTCAGGTTGAATTCGAGTCCGGCAAGCTGGTGCGCTGGTCAGGAGACCCCCTGCCCCAGACCCCGGTCGAGCTCTTGACACAAAAGGGTGTGACGAAATGAGTTCGCGGTTGCGCATTGCAATTGCCGGCGCATCGGGAAAGATGGGTCAGCTGCTCATCCAAGAGGTGTTCTTGCACCCCGAGGTGACCCTTGCGGCCGCCATTGACCAGCCCGGTTCGGACCTAGTTGGCCAGGATGCGGGCACAAGACTGGGTTTGCACACCGGGGTGAAGGTCTCAAGCGAGGTGCAATCGATTAGCGAGGCCCAAGTCCTGATTGATTTCACACGCCCTGAAGCCACGCAAGCGCATCTTGCAGCCTGTGAGGACTGCGGGCTCGCACTCGTATTGGGTACCACAGGGCACGATGCAGCAGCGTTGGCTGCATTGAATCAGTTTGCTCGGTCGCAGCGCCTCGTCTTCGCACCCAACATGAGCGTCGGTGTGAATATCGTGCTCAAGCTGCTGGAGGTGGCTGGCGCTGCATTGGCCCAAGGCTACGACATCGAGGTGATCGAGGCACATCATCGTCAGAAGGTAGACGCGCCCTCGGGGACCGCACTCAAAATGGGCGAGGTGGTTGCCCGAGCAGCGGGCCGGCAATGGCCTCAGGACGCGGTATACGCGAGGGAAGGCCACACAGGCCCTCGCTCTGACGCTGAGATTGGGTTCTCAGTGATTCGGGGTGGCGACATCGTGGGGGATCACACGGTGTTGTTTGCAGGCATGGGTGAGCGAATCGAAATCACGCACCGGTCTTCATCACGCGCAACCTATGCGCAGGGCGCAATTCGTGCAGCGCTGTTTCTTCAGCATGCAGCCCCTGGCTGCTACGACATGTCTCAGGTGTTGAGGCTGAGTAACTCGCGCGCCAACTGAGTCGAGGGCGTCTTGAGGCCCTCATCGCCCAGCATGCGGGCGATTTCGGTTACGCGCTCTTCTGAATCGAGGAGCACCACCTGACTGAGTGCTGGTTGTACGTCGGTGTTTTTGGTCACGCGTGCGTGATGGTGGGCCCGAGCAGCCACTTGGGGGAGGTGAGTAACAGCCAGAACCTGATGGGATGCGCCCAGGGTACGCAGCAGACGCCCCACCACATGACCGGTATTGCCACCAATGCCTGCGTCGACCTCATCAAACAGCAAGGTTGGGCACTCTGTTCCCTCTGCGGCGACGGCTGCAATGGCCAGACCAATGCGTGAGAGTTCCCCCCCGGAGGCAATGCGTGAGATGGGCTGTGGATCCGCCTGACCCGCATGTTGAAGGAGGAAAACAACCTCTTCGAAGCCCGATGCACTGGGTTGATCTCTGGGGATGAGACTCACATGGAAGGTGCTGCCTTTCATGGAGAGGTCCGTCAACCAGCCCGTTACGGCGGAACTCAGGCTGGCAGCGGCCTCACTGCGCCTCTGAGAGAGTTCGGCCCCAATCTGCCGAGCATGCTGATCGGCTGCTTCGAGGGCGCGATGCAGTGCCCGGATGTCTGCGGCTTGGTCGAGTGCGTCTCGCTCTGTCTCGAGGGCTTCGCGCAGCGCGGGCAGACCCTCTGGGGGCGTTTTGAGCCGACGCCCGAGGCCATGAAGCTCGGAGAGCCTTGCCTCGACGGATGCCAGTCGCTCTGGATCGAGTTCTAGGCGATCAGCATAGCGCTGCAGGCTTGCCACGGATTCCTCTAGTTCGATGAGCGCCGACTGCAACCCCTTGGTAGGGGCGCTCAGGCGCGCATCCTGCTCGACAAGGACATCGAGCCGCCCATGAATTTTTGTGAGCCGGGCAATCAGGGGGTCTTCCGAGTCTTCGAGGACGGTGAGCGCCTCTTGCGCAGCCAAGAGCAGTTCGGCGCCGTGAGAGAGCGTCTTTTGTTCTTGCTCGAGTGCTTCCCACTCTTCCGGCTGTGGGTCGGCGGCGATTAAAAGGTCGAGCTGCCATTGAAGATCGTCGCGCCGTTGCTGCTGCTGGTCAGCCACGGTTTGGGCGGCCGTTAGGGCCTCTTTGCATGCGAGCCACTGCTGATACGCCTCGGACATGGTGCTGAGCAGCGGAAGTAAGCTGGCTTGACGGTCGAGCAGCGCCCTCTGAGCGCCTGCCCGCAGCAGGTCATGATGCGCGTGTTGGCCGTGCACGCTGACGAGCCTCTCTCCGAGGGCCTTGAGCTGCGTTGCGCTGGCGGGCTGTCCATTGACCCAAGCCCGAGACCGCCCGTTGGCCTCAAGCGTGCGCTTGAGCAGAACGATCGGGTCTTCAATCGATAGGCCTATATCGTCGGCCGCTTGATTGAACGCATCTCGCTGGTCGGCGGGCAACTCGAATTCAGCGGTGACCTCGGCTTTCGGTGCGCCACTGCGAATGGCACTGGACTCTGCACGGTCCCCGAGAATGAGGCCCAGTGCATCGAACAAGATTGATTTCCCGGCACCTGTCTCTCCCGTGAGGGCAGAGAAACCAGCCCGCAGGTCTAGGGTGAGTTGGTCAACCGTGACGAAGTCTTTGATGGTGAGGGTGCGAAGCATGGTCTTTCGATTCTCAGGACGGCTCGCCTCCGCGCGTCGGAAAATGCGGATCCGGTCGCCCGAGGTAGACCGGGTTGGCGCTCCAGTGGAGCTTACGTCTGAGAACAGAGAAGTAGTCGTGCCCTTTTGGGTGAAGCAGCAAGACGGGGTCTGGGGCTGCCTGGATGACAATCTGGTCACCGTCTTCGAGGGCGGTCATGGCCTGCATATCGCAATGGAGTTCTGTGCCCGCGCCATCGTTAACCAATACGGTCACGATGGCCTCTTGCGGAAGCACCACGGGGCGACTGGCAAGCGCCTGTGGTGCAACAGGCACCAGAATGGTCCCTTTGAGGCTGGGGTGCAGAATGGAGCCGGACGCTGAGAGCGCATAGGCCGTTGACCCCGTGGGGGTAGAGACGATCAGGCCATCGGCTCTGAGGGTCTGCATATAGACACCATCTACGAAAACCTCGAGTTCTGCCATACGGCTGATCGGCCCACGACTGATCACTGAGTCGTTCAGAGCCACCGCAGAGAAAACAGCGGACCAGGGGTCTTGAGCAGACGGACGCCGCATGACGGTGACATGCAACATGGAGCGGGCCTCGAGATCGCCCTCTCCCCGCAGCAAGGGCGGCAGCTCCGTCTCGAGTGCCTGTATGTTGAGGTCAGTCATAAACCCCAGTCGCCCCAGATTGATGCCAATCAAAGGCACCTTGAAGGGAGCCATCTGTCGGGCAATACCAATTAGAGTCCCGTCCCCACCAAGCACCAGGGCGAGGCTCGCCCGCTCCGCCAATGTGAGCAGGGGGTAGAACGGCAGGTGAGGGGTCTCGATGAGCCCGGCCCCGTGCGCCGCCTCGGTCTCGATCCCGATGTCTGCATCGGGGCGGACAGCGCGAATGCAGTCCACCACCGCCTCAAACGGGGCTTTTAACCCCGGCGTCTGGGGCCGTCCAAAGACCGCAATGATGGGGCGCTGACCACTCATGCGGGGATTAGATCACAGCATCTCGAAAGGATCCTTAAAATGGAGGCCATGGATGACCGCTCCTCCCGTTTGCTCAAAACCCTCATCGAGCGATACATCGCAGAAGGCCAGCCCGTGGGCTCGCGGGCGCTGTCGAAGTTTTCGGGCCTGGAGCTCTCTCCCGCAACCATTCGCAACGTGATGTCAGACCTCGAGGAGCTCGGCTTGGTGGCGAGCCCTCACACCTCCGCCGGTCGCATACCAACTCCCAAGGGCTATCGGCTCTTTGTGGACTCCCTGCTTACCGTTCAGCCGCTTGAGCCTGAGGCCACACGACTCATGCAGGGTGCCCTGCCTTTTGACGCACCCAGTCGCGTCATTTCCGCAGCTGCAGCCCTCTTATCCAACCTATCTCAGTTCGCAGGGGTCGTCAGTGCGCCTCGCCGTGATGGCTCTTTTCGGCATGCGGAGTTCCTGAGGCTTGGTGAGCGCAGGCTGCTGCTCATTCTGGTGACCTCTGAGGGGGAGGTCATCAACAAGATCATTCAGGTCGAGCAGGAGCTTCCGCCTGAGCGGCTGGTTGAGGCGGGCAACATGCTCACCGCGCTCTATGCGGGCATGACGCTAGACGAAGTTCGCCTGCGCCTGTCCCAAGAGCTTCGCGACCTCCGGGAGGATGTGGCTCACCTTATGCGCAAAGCCGTGGAGGAGGGGTCCGCCGCATTGGCAGATCCGAAAGACGACATTGTTATCTCTGGCGAACGCCGGCTCATGGATGTCTCAGAGTGGTCCGCGGACGTCAATCGCCTGCGGCACCTGTTCGATGTGTTTGAGCAGAAAACGCTGATTTCACGCCTGCTGGATCGTGCTGTCCTTGCCCACGGCGTGCAGATATTTATCGGCGGAGACTCTGAGTTGGTTCCGGCAGAGGAGCTCTCCGTTGTGACCGCACCATATGAGGTGAACGGTAGGGTGGTTGGAACCCTGGGTGTGATCGGACCCACCCGAATGGCTTATGATCGCGTCATCCCTATTGTCGACATCACAGCTCGGCTCCTCTCGACCGTGCTGTCCTCTCCTCGTAGCCTATGACGCTTCCCTTGCCCGCCTCGGCTGTTCTCGATGAACGCCCCTTCCAACATGGCAGCCGCCTGAAGGTGGGTGTCTTGCTGGTGAACCTGGGGACACCCGAGGCACCGACCGCCCCCGCGCTTCGCAAATATCTCAAGGAGTTCCTCTCGGATCCGCGGGTCGTCGAGATCCCAAAGTTTGTCTGGTGGCCGCTCCTAAATTTCATTATTTTGAATACACGGCCCAAGAAGTCAGCTGCGAAGTACGCGTCTGTCTGGCTCGAGGAGGGCTCTCCACTGAGAGTTTATTCCGAGCGCCAGCTGCGCAAGACCTCTCTCGCGCTGCAAGAGGCTGGCTATGACTTAGAGATGGAGCTGGCCATGCGCTACGGTGAGCCCTCAATTTCGCAGGGTCTCGACGCGTTGAAAGCCAGGGGCGTGAATCGGGTATTGGTGTTGCCGCTGTATCCCCAGTTTTCTGCCAGCACCACGGCGACTGTTTTTGACAAGGTCTACGACGCATTGGCCGCTATGAGAAGCCCGCCGGCCCTTCGAACCATTCGCCACTATCACGACCATCCCGCCTACATCAACGCAGTTGCAAGTTCAATCCAGCGGTACTGGGCCGATCATGGACGTGGCGACCTGTTACTCATGAGCTTTCACGGTGTACCCAAGCGCAGCCTGCTCAAAGGAGACCCCTACCATTGCGAGTGCCACAAAACGGGGCGCCTGATTGCGGGTGCGCTGGGTCTCTCGGAGTCTGAGTGGCGCGTTTCTTTTCAGTCACGCTTTGGCCCCGCCGAGTGGCTCAAGCCCTACACTGCAGAGCTCTTTGAGCAGCTTCCCTTGGCTGGCGTCAAGCGCCTTGATGTGGTTTGCCCCGGCTTTCTCTCCGACTGTCTTGAGACCCTCGAGGAGATTGCGATGGAGGGCAAGGAGGAGTTTCTTGAAGCCGGCGGTACCCAGTATCAGTTCATTCCCTGTCTAAATGACAGCCAGGAGGCTGTAGACCTTATCAAAGCGCTCATCGAGCAAGAGACTTTGGGCTGGCCGGTGAAGCCCGAGACGGCCTCTCAAGCGGAAGATCGCGCGGTGGCAAGAGCACGGGCACTCGAGATCGGCGCCAGCGACTAGGGCCACGCCTCGACGCTAGTGCCCCAGGCCAGACCAGTCGATAGCGTGCGCCCTGTGTGCGTCCAGGAATTCCTGCGTCGCGCGCTCCCAGCTGAACGCGCTTGCCCTTGCCAGGGCTCGGGCTTGGGGAATCTCCAAGGCCCGAAGACACGCTGCCCTCAGGTCCTCTGACAACACGCCTGCATCGCTGTCCCCGATGACGTCAATTGGCCCCTCTACGGGGTAAGCCGCTACCGGCAGGCCACAAGCCATCGCCTCGACCATGACGAGTCCGAAGGTGTCGGTGCGGCTCGGAAAGACAAAGACATTTGCCGCGCTGTAAAGACTTGCCAACTCCGCCTGGGTCATGACCCCGAAAAATCGGACGGTGGGGTAGCGGCGACGCAGGCCCTCAAGCGAGGGACCTTCTCCAGCGACCCACTTCTCTCCTGGCAAATCCAGGTCGAGGAAGGCTTGAATATTCTTCTCGACAGCGACGCGACCGACAAAGAGGAAGACGGGTGGCGTCTTGTCCTCGATTGGTCGGGGCTTAGATGGCTTAAAAACCGCGTGATTGACACCCCGAGACCAGAACTGAACATGGCGAAATCCTCTGGCCTCAAGGTCGCGAATGATGGCCGGCGTCGGTGCAAGCACTGCCGCGGCTGCATTGTGAAAGTGCCGAAAGATGCCGTAGCTCAGCGCAAGCGGTATCCTCGAGCGTGCATAGACGTACTCTGGAAAACGCGTGTGATAGGCCGTGACGAAAGGGATGCCGGCACGTTTGCAGAATGCGCGTGCAGCCCACCCCAGAGGCCCTTCCGTCGCGATGTGAATTGCATCGGGTCGGGTCTTGAGTATGCGATCGCGGATGAAGCCGCCGGGGAAGAGCGCAAGGCGAATCTCGGGGTAGGTCGGACAGGGGACCGTATTAAAGTCTAGGGGCGTGATGAGGCTGGTCTGGTGCCCCCAATCCTCGAGGACTCGGTTTGTGGCCTGGATGGTTCTCACCACCCCATTGACTTGGGGTTCCCAGGCGTCGGTGACCGTTAGGATGTGCACCGCCGCACAGTAGGGGTCAAAAAAGACAGAGACATGACAGTGGTGTGAAGAAAGGGTTTCAGTGGACTCGATTCGGGAAGAGGCGGGTGGGGGCTTGAAATTCGCCTGACTGCCCCCACTTAACGAGAAAACGTATTCATTTGGAGAAATCGCATGTCGCAAACGCCCGGAGAACACCCCCCTACGGCGGCGGAGGTACTGGCCTCTCAGGCCGCCGCCACCTCCTCTGCCGATGCAGAGAACCCTCATGAGCCGCAATCAGTGCCCGAGGGGGCGGATGAGGCTGGGCATGCTGAGACGGTCGCCTCGCTTCAGGCGAAGCTCGCGGAGCGTGAAGACCAGCTGATGCGCTTGGCCGCTGAGATCGAAAATATGCGCAGACGTCATGCCACGGAGCTCTCCAATGCCAGCAAGTTCGCAATCGAGACCTTCGCTGAAGCCATGCTCCCAGTCGCAGACAGCATGGAAATGGCCCTGAGCCTGCCAGACCAAACGCTCGATGGCCTCCGAGGTGGCGTCGAACTCACCCTACGGCAGCTCCAGCAGGCCTTCGAGCGGGGTCGGCTAAAGTTCGTAAGCCCGGCTGGAGAAAAATTCAACCCGAACCACCACCAGGCCGTGTCGATGGTTGACGGGGCGAGCGCGCAGCCGCCTGTCCCCAGTGGTCACGTCGTAGCGGTCATGCAAAAGGGCTACCTCATTGGAGAGCGGGTGCTTCGCCCAGCCCTGGTGGTCGTCGCTCAATAACGCCCCGAGACCCAGACTGCATGGGGTGCGCACTTGAAATTGAACGGTGCAGCCCCCAGCTTTAAACCAACTGCAACGATTTAAAAAGGACACAAACATGGCAAAGATTATTGGAATCGACCTCGGCACCACGAACTCCTGCGTAGCCATTATGGACGCGGGCCAGCCCAAGGTCATCGAGAACAGTGAGGGCGCACGCACGACGCCGTCGATCATCGCCTACATGGAAGATGGCGAGATTCTGGTGGGGGCGCCGGCCAAACGTCAGGCGGTGACAAACCCCAGGAACACGCTGTATGCCGTGAAGCGGTTGATCGGCCGCAAGTTTACGGATAAAGAGGTTCAGAAAGATATTGACCTCATGCCCTTTCAAATTGCAAAGGCTGAGAACGGCGACGCCTGGGTCGGTGTGCGCGACAAGAAGCTCGCGCCCCCGCAGGTTTCCGCTGAAGTGTTGCGCAAAATGAAGAAGACCGCCGAGGATTATCTTGGCCAAGAGGTGACGGAGGCCGTGATCACGGTGCCCGCCTACTTTAATGACGCCCAGCGTCAGGCCACAAAGGATGCTGGCCGGATTGCGGGCCTCGATGTGAAGCGGATCATCAACGAGCCTACGGCAGCCGCATTGGCGTTTGGTCTCGATAAGGCCGATGGACGGGACCGCAAGGTGGCTGTGTATGACCTTGGTGGTGGCACGTTCGATGTCTCCATTATCGAGATTGCCGATGTCGATGGCGAAAAGCAGTTCGAAGTGCTCTCGACCAATGGCGATACGTTCTTGGGGGGCGAGGACTTCGATCAGCGCATCATTGATCACATCATTGATGAGTTCAAGAAGATCAATGGGGTGGACCTCTCGAAGGATCCCATCGCTCTGCAGCGCATTAAGGCAGCTGCTGAACGCGCGAAAATTGAGCTTTCCTCCAGCCAGCAAACAGAGCTCAATGAGCCCTACATTGCAATGGCCAATGGAGCGCCGGTACACCTGACCTTTAAGCTCACCAGGGCCAAGCTCGAGTCCTTGGTCGATGACCTCATCAGCCGCACGATTGAGCCTTGCAAAGTAGCGCTCAAGGATGCGGGGCTCTCTGCAGGTCAAATTGACGACGTCATCCTGGTTGGCGGTATGACCCGCATGCCTAAGGTTCAAGATGCCGTGAAAGCCTTCTTCGGCAAAGAGCCTCGCAAGGATGTGAACCCGGACGAGGCGGTTGCTGTAGGTGCGGCCATTCAAGGTTCGGTGCTATCTGGTGACCGCAAGGATGTGCTGCTGCTCGATGTCACGCCACTCTCCTTGGGCATTGAGACCCTCGGCGGCGTGATGACCAAGATGATTCAGAAAAACACCACCATCCCGACCAAGTTCTCGCAGGTCTTCTCTACAGCCGATGACAACCAGCCCGCGGTCACGATCAAGGTGTATCAGGGCGAGCGTGAATTGGCTAATGCCAACAAGATGCTGGGTGAGTTCAACCTAGAGGGCATTCCGCCCTCGCCGCGTGGCACCCCGCAAATCGAGGTGACCTTTGACATTGATGCAAACGGCATTCTGCATGTCTCTGCAAAGGACAAGGCCACAGGCAAAGAGAACAAGATCACCATCAAGGCGAACTCAGGCCTCTCAGATGATGAGATCAAGAAGATGGTCGCAGACGCGGAGGCCAATGCAGAGTCCGATAAGCAGCGGGTTGAGCTGGTGCAGGCGCGAAACGCGGGCGAGGCCATGGTTCACTCCGTGAAGAAGTCGCTTGATGAGCATGGCAGCAAGCTCTCTGCTGACGAGAAGGCCAAGGTGGAGGAGGCCATCAAGGAGCTTGAGGCGGTTCTCTCAGGAGAAGACAAGGATGCGATTGAGACCAAGACCGATAACCTGATGAAGGCCTCTCAGACCTTGGGCGAGAAGGTGTACGCCGAGGCACAGGCTGCCGCGGGTGCGGCAGGGACAGGTGCAGCAGGTGGCGCATCGGGCTCAGGGTCAGCCAACGCGGGCGCCGAAGACGTTGTCGATGCGGAGTTCAAGGAAGTGAAGCGCGATTAAATGTCCAAGCGCGATTACTACGAGGTATTGGGGGTTGCGAAGAATGCCTCCGACGATGAGCTCAAGAAGGCGTACCGCAAGCTCGCGATGAAGCATCACCCGGACCGAAATCCGGGGGATGCTGCGGCCGAAGAGAAGTTCAAGGAGGCGAAAGAGGCCTACGAGATGCTCACCGACCCCGACAAGCGCGCGGCGTACGATCGCTTCGGGCATGCCGGCGTCGACCCGAATGCTGGAGGAGGCGCCGGAGGGCAAGGCTTTGGTAATTTCTCCGACGCCTTCGGTGACATCTTCGGCGATATTTTTGGGGGTGCCGCGGGCCGCGGCGGTGGTGGCCGTAGCAATGTCTATCGTGGTAGCGACCTTCGCTATTCCATGGAGATCACGCTCGAACAGGCTGCGGCTGGGTTCACCACGGAGATCAAGGTGCCGAGTTGGGAGACCTGCGACACCTGTGATGGAACAGGTGCAAAGCCAGGTACCAAGGCCGAGACTTGTAAGACCTGCGGTGGCCAGGGTCAGGTCCGGATGCAGCAAGGGTTCTTTAGCATTCAACAGACCTGCCCGTCCTGCCGTGGGTCTGGGAAGACCATTCCCAATCCGTGCTCAGCCTGTGATGGTGTTGGCCGTATTCGCAAACAGAAAACGCTCGAGGTTAAGATTCCTGCTGGCATCGATGACGGTATGCGCATTCGCTCCAGTGGCAATGGTGAACCCGGCCTGAATGGCGGACCATCAGGTGACCTCTATGTGGAGGTCTCAATCAAGCCGCATCGCGTTTTTCAGCGAGAGGGTGATGACCTGCATTGCGAGGTCCCCGTGAGTTTTGCGCGTGCGGCGCTGGGAGGCTCCATTGACGTCCCCACACTGAACGGCAAGGCGAGCTTTGATTTGCCTGAGGGGACCCAGACTGGCAAGACCTTTCGCTTGCGCGGAAAAGGGATTCGGAATGTCCGCTCCAGTGTTGCGGGTGATCTCTACTGCCATGTGGTGGTCGAAACGCCTGTCAAGCTCAATGATCGGCAGCGCAAGATTCTGGAGGACTTTGAGGCTTCGCTCGAGGAGGGTGGTGATCGCCACAGCCCTCAGAGCAAGAGCTGGATGGAAAAGGTGCGCGACTTCTTTAATTGAAGCCGCGCTGTTCCCGCTGTTCCTAAAGTCCCAGCGCGCGCTTGATCTGATCGAGCGCGCTCGGGTCCTCAAGGGTCGTCATGTCGCCAGGGTCCTTTCCTTCCGCTAGAGCCTGCATTGCACGACGCAAGAGCTTTCCAGAGCGCGTTTTGGGCAGTAGGGTCACAAAGTGAATACGTGATGGCCGCGCGATTGCGCCGATCTCGCGATCGACCGTTGCCATGATTGCCTTCTCTTCGGCCTTTTCACCCTCTGGCGTTGCGAGCATTGACGTGTCCTTCAGCACGGCAAAAGCCATGGGCATCTGCCCTTTGAGGGCATCGGCGACGCCGACGACTGCGACCTCAGCCACATTTTTGTGCGCCTGGATGGCCTCTTCAATCTCACGCGTGCCCAGGCGGTGCCCTGCAACATTGATGACATCGTCGGTGCGGCCCAAGATGAAGTAGTAGCCGTCCTCATCGCGCGTGGCGTAGTCGAAGGTGGAGTAGAGCTGCTTGCCGGGAACGCTCGAGAAGTAGGTCTTTACGAATCGCTCGTCGTCTCCCCAGACAGTCTGCAGGCATCCAGGGGGGAGGGGAGGCATGACGCAGAGCATGCCTTTCTCGTTGGCGCCGACCTCTTCAAAGGTAGATTCATGTACCAAACGGACGTCATAACCATAGGCAGGAAAGCTGGGGCTCCCGAACTTGGTCTCTGTGACGTCAATCCCGTGTTGGGCAGAGAGAATCGGCCAGCCTGTCTCGGTCTGCCAGTAGTTATCAATGATGCGCGCGCCCCCCAGGGCATCAGAAATCCAACGCGCAGTGGGCTCGTCAAGCGGCTCACCTGCCAGAAAGAGTCGGCGAAGACTCTTGGTGTTGTGTCGGGTCATAAACGCGGGGTCTTGCTTCTTGAGCACGCGCGCGGCTGTGGGCGATGAAAACATCGTGCTCACGCCATAGTCTTCAACAATTTTCCACCAGATTGCGGGATCTGGTCGCAGGGGGAGGCCCTCATAAACGATGGTGGTCGAGCCGTTGATGAGCGGCGCATACACAATGTAAGAGTGTCCGACCACCCAGCCAATGTCGGAGGTGCAAAAGAAGACCTCACCCGGCTTGCAGTCGTAAATGAGTCGCATAGAGGCACCCAAGGCCACTGCATAACCGCCCGTATCGCGCTGAACACCTTTGGGCTTACCGGTCGTACCCGAGGTGTAGAGAATGTAGCTGGGGTCCGTGGCGTTCATGGCTGCACAGGCCACCTGTGCTCCCTGCAACTGGGCGCGCAAGGGCGCGTATTCCACATCGCGTCCCGCGACAAGGCCGAGTGGGGCTAGCCCTCGGTTCACGAGCAACACCTTTTGAGGGGGCATCTGCGCAAGTCCACATGCCTCGTCCACGAGATGCTTGTAAGGGACCTCCTTCCCGTTGCGCATGCCGGCGTCGGCCGAGATCATGAGCTTGGGCTGGGCATCATCTATCCGGGCGGCGAGTGATGGGCCTGCGAAACCACCAAACACCACTGAATGGATGGCTCCGATGCGCACACAGGCGAGCATGGCGAAAACCGCCTCGGCGATCATGGGCATGTAAATGAGCACGCGGTCGCCGCGCTCGACACCCAGCGACTGCATGATTGCCGCCATGGCCTGCACTTCTTCGTGCAATTGGGCATAGGTGTAACGCTTTTCCTCGTTGGTCTCTGTCGAGATGTAGACCAAGGCCAGTTGATCAGCTCGGGTGGCGAGGTGCCGATCAACTGCGTTGTAGCAGAGGTTGATCTTGCCGCCCTCATACCAACGGGCAAAAGGCGGGTGGTCAAAATTGAGCGTGCGCTTGGGGGGTTCGAACCAATCCAGAAAACCCGCCTGCTCAGACCAGAACGCTTCTTTCTCTTGGATCGACCTGGCGTGAACTTTTGCCAGGGCGGTCTCTGAATAGGGTGCGGCCATGTTGTTATCTCCTCGCTGATTTATTGTTGTTGGGGGATGTGTACCCATCCCTCCATGAGAATACGCGCGCTGCGGCTCATTTCAACCTGTTTGACGACCCACTGCCCGTTCTCTATGCGGGCTTCTCCGCCGACGCGCAGTGTCCCGGAAGGATGACCGAATCGCGTGGCCTGTCGGGGCCCCCCGCCTGCTGCCAGGTTTACAAGCGTGCCCGGAATGGCTGCTGCAGTGCCAATGGCCACGGAGGCCGTGCCCATCATGGCGTGGTGAAGCTTGCCCATGGACATGGCCCTGACGAGCAGGTCGATACCTTCAGCAGCGATCTGCTTGCCACTCGATGCGGTGTAGCTGTGTGGGGGCGCTACGAAGGCGACCTTCGGTGTGTGCTGACGGCTGCTCGCCTCCGATAGATCCTTGATGAGGCCCATCTTGAGTGCACCGTGCGCGCGAATACGCTCGAATCTCTCGAGGGCATCCGCGTCGTTGTTGATGGCCTCTTGCAGCTCCGTGCCGGTGTACCCAATCTCGGCTGCGTTCACGAAGACCGTAGGAATACCGGCGTTGATGAGTGTGGCTTGAAGGCTGCCGACCCCCGGCACGTCGAGTGTATCGACGAGATTTCCAGTGGGGAACATGGCCCCGCCCCCGTCCTCTTCATCTGCAGCAGGGTCCATGAATGCAATCTGAATCTCAGCAGCAGGAAAGGTGACCCCGTCGAGCTCGAAGTCGCCTGTCTCTTGAACCTGCCCATCGGTCATGGGGACACGCGCAATGATGGTCTTGCCGATATTGGCCTGCCAGATGCGCACCACGGCGTGACCGTTCTGAGGCACACGGCTCGGATCGACGAGGCCGTTGCGAATCGCGAAAGGCCCGACTGCAGCGGTCAGATTGCCGCAGTTGCCGCTCCAATCGACCAGGGCCTTGTCTATGGCGACCTGTCCAAAGAGGTAGTCGACATCGTGATCGGGCTGAGTGCTCTTCGAGAGAATGACCGTCTTGCTGGTGCTGGAGGTGGCGGCGCCCATGCCGTCGATCTGCTTGCCGTAGGGGTCTGGACTGCCAATCACCCTCATCAGCAGTGCGTCACGTGAGGGGCCTGGCGTTTGGGCAGCCAAGGGCAGGTCGGTGAGTTTGAAGAAAACCCCCTTACTGGTTCCGCCACGCATGTAGGTGGCAGGAATGCGAACCTGAGGAAGATAGGTCATGCAGCCTCCTTTGCACTGAGAAAGTCCTGCGCGAAACGCTGCAAGACCCCGCCGGCCTCGTAGATCGAGACCTCCTCTGCGGTGTCGAGGCGACATTGCACCGGCACCTCGACGCGCTCGCCTGAGCGACGGTGGATGACGAGAGTCAGCTGTGCACGTGGTGTCCGAGTGCCCACGACATCGAAGGTCTCTGTGCCGTCGAGCCCAAGCGTCTTTCGATTCACACCAGGCAGAAACTCGAGGGGCAGCACGCCCATGCCTACGAGATTCGTGCGGTGAATGCGCTCAAAGCCCTCGGCTACGATCACCTCCACACCTGCGAGCCGAACGCCCTTAGCAGCCCAATCTCGCGAGGAGCCTTGCCCATAGTCCGCGCCTGCAATGATGATCAGGGGTTGAGCCCGATGCATGTAGGTTTCAATCGCCTCCCACATCCGCATCACTTGACCCTCTGGCTCAACGCGGGCAAGAGACCCCTTCTGTACCTGACCGTTGACAATCGCCATCTCGTTGACCAGCTGTGGGTTGGCGAAGGTGGCACGCTGCGCGGTGAGATGATCGCCGCGATGGGTTGCGTAGGAATTAAAGTCCTCCTCGGGCAGGCCCATTTTGGCCAGATACTCACCTGCCGCACTGTCGGCCAGAATCGCGTTCGATGGGGAGAGATGGTCTGTGGTGATGTTGTCGCCCAACAGCGCGAGGGGTCGCATGCCTGTGAGGGTGCGCGCTCCGGCGAGCGCCCCTTCCCAGTAAGGCGGGCGCCGAATGTAGGTGCTCTGCGAGCGCCAGTCATAGAGCGGGCTGGCGGAGCGAGCCTGCCCCTCTTGAATGGCAAACATGGGCTCGTAGACCTTGCGAAACTGGTCGGGCTTCACACTTGCCGCAACGACGGCATCGATTTCTTCGTCGCTCGGCCAGAGGTCTTTCAAGCGAATCTCGGTGCCGGTGGCTGTGGTCCCGAGTACATCCTGTTCAATGTCGAACCGCACCGTGCCAGCGATTGCGTAGGCCACCACCAACGGTGGAGAGGCCAAGAACGCCTGCTTGGCGTAGGGGTGAATGCGGCCATCAAAGTTTCGGTTACCTGAGAGCACTGCGGTGGCATACAGGTCGCGTTCAATGATCTCTTGTTGAATCTTGGGGTCCAGAGCGCCGCTCATGCCGTTGCAGGTGGTGCAGGCAAAGGCTACGATGCCAAAGCCGAGGGCCTCGAGGTCCTCGAGCAGGCCCGCCTCTCTCAGATAGAGTTCGACCACTTTAGAGCCCGGCGCCAGCGAGGACTTCACCCAAGGCTTGCGCAATAATCCCGCACGTCGAGCATTGCGCGCAAGCAGGCCCGCAGCGATGACATTCCGAGGATTGGATGTGTTGGTGCAGCTGGTGATGGCGGCAATGATCACAGCGCCGTCCGGCATGAGCCCTTGCGCCTCCTGTGCGCGAGCTTGTGCGAGGTTCTGCGCAATGCCACGCGATTGCAGCTCGCTTACCGGTAGGCGCTTGTGTGGGTTTGAGGGCCCTGCCAGCGCACGCGTGACCGAAGAGAGATCGAAGCTCAGCGTGCGCTCGTAATGCGCCGACTGCAGGGCATCGAACCAGAGCCCCGCTGTTTTGGCGTAAGTCTCTACTAGGGCGACCTGCTCTGGGCTGCGACCGGTGAGACGGAGGTAATCCAGAGTCTGATCGTCTATTGAGAATAAGGCTGCGGTCGCGCCATATTCAGGCGCCATATTAGAGATGGTCGCGCGGTCTCCGATGCTGAGCGTTGCCGCACCCTCACCATAAAATTCCAGATAAGCCCCCACAACTTTTTGTTGACGCAGAAACTCCGTGAGCGCAAGCACCATATCGGTCGCCGTAATGCCGGGCTGCCGGCGCCCGGTAAGCTTCACGCCAATCATCTCGGGAAGCCGCATCCACGATGCCCTTCCGAGCATGACATTTTCAGCCTCAAGGCCACCCACGCCAACGGCAATGACGCCCAAAGCGTCGACGTGGGGGGTGTGCGAGTCTGTGCCAACACATGTGTCTGGGTAAGCGAGGCCATGATCGTTATGGATGACGGGAGACATCTTCTCCAGGTTGATCTGGTGCATGATGCCGTTGCCCGCTGGAATGACATCTACATTGTCAAACGCAGTTTTTGTCCAGTTGATGAAATGAAAGCGGTCCTCGTTGCGTCGCTCTTCAATGTCGCGGTTCTTTTGAAATGCATCGGGGTCGAAGCCGCCGCACTCCACAGCGAGTGAGTGGTCCACGATCAGTTGCACGGGCACCACGGGATTGACCTGGGCTGGGTCTCCGCCCATGTCTGCAATGGCATCGCGAAGCCCTGCCAAATCGACCAGTGCTGTCTGCCCAAGAATGTCGTGGCAGACCACGCGGGCCGGGAACCATGGAAAGTCCAAATCACGTCGGCGCTCAATGAGCTGAACAAGGCAGGCGCGCACGATCTCTGGCTGCGCTCGGCGCACGATGTTCTCTGCGTGAATGCGGGCTGTGTAAGGTAGAGAGTCCCAGGCACCAGGCTGAATGTCGTTGACGGCTGACTGCGCATCAAAGTAATCGAGTCCGGTCTGAGCCAGTGGCTTGCGGTATTGCGAGGGAGTGGGAGTCATAAGGGGGCTTATGGGCGCTGATGGATAGGGACGAAGGCCTGGTCGTCGGGGCCGATGTAGTTCGCACTTGGGCGAATGATCTTGCCGTCTATGCGCTGCTCAATGATGTGTGCAGACCATCCAGAAGTTCTGGAGATGACGAAGATGGGCGTGAACATGGCGGTAGGCACCCCCATCATGTGGTAGCTGACTGCGCTGAACCAGTCGAGATTGGGAAACATCTTCTTGATGTCCCACATGACTGCCTCCAGTCGCTCCGCAATTTGGAACATTTTCATGTCGTTCGCCTGTGCAGAGAGGTCACGCGCCACCTCTTTGATGACCTTATTGCGAGGGTCACTCACCGTATAGACCGGGTGACCAAAGCCAATTACGACCTCCTTGTTTTCAACGCGACGGCGGATATCAGCCTCAGCCGCATCGGGCGACTCGTATCGCTTCTGTACCTCGAAAGCGACCTCGTTTGCTCCGCCGTGCTTTGGTCCCCGCAGCGCGCCAATGGCGCCGGAGACCGCAGAGTAAATGTCGGACCCAGTGCCTGCGATGACCCGACCTGTAAAGGTTGAGGCATTGAATTCGTGCTCGGCGTAGAGGTTGAGCGAGATGTGCATGGCCTTGACCCACTCCTCAGGGGGAGGAGTGCCGTGCAGAAGGTGCAGGAGGTGCCCGCCAATCGAGTCGTCGTCCGTTTGTACATCGATTGCACGCCCATTGTGGCTGTAGTGATACCAGTAGAGCAGCATGCTGCCCAAGGAAGCCATGAGGCGATCTGCAATATCGCGTGCACCAGGGGTGTTGTGGTCGTCTTTCTCAGGGAGCACACAGCCAAGCGCAGAGACCCCCGTGCGCATGACGTCCATGGGGTGAGCAGAGGCGGGCAGTGACTCGAGAACAGCCATGACGGCAGATGGCAGGCCACGGAGGGCCATGAGTTTTTTCTTGTAGCCAGCGAGCTCTGCGACATTGGGGAGTTTGCCGTGGACCAGAAGGTGGGCAATCTCCTCAAATTCGCAAACTGCTGCGAGGTCCAAAATATCGTAGCCACGGTAGGCGAGGTCGTTACCCGTGCGCCCCACGGTGCACAAGGCCGTATTGCCAGCGGTCACGCCCGATAAGGCAACAGACTTCTTTACTTTTGGGGTGGCGGGCGTTGCGGTCTCTGCAGACATTATTCAGATCCTTTCGGTTGGGATTGATTGAAGAGGGCGTCCAGCTTGTTTTCGAAGTCCCAGTAGCCAATGGCGTCGTAGAGTTCTTGACGGGTTTGCATGAGCGGGAGAACTTGCTTCTGGGTGCCATCGCGGCGAATCGCCTCGTAGACTGCCTGCGCCGCCTTGTTCATGGCCCGGAAGGCTGAGAGCGGGTAGAGCACCATGGCAACCCCGGCGCTGCGCAGCTCGTCCGTGGTGTAGAGCGGTGTAGCCCCAAACTCGGTGATGTTGGCCAAGACGGGCACCTTTACGGCTTTTACAAATTGCTCGTACATGGGGAGCTCGGTCATGGCCTCGGGGAAGATGGCATCGGCGCCTGCCTCAACACAGGCGCAGGCACGGTCGATGGCGGCTTGTAGCCCCTCGACAGCGAGTGCGTCCGTGCGGGCCATGATCACAAAACCATCATCGGTGCGCGCATCAACTGCCGCCTTCACGCGGTCGACCATTTCTTGCTGTGTCACGATCGCCTTGCCCGGCCGATGACCGCACCGCTTGGCGCCGACCTGATCCTCGATGTGCATGGCCGCCCCGCCAGCCTTAATGAGGCTCTTGGTGGTGCGGGCAATATTGAACGCAGAGGCGCCAAAGCCAGTATCAACGTCCACGAGCAAGGGAACATCGCAGACGTCCGTGATGCGACGGACGTCCGTCAGTACATCATCGAGCCCGGAGATGCCCAGATCGGGAAGGCCCAGGCTGCCAGCGGCAACACCGCCTCCAGATAAATAGATAGCTTTGTAGCCGGCACGCTTTGCGAGCAGTGCATGGTTGGCATTGATTGCACCAATGACTTGAAGGGGCGATTCCTCGGCCAGGGCGAGACGGAATCGCGCTCCGGCGGATGGTGACTGCGACATGGTGAGACCTCCTGTGCCTCATTGAGATGCAGACACTCTAGGAGGCTTCGGTGCCTTTGGGAATTCCTCATTTCGAGATTAGCCTTCTTGAAACACGAAGGCTCAGGGGTGCTGGTGTCTCAGAAAGTCAAAAAGGGTTCGTGCGGCTGGCAGGAGGGGGCCACCGTGGAGCGCGCAAAGGGATACCGTTCGGTGATCTTGAACGCCCTCAAGCGGGAGCAGGCGGATGGGCAGGAGCTGGCTGTAGCGTTGGGCGATGCGAGAGGGCAGAACCGTAATGCCCAAGCCGGCCGCCACGAGCTCCGCAAGGGCATCGAAGCCCTTGGCACGCACCCGCACGCGCAGGCTTCTGCCCTCTGAGCGTGCCATGTCTCCGAGCCACTCAGCAATTGCGCCCCCCTCTTGGAGTAAGATGAGGTCCTGCGCGAGCAATTGATCACGGCTGAGCCGGCGAACCCTACGCCAGGGCTCTTGGGAGGGTACGGCTGCGAGAAGCTGATCCTGGTAATACGGAACCGACATGAGCTCAGAGCGAATGGCGTCGCTTGAAAGCACACCGATGTCGGCTTGTCCCTCTGCCACGAGGGTTTGAATTTCACGGCTGTTGTGTTCGGAGAGATCGATGCGTATGCCGGGCTGGGACTGAAGGAACGCTGCCAGGTCGGTGGGAAGGACGGCTGCAATGGAGCTCATGTTGGCAACGACCCTTACATGCCCGGTCACACCTTGTAGGTGATCTTCCAGCTCAAGTCCCATTTGGGATAGCTCTTGTTCGATGGCGCGGGCGCGCAGCGCCACCAGTCGGCCCGCCTCAGTGAGCTGTGTTCCCCGCGCTTGACGCTCAAGTAGCGTAACACCCAGCACCTCCTCGAGCTGTCGCAGTCGGGTACTGGCTGCTCCCAGTGCGAGGTGGCACTGCGCGGCAGCCTGCGTAATAGACCCCGTCTGTGACACGGCCAGCAGCAGCCGTAGGCTTGCGAGGTCAATGCGATGACTGTTCAACGGCTGTCTCTGGCCCAGCGCTGCAGTTGTTCGACATACCGCTGTGCATCGGGCGGCAGCCCTTGCCGTTGAGACTCCCAAAGCATTTCTCCGAGTGCCTCCATAGCCTGATGCATGGCGTCGTGCATGCTGCCGCAGCGCACTGCGAGTGCATGAATGGCATCGCGCACACCGGGCGGTTGATCAATGCTCATCTGTTCGCTCAGCGAGAGGTGCATGGCAAGATGCAAGAAGGGATTGGTCTGGCCTTGCTCAATCGAGAAGTCGCGAGAATAGGCCTCGGGGTCTTCGAGTATGGCGTGGTACTCCGGGTGCTCGCGTATCCAGTCGGAGGCCATGAGCTCGAGTGCCTCGAGCGGCACTCCTGTCTGAGTCTTTGCCCACGTTGAGACAAAGAATGTGCGGACTTCGTCACGACTAGGATTAAACATCGATTGCCTTCGTCTTGCGCTTGAAGTCGCAGAGATCGTGAATGAGACAGCCTGGGCACTCGGGCTTTCGGGCCTTGCAGGTGTAACGACCATGCAGAATCAGCCAGTGATGGGCATGGAGTCGAAAGCCTTCAGGGACAAGTCGCTCCAGTCTTTTCTCCACCTCAGTGACTGTCTTGCCGGGTGCAATACCCGTTCGATTCGAGACGCGAAAGATGTGGGTATCGACTGCAAAGGTCTCCCATCCAAATGCCGTGTTGAGCACGACATTGGCCGTCTTGCGTCCCACGCCGGGCAGGGCCTCGAGTGCTTCCCGGTCCTCTGGCACCTCGCCGGCATGGAGCGTAAGAAGCTGCTCACAGGTCTTGATGAGGTTCGCTGCTTTATTCCGATAGAGGCCAATAGATGAGATCTCTTGTCGAACCCGTGACTCACCCAGGGTGAGCAGGCCAGCGGGCGTGTTTGCGAGGGCAAACAATCGACGAGTGACCTTGTTAACCGACACGTCTGTCGCCTGGGCAGACAGGAGCACCGCGACCAGGAGTTCGAAGGGAGAGTGATACTCGAGCTCGGTCTTGGGCTCTGGGTTTACGGTCTGAAGCCGCAGGAAAATCTCACGCCGCCTCTGTGCGTTCATGGGCTGAGTCGCCGCTTTGCAGCCCTGGCCATTGCTGCTGCCAGAATGGCCTTCTTTTTGTCGTTGGCGATAGCACCCTCTGTGCTCTCTGTGGCCAAGCGCGTGCGACGAGCCTGACGCCGATCAAAACGCAAGCGAGCCTGCGCGGCAGCGGTGGAATCCCAATGGATTGGCGTCGAGGGAGTCAGCATGTCAATGCAGTCGACGGGGCAGACCGGGACACAGAGCGCACAGCCCGTGCAGTCCGCCTCGAGCACCGTGTGCATGCGCTTGAAGGCCCCTGCGATGGCGTCGACTGGGCAGGCCTCGAGGCAGAGCACACACCCGATGCAGTCTGCTTCCCGAATGTAGGCGAGCTGCATGGGACCCTCAAGGCCACAGGATGGGTCGAGTAGGGTCTCGGGGATACCGGTTAGGGCAGCGATGGCCGCAATACCCGCCTGTCCTCCGGGCGGACATCGATTGATACTGGCCTCTTCCGCTGCAATTGCCTCTGCGTAAGGACGGCATGCGGGGTATCCACACCGCTGACATTGCGTCTGCGGGAGGATCTGATCGATTGCAAGCATCAGTGCGCTTCGGTCCGAAGCGCCTTGGCTTGCGTTAGGACTTGGCGTTTCGCTTTCGGCTGTTGGCGTCAGGGCTGGGCTCATGTTCAGCAATAAAGGCTGCGATCTTCGGGGCAACGATGGTTCTCCATCGACGGCCACTGAATATGCCGTAATGGCCCGCTCCCTGAATAGTCTCATGCCGCTTGTGCTTGCTCGGTATTCCGGAACAGAGTTCATGCGCAGCCCGCGTCTGGCCCGGCCCAGAGATATCGTCGAGTTCACCCTCGATGGTGAGGAGGGCCGTTTTTTGAATATCTTGCGGCTTGACTCTCTCGCCGTTTACATCCCACAGGCCCCTCGGAAGGAGGTGCTCTTGGAAAACCACGCGAATGGTGTCGAGGTAAAACTCGGCATCCAGATCGAGCACGGCGTTGTATTCGTCGTAGAACTCCCGGTGCGCCTCAACGGAGGCGTCATCGTCTCCCTTGACCAGATGTTGGAAGTAGTCCCAATGGGAGTTCGCATGTCGACCGGGATTCATTGAAATGAACCCAGCGTGCTGAAGGAAGCCGGGATACACGCGGCGCATGAAGCCTGGAAAATTACTCGGTACGAGGTGCACGACATTCCTGCGGAACCAGCCTAGGTCATGCTGCTTGGCGAGATCGTTCACACCCGTCTCACCGACCCGGGTGTCGATCGGGCCTCCCATCATGGTCATGGTCAGTGGGTGATCCACCTCATTGCGACTGGCCATGAGCGCTACGGCACCGAGCACTGGAACTGTGGGCTGGCAGACGGAAATGAGATGGACGTTGGGGCTGAGGACTCGGATGAAGTCCTGAACGTATGCAACGTAATCTGCGAGGGAGAAATTACCGTCCTCAACGGGCACCATGCGGGCATCGACCCAGTCGGTCACATACACATCATGCTGCTCAAGCATCGCTTTCACGGTATCGCGCAACAGGGTGGCGTGGTGGCCTGAGAGCGGGGCAACAATAAGGACTTTCGGACCGGCCGGTGGCTGCCCACTTGCATGGATTTTCTGGAAATGGATGAGCTGGCAGAAGGCGCGGTCTTCAACTGTGACTGGCGTGACACGGGCGGTGCCGTGGGGGGTTTCAACGCGATCAATACGCCATTCGGGCTTCTCGTAGTCTTTTCCGATTCGGTGCGTAAGCTCGAGCGTGGCTGCAATGCGTCGCGCCCCTGGCGCATAACTGAGTGGCGAGTATGGGTTGGTGTAGAGCTGGGATGCTGATTTTGCCCAGGCGGAGAGGGGACTCAGAAACGAGCGTTGAATTTCATGAAACTGATAGAGCACGAAGACATCCTTCCGAGTGCGCGATCCCCGAGGGTAACAAGGGTTGTATGGTTTTTACCAGTAATTCTCAGTCGCAATTTGTCCTGGACGAGAGGCCCTGTCTGTTGTAAATCCCTGTTCTTTCAATGTTTCTTTGCAGTCTTTCACCATTTCAGGGTTCCCGCAGATCATGAATTTCGATCGCTCTTGAGAAATCCTGCAGGCGGCGTGTTGTGTAAGCGCCCCAGTCTTAAGTAGCACCGGGATGCGCGCTGACGGGAAAGGTGTGGCCTCGCGGGTGACCACGGGGAGGTAGGTTAACTTGTGGGCGTCGGGGCCCCATAAGGGATGCTCGGGGAGGGATTCGATCTGGGCTCGGTAGGCGAGTTCATGCTGTGCTCGCACGCTATGGACCAGCACAATGCGATCGAACTGGGACCACGTGTCAGGGTCGGAGAGCATGGATAAAAAGGGTGCGATGCCTGTCCCTGAGCTCAGCAGCCAGAGGTCACCACCTGACGGAAATCGGTCGCAGGTCAGGTAGCCGTGCGCTTGGCGCTCGAGCGAGAGCGTGTCTCCGACGCGAAGCTGCGACAAGACCGTTGTGAATGCGCCCTCCGGAACCACAATGGAATAGAACTCTAGATCCGCGTCGTATGGACCTGAGACCATGGAGTAAGCTCGCCAGACTTGCCCGTCGGCGGACGCCTCTGGGTGGTCCGAGGAGACCCCGAGCCGGGCAAACTGTCCAGCTTTGAATCGAAAATCTCTCGGGCGCTCAACCGTGAAGGAGAAGAGGTGGTCGCTCCATTGACGCAGGGAGAGGATGCGAACTGGAGACGTCCGTTCGGCCTGATTCACCGCTCCAGGTGTTGAAGCTTATCTTTTACCTTGGCCCACTCATCAGCGTCGGCGGCGGCTGGCTCAAGTCGCGTAATGCTGGGCCAGACTGCGGCGAGCTCTGCATTGAGGGCAATGAACCGCTTTTGGTCGGTGGGGACGTCTTCTTCCGCGTAAATTGCATTGACCGGACATTCTGGGATGCAAACCGCACAGTCTATACACTCATCTGGGTCAATAACCAGAAAGTTGGGGCCCTTTCGGAAACAGTCGACGGGGCAGACGTCAACACAGTCGGTGTATCGACACTTGATGCAGGATTCAGTAACGACGTGGGTCATGATGTGGGCTTCTCGCCTCATAATGTCAACTTTCCAATTTTAGCGGACCTTTGATGGATCTCGCAGAAAAGTCACAACGCAGCCGCGACCGCATCCTCTCGCGTATCCGAGCCTCCTATGGGCGGTCCGAGGGGCCAGGGGCTGCCGAGCGCCGCCAGGCCGATGCCTACCTCCAACGGCATGCCGTGGGTCCCAAACCCCCCATATCGGACGCTGACAAGATTCCGCGGTTCATTGCGCAGTCAGCGCGTCTGTCCGCCACCATTGATCGAGCGCAGCGTCGCAGCCAAATTCCCGAGCTCATCAACCGCTACTGCTGGCACCATGGCCTTTCACCGCGAGCAGTGGCCTGGCCAGCATTTCGTGACCTTGACTGGGCCGCACATGGCCTCGATGTGGAGTTTCGGGCTCCTGTGCGGGATGAGCCTGTCCCAGACCTCATTGGCATTACCGGGTGTTTTGCGGCGGTCGCCGAGACCGGCACACTGGCCATGCTCTCTGGTCCCGAGACCCCCGCCTCTATGACGCTGTTGCCCGAGACTCACATTGCTGTGATTCCACAGGACCGGGTTTTTCATCACATGGAGGATGTGTTCGAGCGACTGCGCGCTGAGCGCGGCCTCATGCCGCGTGCGCTGAACTTCATTTCCGGGCCCTCGCGCACTGCAGATATCGAGCAGACTTTGGTCTTGGGCGCGCATGGGCCATACCGTGTGCATTTGATTTTGTTGGAGTCCTCCTCATGAGTAAACCCACACTCGTCGTCACCCGTCGCATTCGCGCTGAACTGATTGAATCGCTCTCTCAGGTTTTTGAGGTCACGCACAATCAAGAGACGGACACTCCGACCACCCCTGATCGCATGCGTACGCTGCTTGCACAGGCGCAGTACCTCTTTTGTACCGTAGCCGATACTGTTAATGCAGAGGTTCTGGGCGCTGCTCCTCACTTGAAGATGATCGCAACGGGTGCCGTGGGCACCAACAATATCGATTTGGGCATCTGCCGATCCCGTGGCATTGCTGTCAGCAACACCCCAGACGTGCTCACCGAGACCACCGCAGACTTTGCCTGGGCCCTCCTCATGGCGACTGCTCGACGGGTATCGGAGTCTGAGCGTTATGTGCGCTCAGGTTCCTGGGATGGCTGGTCCTTCGATCAGTTCTCTGGTCGAGATGTCTATGGCGCTCGCCTTGGGGTGCTTGGGATGGGGCGCATAGGCAGTGCCGTCGCACGACGAGCGGCTGGATTTGGGATGACCGTGCTGTATCACAATCGAAAGCCGGCCTCCGAGGCCGGAGCCGCACAATGGGTCGATAAGGCCACCCTGATGCGTGAGAGTGATTTCCTCGTGATTGTCGTGCCATATAGCCCCGAAACCCATCATCTCGTGGGGCCCTCTGATCTTGCGCTCATGAAGCCAACCGCTTGCCTGGTCAACATTGCCCGCGGCGGAGTCGTGGACGACGCAGCGTTGGCGGATGCACTGGAGTCACGGCGCATTTGGGCCGCCGGCCTCGATGTTTTTGAAGGGGAGCCCCGGCTCAATCCTCGCCTGCTGGCGCTCGATCAGGTGGTTCTGACCCCGCACATTGCAAGCTCCTCGGTTCAAACTCGGGGACGCATGATGCAGCTCGCGGTTGACAACCTGATGGCACACCAGCGTGGGCTTGCCCTTCTGACGCCTGTGCTCTAAACTCTCGGGTTCCTTGCTACACCGGACACTTTCCCGGGTGGCTTTACCCCTAAGGACTGAGGAGAAGTTGCATGACTGACGTCGTGGCCTTGCGCCATTATGAAGTGGTATTCATTGTTCACCCAGATCAGAGCGAGCAGGTGCCCGCCATGATCGAAAAATACACGGCCATGGTTACCGCCCACGGCGGCAAACTCCACCGGCTTGAAGACTGGGGCCGTCGCCAGTTGGCATACCCCATCGAAAAAATCGCTAAAGCCCACTACGTGCTCATGAACATTGAGTGTGGTCAGGCGGAGCTAGACGAACTCGAGAACGCATTCCGGTTCAACGACGCGGTCCTTCGCCACCTTGTAGTCAAGATGAAGAAGGCAGAAACGGGTCCTTCGCCGATGCTCAAGGTCATTCAACGCGAAGAAGCTCGCAAGACCATGACGGCCTCGACCGGCTCGGAGATGGCCGCGGCTTAAGGCCGGTAGCGGATCGCGAGCTGTGAATGTAATGCCGGCAAATGGCGTTCACCTTCGCGGCCAGCTCATGCACCAAGAGCAGATCCGAACCAGCCCGACCGGGGTTCCCGTTCTCGAATGCACCATATGGCACGAGTCGCAAGTCGAAGAGTCCGCGTCAGCGCGGAAGCTCGCATTTGCCTGTCCAGCGCGTGCGTTGGGGGCCGTTGCGCAGCAGCTGTCGCGAGAGTCGTCAGAGCAGTGGCTGCTGATCAAAGGATTTGTGGCGCCAAGACGTGCTGCGTTTTCGACCAAAGAAGCAATGACCGGGCGGTTTGCCCCCGGACTCATTTTTCACATCACTGAATACGAATTGGAGAAAGACCATGGCATTTAACAAAAAACCAATGGATAAAAAGCGCCCCAAGCGCAACACCCAGAGCGCGCTCTTTAAGCGTAAGCGCGTTTGTCGTTTCACTGCAGAGGGCGTTGAGCAGATCGACTACAAAGACATCGATACGCTCAAAGATTTCGTGACCGAGACTGGAAAGATCATCCCTGCTCGCATCACCGGCACCAGCGCGAAGTACCAGCGACAGCTCACTACCGCCATTAAGCGGGCGCGTTTTCTGTCGCTCATCGCATTTACCGATAACCACTAAGCAAGAGGGCACCCCATGCAAGTCATCCTGTTGGAAAAAATCAGCAATTTGGGAACCCTCGGTGAGGTGGTTCGCGTAAAAGACGGTTACGCGCGTAACTTTCTTATTCCCCAGGGCATGGCGCGTCGCGCCACCACGTCAGCCATTGCCGAATTTGAAGCCAAGCGTGCAGAGATTGAGAAAGCCGCATCAGAGCGCCTCGCAGCCGCCCAGGCCCTCGGCGCAAAAATCGACGGCATTGTAGTCGAAGTGCACCAGAAGGCTGGGGTCGATGGACGGCTGTTTGGTTCTGTAACGAACTTTGACATTGCCGAGGCTCTTGGTAAGGTGGGTCATGGCATTGCAAAAGCCCAGGTCCGTCTGCCCAATGGGCCGCTCAAGACTGTCGGTGATTTCTCTGTTGAAATCGCGCCCCATACCGATGTTGTGGTGGCGGTTACCGTTCGCGTCATCGGAGAGGCCGCCTAAGGTCGTTTCCAGCGGAGAGGAGTCGCGTCTTGGCTGACGAGAGTATCCAAGCGTTACGACTCCCTCCCCACTCGATTGAGGCGGAGGCCGCAGTTTTAGGCGGCCTGCTCATCGACAACACCGCTTGGGACCGCGTCGGAGATATCCTTCGTCCGGCGGATTTCTATCGCGCCGAACATCGGCTGATCTTCGAATCCATCACCCGCCTGATCGATCAGACTCGGCCGGCAGATGTCGTCACGGTCTTCGAGGCCCTGCAGTCCCTTGGCCAGTCTGAGCAAGCTGGCGGGCTGCCCTATCTGAATGCGCTTGCTACCGAGACGCCCTCGGCAGCCAATATCCGTCGCTATGGCGAAATCGTTCGCGACCGAGCGGTTCTTCGCCAGCTGATTTCCGTCAGCGATGAGATCGCCACCACGGCGCTCAATCCAGAGGGTCGGGAGACGCGGCAGATCCTCGATGAGGCCGAGTCCAAAATCTTCCACATTGGGGAGGAGGGTTCGCGCGGATCCAACAGCATCATTCCCTTCGACCAGATCATCAAGAAGGTCGTTAAGCAGGTCGATGCACTGGCCCGCAACCCCAACCCCTCTGATGTCACAGGCGTGCCCTCGGGGTTCATCGATCTCGATCAAAAGACAGCCGGCATGCACGCCGGCGACCTGATCATTGTGGCGGGCAGGCCCTCGATGGGAAAGACTTCTTTTGCCCTCAACATTGGAGAGCATGTCGCAGTCGATCAAGGTCTTCCCATCGCCGTCTTCAGCATGGAGATGGGCGCCGAGCAGCTCGCGCTTCGTATGCTTTGCTCCGTTGGCCGTATCGATGCCCAACGCATTCGGACGGGGCGCTTGCACGAAGAAGACTGGGACCGCATGACTCACGCGGTTCAGCGCATGACAGGCGTGCAGGTCCATATCGATGAGACGCCGGGGCTCAACCCGCTTGAGTTGCGATCGCGCGCACGGCGGCTTCACCGCCAATCGGGGGGCCTGGGACTAATCATCGTCGACTACATCCAGCTCATGAGTGGTACCAGTAGCAATGAGAATCGGACGACCGAGATCTCTGAGATCACGCGATCACTCAAAGGCCTCGCCAAGGAGCTTGGCTGCCCTGTTATTGCACTCTCTCAGCTCAACCGAACAGTCGAGCAGCGCACCGACAAGCGACCGGTCATGAGCGACCTTCGGGAGTCAGGCGCAATCGAGCAAGACGCCGACGTCATTCTCTTTATTTATAGGGATGAGGTGTATCGGCCCGACTCCCCAGACAAAGGGGTGGCGGAAATTATCATCGGGAAACAACGGAATGGACCCATCGGCACAGTCCGGCTAACCTTTCTCGGTCAGTTCACCAAATTTGATAACCATGCGCCTCCGGCGCCAGCTGGCTACGGAGACGCCCCTTTCTAGACGTAAAGGAGTTGTATGCTGCCGCTGCCCAAGGTTGACCCAGTCTCTATTCCCATTCACAACGATAGCCAACGGTTTGCGGTACGTCGGGTCTATTGTGTTGGCCGCAACTATGCGGATCACGCCATTGAAATGGGAGACACAGGCCGCGAACCCCCGTTCTTTTTCCTCAAGCCCGCTGATGCACTTTTCCCAGTCCCAGCAGACATTCAAACTGATTGGCCTTACCCCATGGCAACTGAGGATTGCCATCATGAGGTTGAGTTGGTGGTCGCACTTGCTTGTGGCGGCAAAAACCTCACGCCGACTCAGGCGGCAGCTTGCATCTGGGGCTATGCCCTGGGGTTGGATATGACCCGTCGTGACCGTCAAGGTGAAATGAAGAAAGCGGGGAAGCCCTGGGAGATTGGCAAGGCCTTCGATCACGGAGCACCCATCGGGCCGCTGGTGCCTGTGGGTGAGCGGGGTCTCTTGACCTCCGGCGCCATATCGCTCTCCGTGAATGGCGTGCAGCGCCAAGCAGGTAACCTCTCGCAGCTCATTTGGCCCTTGGCGGACATGATGTCTGAGCTCTCCAAGGCCTGGACGCTCGAGGCGGGCGACCTGATCTTCACCGGCACACCAGCAGGCGTAGGTCCGGTGGTGCGCGGGGACCGGGTCGATGCCCAGTTCGAGGGGCTGCCGGGTCTCTCTATTCGCGTGATCTGACACCGAGGCGCATGGACGTCCGACTTCATAGCTTCTGGCGGTCCTCTGCCGCCTATCGTGTTCGGCTTGGACTGGGCATGAAGGGTATTGCGTATGAGGTCGTGCCGGTTCATCTGCGCAAGGCAGAACATCAGTCTCCTGCCTATCAGTCACTGACGGCTGAGGGCCTCGTGCCTGTTTTGGAGATAGACGGGCTGGTGCTCACGCAATCGCTCTCGATACTCGAGTACCTCGAGGAGCGTCAGCCGGATCCGGCACTGCTGCCTAGCGATGCAGCCGGACGTGCTCGGGTTCGCGCCTTGGCCCAGATCATCGCCTGCGAAATTCATCCGCTCAACAATCTGCGTGTGCTCAAGTACTTGAGTGGTGAGCTCAGCCTATCCCAAGCTGCCCGGGACGCCTGGTATGCCCATTGGGTGCGCGAGGGCCTCACAGCATTCGAGCGGCAACTCGCGCTCGGGAGCGGGCTCTTCTGTCATGGGGATCGGCCTAGTCTTGCAGACTGCGTGCTTATGCCCCAGGTCTTCAATGCTCGCATCACAGGGGTTTCCCTCGACGGGCTTGACCGCATTCTCGAGATCGAAGCGCGAATGCTCCAGTTGACATGGGTTCGCTCAGCCTATCCATTCAGTCAACCAGATGCAGAGGGAGACGCTGGAGCGCTGGCCCTGCCCACCCTCACTCGATAATTTTGGGGCGGGTTAGGCGGGCCCTGTCGCCACGGGTCGTTTCGGATTAGAGCACCACTCGCTCCAAGAACCTGGATACAGCGCGCTGCCGTGCAGACCCGCTGCCTCCATGGCGACCAGGTTGTGGCAGGCGCTGATGCCAGATCCACAGCTGTGAACGATTGCACTTGGGTCTTGCCCGTTTAAGAGGGCCTCGAACTCTTCTCTCAGAACGGCAGGGGGTTTAAAACGCCCATCGGGCTGGAGGTTCTGGGCATAGGGACGATTGATTGCGCCTGGAATGTGTCCTGCTACTGGGTCGAGGGGCTCTTCATCTCCTCTGAATCGTGCGGGCGAGCGGGCATCGAGCAGCACTGCAATCTCGGGCATGGCGCCCGACTGCACCCAGCTCTCGATCATCTCTGCGTTCCAGCGTGGGCAGAGGGTTGGACGGGGGGTCAATCGTCCCGAGCGTGCCTTTTTAAAATCGCTGGTCTGAAGCTGGCCACCTTCGGCCACCCAGGCCTGCAGGCCTCCATCGAGGACAGCCACCTTGAGGTGTCCGACATACCGTGCGAGCCACCAGAATCGCGAGGCGTACACACCGCCGGATGCATCGTAGGCGACCAAGAGCGTGTCCTCTCGGGCACCCACCTCAGCGAGTCGATCGCAGAAGTGATGGGGGTTCGGAAGTGGATGACGCCCACCATCGGGACCCTCATGACTATCGTCGGCCAGGTCTTGCGCGACCGACAGAAAGGCGGCCTGAGGAAGGTGCCCGGCTGCATAGGCTCGAAGTCCTGCAAAGGGATCTTGAAGGTCGTGTTGAACGTCGATGACGATGACATCGTCGGGAATGTTCACCAATTCTTGTGGGGTGATCAGTGGGGTCATCGTGCAGTCGCCAAAGCTTTGCGCAGGTATTCGTGGAAGTGGAGCATGCCGTCTTCCATGGGGGAGTGATACGGGCCAACCTCGTTGAGCCCGCGATTCATCAGGGCTCTGCGGCCACGATCCATGCGAATCGCGATCTCGTCGTCTTCCAGCACAGTCTCGTTGTATGCGGCCTGCTGGGCCTCTACGTAACTGGGCTCAAAGTAAGCGATTTCCTCTGGGTAGTAGAACTCCACCACATTGACAGTGCGCTGGGGTGTTATGGGGTGAAGGTGGGAGACCACCAGAACCTTTGGGTACCACTCGACCATGATATTCGGGTAGATGGTCATCCAGATGGCGCCGAAATCGGGCAGCTTGCCGTCGTGCATGCGCAAGACCTCTTGCTGCCAACGCTGATAAACCGGCGTGGCCGCATTCGAGAGGGGCGTGATGCCAACCGCTTGGATGTTGTATTGCTCACCGAAATGCCATCTAAGGTGATTGCAGTCCACAAAATTGCCAAGCCCGGGGTGAAATGGAGCCACATGGTAGTCATCCATGTAGACCTCAATGAAGCTTTTCCAGTTGTACTCGCAGAGGTGGTGCTGGGTGTGTGCGTGGACGTAGCCCTCAAAGTTGAGCTTGTCAAAAAACGGCACTTGGCTGAGCTCATTTAAGAGCGCTGGTTGCCCTTCAAAGAGCAGGCCATTCCAGCTGTTGAGGGGCTTGCGCGAGAGGTGCTTGCAGGGGTCTTCGGCAAAGTGCGGTGCGCCGATGAGCTCGCCCTGTAGGTCATAGGTCCACCGATGAAGCGGGCAGACAATGTGTTCGGCCTCGCCCTTACCCTCAAGCATGATGGCCTGCCGGTGACGGCAGACATTGCTAAGCAGCTCTATGCCGGTTGCATTTCGGACCAACACCCGCCCATGATCTTCATGCGCAAGCGTTGCATACCGGCCTACCTCGGGCACCATAAGCTGGTGGCCGACATAGCCAGGCCCTGCCTGAAAGCAGTGAACGCGCTCTTGGGCCAGAAGCGCTTCGTCAAAATAGGCGTGAACCGGCAGCTGTGCGCTGCTGGGGATCAGCCTAGAAAAGGTTCCGACATCACTCATCGAAATCCCTCCCGAGCCAAGAAAGGAAAGCGCTCGAGTATACCCGCAATCCTGCGCGTGGGGCGTCTACAATGTTGCGATGGACAACGTCGATGACATTTCAACGCTGAGCTTTGAGGCGGCCATGGCCGCGCTAGAGCGAGAGACCGCGCGTCTGGAGGACGGGCAACTCGCACTTGCCGATGCCCTCAAGGCTTACGAGCGTGGTGTCGCCCTCATGCGGCACGCACAGGGCCTGCTTGAGGCCGCTCAGAAGGAGCTTGAGATCATCGACGCGAGAGGCACGACTGTCGCCCCGGTCTCAGACTTCCTCGGGGAGAACGGGTGAGTCTCGCGTCGGTCGTCCCGCCCGCTTGGCTGGCTGCGCTCAACCTTCATTTGGAGCATGTGCTCAACGGTTCGAACCGTCTGGAACAGGGTAACCATTCGGGCCAATCCCTTGCACGTCTCTGGTCCGCCATGGCTTATGCCGTCTTGAATGGCGGAAAGCGTGCGCGGGCGCTGTTGGTGATGGCGAGTGCAGAGGCGACGGGTGCGGATCCGCTGGCCCGAGTAGTGCTCGATGCCGCCGCTGCCGTGGAATGTGTTCATGCATTTTCGTTGGTCCACGATGACCTGCCCTGTATGGATGACGACGACCTCCGCAGGGGTCAACCCACAGTGCATGTTGCCTTTGACGAGCCCACTGCGCTGCTGGTGGGCGATGCGTTACAGACGCTTGCATTCGAGCTTCTCATGGATACCCACGCCTCTGATCAGACAAAAGTGGCGCTCTGTCGTTCACTCGCTGGTGCAACGGGCGCTCGTGGTATGGCGGGAGGCCAGGCCGTTGACATTGCCGCTGTCGGCGTTGGACTGACTCAGCGTGAGCTCGAGGCCATGCACGCCCTGAAGACAGGGGCTTTAATAACAGCGTCTGCAGAGATGGGGGTGTTGGCTGGCCCACACGCCTCAAATGCCGCTCAGCTCGACATGATTCGCTCTTATGCCAGGGCTTTGGGATTGTCGTTTCAGGTGGTCGATGACGTCCTCGACGCCACAGCCGACTCGCTTACCCTGGGCAAGACGGCGGGCAAAGACCAAGCGCAAGACAAGCCGACTTTCATTCGGCTGCTGGGCTTGGAGGCCAGCCGCTCCTATGCGCAGTCATTGCTCGACCATGCGCTGGCATCGATTGAGCCGCTTGGTGCCCAAGGCGATCGGCTTCGTGCGCTTGCGCTTGCATTGACTCATCGCGTCCATTAGTTCATCGTTTCGACCATGTCCACTTTGCATGACATCTCTTCCCCGCAGGACCTACGTCTTCTGACCCGGCGGCAACTCAAAGACCTCGCGGCTGAGCTGCGTGAGTTTCTGCTCCACTCCGTGGCGCGTACCGGGGGGCACCTGTCCTCGAATCTGGGTACGGTCGAGCTGACCGTGGCCATTCATCATGTATTCCAAACCCCGTTCGATCGGCTGATCTGGGATGTGGGTCACCAGAGTTATCCGCACAAGATTCTCACCGGGCGGCGCGACCAGATGCACACGCTGCGACAGCTCAACGGCATTTCTGGATTTCCTCGTCGCTGTGAGAGCGAGCACGACCACTTTGGCACGGCGCACTCTTCCACGTCTATTTCTGCTGCCCTGGGCATGGCCTTGGCCACGAGACAGAAGGGCGAGCATCAGGGGCCCCACCGCCGACGCCATATTGCCGTGATTGGTGATGGCGCCATGAGTGCCGGCATGGCCTACGAGGCCATGAACAACGCGGGCATTCACAAGGACATTGATCTCCTGGTCATCTTGAATGACAACGAGATGTCGATCTCTCCTCCCGTCGGGGCCATGAGTAACTACCTTGCACGACTCATGTCGGGCCGTTTCTACTCGGCCGCACGTGAACTCGGAAAGCAGGTGCTCTCCGCAGTACCCCCTGTTTTAGAAATTGCCCGACGCCTTGAAGGGGGTGCAAAAGGGCTCGTGACGCCGAGCACGCTCTTTGAAGAGTTCGGTTTCAATTATTTTGGCCCCATCGACGGCCATGACCTCGACGCCCTCATACCAGCACTTCACAATCTGCGTGAACTCAAGGGCCCACAGTTTCTGCATGTGGTGACCAAGAAGGGGCAAGGCTATGCGCTGGCCGAAGAGGACCCCATCACCTATCATGGGCCCGGAAAATTCGACCCCAACGAGGGTATTCGGCCGGTGACGCAGCCGGCCAAGCCAACCTACTCAAAGGTCTTTGGAGACTGGCTCTGCGATGCCGCCGAGGCAGATGCTCGCGTGGTTGCCATCACGCCGGCCATGCGTGAGGGGTCTGGCATGGTTGAGTTCTCGCAGCGGTTCCCCGACCGGTACCACGATGTGGCTATTGCCGAGCAGCACGCAGTCACCGTTGCGGCAGGTATGGCCTGCGAGGGGCTTCGTCCTGTGGTCGCAATTTATTCGACCTTCCTGCAGCGGGGCTACGACCAGCTCGTGCATGACGTCGCGCTCCAAAACCTGCCTGTGCTGTTTGCGATTGATCGTGCTGGGCTTGTCGGTGCCGACGGCGCGACACACGCGGGGGTGTTTGATATTGCCTTCATGCGTTGCCTGCCCAACATGGTGATCATGACTCCCAAAGATGAGCCAGAGTGTCGCGCCATGCTCAGCACGGGCCTAGTGCTCGAGGGCCCCTCCGCCGTTCGGTACCCCAGGGGCGCTGGAATGGGTGTGGAGCCAGGCCATGCCTTGCTGCCCCTTGAAGTTGGCAAGGCCGAGCCACTGCGTGAGGGGGCCGCAGGGCCACACGGACTGCGTGTCTGCCTGCTGGCGTTCGGGAGCATGGTTGCGCCTGCTCTTAAGGCCGCTGTCGAGCTGAATGCGGCTGTCGTGAATATGCGTTTCATTAAGCCGCTCGACATCGAGTGCCTTGCAGACTGTGCAGAGCGCTACGATCTGCTGGTCACTATCGAGGAGCACGTCCTCGCTGGCGGTGCGGGTTCCGCAGTCATAGAGGCACTTGCTGGGCTCTCGACCCGCGTCCATGCTCCATCGGTCCTGGCGTTGGGCCTACCCGATGTGTTCATCGATCACGGGGACCACGCTGCACTCTTGGCTCGCCAAGGACTCGATGCACCGGGCATCGTCGCAAGCGTTCGAGTGAAGGCAGCCCAACTGCACACCCATCGAGAGTTTGGGGGAAATCTCACTCAACCCTCGCTTACACTGGCCCAATGAATAGCCCTACCGAGAATAGTGCCATCGCCATGCCCGATGTTCAGGGACATCGCGACACCCGCAACATCCCCATCAATCGCGTCGGCGTGCGTCGCCTGCGTCACCCAGTTTTGCTTAGAGCCGGTCAGGGTAAAAAGCCCATTCCCTCAGTGGCGACATTCAGTCTCTCCGTGGCGCTGCCGGCAGACCAGAAGGGCACTCACATGTCGCGTTTCGTGGCACTGCTGGAGACCATGGGTCGCGATGGCATTGAGCTGAGTGCAGACACTGCGCAGTCCTTAGCCAGAGACATGCTCAAGCTGCTGGAGGCCAACGAGGGAACGCTTTCGCTTGAGGCCCCGTATTTCATTGAAAAGGCAGCGCCCGTGAGTGGGGTGAAAAGCCTCATGGATTACATCGTGGGCTTCGAGGCGACTGCTGGCGGTGAGACACCCGACACGGTGCTTACGGTAAAGGTACCTGTCAAGAGCCTGTGTCCGTGCTCGAAAGAGATCTCCGATTACGGCGCGCACAATCAGCGTTCAGAGGTCACGGTTCGCGTGCGACTCGGTCCCCAACCGGCCAAGCTCTGCATGGCGAGCCTGATTCGTACGGTCGAGGCCCAGGCCTCTTGCGAGCTTTGGGGCCTACTCAAGCGCCCCGATGAAAAGTACGTAACCGAACGCGCCTACGACAACGCGAAGTTCGTCGAGGACCTGGTTCGCGATGTGGCCATCTCAGTGCGGGCCTTACCTGGGGTCATTGGTTTCGAGGTTGAGGCCGAAAATTTTGAGAGCATCCACAACCATTCGGCCTGGGCACGCATCACGGTTTAGTCTCAGTCCCTGAAGTTTCCATAAGCCAGTGGGAGGTCGTCGACCTCTTTCTTGAGCAGTGCAATCACGTTCTGCAGGTCGTCACGTTTGCCGCCTGTGACGCGCACGGCGTCTCCCTGAATAGACGCTTGGACTTTCACTTTGCTGTCCTTGATGATCCGGACAATCCGCTTGGCGTCGTCTCCGGCAATGCCATGACGAATGGTGAGCACCTGCTTGAGCTTGTCGCCACCGATTTTCTGGATGTCGCCGTGGTCAAGAAAGCGCACATCGACGCCGCGCTTCGCGCACTTTCCAATCAAGACCTCCCGCACCTGGCCGAGTTGAAACTCGCTGTCGGCATAGCAGGTGAGCTCGCGATCCTTGAGTTGGACCTCGGCACTTGATCCTTTGAAGTCAAAACGGGTACCAATTTCCTTGCTGGCTTGGTCCACTGCATTCTTTACTTCAGTCATGTCAGCTTCAAGGGTGGCGTCAAATGAGGGCATAGGTGGTGTCTCCTGGGGGCGAGTGAATCCAATGGGTCAGTCGAGCAATTTCTCGAAGAATAACGCGCGACCCAGTTCGGGGGAGAGTTGGTAGGCCTGAAACCCGGCCTTTTCATAGGCCGAGACGGCACTGGTGTGGCGCTCAAGCACCTCGAGTGTGAGCTTGCAAAACCCCTCAGCCCGCGCGAATGACTCTGCGGCGCGGAGGAGTTGCGATCCGATGCCTTGGCGTTCAAGGCCGGGCCGCACGCAGAGGTCGTGAATATTGAGCAGGCGCTGTGCTCGAAAGGTGGAGAGTCCAACGAAGGCGTTGAGGAGCCCTACGGGGGCGTCATCGCGATATGCAAGCCACCCCCTGTAATGCGGCATTTCACCCAGTGTGCCTGGCAAGGACTTTCGAACGTCTGGGCTTAGGCCTTCGCCTTTGCCCGTTGGGCCTCGTGCGTAGAGATCGAGCAAATCGACAAGTGCTTGCGCATCTGTCGGCTCATGAGGCCGCAGGGTATGAATCTGAATGGTCACGCGTCGTCGTGCGTCTGCCCAAGCAGGAGATACTCCATGAGGGCCTTTTGCACATGCAGGCGATTCTCTGCCTCGTCCCAGACCACAGACTGCGGGCCATCAATGACCTCTGCGGTCACTTCCTCACCACGATGCGCAGGAAGGCAATGCATAAACAGTGCGTGGGGTTTGGCGTGAGACATCATGTCGGAATCTACGCACCAATGCTCAAATGCCTTCTTGCGCGCCTCATTCTCCGACTCAAAACCCATGCTGGTCCAAACGTCTGTGGTGACAAGGTCTACACCTCGGGTTGCGTCCATTGGGTCGGCGAACTGCTCAAAGTGTCCCGTTCGATGAAGACCCGCACGCTCGGGCTCAACCTCGTATCCCGGGGGCGTCGAGACGTGCACCTTGAAATTCAATATTTCTGCGGCTTGAAGCCAGGTGTTGCAGACGTTATTGGAGTCGCCGATCCAGGCCACTGTTTTCCCCTCAATGCTGCCACGATGCTCGATGAAGGTCAGAATATCGGCAAGGATCTGGCAAGGGTGGTACTCGTTGGTGAGCCCGTTAATGACAGGGACGCGTGAATACGCTGCAAAGCGCTCAATGATCGCCTGCTCGTAGGTTCGGATCATGACGAGATCGCACATGCGCGAGATCACCTGTGCTGCGTCCTCAACCGGCTCGCCTCGCCCGAGCTGCGTGTCTCGGGTGTTGAGGTAAATCGCAGCGCCGCCAAGCTGGTGCATGCCCGCTTCAAATGAGAGCCGAGTGCGCGTAGAAGCTTTCTCGAACACCATGACCAGGGTGCGATCTTGCAGGGGCATATGCCGCACATAGCGCTTGAAACGATCTTTGATGAGTAGCGCTCGATCGAACAGATAGAGCAAGGTCTCGCGATCCAGGTCGCTGAATTGGAGAAAATGTTGGATCCCTTGAGGGACGGCCGAGGGTGCGTGCATGGTCTTGGTTGCGCAGTGCCTCAGGCGGCCCGCGCACTTTCAGAGCGTTGACGCTCAATCGAGGATTGAATGAGCGGTGTAAGCCGGTCTACGCAGATCTGTGCTTCCTCATCGGAAAAGGTGAGGGGGGGCAGCAGCCTGACCACGCGCTCGGCCGTCACGTTAAAGAGCAGTCCTGCTTGTAGCCCCTCCGAGGGCAGCGTGCCGCAGGCATGACTGAGCTCAATGCCCATCATGAGGCCTGCACCGCGAATGTCTACAACCTCTGGGGCTTGCGCAAAGCTGCTGCGCAGCGCGGTCATCATGCGATCACCCTGCACCCGCGCGTTCTCCATGAGTCCCTCTGACTCTACGACCTCGATGGTCGTGAGTGCTGCGCGCATTGCTAATGGGTTTCCGCCAAATGTGGTCCCATGGTTGCCGGGTTGGAAGAGGTCGGCTGCAATGCCGTGGGCCAGGACGGCACCGATTGGGACACCCGATCCCAGGCCCTTGGCTAGGGGCATGACATCGGGCAGAACGTCAGCCCATTGATGAGCGAACCACTTTCCGGTTCTGCCAATGCCGCACTGAACCTCATCGAGCATCAGCAGGATGCTGCGCTCTGTGCAGATTGCTCTGAGCGCCTGAAGGAACTCGACCCGCGCAGGCTGAATACCTCCTTCGCCCTGAATGGTCTCGATGAAGATTGCGCTGATGTGGGGGTGCAGGTCGAGTGCCTGTCGCACGGCTTCCATATCGTTCATGGGCGCACGAACGAATCCCTCGACCAGCGGTTCAAATCCAATCTGCACTTTGGTGTTACCCGTTGCCGACAGGGTGGCAAGTGAGCGCCCATGGAATGCTTTCTCGAAGACGAGAATTTCCGGACGATCAAAACCCAGGCGATGCCCGTGTTTGCGCGCTAGCTTGATTGCAGCTTCGTTGGCCTCGAGTCCAGAGTTACAGAAAAATGCGTTCGTCATGCCCGATCGCCGGGTGAGTGCGTCGGCGAGCTCCTCCTGTAGGGGAGCCTGGTAGAGGTTAGAGGCATGGATCAATGTGGCGACCTGTCTCTGAAGGGCCTCAACCAGGCGAGGATGGGCGTGCCCCAGCGTGTTGACGGCGATGCCTGATAGGGCATCGAGATACTGACGGCCCTGATCGTCCCACATCCAAGCACCAGACCCTCGCACCAGCGCGACTGGGAGTCGGGTGTACGTGGGCATGAGTGAGGAGGCAGTCGTTTTCATGAATGACCAAATCAAGACAAAAGGAAGGGAGGGGAGCCGTTAGAATACCGCTTTATCTTGAAAGCTTTCATGTCGCAGGGCATTCCATCCACGACCGATCTGACCGGTAAGTTCATTATCAGAGGACAGACCCTGTCGGGCAAAACCTTTCGCCCGAGTGATTGGGCCGAGCGTTTGGCGGGTGTGCTTGCGCCGTATCGCCCTGGCTACCGAGCCTCTGGGAGTGCGCTGATGGTGCATGGGTTTTCTCCCTATGCGCAGCCGGTGGTGCGCGAGGGCGTCAAGTGCGTGATTGTGGACTCGAGCATGCATGCCCTCGAGCCCATGGCTTGGGAGTTCGTCTGCGGCTTCGCGCGCGACAACCAACTCGTGATGGAGCCCTTTACCGAAGTGCGTCCATTACCCGCTGGGTGATGGCATCAACTGACCCGACCCCAGAGATGGTGACCACGCGGGGTGCCGCAGCGTCTGCACTTGCTTGCCAATCGCTGTAGAACTTCACCAGGGGCTTGGTCTGCGCGTGGTAGATATCTAAACGCTTACGCACAGTCTCTTCACGATCGTCATCTCGTTGAATCAGCGCCTCACCCGTGACGTCGTCAATGCCGTCTTTTTTGGGTGGGTTGAAGGTGACGTGATAAGTCCGGCCGCTTGCAACATGCACCCGTCGGCCGCTCATGCGATCGATGATGTCCTGATCCGGCACTTGAATCTCGAGCACAACGCCAATGGGAACCTGCGCGTGTTTCATGGCCTCAGCCTGAGGAATGGTGCGCGGGAAGCCGTCGAATAAGTAGCCGGCTTCGCAGTCGGGTGCCTGAAGTCTCTCTTTGACGAGGTTGATGATGATCTCGTCGCTCACCAGTCCTCCGGAGTCCATGACTTTCTTCGCCTCTAAACCGAGTGGCGTGCCCTCGCGCACAGCAGCTCTCAGCATGTCGCCCGTTGAGATCTGGGGAATGCCAAACTTTTCCTTGATAAAGGTTGCTTGGGTTCCTTTTCCAGCGCCAGGTGGGCCGAGCAGAATCATGCGCATCTTGGAGTCTCCGTTGTCATGGTTTTGCCGCAATTATAGGCGGAGGTTGGTCCAAGCGGCGCGAACCCGCTCTAGGTCAGCGAGGGTGTCTACACCTGCCGGCGGTGGGGTCTCGAGCACAATGGCGCCAATGGCGTGGCCATGCTCCAGCCAACGCAGTTGTTCGAGCTGCTCTGACTGCTCGAGGGCGCTGGGTCCCCAGCCGACAAATTGCTCGAGCAGGCCAGCCCGAAATCCATAGAGCCCAAGGTGTCGGTAGGCGGGGGGCTGCACAGGCAGCGGGCCCGGCTGCGAGAGTGCCGGTGTTCTGAGGTAGGGGACTGGAGCTCTCGAGAAGTAGAGCGCTCGGCCATCGCTGCCAAGGACCGCTTTGACAGCATTTGGATTGAGAAACTCTTCGAGGCTGTGAATGGGGGTGACCGCCGTCGCCACGGATGCCCAGACATGGTGGGCAAGCATGTCCGCAATCTGGTCTAAGGTCTCTGGTGGCATGAGCGGTTCATCGCCTTGGAGGTTAACCACCACTTGCTGTGCGGGCGCGCCCATCAGACGACAGGCTTGGGCGAGTCGATCGGTCCCGCTCTGGTGGTCGGCCGAGGTCATCACGGCGTCAAAACCCGCGGACCGAACGGCATGCGCAATCTCAGTGTCGTCTGTTGCGACGGCGATTCGGCTCGCACCGGAGCGGGCCGCGCGCTCGGCAACACGCACGACCATGGGCTTGCCTGCAATGTCTGCGAGCGGCTTATCTGGAAGGCGAGAGGAGGATCTTCTCGCGGGAATCAGCACCCAAAAGTCTGCCTGATGCACAGGGCTCAACGGTCTTCCGCGATGGGAGCGATGGTGATCTCAGGCAGATGAAGCGCTTCCTGCACGAGGAGGTGGGGAATGCCGTCGACGATAGGGTAGCCGAGGCGCTCCGATGCGCAGATCAGCATCGCACCTCCCGGGGCTAGGGTGAGTGCACCATGGCAACCAGGGCAAGCAAGAATCTCACGCACTTTTGAGTCCATGCCCGCATTGTAGTCGGCTGACAAGGTGAGCGGACCAGTCGACGGGAAGGGTGTGATTTAGGCGCAGGGCCCAGACCTGCTCTCGAGGCAATGCGCTGACTGCTTGAAGTTTTCCAAAGTCCTTTTCTGTGGTCAGGATAAAGTCGGGCCAGGCCTGATCGCCTCTTGCCTCTTGGAGGGCTTCCCAGGGTCGATGCGCGTGATCATCCAGGGCAATGCACCGCGCTATGGGAATACCCTGTGCAGCAACGGTCTCGAAAAACCGATGAGGCTCGGCAATGCCCGCAACCGCCCACACCACACTTTCGGAATTGCCCAAGATCTTTGCTCGAAAAGCCTCGAGTGTGTGGTGCGTACGGTGACCCACCCAGCACTCTGGGTTCATCGGAAGTGGGCTGCACACGGGTATGGGCTCGAGTGCCCTCAAAAGGTGGGAGACAGCCTGTGGGGAGGGCCCACCCTTCACAAGCACCAGGTCCGGCTGTGAGTGCGGACTGGGAGGCCATGCGAAACGGTTGGGACCGGAAGGCAGGCAGTGCGTGTTGCCGAGCAGCCGATCATCGAGCAGGAGCACGCGAACCTGCGGCTTGAGGCTGGTTTGAGACAGGCCGTCATCGAGCACCAGCACGTCAAGGTCCGGACATCGCGCTACCAGCGCGAGACCCGCGGCGTGCCGATTCGGGTGGACCGCGACAGGAACCGCGGCGCGCCAGTGAACCAGCCACGGCTCATCTCCAATCCAATCCGGCGTGGTGGATTCATGGGCCAGCACCACCCGTGGCGATGCACGGTGCGTGAGGGGAGGGGAGAGGCCGTAGCCGCGACTGATCAGACCAGCCTTCAGGCCATGCAGGCTGAGCGCCTCCAGAATGCCGAGACAGGCGGGCGTCTTTCCCGCCCCACCGATGACCACGTTGCCCACCGCAATTGCCGGCAGCGGCAGCGTCGGCGCCCGTGTCTGGCGATCTTGGCGCCACCGCCCGATCGCGGCGCCCGGTTGGCCGATCAGATTGAGGGCGACATCGAGAAGGCGCGCGCGCGCACTCTTTGTGTTTACGGAGGTAAACCACGTTTTCCACAGCCAGGTGCGGAGCCGGCCTCGCCGCTGAGGGGGTGTGGATAAGTCTGTGGACATGAGCGTCTTCTGGCTGTCGCGAGCCAACACGGATGAGGGTTTGTCTATTATGGGGTTGCGGCCTGCGCCGAGGTGGGTTCTCTCTGGCCCATGAATTTCTAAATTTAAGGCATATATTTCAATGGCTTGCGTTTTTTTACAAGGATTTTCAGCGTGTTCTCGCGGGGCGACCGCTTGGGCGCAGCACAAACGCGCCGACTTTGAGGCCCCAAGGCGTTTTGTGGAGAAGTGGGGCCATGCAAGCACCTGAGGACCTGCCGCTAATCTCTGTTTCGGAGCTGAATCGACGGGTCACAAGCGTCTTGGAGCGACAGTTCCCCTTGGTACGCCTTCAGGCGGAGCTCTCGCAAGTTACCCAAGCAAGCAGTGGGCATTGGTATCTCACGCTCAAGGACGCGGGTGCGAGTGTTCGGGCCGTGCTTTTTCGGAGAGAGGCGTCCGGGTTGAGTGTTGTGCCTCGGGAGGGGCTTCAGGTGGAGGTACGGGCACAACCTTCCCTGTATGAAGCGCGTGGCGATTTCCAGCTCCGCATTCTGTCTCTCAAACCTGCAGGCCAGGGCGATCTCTACGCGCTCTTTCTGAAGCTTCGCGAGAGGCTTGCGCAGGAGGGGCTGTTCTCGGACGCTCGAAAGCGCGAACTCCCCCTGCGGATCCGCCGGGTGGGCGTGATCACCTCACTGAGTGGCGCAGCGCTTCGAGATTTTCTTGTGACGATCAGGGCGCGGGCCCCAATGCTGCGCGTGACCCTCTTTCCAAGCCTGGTGCAGGGTCCTGACGCGCCCGCAGCGCTGCTCTCGGCTCTTGAGCGCGCGTCGATGGCCAACCTGGATGTCTTGGCCGTCATTCGTGGCGGTGGCAGCCTTGAAGATCTCTGGGCGTTCAATGACGAGGGCTTTGTTCGAGCGCTCTCGGCCTTCGCGGTCCCTGTGGTCTCGGGTGTGGGTCATGAGACCGACACAACCCTCACAGATTTTGTCTCAGATTGCCGAGCGGCTACGCCCACCGCAGCGGCAGAGCGCATTGCTGCGCAGGTAACTCAAGAGCGAGATCGCCTGATTGCGCATTTCGACGCCCTGCGCGCGCGGATGCATCGGGTCCTGGATCAGCGATGGCAGCGACTTGATCGCACGCGAGGATCGCTGAGGAGCCCTCGGCATGATCTGCGCGCCCAGGCCGAGCGTTTTTTCAGCGCTCAAGGGCGGCTCCTGAGGCTACAAGACCGCGGGTTTGTCGCCTGGGAGGCGCGCTTGCAAAGCGCATCTCGTGCGCTGGCTGCGCTAAGTCCCTTGGGTGTCCTATCCAGAGGCTACTGGATGGCCTTGGATGCCCATGGGGCGCCCGTGAGCGCAGTCGGCCAGATGCACGTCGGGCAGGCAATAGAACTCTGGTCCTCAGACGGTCGTGCGCAAGTGCAGGTGAAATCCCTAGAGCCCGCCCAGGGCAATGCCTCTGAAAGCTCGTCATAATTTTGGGTCATCCTCACAACTCAACCCCTTTCCAGGAGCCTGACTGAATGGAACACACCTTGCCCGCGCTTCCCTATGCAATGGATGCGCTCTCGCCCCACATTTCCAAAGAGACGCTTGAATTCCATTACGGAAAACACCACCAGACCTACGTTACGAATCTGAACAACCTCATCAAAGGCACAGAGTTCGAGACTGCACCCCTTGAGGACATCGTCAAGCGGTCGTCAGGTGGCGTGTTCAACAACGCAGCCCAGGTCTGGAATCACACCTTTTATTGGCACTCCCTTAGCCCCAATGGTGGTGGTGAGCCCAAGGGTGCCTTGGCTGCTGCCATCGACGCGAAGTGGGGCAGCTTTGCGGCCTTCAAAGAGGCCTTCACCAAAAGCGCCATTGGCAACTTTGGATCCGGCTGGACCTGGCTGGTGAAAAAATCGGACGGCAGCCTCGACATTGTGAATACCAGCAACGCGGCTACCCCACTCACAACGGCCGACCGCGCACTGCTGACCTGTGATGTATGGGAGCACGCCTATTACGTCGACTATCGCAACCGCAGACCGGATTACCTCGGAGCGTTCTGGTCTTTGGTGAATTGGGATCACGCGACCAGCCAGTTCACGGCGTAAGTTTTACCCTGTCTCTCGCCTGAATGCCTCGGTTCTGAAACCAGCCCTGGGTCATCTCCAGGGCGAACCGAGCGTTGGCCTGCGCACAATGAACCGTGTCTGTGCGGGGCTGCATATCCGCAAGGTTGATGATGACTCCTTGGTCATCTAAGAAGGCGACTGTGAGTGGTAACGGCGTATTGCGCATCCACATGCAGATGCGTTCTGGGGCATCGAACACAAACAACATGCCCGAATCCGGTGCGAGCGCGGTGCGTCCCATGAGCCCCCTTGCGCGTGCCTCTTGGGTGCGTGCGACCTCCACTTGAATTCGAAAACCCTTGACGTCGAGCGTGCTTGGGGTGCGAGCCTGATCCAGCGCCGCGTTTGCGGCAGAGGCTGCAACCGCACAGGCAGCAACGCATAGATGAGTCAGAACGAGTCTTAAGTGCATATCCACGGATTGTGCACAAAAAAAACGGGCCCATTGGAATAGGCCCGTTTTCTCCAGATAGGGGCTCATGCCCCCACGTGGCTTACTTCTTAGCTTCAGCTTTCTTCTCGTCCTTCTTAGCTTCAGCTTTCTTCTCTGCCTTCTTCTCTTCTTTCTTAGCAGGAGCAGCAGCAGGTTTGTCAGCAGCAACAGCAACGGTAGCAAACAGGCCAGTGGCCAGAGCGGCGATCAACGTTTTCATGATTTCCCTTTAATTTTGGAGATACGGCCTCATCTGGCCGCACGCGCACTATAGAGGCAATTGACGGCACTTTGGGCGGTGCGTTTGCGCGAATTATATTTCCCTGAATCCATCGGTCAGGGCCGGTCCGCGCTAAGATGAAGGACTCACATTTTTTCTCAATAGGAGATGTTAGATGTCCAGCAAAATCGTGGTGCCTGCCACCGGTGAGAAGATCACCGTCAACGCAGACTTCTCCCTAAATGTCCCCAACAACCCGATCATCCCCTTCATTGAGGGCGATGGCACGGGCGTCGACATCTCCCCCGTCATGATCAAGGTGGTGGATGCGGCCGTGCAAAAGGCCTACGGCGGTGCACGCAAGATCTCTTGGATGGAGATTTTCTGCGGCGAAAAGTCCACTCGGGTGTACGGTCCAGATGTCTGGTTGCCCGATGAAACCCTTCAAGTGCTCAGGGACTATGTGGTCTCGATTAAGGGCCCGCTGACCACGCCCGTGGGCGGGGGCATTCGCTCTCTCAACGTGGCCCTGCGTCAGCAGCTTGATCTATATGTCTGCCTGCGTCCAGTTCGTTACTTCGCGGGCGTGCCGAGTCCTCTGAAAGAGCCAGAGAAGACCGATATGGTTATTTTTCGCGAGAACTCTGAGGACATCTACGCGGGCATTGAATACCAGGCGGAGTCCGACCAAGCGAAGAAGCTCATCAAGCTGCTGATCGAGGAGTTCGGCGTCAAAAAGATCCGATTCCCCGAGACCTCTGGTATTGGCATCAAGCCTGTGTCTCGTGAGGGTACGGAGCGGCTCGTGCGCAAAGCGATCCAGTACGCCATTGACAATGACAAGCCCAGTGTCACGATCGTCCACAAGGGCAACATCATGAAGTTTACCGAGGGTGGTTTCCGCGACTGGGCCTACGCGCTCGCTCAGAACGAGTTTGGTGCACAGCTCATCGATGGGGGCCCATGGTGCAGCTTCAAGAACCCCAAGACGGGTAAAGACATCATCGTAAAAGACTCTATCGCTGACGCCTTCTTGCAGCAGATTCTCCTTCGCCCCAACGAGTACAGCGTCATTGCCACGCTGAATCTCAATGGGGACTACGTCTCTGACGCGCTTGCTGCACAGGTGGGCGGTATTGGCATTGCGCCTGGTGCAAACCTCTCTGACAGCGTTGCCATGTTTGAGGCGACCCACGGTACTGCACCGAAGTACGCGGGTAAGGACTATGTCAATCCTGGGTCCTTGATTCTCTCAGCAGAGATGATGTTGCGTCACATGGGCTGGGTCGAGGCGGCCGATCTCATCATCTCAGCGATGGAGAAGGCCATCACCACCAAGCGTGTGACCTATGACTTTGCCCGCCTCATGGACGGTGCAACCCAGGTCTCCTGCTCAGGCTTTGGCGACGTCATGATTGAACAGATGTAGGCCTACGCAAGGCATAAAAAAAGCCCCAGCATGCTGGGGCTTTTTTTTCGAAACCTTTGGCGTTAAGCCATGGGCACGATGTTGGATGCTTGCTTGCCTTTGGGGCCTTGAATGATGTCGAACTGCACCTTCTGGCCTTCTTTCAACGAGCGGAACCCGTTGGTTTGAATAGCCGAGAAGTGAGCGAAGACATCTTCGCCACCTTCATCGGGAGTGATGAAGCCAAAACCTTTAGCATCGTTGAACCACTTGACAGTACCTGTAGACATTCCTGCGTTCCTACCTATAGAGAAAAAACATCAAATCGCACGTCAAGTGGACAACCCAACAAGGCATGCGCCTAAACAGCCATTTCGTAATATATGGACTGTCAATGGGTTTGTCCAACAGAACCGCTCATTTTTAGCGTTTCCACCTAAAATAAGTCCATGACATCACTCCAATTGCCACGTCTGGGCACAGAAGACCCTGCTGACGGCGGCACGCCAGTCGCTGAAGAGACGCCAAAAGTCCTTGCACCTCCACCCAAATACACGGTGTGGCTTTTAAACGACGATTTCACCCCGATGGAATTTGTGGTCATTGTGCTGGAAAAATTCTTTTCCATGACACGGGAGAAGGCGACGCAGGTCATGCTCAAGGTTCACCGTGAGGGTCGTGGGGTTTGTGGGGTCTACCCAAAGGAAGTGGCGGAGACTAAGGTCGAGCAGGTGAACGGTTTTTCTCGAATGCATCAACACCCTTTGCAGTGCGTAATGGAGGAATCATGATTTCCCAAGAACTCGAAGTGACCTTGCACATGGCTTTTGTGGAGGCCCGGCAGCAGCGGCACGAGTTCATCACAGTCGAGCATTTGCTCCTCGCGCTGCTGGACAACCCCTCCGCTGCTGACATCCTGAAGGCCTGTGCGGCTGACATGGATGCGCTGCGTAAGGCATTGTCAAACCACATCAACGAAAACACGCCGGTCGTTGCAGGTAACGACGAAGTGGATACCCAGCCCACCTTGGGTTTTCAGCGGGTTATTCAACGCGCCATCATGCACGTGCAGTCGACCTCAAACGGCAAGAAGGAGGTCACAGGGGCGAATGTGCTGGTCGCCATTTTTGGGGAGAAGGACTCGCATGCGGTCTACTTCCTGCACCAGCAGAACATCACGCGCCTTGATGTTGTGAACTTCATTGCCCATGGCATCACCAAGTCGGGACCGCCTCCGGTCGGCGCTGGAGAGGAGGCCGCCTCGGATGCCAGTGAGGCCGCCCCCACGCAGCAGTCGTCTCAGCCCACACCGCTCGATCTTTACACCCAGAACCTGAACAAGCTCTCGAAAGACGGGCGCATTGATCCGCTGATTGGTCGCGAGGCTGAGGTGGAGCGCGTCATTCAGGTGCTCTGCCGGCGCCGAAAGAACAACCCTTTGCTGGTGGGCGAGGCCGGTGTAGGCAAAACCGCAATCGCTGAGGGCCTCGCATTTCGCATCACCGAAGGACAGATTCCCGAAATTCTAGAAAAAGCCACGGTCTATGCGCTGGACATGGGCGCGCTCCTTGCAGGCACCAAGTACCGCGGCGATTTTGAGCAGCGGCTCAAGGCCGTGTTAAAGCAGCTTCAAGCTGACCCCCATGCGGTTCTCTTCATTGACGAGATTCACACGCTCATTGGCGCAGGATCCGCCTCTGGGGGGACGCTCGACGCCAGCAATCTCCTGAAGCCCGCGCTCTCCTCCGGCCAGCTTCGATGCATTGGCGCAACGACTTACACCGAGTACCGTGGCATCTTCGAGAAAGACCACGCGCTCTCACGTCGTTTCCAGAAAATCGACGTCAACGAGCCCTCAGTTGACCAGACCATTCAGATCCTCAAAGGGCTTAAGTCGCGGTTTGAAGAACATCATGGTGTTCGCTATCAGGCAGGCGCGCTGACTGCAGCAGCAGAGCTATCGGCGAAATACATCAACGATCGGCATCTGCCTGACAAGGCCATCGACGTTATCGATGAGGCGGGAGCCGCGCAGCGCATCCTGCCCAAGAGCAAGCAAAAGCGCACCATTGGTAAGGCTGAGATCGAAGATATCGTCTCGAAGATTGCGCGCATTCCGCCTCAGACTGTTAACACGGACGATCGGCAAATTCTGGCAAAGCTCGATCGCAACCTGAAGAATGTCGTGTTTGGACAAGAGCCCGCAATCGACGCCTTGGCCTCTGCCATCAAGATGGCCCGCTCGGGTCTGGGTAAGCCTGAGAAGCCGATCGGCAGCTTTCTGTTCAGCGGGCCGACCGGCGTGGGCAAGACCGAAGTAGCCAAGCAGCTCGCGTTTCTGCTGGGAATTGAGCTCATTCGCTTCGACATGTCCGAGTACATGGAGCGACACGCGGTCTCGCGTCTTATTGGTGCACCCCCGGGTTATGTGGGGTTCGACCAGGGCGGCCTGCTCACCGAGGCGGTGACCAAGAAGCCCCACGCGGTGTTGCTACTCGACGAGATTGAGAAGGCCCACCCCGAGATCTTCAATATTCTCTTGCAGGTGATGGACCACGGTACGCTGACCGATAACAACGGACGCAAGGCAGATTTCCGCAATGTGATCATCATCATGACCACCAATGCGGGTGCGGAGACGCTGAACAAGCGCTCGATCGGGTTCTCCAACTCTCGCCAGGCGGGCGACGAGATGGAGGATATCAAGCGCATGTTCACGCCCGAGTTTCGCAACCGACTCGACGCCATTGTGTCGTTCCGTTCCCTCGATGAGTCGATCATCTTGCGCGTGGTCGATAAGTTCCTCATTGAGCTCGAGTCTCAGCTTCAAGAGAAAAAGGTCGAGGCCTCGTTTAGCGATGCGTTGCGGAAATATCTTGCCAAGCATGGGTTCGATCCTGCAATGGGCGCGCGTCCAATGCAGCGGATCATTCAAGACAAACTGCGGCGTGCACTGGCCGATGAACTGCTCTTTGGGCGGCTTGCTGGAGGAGGGCGCGTCGATGTCGATCTCGAGGCAGACCAAGAGACCGTGGTGCTGCGATTCCCAGAGGACGGGGTTGCTCCCTCCGGAAAGGGTCGGACCAAAGGCCGGGATTCGGACGAGATTGCTGAGACCGAGACCGTAGAGTAACGATCGTCGACAGCAAGCGGGGTCACGTTGGGGCTCAAGGCCCCCTGCTGGCGCGGTGCAGCATGTTTGTTGCTTGCCTCTTTGACGCAAGTCAATACACTGCTAATACGCATAAAAACATACATGGAGGGGATCACATGCGCTTGAAACTTTTACTCGCGACCGCAGCGTTGGCTATGGGAGCAGCCGGCACCGCTCAGGCGTCGGCTCTGGCCAAAGCCCAGTACCTTGCCGCGACCTGCGCGAACTGCCACGGCACCAATGGGCAGGCCCAAGGGTCGGCGGTATCGCTTGCTGGCTATGACGCGGTCAAGTTCGTCGAGACCATGAAGGCTTTTGCCGCAGGCCAAAGAGAAGCCACGGTCATGCACCAATTGGCCAAGGGTTACACCGACGATCAGATCAAGGCCATGGCAGCCTTTTTCGCCAGTCAAAAAGCTCAATAACAAGACTTCCCAAGGAGAGGATTCACAATGGAGAAGACATTCGAAACACGCCGTGGCGTGTTGAAAGCAGGTGCTGGCGCCGCGCTGGTGAGTGGAGTGGCTGGGCTCTCTGGCTGCGCAACGACGCCCGCGCAAAAGACTAGCGCGACCAAGAGTCTGGGCCGTGTTGTCGTGGTTGGTGGCGGCTTCGGTGGAGCAACAGCGGCCAAGTATCTGCAGATGTGGGGTGAAGGCGCTATTGAGGTGGTGCTCATCGAGCGATCGAAGGATTTCTATTCCTGCCCGATCTCAAACCTCGTGCTGGGTGGGTCTCAGAAAGTGGATTACATTCGGCGCGGTTACGATGGCCTGAGCAAGCGTGGCATCAAAGTCGTCATCGACGAGGTGACAGGCTTTGACCCAGTTAAGCAAACCGTCGCCACGCGCAAAGGCGAGTCCATTCGGTACGACCGGCTGGTGGTTTCCCCCGGTACTGACTTTAACTTCAATGCGGTTGCCGGCCTGAATGCAGAGGCCCAGAAGGTCGTCATGCACGCTTGGAAGGCAGGTGCTCAGACACTGGCATTGCGCGCGCAACTCGAGGCCATGCCCAATGGCGGCACTTTCGTCATGACGGTCCCCAAGGCCCCTTACCGTTGCCCCCCAGGCCCTTACGAGCGTGCCTGCCAAGTGGCTAGCTATTTCAAGCGTGAGAAGCCCAAGAGCAAGGTGGTGTTGCTCGATGCCAACCCCGACATCGTCTCCAAGAAGGGCCTTTTCATGAAGGCGTGGGCAGACGAGTACCCGGGCCTGGTGAGCTACGTTCCCAACATGAACGTGACCGAGCTCGACCTCAAGAGCAAGACGGTGGCCACGGAGGTGGGTGAGAAGGTCAAGGCCGACGTCCTGAATATCATTCCCCCACAGAACGCGGGCGACCTTGCCAAGTCGATGGGGCTGGTCAATGTGAACAACCTCTGGTGCGGCGTCGATTGGCTCACGTTCGAGTCAACTGCGGTGCCCAAGGTTCACGTGCTCGGCGACTCGACCTTCTCGGCGCCAGGTATGCCCAAATCGGGCCATATGGCCAACCAGCATGGCAAGGCCTGTGCTGCAGCCATCGTCGAGATCATGAACGGAAGGCAGCCGATGCCGGTCACGCTCTCAAATACCTGCTACAGCTTCACCACGGACAAAAATGTTGTGCACGTGGCGAGTGTTCACCAGTTCGATGCAGCGAAGAAAACCTACACCCCTGTCGCGGGTGCGGGGGGTCTCTCAGCAAAAGCGAATGAGCTCGAGGGGGTTTATGCCTTTAACTGGGCACAGAACATCTGGTCTGACATGCTGACCTAAGCCTGATGCTTGTTGTTTTGAAGCGACTTAGAGGGGCTGGTGTCGTGTGGACACCGGCCCTCTCTTTTGGTGAGCACACTAGCGAACACCGGTGCTCCCGAAGCCGCCCACGCCTCTGCTACTCGCTTCGAAGGCCTCGACCCAGCGGAACTGAGCCTGCACAATCGGGACAATCACAAGCTGCGCAATACGATCGAGCGGCTCAAAGGTATGGGCCTGATGTCCGCGATTCCAAGCGGAGACCATGAGCGGCCCTTGGTAGTCGGAGTCGATCAGCCCGACCAGATTCCCCAGGACAATGCCATATTTGTGGCCAAGGCCGCTTCGCGGAAGAATGAGTCCAGCGTAGCCCGGGTCCTCAATAAAGATTGAGAGGCCAGTAGGAATCAGCTCCGTTGCGCCAGGCGCAAGCGTCAGCGGTGCGTCAATGGCGGCCTTGAGGTCGAGTCCTGCCGAGCCCACTGTGGCGTATGTCGGTGCCGCTTCAATGCGCGGGTCGAGCCTTCGAACTTGAATCTGCATGGGATCCTCTATGGGTGGGACTATGGAAGCAGAGAGGGCAGGCGCGCGGCGACCCACTGAATGATCTGAGCAGCAAGCTCAGACTTCGGCGCTCGCTCACACGCCGAAACGCCCTCACCAGAGCACAAGACAATCTGCGCTTCAGTCTGGCCGAGACTGTCTTGCACGACATTTCCGATGATCAGGTCAGCACGCTTGCGCGCACGCTTGGGCTCCAACAGCGCAGTGAGTGATTCGCCCGATTCCGTCTCTGCAGCGAAGCCTACGGTGTAGGGGCGGCAGTCGGCTGAGCGATGTCCAACCCCAGCCAAGATATCGGGGTTCTCTACCCACTTGAGGGTGCTGAGGTCTGTTCCATCCCCTTTCTTGATCTTGTGTCCAGATGCGGACTCTGGTCGCCAGTCCGCAACCGCTGCGACCCCAAAGAACAGATCCTTTGGACCGACATTTGACAAGGCCGCGTCCACAGCCGCTGCCATGTCCCGCGCCGTGGTGACGTTGACGAGGCGGGCGCCTTCAGGGCACGCGAGGGACACTGGCCCGGAGATCAGCGTCACATCAGCGCCGGCCTGAACACAGGCGTTCGCCAGTGCATAGCCCATCTGCCCACTGGATCGATTGGTGATGCCCCTCACGGGATCAATGGGCTCGAAGGTGGGACCAGCCGTGAGAATGACCCGACGGCCTTGCAGGAGCCCGCGCAACGGAATTGCATTTCGTGTGGGCACGTTCTGGAGTGCGGCCATGAGTCTTTCAATGAGCGCGTCGGGTTCGAGCATGCGCCCAGGGCCCACCTCACCGCAGGCTTGTTCTCCAAGACCTGGGCCCCATAGCCTGACGCCCTGCTCCAGCAGCACCGAGGCAGTCTGCGCCACAGCAGGGTTCTCCCACATCTGTCGATTCATGGCAGGTGCCACCCAGAGTGGAACCTCCCGCGCGATGCAGAGTGTCGTGAGCAGATCAGTGGAATGGCCGTAGGCCAGTCGTGACATGAAAGAGGCACTTGCGGGGGCCACGAGAATGCCGTCGGCCTCTCGACTGAGATCGATATGGGGCATGCCGTTTCGCACACTCGGATCCCAGAGGTCTGAGAACACCGGCCGCCCTGAGAGTGCTTGAAAGCTTGCTGCTCCCACAAAGCGAAGGGCGCCTTCCGTCATCACGACCTGAACGGAGCAGCCTAGGTCTCGCAGCCTCCGCACGAGCTCGCAGGATTTATACGCCGCAATGCCGCCGGTGACACCGAGCAGGACGTGGCGGCCTTCAAGGAGAAGGGCACTCATGAGCGAGATCCTCTCCGCACGCGAAGGAGTTCGTCAAGGATGAAGAGGGCCGCACCCACCGTAATCGCAGAGTCAGCGAGATTGAAGGCCGGCCAGTGCCAGCCACCAACATGAAAGTCCAGAAAGTCAATGACAGCACCAATCATGAGACGGTCGACCAGATTGCCCAGGGCACCGCCCATGATGAGGCTGGCTGCCAAGCAAAACAGAGCCTGTTGGGGGGATTTGCGTATCAAGAAGAGCAACACGCCCACGACGACTAATGTTAGTCCTGTGAAAAACCAACGCTGCCAACCGCCTGCATCCGCCAGAAAGCTGAAGGCCGCGCCAGGATTGAGGACAAAGACCAGGTTGAAATAGGACGTGACTGGGACTTCGGCCCCGAGTGTGAGGCTCGAGGTGACCATGAGCTTTGTGAGCTGATCAAGGCCCAGGATCAGGGCTACAAGGATGAGCCACCGCCTCCAGTCTGCGCCTCGATTAAGCCTTGGCACGAGTCTCTCCTGCGCCAAAGAGGTTGCTGACGCACCGGCCGCAGAGTGTCGGGTGATCTTGGTGTTGGCCGACGTCTGCGCGCAGATGCCAGCAACGAGCACACTTCCACTCCGTTGGGAGTGGTTTGACATCGATCTCGAGTTCGGAGCGGTCGTCTCCAAGGCGAGCCTCTGAGGTGATCATGACAAAGCGCAACTCATCGCCAAGGCATTCCAACGCCTGGCGTGACGCACCTGAACAGTGAAGCGTCACAGAGGCTTGGAGGGAGGAGCCGATGGCGCCCGCCTCGCGAGATTTCTCAAGGGCCTTGAGCACCTCTGCTCGGGCTGCGCGAATCAGGCTCCAGCGCTCTGTGAGGACTCCTGCCGAACTGGGCGTTGGAAGGGGCGCGAGCATACCGCAGAAAACCGACTGATCCTTAGGCTTGAGCGTGGACCAGCCTTCATGCGCTGTGAAGGAGAGAATGGGAGCAATCAGGCGCAGAAGACTCTCTGTCATCTCGAAGAGGGTGGACTGCGCACTCCGACGCGCAAGGCTCTCGGGCGCGGTGGTGTAGAGGCGGTCTTTCAAAATGTCGAGATAGAAGGCCCCGAGGTCTTCCGAGCAGAAGGCCGTGAGACGCGCCACGGCTGGGTGGAAGCTGTATTCGGCATAAAGGGCACTGACCTCGCTCTGGACTTCCTGCGTCATGTGTGAGGCCATCTGATCGATCTCGAGTCGCTGATCGAGCGGAACCTGATGACGCACGGGATCGAAGTCGGAGAGGTTTCCGAGCAGGAAGGTCAGGGTGTTTCGGATGCGTCGATAGGCCTCGACCACACGCTTGAGAATTGTGTCTGAAAGAGACAGCTCCCCTGAATAGTCGGTGGACGCAACCCAGAGCCGCAGGATATCCGCACCGTAAGTTTTGATCACTTCTTGGGGGACGATGACATTGCCTAGGCTCTTGGACATCTTTCGTCCCTGACCATCGACGACAAATCCATGGGTCAGGAGTGCCTTGTAGGGGGGGCGACCATTGAGCATGCAGCTCGTGAGCAGGGATGAATGAAACCAGCCACGATGCTGGTCACTACCCTCCAGGTAGAGGTCGGCTGGGAAAGCAGATTCCGCTGCGTGGGACCCTTCAAGCACGGTTCGGTGCGTGGTGCCCGAGTCGAACCAGACATCCAGTGTGTCTCGATTCTTCTCGTAGTGTGGGGCTTCCTCTGGGGGGAGAAGGTCCGACACCTCGAGCGACTGCCAAGCCTCAATGCCGCCTTGCTCGACTGCTCGTGCGACCTGCTCAAGCAGGTCAGGCGTGCGGGGGTGCAGTGCACCGGTCTCCTTGTGGACCAGGAAGGCCATGGGTACGCCCCACTGCCGCTGACGGGAGAGGGTCCAGTCGGGTCGGTTGGCGATCATGGCTGAGAGACGAGCCTGACCCCAAGCGGGATAAAACGCGGTTGCCTCAATTCCAGCCAAGGCCATGGTTCGCAGGCTGGCCCCGCCCGCTCTAGGCGTGATATCCATGCCCGCAAACCACTGGCTGGTGGCGCGGTAAATGATGGGTGTCTTGTGGCGCCAGCAGTGCATGGTGCTGTGTGCGTAGCCCTGCTGACGGAGCAGGCAGGCCTGGCTCTCAAGCGCCGCAGTGATGGCGGGGTTGGCCTTAAAAATGAACTGGCCACCAAATAACGGAAGGCTGCTGACGTAATGCCCGTCACCCATCACAGGAGAGAGGATGTCCTCGTCTTGCAGGCCATGCGCTCGGCAACTCAAAAAGTCGTCCAGGCCGTAGGCCGGGGCTGCGTGCACGATGCCTGTGCCCGAATCGAGGGTGACGTATTCGGCGGGAAATACGGGGGATTGGCGTTGATATCCCTCATGAGCGCCTGCGAGCGGGTGGGTGAAGTGCACGCCCTCAAGCGCTGAACCGGCGCAGGTTGCCAAGATCTGGCCCGTGAGCCCCCAGGCTTCGAGGCAGGCCGATACCCGAGGCTCAGCCAAGATGAGCCAGCCAAATCGGGCGTGCCCGTAGATCTGCACCAGGGCCATGGGTGCATCTGGGTGCACATTTAGGGCCTGGTTCGCCGGGATGGTCCAGGGCGTGGTGGTCCAGATGATCGCAGCGCCCTCCGAAGGGCCTGCATCCTGCCCGTTGGGTAAGGGGCAGCCAAAGCGCTCTGCCAGAGCCTGCAAGGTCTCTGTTGGACAGGGGAAGGCCACCTCGATGGCCGGGTCTGTTTTGTCGGCGTACTCGACTTCAGCCTCGGCCAGAGCCGAGCCGCAGTCAAAGCACCAGTTGACCGGCTTGAGTCCCCGAAACACAAAGCCCTTCTCGACGATGGATTTGAGCGCGCGAATTTCGTTGGCCTCGTTCGCGAAATCCATGGTCTTGTACGGGCGCTCCCACAGGCCAAGCACACCGAGTCGAATAAAGTCCGTTTTCTGCCGCTCGATCTGGACTTCCGCGTAGGCACGGGACTTTTGTTGGACCTCTTGGGTGGGGAGCCCCTTGCCAAACTGCTTCTCAATTTGGATCTCAATGGGCATTCCGTGACAGTCCCATCCGGGCACATAGCGGGCGTCAAACCCAGCTAGCGTCTTGGATTTGACGATCATGTCTTTCAAGATCTTGTTCACGGCATGGCCGATGTGAATGTCGCCATTCGCGTAGGGGGGGCCGTCGTGAAGTACGAAGATGGGCCTGCCGATCGTGGCTGCCCGAATCTGGTGATATAGGCCATTGCTGTGCCAGGATTCGAGCCAGGCTGGCTCGCGCTTGGCGAGGTCACCGCGCATGGGGAATTCAGTCTGCGGAAGATTGACGGTGTCGCGGTAGTTCATGTGGTGCGTCCCAGAGGCAAGGAGGGGTTTGGCGAGGCGGGGTTTGAGGAGAGGACATCGCGCGCCTGATCGAGGTCGCGGTGCATCTGTTGGGTCATCAGGGCCAGGTCGGTGAACTTCGCTTCCCCTCGAAGATGCTGCGCGAGTTCGATGCGCACACAGCGCCCGTAAGCGTCTCCACTCCAGTCGAGCACATGCACCTCGAGTAAAAGCCTGCCTTGGTCTTCGACCGTAGGGCGCCTTCCGAGGCTTGCGACACCGGGGAGTGGGCGTTCGGTGAGTCCATGCACCCAGACGGCATAAATGCCACGGGCCGCAAGATCTTCGGGCATGCGCAGGTTGAGGGTCGGAAAGCCAAGGGTCCGTCCGAGCTTCTGCCCGTGGGAGACGCGAGCGCTTAGCAGATAAGGGCCTTTGAGTAGTGCTCGGACCTGGGGCATGTCGCCGCGCTCAATTGCGGCCCGCAGGGCGGAGCTGGAACTGCGCGCGCCCTCAGACTGCACGATAGGTACTGGGAACAGCGTGAATCCGTGACGACGACTCATGTGCTCGAGCAGCGCCACGTCGCCCACACGCCTCTGTCCGAAGCGAAAGTCTTCGCCAACGACCAGAGCTCGCATATTGAGCTGCCCCAGCAGTACGTCATGCACGAATTGTTCGGCCGACAAGGCTGCAAGCGCTGCGTTGAATCGCAAAATGAACACCTCTTGCATGTTCTGGGTCTGCAGCGACAGCCATCGGTCTCGCCAGGGCAGCACTCGACTTGGGGCTTGTTCCGGACGAAAGAATGAGCGGGGGTGGGGATGAAAGCTTAGGAGGGCGGCATTGAGGCCAAGATCCTTCGCGAGAGACGTGGTTTGACGCACCAAGGCCTGGTGCCCCATGTGCAGGCCGTCAAAGCTTCCGATAGTGAGGGCCCGAGCGCCATCTAGGGGCGCCGGAATGCCGCGACAGATCCGCATACGTCTCAAAAAGCACCATTATAGGGGGCGGCCTACAATGCGGCTCGTGAACAAGCGTCTCTGCATTCTTCTCTCCGGCCGGGGTAGCAACTTTGTTGCACTTTCGGATTGGCTCTCAGCCCAGTCATTGCCCATCGAAATCAGCTGTGTGGTGTCCAATCGACCTCACGCGCCTGGCTTGGCTGCGGCACGCGAGAGGGGCATTGAGGCCATCTGTTTTGACACGCAGCAGTCCGGGGGTATGGTGGCGTTTGAGGCTGCTCTTGAACAAGCGCTGCACCAGAAGCCTGCTGATTTGATTGTTTTGGCGGGCTTCATGCGAATCCTTTCTGCTGAATTCTGCGAGCGTCATCGCAATCGTGTGCTCAACATCCACCCATCTTTATTGCCTGCGTTCACAGGGCTGCGTACCCATGAGCGAGCCTTGGCGGAGGGGGCGCGGGTTCACGGGGCAACGGTGCACGCGGTGAATGCGGAGCTGGATGCTGGCGCGATATTGGCCCAGGGGGTCGTGCCGGTCCTCGATGGCGACACGCCAGAGCGCTTGAGCGCGCGCGTGCTCGAGATTGAGCACCTCTTGTTTCCGCAGGCTATTGCTGCGGTCGCGGGTGGCCTCATGCGCATGGGCCCAAGGGGCTGGGTACGGGGTAGCCCAGAGCCCGGCTTTGAATCATGCGTGTTCAGCCCAGTCTTGCTCCACCCAACGTTTTCTAAACCCCCGACATCACCATAAGGCGCGCCCCCATGAAGACTCCCCGTAAAGGTCAAGGACGGGCGCGAGCGCTGCAAGGTCAGCGTCCGCCGGCTCGCTCGACCCACCGACTGGATCGGTTGGCCGACCTTATTGCCAGCACAGAGGGGTTTGGTCAGCCTGCAGATCGACTGCTCTCTGCGTACTTTCTTGCGAACCCCGCACTCGGCCCTCGGGAGCGTGGATTTCTCGCCGACGGGTTTTATGCCGCCATTCGGCAATGGTCGGCAATCGATGCCCAGATCGAACCGACGCAAACACGCTGGCGTCGGTTTGCGCTGGTGAGTGCAGCGCTCTCGACCGGGCTCGATCGGATTGTGAGTGAGATGACCGAGGGAGAACGCGCGTGGCTCATCATTGCGCTTCATGGGGTTGAGCATGCAGAGCCCGTCCAGCTGCGCGCAAGCCTGCCGGACTGGATCTGGAGCCGATGGCTGGCGCAACTCGGGCCGGAAGAGGCGCGTGCTTGCGCCATCGAGAGTCTCTCGCCCGCACCCCTGGATCTGCGGGTGAACCTGTTGACTGCCCAGTCCGATGCCGTTGCAGCCGAGCTCAAGAGCGCAGGACTTGACGTGGAGTCGTTGGGCCTCCTTCCGGAGGCGCTTCGAGTCCAGGGCCGCCCGAGTCTCTCGCGAAGCCCATCCTTTTTGAGGGGCGACTTCGAGGTCCAGGATCTCGGGAGTCAGATCTTGGCGCGGTTGTGTGCGCCACGAAGAGGGGAGTTCGTGGTTGATTTCTGCGCGGGTGCTGGCGGTAAGACACTCGCGCTTGGCGCACTGATGCGCAATACGGGGCGCTTGTATGCCCTCGACACTTCCGCCCCCCGGCTCCTCAAGCTCAAGCCTCGTCTGGCGAGGAGCGGCCTCTCGAATGTCTGGCCCATTGCGATCAGTGGCCTCGGCGATGAACGCTTGTTGCGGTTGGCGGGCAAGGCCGGGCTCGTGCTAGTGGACGCGCCGTGCACTGGGTTGGGAACCCTTCGCCGCAACCCAGACCTCAAATGGCGTCAGTCAGAGTCCACGCTGCACAGCCTCGTAGACCAGCAGGCTGCCATTCTTCGGGCGGCGGCCCGTTTGGTAGGACCCAAGGGGCGCCTGGTGTATGCCACCTGCAGCACGCTGCGGGAGGAAAACGAGGATCAAATTGCCCACTTTCTAGAGGCCCACCCGCAGTTTGAGCTGGAGCCGGTCGAACCGGTGCTCAGCCGAGCAAATATTGATTTGCCGCAAGCCTGGCGTCCCTATTCAGCGTCAGGTGCCCTCAGACTTTGGCCACATCGGACGCAAACCGATGGGTTCTTCGGGGTGATCTTGGTACGAAAGCCATGAACCGTGGGACAATCCACCTAAATTATTCAGGGAGAACAAGCCTTTGGACACGTTGGCCATGATGGTATTTGACTGGTTTCGGGTTGGGATTACGGGTTGGGGATGGCTTGGGGTTGGGCTCTACACTCTGGCGGCAACTCACCTCACCATCATTGGTGTCACGGTTTACCTACATCGCTGTCAGGCTCACCGCGCGCTCACGCTGCACCCCCTGGTCTCGCATCCGCTGCGATTCTGGCTCTGGTTCACTACGGGCATGGTCACACGCCAGTGGGCCGCGATTCACCGCAAGCATCACGCCAAATGCGAGACCGAGGAGGACCCCCATTCTCCCCAAACACGGGGGCTGCCAGAGGTTATGTGGCGCGGGGCCGAGCTCTATCGTGTGGCCGCCAAGGATGCTGCCTTGGTCGATCGCTATGGCCACGGCTGCCCCGACGACTGGATCGAACGCAACCTCTACACCCGGCATTCGGCCCTTGGCGTAAGCCTTTGCCTCATTTTCAATCTGCTGCTGTTTGGTATTTTGGGTCTCGCAGTCTGGGCCATTCAGATGGCATGGATTCCCTTCTTCGCGGCTGGCGTTATCAATGGTGTGGGACATTTCTGGGGTTACCGGAACTTCAAAAGCCCGGACACTTCTCGGAATATCGTGCCTTGGGGGATCCTGATTGGCGGCGAAGAGCTCCACAACAATCACCACGCGAATGCGACATCCCCAAAGCTCTCGGCCCGCTGGTTTGAGTTCGATATTGGCTGGATGTACATCCGCACGTTGACCATGCTGGGTCTCGCTCAGCCTCGGCCGCTGCCGCTGGGTCTTCGCCCAAATCCGACCAAAATCCAAATCGACGCCGAAACGGTGCAGGCCGTGCTCAGTTCCAAGTACGAGCTTTTTGCCCGCCTCTCACGCGTGGTTGAGCGGGCACAGGGGGCAAGAATGCAAGAAGACCTCACGCGGCGTGCAGCCGAGCTGCGTCATGAGTTCGAGGCGATTTGGGCCGAACGCAGCCTCAGTGTGGAGCAGGCGGTTGCCGCGCTGCAGAGCTGGTGCAAGCAGGCTGAAGCCAGCGGCATTCAAGGATTTGAAGCGTTTGCGCGGCTGGTCAGGTCGCTGACCGTGCGACCAAGCCAGGCCGTTTAATTCGCGGCCTGTTGGGTCACTATCTTTCGCTGCGCGGGGCGAATCACAAGGCGCATACCCGCGCGAACTTCGCCCTCTAGCTTGTTGAGCCTGCGAAGCGTTGCAACGGACAAACCGAATCGTTTTGCGATTTTCTGCAGCGTGTCCTTCTTTTTGACCCGGTAGATTTTTGCGGGAATGGTCACCTGCTCGACGGTTTTCGCGCCCGCGAACCTTGCCAATTGGGATTCAATGCGGTCGACGTGTAGTGAGCCATCGGCTGTTTTGACAGGCACGAGCAAGCTCGACCCCGGCATCAGTTGCGTTTGGGCGGACTTCAAGCTGTTGGCCTCAGCGAGGGCCTGAGGCGTTATGCCCCTTGCCGAGGCGAGCTTGGCCAGCGTGTCTCCCTTTTTGAGGGTGTAGGGCTGCCAGGAGACGAGCGGCCTGCCTTTTGCTGTGTGGATCTCCAGATTGCGAAGGTAGGTCTGTGCCGACTCGACCGGGAGAATGATGCGGCTCGTGCGGCTGACCGTAATCACGGGTCTGCGCAGGTGGGGGTTCAGGGACCTGAACTCGTCTACCGAGAGGCCAGCCAGCTTCGCTGCGAGGTCGCGGTCGATGCTCGTGGTCTTATCGATCGCGACAAAGTGAGGTCGATCCTCAATGACGGGGAGCGTGAGGCCGTACCGTGCAGGGTCTTTCACAATCTCGCGCAGGGCAATGAGTTGAGGCACGTAGCCCCGAGTCTCTTTGGGCATTTTGAGACTGAGGTAGTCGGTGCCGAGTCCTCTGGCCTGATTGCGCTTGATGGCGCGCGAGACCGAACCCTCTCCCCAGTTATAGGAAGCCAACGCCAAAAACCAGTCGTTTCCCTGAAGGGCGTAAATTCTCTGCAGGTATTCCATGGCGGCTCGGGTGGACTCAATGACGTCCCGGCGCTCGTCTGTCCACCAGTTCTGGCTGAGGTCGAAATTCCGCCCCGTTGATGGAATGAACTGCCAGAGGCCGGCCGCTTTTGCGTGCGAGGTGGCTTGTGGATTGAAAGCGGACTCTACGATGGGCAAGAGCGCGAGCTCCATGGGCAGGTTGCGCGCTTCAATTTCCTCCACGATGTGGTGGAGGTAGGGCCCGCCTCGTACGAAGACCCGATCGAAGTAATCGGGGCGCGAGGCAAATCGCTTGATGTAGGGCGCAATCACCGTCTCGGGGAGGTCTGGCATGGCAAACCCGTTGCGAATGCGGTCGAGTACATCTCGGGGTCGCTTGACGTCTGCCGCAGCAGGGGTTGCGGCAGGGGGGGCGATCTGGGGCGCTGGCTGGGCAACTGCTTTTGGTGTGGCTGACGCCGGAGCAGCGATGAGACTCGATGCTTGCGCCGGCACTTGGCTGACTGCCGCGTTGGAGACCGGGGGTGCGGGGGGTACCGAGGGTGCTGAGGCGGTCGGCGCGGTGGCGCATCCGACCAATGAACCGAGCACCGACAAAGCGAGCATCAGGCCGGCGGCGCGTGTCCAGGTGGCTATTGGGGAGGGAAGTTGAATCATCCTCGGATTTTAGTTCGGATTGAGATCAAGGGGCGGCGCGCGGTAGACATCCTTTCGGAGTCTGAGCGCACGAAAGTCCTCGAGGGAGTCCGCACGCAGAAATGGATTGCTGTGCCGCTCGAGTCCGATGGAGCTGGGGAGCGTTCGGCGCCCAGTCCTGCGCAAGGCAATCACATCCCGGAGCCGCTCGCGAATCGGCGCGTCGTCGGGGAAGGCATCGGCGGCGAATTGAAGGTTGGATAGGGTGTACTCGTGGGCACAGTAAATCTCGGTCTCGTCCGGGAGCGATTGCAGAAGGCGCAACGACGCGTACAACTGCTCGGCCGTGCCACCCAGCAGGCGACCACATCCGCCTGAGAAGAGGGTGTCCCCAGAGAATAGGAGTGGAGGTGAGTCGTCAACACAATACGCAACATGATCGAGCGTGTGGCCAGGCACCGCCAGGGTCTTGGCCAGTTGCCCTTGCGGACCGACCCGCACACTTTGGCCTGGCGCGACTGGATGGTTCACGCCCAGGCTCTGGCATGCATATGGTCCGAAGACCGGGATGACCGAGAGCGGGTCTTGCTCTGGTGCGCGCGGCGCGTCGGCCTGCAACTGCTCCAGGCCGCCCACATGGTCTTGGTGATGATGCGTGATCAGCACGCCCTCTAGCCAGGCCTTATGATCCGCAAGGTACTGAAGAACGGGCTCCGCATCGCCCGGGTCGACAACGAACCGTCCACCCTCGGGACCTTGGAAGGCCCAGATGATATTGTCTGTAAAGGCGTCAATTGCGTCGATCTTCATGTGGTTCCCTCTTGTTTATGGCTAGGCACTCTCGACCCAACCCCTATGATGCATGGCCTCGATGGCTCTCGTCACCGAGCGGGGCTGGGCTTGCCCACCTCACCCAGGCTTGGCTTAACCAGCGCTTATCCGATCAGTTCGGATACCAGGCCCTCGAAATCGGCCCTGGTGGCCTCCATGCACTCGCCGAGAACCGGATCGCCGCGCGCAGCCGCCTGAGCTTCTATGCCCCAACCCTCGGGCAGTTACAAGACATGCCGGAACTTGTTTGTACGCCAGAGGCTCTGCCGCTCGAGTCTGACTCCGTCGATCTGCTGGTGCTCCTATTCGCGCTTGAACTGGTGGATGATCCACACGCGCTGTTGCGAGAGGTCGAGCGCGTGCTCATTCCAGAGGGGCAGGTTGTGATCGTGGGCTTGAACCCTCACAGTCTCTGGGCCCTGCATCGACCAGTCAGCCCGGTATTTTTTCCTCCCATTCAAGGTCACTGGCTCCCTTACCGACGCCTTCGGGATTGGTGTCAGTTGTTGGGACTCGAGGTGAATCAGGGCGCCTTTGGGCTCTATCGCCCGGTGTGCGAAGGGGAGTCTGCCTGGAATCGCTTGGCCTGGATGGAGCTTGCAGGTGCGCGCTGGTGGCCGGCATTCGGTGGGGTCTACTGGCTCGGCGCAACCAAGCGTCGCACGGGCATGCGGCTGATCCGCGCTGACTGGAAGCGAGAGCGCACTGCCGGAGCGCGGGCGCAGACGGTCACAAGCGCCAAGGCGCGATCCGAGCCGACCTGACGATGGAAGTCCATCTTTTTACCGATGGGGCCTGCAAAGGAAACCCTGGGCCCGGAGGCTGGGGGGCGCTATTGCGATTCGGTTCAACCGAGCGAGAGCTCTGCGGTGGGGAAACCCTCACCACAAACAATCGTATGGAGCTCACGGCCGTGATCGAGGGGCTCAACGCACTCACACGCCCGTGTGAGGTCTGCATCGTGACCGATTCTCAATATGTGAAGAACGGTGTGGAACAATGGATGAGTGGCTGGAAGCGTAAGGGATGGAAGACGGCCGCTGGAAAGCCCGTTGCGAATCAAGATCTCTGGCAGGCGCTAGACTCAGCCCTCGGCCCCCATACCGTGAGATGGTCGTGGGTGAAGGGGCATGCGGGTCACCCCGAGAACGAGCGCGCGGATGAACTTGCCAATCGTGGAGTTCTCAAATTGAAAGGACTGGAGCAGTGAGCAGAATACGGTGGGTATTGCTGGGCGTGATCTTGCTTGCAGGCGGAGCCTGGTGGTTTCTGAAGCCCGGGTCAACGGGTGTGCAGGCACCTGCCACTGGGGCTGCTGGCGGCGGACGCCCTGCACCAGCGGTCGAGGTGCGGCCCGTGCAGCGAAGAGACCTTCAAGACGAACTCGTCGCGACGGGAGAGTTCCGCGCAGTGGAGAGTGTTCTGATCCGGCCTGAGGTTGCTGGACGTGTGGCACGCATTCATTTTGAGGATGGCGCTCGCGTAAAGGCCGGGGACCTGCTCGTCTCACTGGATGATGCGCTGATTCAGGCAGAGCTCTCCCAGTCAGAGGCTGAGGCTCGGCTTGCTGACTCTAATCGTCAGCGTGCGGAGGATCTTTTCGCTCAACGGTTTATCAGTTCGCGCGCATTGGATGAGGCGCGCGCCAATGCATCCATCGCCGCAGCGCGACGAGATCTGGCTAAGGCCCGCCTTGCGCGCACGCAGATTCGCGCACCATTCAGCGGCCAGGTGGGGCTTCGTCAGGTGAGCCTTGGTGGTTACGTGAAGGAGGGTGAGGCACTAGTCTCGCTTGAGGACTCCGATCAACTCTATTTCGATTTCCGAGTGCCAGAGCGCTATGCGCATCTGGTTCAATTAAAGCAGATGGTTCGCGTGGAGGCCGATGCCCTGGATGCCCCCATCGCGGCTCGGGTGTCTGCCATCGATGCACGGGTGGAGGCAGACGGGCGGTTTCTTCAGATTCGATGTCGGGTGCAGAACCCCGACCAACGCTTGCGTTCTGGGGTTTTTGGCCGTGCAAAGCTGACCGTGGATGCAAGAAAGGCTGCGTTGGTGGTCTCAGAGGAAGCGCTGGTTGGTGAGAAATCAGGCTATTTCGTATGGAAGGTCCAGGACGGAAAAGCCGTGAAAGTGTCCGTTCAGGTGGGGCTGCGTCTTGAGCGTGACGTGGAGGTGAGGGGGGCTCTCGCGGAGGGTGACCCGGTGGTGATTGCGGGGCAGCTCAAGATCCGTAGCTCGGGGCAGCCGGTGCGGATTCAGGCGCAAAAGGGTTAAGGTCGCATGAAGCTCTCCGAGATCTGTATTCAGAGGCCAGTCTTTGCAACGGTGCTCTCGCTGATCATTACCCTCGTGGGGGCGGTGAGCTTGACCAAACTGTCCATCCGAGAGTATCCAAAGATTGACGAGCCATCCGTTACAGTCGAGACAGAATATCGAGGCGCTTCGCCCGAGATCATCGAATCCCAAATCACCAAGCCGCTGGAGGACTCCATTGCCGGCATTGAGGGTATTGAGGTCCTCACTTCGGTGTCGCGCACGGGGCGCTCATCGATTACGGCGCGATTCAACCTCTCGCGCGATCCCGACAGTGCAGCCTCCGATGTTCGCGATCGGGTCTCTCGCGTTCGGTCCCGCCTACCTGATGGTGCAGACGATTCGCGTATTTCAAAAGTAGAGGCCGATGCGCAGCCTGTCCTTTGGCTCACACTGAACAGTGAGACCCTAGACCTGATGGAGCTGTCTGAATTGGCCAACCTTTTGGTCAAACCACGGCTTCAGACACTTCCTGGTGTTGCTGATATTCGAATTTTTGGTGAACGGCGCCAGGCCATGCGCATTTGGCTCGATGCTCAGAAGCTCACGAGCTTTGGTCTGACGGTGCAAGATGTTGAAAATGCGCTGCGTAGGCAGAACGTCGAGATTCCTGCGGGCAGCATTGAGACACCCGGCCGGGAGCTCTCTGTCATGGCCCCGACGGACCTTCAGCTTCCGGAGGAGTTTGGCAGCATTGTGCTGCGCTCACCCCGAGGCAGTGCAGCCTTTGTGCGCATTCGCGATGTTGCACGCGTAGAAATCGCCCCCGAAACCGAAGACCGTGTCGCCCGCTACAAGGGGCGAAACAGTGTTGCACTCGGCGTCATCAAACAGGCGACGGCCAACCCGCTCACTATTGCGGAAGGGGTGCGGGCAGCCCTTCCCGTCATTCTGACTGACCTCCCCCAAGGAGCAGGCCTCGATGTCGCCAATGACAACTCGGTGTTTATTGATCGCTCCATCCGGGCGGTCGCATTCACCATCGCAGAAGCGGCGCTGCTGGTGGCTCTGGTTGTGTTTATCTTCCTCAAGGATGTGCGAGCGGCAATCATCCCGATTATCACCATCCCGGTCTCATTAATCACAACCTTTGCGCTTTTGCACCTCTTTGGCTTCTCCGTAAATACGCTCACGCTTCTGGCCATGGTGCTTGCGATTGGAGTGGTAGTAGACGATGCGATTGTGGTGCTTGAAAACATTGCGCGCCACGTTGAAGACGGCATGAAGCCCATTGAGGCTGCATTTCAGGGCATGCGAGAGATCAGCTTCGCGGTTGTTGCCATGACACTCACCCTGGCCTCGGTCTTCGCACCCATGGCATTCTCATCCGGACGCACCGGCCGGCTCTTCGTAGAGTTTGCGTTGACACTCTCAGGTGCGGTGATTGTGTCCGGTTTCGTGGCCCTCACGCTCTCGCCCATGATGTGCTCTCGCTTTCTGCGCCCACACGTTGCTGACCCCCAGCCCAAGGGCTGGCTGCGGCGTTTGGGCTTGGCATTCGATCGCGCTTTCGATCGGCTCAGTCAAGGCTATTCGCGCGTGCTCGAGAGGCTCTTGGGACGCATTGTCTGGATTGGGTTGGCAGCCCTCGCTATTGCAGCACTCGGTGGGTGGCTTGCCAGTTCGATTAAGAAGGAGCTCTCACCCGTGGAAGACCGCGGACTGCTCTTTACCGTGATGAGTGCCCCGCAGGGCAGCTCAATTGAGTACACCGCGCGTTATGCCCTGCAGCTCGAGGATATCTTTTCAAAGGTACCCGAGACTGATCGCTTCTTGGTGATTGCCGGAACGCCAACCCCAGACAAGGGCATCTCTTTCTATCGCCCGGTTCCGTGGGAGCAACGCGATCGGTCTACGGTCGATCTGCAGCGGGAGTTGCAGCCCAAGGTCATGGGGATTCCCGGCATTAACGCCTTTGTAAATACACCTCCGTCCTTCGGTCAGAGCCCCCGAAGTCGACCAATTCAGGTCGTGGTTTTGTCTTCGGCTCCCATGGATCAGTTGGCTGCCGTGAGTGAGGCCATTGCTGCGGAGCTCTCCAAGAGTCCCATGCTTCAGGGCGTTGAGACCGACTTGCAGATCACGAAGCCGGAGCTCCGATTGGAAATCGATCGAGAGCGAGCAGCAGAACTTGGGGTCGAGGTGGATGCGATTGGTCGGACACTTGAGAGCTTGCTTGGAGGCCGACAGGTAACGCGATTCAAGAAAGGCAATGAGCAATACGATGTGTTGGTCCAGCTTTCGCCTCAGGGTCGAAGCACCCCCGACACCATTCGTGCCATGACGGTGCGTGGTCGAGATGGGCAGTTGGTGCCGCTCTCAAGCCTCATTGAAATGCGTGAGACCGTGGCCCCCCGCGAACTGAATCATTTCCTTCAGCAACGGGCGGTCACAATCTCTGCGAATCTGGCCCCGGGGGTGGCCCTGGGAGATGCGCTTACCGTTGTTGAGTCGACTGCACGTCAGACCATGCCCGAGAATTTCCAGTTGGACTACGATGGGCAGACCAGAGAGTATCGAGATTCGCAAGACGCGATTTATTTTGTGTTCGTCCTTGCGCTGCTTTTCATCTACCTTGTTCTGGCGGCTCAATTCGAGAGCTTCCTCCATCCTCTGGTGATTCTGGTCACTGTGCCCTTGGCCATGACGGGGGCGCTTCTGACGATTCTTGGCACTGGCGGCTCGCTGAATGTCTATTCTCAGATTGGCCTGATTGCACTCATCGGACTCATCACGAAGAACGGCATTCTGATTGTGGAATTTGCCAATCAGCTACGCGCCGAAGGCATGGGCATACACGAGGCCACGCTCAAGGCGACGGCCTTGCGCTTTCGCCCTATTCTGATGACCAGCATCGCAACGGTGTGTGGTGCATTGCCGCTGGCACTGGCGTCGGGTGCAGGATCCGAGAGCCGCCAGGAGATTGGCTGGGTCATTGTTGGCGGAATGTCACTGGGCACGCTGCTGACGCTCTTTATTCTTCCCACCGTTTACGCCTGGGCTTCAACATGCGCCTTGTCATACTCGACACGGAAACGACCGGTTTAAAGGTCGAGGAGGGGCATCGCGTCATTGAAATTGGCGCGATCGAGCTTCAGAACCGACGTCCCACGGGCCGGCGGATGCACGTGTATCTCAACCCAGAGCGAGAGGTCGATGAGGGCGCTGCGCAGGTACATGGCCTGACCTGGGATCAGCTCCGTGATAAGCCACTCTTTGCCTCGGTGGCGACCGAGTTCGAGCAGTTCATTGCGGGGGCAGAGCTCATCATTCACAACGCGCCTTTCGATGTGGGTTTTTTAAATGCTGAGCTGTCCCGGCTGGGCCGACCGACCGTCCCCGAGATCGCAGGAGCGGTGACCGACACGCTGCGATTGGCGCGCGATCTCCACCCTGGGCAGCGTAATTCCCTCGATGCCTTATGTTCTCGCTATGGCGTGATCAATGAGCATCGCGTGCTGCACGGCGCGCTACTCGATGCAGAGCTGCTTTCCGAGGTTTTCCTCGCCATGACCCGGGGCCAGGAGACATTGGATATTCTGGCTGACCCTCAGGATGGGGCCGTGGGTGCTCAGGTTGTGTTTGAGCGCAGTGCTGCGAGCCTTCTTGCAGCGACGCTTCCTGAGTCTGAGCGACTCGCGCATGAGCAGATGCTCGACAGCCTCGACAAGGCGTGCACTCTGGGAGCGGTTTGGAGGAGAGGGCAGGTATGCAGCTCAGGCTAGTTGAGGCAGGCGAGGGCACGCTGATAGATGCGTCCGAGGTCTCATGGGTGATACCCGTCGAGCAGGCGGATTTGCATCAATGGGATGCCCGAGGGCTGGTGGGGATGGCCAGAGGGGTTCCGGTGTGGGTCGAAAAGCCCCTTGAACACTCCCGTTGGCTGGTTCTCTTGCGCCCTAATGGAGACATCTACCCTGGGCGTCTTGCCCGAGACATTGACTGGATTGATTCATGATCAAGATTCGACCTCAGCGCCTGGTGCGGCGCTCAGCACGCGCGCTGGCGTTTGGTGTTCTGACGCTCGTGTCACTGCTTACAGGCCTGGTCCTGCAGGCCATCGATTGGGTTTTGGTTCCCCCACTGTTGCTTTCTGAACGCCTTGGCGACTCGGCAGTTGCGCCCGTACTCGTTGCGGTCTGGCAGCCACTCTGGTCCGCCTTAGAGGGCTGGACGGAACTGATTCAAACGGTTGTGGGGGCCTCGCTTGGGTCTGCGGAGGGTCTCGCACAGGGCATAACGACTTGGGTGGTCCTGCTGCCATTAGCACTGCTTAGCTTGATCTTGGGCCTGCTTGAACTCCTCGGGCTGCAAGCAGATCTCTCCCGCTTTCATGTGGAGGCCGACCCAATCGCATCGCACGCCGCGGAGCCCCACATGGAGATGGCTCAGGCTGAGGCATCCTCTGTCCGTGAAGAATTTTTCTCTGCACTCGATGCCTCCGAGGAACGCATTGAATTGATGCAGCACGAGCTTGATCAGCTTCGAGTCTCACTGATAAACGCGGGTCTGCCCAACGCACTCGATGACCCGCACGAGCCGCTTGAGCAAGCCAGATTGTCTTGCGAGGCGGTCCGATTGCAGCTCAGGGCCCTTCGAGGTCAGCAGCAAGTCATTCAAGCCCGAGCTATGGGGTTTCGTGCATGAATGAGCAGGGCGAGGGACTCGAGTCTGCGCTTGACGGGCTTCTAACTGGCATTGATCAGCTGCTCACGCAGCGTAGTTCGGCGGCAGTGCCTTCGGTTCCGCTCAAAGAGGATGCTCGGCTTCGTTCACCCTCGGCATCGACCTCCCGACCAGATCCCACCCTCCACGTCGTCACGGCGTTGCTACATCAGTCCGCGATGAGCAGCGGCCTGAGAGAGGCCACCGTGGGCGTCATTCGCAGGCTTGTGTTTGGTCGCGCTGTGCCCCCTCCCGACGCGCTGGCATGGCGCGGAGAGAACCAGATTTCGCCAAGGCTGCTGCCATGGCTCACGCATGTCTGCGATCGGCCTGGCCTTCAAGCTTGGACGTCGGAGGAGGGCGAGTGGGTGTATTTGGCTCAGCCGATAAGCCATGTTTCAGATGCTGCCCTGCGCACGAGCCCCGGTGCTTGGCGGGCAGACCTTTGTGGGGGGTTTCCGGTGGCCAGCCTCGCTGAGGTGTCGGATGCGCTCCAGGGAGCAGACACCGATGAGCCCTATCAGATCCTCAGGGTGCCTCGATTCCCGGAGTTCTGTCGGCTCACGCTCCAAAACGGGCAGATGCTCGTCGATGCTGGTGGACTGCCCGCAATGGTTCGTTGGCTTGATAGGCCCGAGCCGCAGGCGCCTTCACTGCTTGGCCTGGCATGGCCTCTTTCAGAGACGCTTGATGAGCACCTGAGATTTCCGATCCCAGTTGTAGGCGTTGCGTCGGACTTCCGGTAGCTCATCGACTTGTGCCGGCTGGAACCCGCGCTTTAAAAACCAGTGGGTCGTGCGGGTGGTCAGCACAAAAAGCGCCCGCATGCCCTGTTGACGGGCCTGGTGTTCGACGCTCTTGAGTAACCGCTCTCCGTCGCCTTTTTCTCGCGTGTCTGGTCGTACCATAAGGCAGGCCAACTCCCCCATCGGAGAGTCGGGAAAACGATAGAGCGCTGCACACCCGAAGATCACGCCGTCGTGCTCGATCACGGTGAACCGGTCGATATCACGTTCAATATTGGTGCGACCACGCGGCACCAGCGTGCCGTCGGCCTCCAGGGGCTCAATGAGAGAGACAATGGCTGCGACGTCGTCGATATTGGCTGGGCGAAGTGCTTCGAGGGTTTCTTCAACCAACATGACACCCACCCCGTCGTGGGTGAAGAGCTCGAGCAGAAGGCTGCCATCTCGGGTGTATGGCACCAGATGGGCCCGCTCGACCCCGCCGCGGCAGGCGCGAAGCGCATGGCTCAGCGTAAAAGACGCTTCATCACCAAGCCCTCCTTGTGCGAGCATCCGTTCGGCCTGATCCTCTGAAATTTCAATCAAGGGCTGAGTCTCGTCTGGGCTCTGTGGAAGGCCGTCGGGGGAGACCATGTAGATCAGCTTGTCGCAGTCGAGTGCCACGGCTAGGCTTGCGGCAACATCTTCTAGGGTCAGATTGAAGGCGTCCCCTGTGGGTGAGAAGCCCAGTGGGGGCACCAGCACAATGGAGCCACTGAGTAGCGCTTGTCGAATGGACTCTGCCTCGATCTTGCGCACAAGCCCCGTGTTCTCGTGATCGACGCCATCGACGATGCCGACCGGGCGGGCGGTTACGAAGTTTCCGCTGAGAATGCGAATCCGTGAGTTGCCCATCGGCGTGTTGGGGAGCCCGGCCGAGAATGCGGCCTCAATGTCAAGACGCAACTCTCCCGCGGCCTCCTTGGCGCACTCGAGCGCAGGCCGGTCGGTGATGCGCATGCCGTTGGCATATCGTGCTTCGATATGACGCAGCCGTAGCTGTTCCTCAACCTGTGGGCGTGACCCGTAGGCCAGCACAATGCGCATACCCATTGCCTGCAGAAGCGCCACATCGTGCACCAGTGACTCGAGGTGCCCTTCAGTGACCAATTCACCGGGAAAGGCAATAACAAAGGTCTTGTTGCGAAACGCATGGATATACGGGGCGACGGATCGGAGCCACGTGACAAACTCGTGGCCGACGGCGGAGGAGGGCAGGGCATCCTGCGTGGGATTGGGCGACATCGCAACAGTATAATTTTGTTGTGACAGACTGCGCGCATCCGAGCCCTGAAGATCTTCGTCGCGCGGCAGCCGAGCGCGGCATTTGCTTCGATGAAAATCTTCCCGTCAGTGCGCACTGGGTCGAGATCGCCCAAGCCCTGATCGCCCATCCTGTCCTTATCGTTTGCGGTGAGACGGGCTCTGGAAAGACCACCCAGCTACCCAAAATTGCCCTTGCCGCTGGTCGGGCAGCCAAGGGTAAGTCAATAGCCCACACCCAGCCACGCCGTATCGCAGCGACCAGTGTGGCGCGGCGCATTGCCCAAGAGCTTAAAACCAGTTGTGGCCCCCAGCCCGATGCGAACGTGGGCTACAAGATTCGGTTCTCTGATCAGAGCCGGCGCGGTCAGCCCATTGTGCTCATGACCGACGGCCTATTGCTGGCCGAATCTCAGGCGGACCCACTGCTTCGGCGCTATGACACCATCATCATCGACGAGGCCCACGAGCGCAGTCTCAACATCGATTTTCTGCTGGGCTACCTCAAGCAGTTGCTCCGACGCCGGCCCGAGCTGCGCGTAATCATTACCTCGGCCACGCTCGATGCGAAGAAGTTTGCCCAGCACTTCGCACAGGGTACGCAGCCGGCTCCGATCTTTGAGGTCTCTGGAAGGCTCTATCCAGTGGAAACCCTCTGGCGCCCTGCCTCAGACGATCGCCAAGACCTCGTAGAGCGTGTGGTGGCAGGCGTAGAGGAGGGCCTCTCATTGGCGCGGGGTGGAGACTGTTCAGACCTCTTGGTCTTTCTCCCCGGTGAGCGAGAGATTCGAGCGGTCGCCGATGCACTGACGCCGATCGTGCGCAATGTTGACATCTTGCCGCTCTTTGCTCGACTGGCGCAGGGTGATCAGAACAAAATATTTAAGCCTACTGGCCGGCAGCGGGTGGTGCTCGCAACCAATATTGCTGAGACGTCTCTCACGGTGCCTGGCATTCGTGTCGTCGTCGATACAGGCCTCGCCCGCGTCAAGCGTTATCGCATCAAGGGCAAGGTCGAGCAGCTCCAGATCGAGCCCATCAGCCAAGCCCAGGCCAATCAGCGCGCGGGCCGTGCAGGGCGGTTGGCCCCTGGGATCTCTATTCGATTGTTCTCAGAGGACGATTTTCGAGGTCGTCCTGAACACCCAGACCCTGAGATCCATCGCTCCTCGCTCGCGTCTGTCATCCTGCGCATGAAAGCTCTGGGGCTGACCGATATCGACCAATTCCCGTTTGTGGATCCTCCATCTAAGCGTGCTATCACAGATGGGCTCGCATTGTTGCGTGAGCTCCAAGCGATTGATGGTCAGGGGGCGCTCACCGAGGTTGGGAGAGACCTCGCTGACCTGCCCCTCGACCCAAGGCTGGCGCGCATGCTGGTCGAAGCCAAGACATCCGCATGCCTGCGTGAAATGATCGTGCTCGTCTCTGCGCTCTCCTGCCAGGACCCCCGCGAGCGGCCGCTCGATCAGCAGCAGGCTGCTGACACAGCACACAAGCGTTTTGCCGATGAGCGCAGCGAATTCAAGAGCTGGATTCGGCTCTGGGACTGGATCCAGGACGCTTTTGAGTCCAAGGCATCCAATCGAAAACTAGATCAGTCGCTCAGATCCGATTTCCTCTCGCCGCTTCGCGTCAGAGAGTGGCGCGACCTACATCGCCAGGTGCATGACTGGGTGCTTGCTCGGGGCTGGCGCGAGAACGACCAGCCTGCTGACGACCTTCGGCTGCACCAGGCCATCCTCACCGGCCTGCTCTCGAATGTGGGCTGTCGAATCGATGAGCCGGGCAAAGTGGGACACGTCTGGGCAGGCACACACGACATCAAGTTCTCCATTTGGCCGGGCTCCTTTTTGGCCAAAAAACCCCCTCGTTGGCTGATGGCGGCTGAGCAGGTCGATACCAGTCGCCTCTATGCGCGAACCATTGCTGCAATTGAGCCTGAGTCAATTGAGCGAGCAGCGGCCCACCTCATCAAGCTCTCGTACTCAGAGCCGCACTGGGAAAAAAAGGCAGGGCGCGCGGTGGGCTATGCCCGAGGAACCCTCTATGGCTTGCCGATCTATGCTCGACGACGTGTGGCCTGGGCGCGGCTGGGGCCAGAGCAGGCAAAGGAGGCGCGCGCGCTCCTGATTCGAGAGGGACTGGTTGGACAAGAGATCGAGTGTGGGCTGCCGTTCTATCGGCACAACCTACAGCTCATGCGAGAGGTCGAGCGCATGGAGCACAAGGCACGTCGCCAGGATTTGTTGGTCGATGAGGGGTTGATCGAAGCCTTCTACGAGGCCCACCTCCCTGAGGGTGTGGTGGACGTTGAGAGCCTCGAGTCTTGGTGGCGTAAGGCTAGTCGGCAGCAGCCAAAGCTGCTCTACCTCACAAAGTCGGATCTCATGCGCCATGAGGCCGCGGGCATCACCACCGATCAATTCCCGCGGCAAATGGCACAACAGGGGCTCTCGTTGGCACTGGACTACCGTTTTGAGCCGGGGGAGGTGCAGGACGGCTTGCAGGTGAGCGTGCCTGTCTCTGCACTCAATCAGCTTCAGGCCGATCGGCTCGACTGGCTGGTGCCAGGCATGCTCAAAGAGAAGGTGTTGGCGTTGCTCAAGAGCCTGCCGCAGCGCATGCGTCGGCAAGTCTTGCCACTCGAGGAGGTCGTCCAGACATTCTGCGAGACATGGCGCGGACGGGAGGGGGACAAGCCTCTGGTGCGTGCACTTATCGAGCACATTACCCAGGTGAGAGGGGTCTCGGTTGGTGTCGACGACTTCAAGCGTGAGACCCTTGCGCCCCACTTAACAGCCTGGGTGAAGGTGCTGGATGAGCATGGTCGTTTACTTGGACAGGGGCGTAATCTTCAGGCACTCAAAGATGCCCATGGCCAGAGGGCCACGGCGGCTTTGGCGCCCGTACAAGACGACACGGTGCACCGATCTTGGACCTTTGGTCCGCTCGAGCCTGTCATGGAAATCGAGCGAGCAGGTCAGCAGCTCTGTGGCTACCCCGCCCTTGAGGATGCTGGAGATGGGGTGCGTCTGCGCCTGCTCGATGACCCAGATAAAGCCCGAGCAATGCATGGGAGGGGGCTCGCGCGTCTTTTTGCGCTTGCTGCGAAAGAGCAGGTGCGAGCGCTAGAGCGCGATCTCCAGAAGAATCGTGATCTCAGCGTTGGGTGGGTTGCACTGGGCGAGAGGGAGGGGCTTGTCGATCAGATCAGCCTGCTGGCGATTCGTCGCGCCTTTCTCTCCGGACCCTGGCCCCACGACTCCACCAGCTTTGAAGCCACTGCAATTGCGGGTCGCAGCAGACTCATGCTCATTGCACAGGAGTCCACACGCTGGCTTCATGCTGTCATTCAAGAATGGACGCAGGTCCAGCGACGGCTTGCGGCACTCAAGGCATCGGATCCCGTTTCACAGGACATTCAAGAGCAAGTCCAGCGGCTCATGCCCAAGGGCTTTGTTCTGGACTGCCCAGATGAGCGGGCCAAGCACCTGCCGCGTTACCTCAAGGCCATCAGCCTTCGCCTAGACAAGCGCAGAAGCGATCCGGCCCGAGACGATCAACGTATGGCTGAGGTGCGCGCGGTCGAACTGCCATTCTGGCGTTGGGTGCGTGCGCAGCGGGGTGCTTGGTCGGAGGAGGCCATCGGCTTTCGTTGGCTACTAGAGGAGTTACGGGTTGCAAGCTTCGCGCAAGAGCTCAAGACTCCCGTGCCGGTATCCGTGAAGCGACTTCAGAAGACCTGGAGTACGCTCAGCGTCCAGGTTTAAACGAGGAGAGCACGAGTGCCAGAACAGAACGAAGCCCTGGAAATCGGGTTGATTATTGTCGGAGACGAGATCCTCTCGGGTAAGCGTGAAGACCGTCATTTTTCGAAGACCCGCGAATTGCTTGCAGCCCGGGGTCTTGCGCTCTCGTGGGTGAGCATTTTGGGAGATTCACCCAGCCGTTGTACCCAGCTCCTGAAGCAGACATTCGCCTCGCAAGACCTGGTCTTTAGCCTCGGCGGCATTGGGTCTACCCCCGATGACTACACGCGGCAGTCCGCTGCTCAGGCCTTGGGGAGGCCCCTGGTGTTGCACCCCGAGGCCAGAGATCTCATTGCGCAGCGGTCGCAAGAGAGTGGCCAACCGCTCACACCAGAGCGTCTGCGTATGGGCGAATTTCCGCAGGGTGCCCAGATTGTGCCGAATCCTTTCAACCGAATTCCCGGATTCCAGATAGACCGTCATTACTTTTTACCTGGCTTTCCGGTCATGGCCTGGCCCATGATGGAATGGGTGCTCGATACGCACTTTAAGGACTGGTTTCAAGCGCACGCTGAACTCGATTGGTCCATGACGGTGCTCAAGATCTTCGAGGCGGCGGTAACGCCCTTGCTCGAGCAGATCTCAAATGACTTCCCCTCACTCAAGATTTACAGCCTGCCCTCTGGACCCATTCCCGGTGAGGCCTCATTGCCCCCCAAGCGCCATCTCGAACTGGGTGTGAAGCTCACTGGAGCCGCAGCGCAAGGTCTTGATGACGGTCAGCGGAGTCAGGCAGAGGCGGATCTCGCAAAGGCCTACGAGGCTTTGCGAACTGGTGTGTTGGCCTTGGGCGGAGAGGTGACCGAGGAGCGGCAGCTCAAGCGCTAACGGCATGCAAATCGATGCCTACAGCACGGATGTTTTCGTACTTCCCCTGCCTGATGGGCACCGCTTTCCCATGGAAAAGTACCGGCTGCTGCGCGAGTCAATTGAGACTTGGCCACAGATTCGACTTCAAGAGCCACCTGCAGCCACGGACCAGCAGCTTCATCTTGCTCATAGTCCTGCCTATGTTCAAGCGCTCGTGTGCAATCGGCTCTCCGATCGTGAGCAGCGCCTGATTGGTTTTCCATGGAGCCCTGAGATGGTTGAACGCTCCCGACGCTCAACCGGGGCCACCATTGCCGCTGCGGAGTCAGCGTGGTCTGGGCGTTACGGCCGAGGTGCCGTGCCTGTTGCATTCAACTTAGCAGGCGGCACACACCACGCAGGGCCAGCAGAGGGTGAGGGATTCTGCTGCTTTAATGATGCTGCGGTCGCAGCTCGCGTCATGCAACAGCGGCATGGCCTGGGTCGTATCGCCATCCTCGACCTTGACGTGCATCAGGGGAACGGCACCGCCGAGATTTTTGCAATGGACCCCAGCGTCCTCACCGTGTCCGTGCATGGGGCGCGCAACTATCCGTTCCTCAAGCCAGCATCTGATTTAGACATCGCCTTGCCCGATGGCACCCGCGATGATCCGTATCTCGAGGCAGTTGAGGCCGCCCTCGATTTTCTGGCTGGCCAGGGGCCCATCGACCTGCTCATTTACCTCGCGGGTGCTGATCCACTCGATGGTGATCGTCTCGGGCGTCTTGCTGTCTCCCTGACCGGTCTGAGCGAGAGAGATCGGCGTGTTTTTTGCTGGGCTCGCATGCGGCAAGTCCCGGTCGCAGTGGCGATGGCCGGAGGGTATGCCCGTCCGATTGAGCGAACGGTGGAAGTCCACCGTCAGACGGTCGAACGTGCTCTGGATATTTTTGTGAGAAACCATGGATAAGACTCGGAATTTCAAATCTTTTTTGTTAGACTTCTTGGGTCGGAATTCGGGAGTATTTGCGTGAATCTTGTGTTGAAGCACAGCCTTTTTGCGGTGGTCTGCGGTGTTTTCCTGGTCACGACGGCTGCTCAGGCCAACGAATCGGCCAAATCTGGCCGCAGCCAAGCTACCACGCCCCAACACATCAAGACCAAGCAAGAAAAAGCGGCAAAATCGGCCAAAGCGACCAAAGACGCCAAAGCGAGTGTCAAGCGCGCGACGCAGCGGGCGAACAAACGGGTCGTCAAGCGCGACCCCAAAAATCGCATGTCCGCAACATCCAAAATGGGGGTTCAGTCGGCCATGACGACGGCCGCGCTGAGCTCCTCTGCTGCGCTGGTGGTGGATCAGATCTCCGGCGAGATTATTTTCGAGAAAAACGCCACCACGGTGCTCCCCATTGCATCTATCACCAAGCTGATGACAGCCTTGGTGGTCGCCGAGGCAGACCTCCCCATGGATGAGACGCTCGTTGTCACTCAGGAGGATGCCGACCTTGAGAAGGGCGTGAAGTCCCGTCTGGCGGTTGGCACGCGTCTGACCCGTGGCGAGTTCATGCATCTTGCGCTCATGTCATCAGAGAACCGAGCCGCTCATGTGCTGGGGCGGACTTACCCCGGCGGCATGGATGCCTTCGTCGCCGCCATGAACATAAAAGCCAAGCATCTGGGCATGGCCGACAGTCGATTTGTCGAGCCTACCGGCCTGAGTGCCTCAAATGTCTCCAGCCCACGCGATCTCGTTCGACTCGTGGAAGAGTCTCACCGGGTTGAGGAGATTCGTGAGTACTCCACTGCCCGAAAGCTCAACATTCGTGTCCGAGGCCGCGACACCCAGTTCATCAATACCAATGCCCTGGCGAGGGGAGATCAGTGGGAGCTCGGTGTATCGAAGACAGGGTTTATTCGTGAGGCTGGCCGTTGTCTGGTCATGCAGGCCGAGGTAGATCGCCGGCCTGTGATCATGATCATGCTCGACGCCAGCGGAAAGCAGCAAAGGCTGCGCGATGCCGAGCGGCTTCGCCGCTGGATTGTCCAGCAGGCTGATCAGGCGCCTCGGTCGAACCCCAACGCCTGAGAAATCTGCTCGGCAGTTTGTTGCAAGGCTTGCAGCCAGCCGTCATTGGCGCGGTCTGCGGGGGCCGAAATTGAGAGTCCAGCCACCAGTCGGCCCGCATCGTCTCGAATGGCAGCCGCAATGCACCGAACGCCGAGCTCAAGCTCCTCGTTGTCTCTTGCAAATCCCTTCTGCCTCACCTCGTCGAGTTCGCGTTCGAGCGTGGGAAGCGATGTAATGCTGTTGCGCGTCTGGCCCGCCAGGCCGGTTCGCATGCTGTAAGAGCGCACGGCACGCACGTCATCCGCAGCCAAGAAGAGCTTACCCGTGGAGGTGAGGTGCAGGGGTGCCCGCCCACCAATGGCGCGCACGACCTGCATGCCCGAGCGCTCACTGACGGCTCGCTCAATGTACACAATTTCATCTGCTTGGCGAACGGATAGGTTGATCGTCTCTCCGGTGAGCCGATGTAATTCCCGCATGGGCCCAGCAGCCGCGTCGCGGACATTGAGCCTGGCCTTAACCAAGTTGCCCAGCTCCAGAAGGCGCATGCCAAGTTGATAAAGCCCTGGCTCGGTGCGATCGACCATGCGTGCCAGTACAAGATCATTCAGAATTCTGTGCGCGGTTGAGGGATGGAGCCCTGTTCCCTGCGCCAAGGCCTTTAGCGCAACGGGCTCATCCTGCCGAGCCAGCACGTCGAGCAAGGCGTTCATACGCTCGATGACCTGAATGGCGGGTTTCTGCGGGGTGACAGGGGGCGCGGCGGGCTGCATGCTTTTCGATAGGTGAAATGGCAGAATGGAAGTTTACAAAGGGATGTCACAGATGTCTGCCCCTGAATTAACGGAAAACACACGAATTGCCGTGTTCGTGACCTGCCTGGTTGACCTCATGCGGCCAGAAATCGGGTTCGCTACGCTCGCGCTCTTGGAGCGTGCAGGGTGCGAGGTTGTGGTTCCGCCAGACCAGACCTGTTGTGGTCAGCCTGCATTCAATGCGGGAGACCGGGCCTCAGCGCATCGGCTGGCAGAGCGCGTTCTGGCCCTGCTCGAGCCTTACGACTTTGTTGTCATTCCATCGGGCTCGTGTGCTGGCATGATCAAGATGCACTACGTGGAGCTCTTCTCCGACGATCCAACCTTGCGTCGACGTATGGCCGATCTGGCACCTCGCGTCTACGAGCTCACCGATTTCTTGGTGAAGGTCATGAAGGTTAATGAGGTACCTGGTCGATCTCAAGGAACCGTCACCTATCACGATTCTTGCAGTGGTCTTCGGGAACTGGGCATTCAGGAACAGCCTCGTCGCCTGCTCAAGATGATTCCAGGGCTCAAGATTGAAGAAATGCGAGACAGCAGGGCCTGTTGTGGGTTTGGAGGCACTTTTTCCCTTAAGTACGGAGAGGTCTCTTCTGCGATCGCAGATGAGAAGATCAGTCAGGTCCAGGCAACGGGCGCTCAGGCGGTTGTGCTGGGCGACCTGGGCTGCATGTTGCATTTAGAGGGGCGCCTGAGACGGCTTGGCGATGACAAGACGCAGGTCTTGCACATTGCGCAGGTGCTCGCTGGCGAACTCGAGGGTTCATAGGAGCGTTATCGTGCAAGTCCAATCGATGCACTTCAAGGCTCGGGCTGGTCAGAAGCTGGCCGACGTGAGGCTGCAGAAGAATCTGAAGCGGCTGAGCCAGAAGTTTGTCACCGCCCGCTCCGTTGCCATTCAAGAGATTGATTTTGAAGCCACTCGGTCCGCTGCGGTTGAACGCCGGGACAGAGCAATATCGCGGCTCGATCTCTACCTCGAGCTCTTTGAGAAGAATGCCACTGCGACGGGTGCTACGGTGCTCTATGCTGAGTCCGCCGCAGAGGCGAGCGAACTGGTGGTGCAAATCGCTCGTCGTCACGAGGCCAAGACGGTCACCAAATCGAAGTCCATGGTCTCTGAGGAGATGGCGCTTAACGAGGCCCTAAGAGCGGCTGGGGTCGAGCCCGTAGAAACTGATCTAGGTGAGTACATCCTCCAGATCAACAACAATGAGGCCCCAAGCCACATCATTGCCCCGGTCATTCACAAAGACAAGGAGGAGATCTCCGAGCTCTTCGCGAAGGTGCATCAGAAGCCGCCTCTCTCCGATATTTCCCAGCTCACAAGAGAGGCGCGAGAGCAGCTTCGGCCCAAGTTTTTACGCGCAGACATGGGCGTGACCGGCGGGAATTTCGTGATTGCCGAGACCGGTTCCGTTGCGCTGGTGACCAACGAGGGCAATGAGGGCATGTGCACCATCATGCCCAAGGTCCATGTGGTGGTAACGGGCATTGAGAAGGTATTACCGACCCTCGAGGACTTCGCAACCATTGCACGATTGCTCACCCGGTCTGCTACTGGACAGTCCATTTCGAACTATATCTCTCTGCTCACCGGCACGCGCGTTGAGGGGGAGCCCGATGGCCCCGATCATCTCTACTTCGTGCTGGTCGACGGAGGACGGTCCTCGCTCTTGGGGAGTGAGTTTCAAGAGATGCTCCGATGCATTCGCTGCGGGGCATGCATGAATCATTGCCCTGTGTATCAGAAGATTGGCGGGCACGCCTATGGCTGGGTGTACCCAGGGCCAATGGGCTCTGTGCTCACGCCCTCGTATAGGGGCCTTGAGGACACGCTAGACCTACCGCAAGCGGCCACGCTGTGCGGTGAGTGCCATGTGGTCTGCCCGGTCAAGATTCCGCTGCCTGATTTGCTTAGGAAGCTGCGTGAGCGTCAGTTCGAGCGACACCTGCGGCCGTGGACAGAGCGCATAGGACTTGCGGTCTGGTCGTACGTTGCGGCGCGGCCACCCCTGTATAGACTCACGACGCGTATCGGAAGTCGAGTGTTGCGATTGATGTCGAATCGTCGCGGTCTGATTCGGAGTCTGCCACTGGTGAAGGGCTGGAGCGCTACGCGCGACATGCCCGCGCCGGCGAGTGGAACCTTCAGTCAGCGCTATGCGCGCTGGCAGTCTGACAGAGCGGCGACCAGGTCAGAGACCAACTGAGGCCCCTGGTAAATCAGGCCGCTATAGACCTGAACCAGGCTTGCTCCCAGTTGCACCTTCCTGCACCCCTCAGATGCGGACAAGATGCCGCCAACCCCGATGAGGGCCACCGCTTGGGGTAGGTGAGCGCGCAGCAGGCGCAGGGCCTCATTCGAACGCTCAAACACCGGTGAACCAGAGAGGCCACCGGCTTCTTGGGCGTGTGGGTGCCCCACAACGTGGCTGCGGTCGAGTGTGGTGTTCGTCGCAATCACAGCCTCAATCTCGTGAGCAACCACAGCCTGGGAAATAGCCTCGATGCTGGTTTCGTCGAGATCAGGTGCCACCTTCAGAAAGAGCGGAACCCGGCGACGATGCTGCTTTTGGAGGCCAGTCGCTTCTCGCCGAATGGCACCAAGCAGTCGATTCAGGGCCGCCTCATTTTGTAAGTCCCGCAGCCCCTTGGTGTTCGGAGACGAGATGTTGATGGTGACGTAGTCCGCCCAGGGGTAAACGCCGCGCAGGCCGGTGCAGTAGTCGTCTTCAGCCTGGTCGACGGGGGTAGAGGCGTTCTTTCCAATGTTGAGTCCGAGCACGCCACGCTTCTCGCGTACCCACACAGACCGAGAGACGTTCTGAATGAACGTTTCGAGCCCAAGATTGTTAAATCCCATGCGATTGATAATGGCCCGGTGCTCTTGCAGCCGAAACATGCGTGGCTGCGGGTTTCCGGGTTGGGCCTTGGGTGTGACCGTGCCGACCTCAATGAAGCCAAATCCAAATCGAGCCAGGGAGTCGATGTGGGCAGCATTCTTATCGAGGCCTGCGGCCAGACCCACGGGATTGGGAAACGAGAGGCCAGCCACTTGAATGGGTGTTGCATAGGGCAGGGGCATTGCCTTCGGCAGCAGAAAGCCAAGCGATTCATGGAGTCGTTGGAAACCTTGCAGACTCAGGTCGTGTGCGCGCTCCGGCGAAAGGGCGAAGAGCGCAGGACGAATCCAGCGGTAACTGCTCTCAAAAAGGGTCATGCACGGGGTTCTTCTACGGCTGTCCACTGGCCCTGAGAGAGCACTTCAGCGGGCCGAAAGCGAGCCTTGTATGACATCTTCGGGCTCTCCTCAATGAAGTAGCCCAGATAGACATAGTCCAGACCGAGTCTCTGACATTCAGCGATTTGCCAGAGCACACCGTAGGTTCCGAGTGAGTCCTTAGAAAGGTCAGGGTCGAAAAAGGTGTAGACCGCGGAGAGGCCACTTTGCAGTCTGTCGATGAGCGAGACCATGACCAGCCGTCCCGCCTCTCTGAACGTGATCAGTCGGGTGTCAACCTGGCTCTGGAGCAGAAACTGCGCGTACTGATCGCGGCTGTCTTGGTCCATGCCGCCGCCCATGTGCCGCCCGCTCTGGTAGCGCAAATACAGCGCGTAGTGCTCGTCCGAGAACATCAGGGGGACTTCCTGTGCCTGGAGTCGCCCTGAGAGCTTGCGCCAGGTACGGACCTGCGTTTTGCTGGGGTTGAATGCTGCGACGGGAACCCGAATGGGCTGACAGGCTCTGCAGTTGTCGCAATAGGGCCGGTATGAGAAAACGCCACTGCGACGAAAGCCCAACTGGACCAGGTCGCTGTAAACGCGAGACTGAATGAGATGGTTTGGCGTGGCGACCTGCGAGCGCGCCTTGCGCCCCTCGATGTAGCTGCAGGGGTAGGGGGCCGTCACGTAGAACTGTAGACGGCTTAAGGGGAGGTCGCGAAGGTTGGCCATGGCAGGGTTTTCACCCCCCAGTCTAGTGCAGGCAGGTCCACATTGGAAAGCACTGTGGATTCAAATGTCGCTCGCGGGATGGGGCGGGCGCCATAAAGGGCCAAGTGCTGGGTTTGCTGCTGGCAGTCAATGAACGGTGCGTCCTGGGCTTCTGCCAGTCGCACCAGGGCGTCCAGGCAGAGCTTTGAGGCGTTTGCCTCGTGGCTGAACATGCTCTCGCCAAAAATCATGTGCCCAATCGAGACGAGGTAGAGCCCACCAATCATCTGCCCGCTGCGATGCAGGCTAATGGAGTGGGCGTATCCGAGGGTGTGAAGGCCGGCATAGGCTCGAATGATCGCTGCGGTGATCCAGGTGCCATCTTGCCCCTCTCGCGGCTGTGCACAGGCGCGCATGACCGCCACGAAATCATGGTTCAGCCGCAGCTCAAGGCCGGTTTGGGCGGCCTTTCGGATGGCCTGCCGCATGGACTTGTGCCGACGGAAGTTGCTCACGCTCAGCACCATGCGTGGGCTCGGTGTCCACCAGAGCACAGGCTCGCCTGGACCTGACCACGGGAAAATGCCCCGTCGATACGCCTGCAGCAGCATGGGCCCAGTGATCTGATCGCTCGCCGCAATCAGTCCATTGGCACCGCTCTCCTCGGGCCAGGCCATGTGACTTGGCGGGAAGCTGCCGTCAGGCTCTACCCAGGCCAGGCGTGGCGTGCTGAGTTGGCTCACGCCTGGGGTGCAAGACGCGTAATCGATTCAGCGTGGACGCGCTCGATGCCCAGGCGTCTGTCCTCGAAGTAATGCGTGAGCGCCATCTGGACTGAGCGAAAGGCTAATGCTTCCCAAGGAATGTCGGCCTCCGTGAACAGCGCAGCCTCGAGTGTTTCTGGACCAGGGTCGAGTGCTTGTGTACGCATCTCGGCCAAATAAAACAGGTGCACCTGGTCGACGTGAGGAATGTCGAAGACGGCAAACAGTCGTCCAAGCGCGATGTCTGCACCGGCCTCCTCAATGGTCTCGCGAATGGCGCCCTGCGCAGTCGATTCGCCCAACTCCATGAAGCCTGCTGGGAGCGTCCAGAACCCGTGGCGCGGTTCAATGGCCCGGCGACAGAGCAACACCCGGCCCTCATAGGTGGGAATGGTCCCGAGCACCATCTTCGGGTTCTCGTAATGCACAGTGTTGCACTGAGCGCAGACAGCACGCAGGCGATTGTCATCGGCAGGAATCACGCGTTGCACCGCATAACCACAGCCTGAACAGAAATTCATGTATACTCTCCAGTCTTCGACGCGGGGTGGAGCAGTCTGGCAGCTCGTCGGGCTCATAACCCGAAGGTCGTAGGTTCAAATCCTACCCCCGCTACCACTCATTTCATGAGTGCCAGCTCAGCCTAGCC